>NC_015321.1:0-661939 GCF_000194605.1 Fluviicola taffensis DSM 16823
TATTAACATATTATTTACAAACTTTAAAATACCCTGCAAATGAGTGCCAACCATGACGCTATTTGGAATTCCTGTCTGAAAGTTATCAAAGACAATTTGCCGATTCAAGCTTACAAAACTTGGTTCGAGCCAATTGTACCAGTTAAACTAGAAAACAACGTTCTGACAATACAAGTTCCATCTCACTTTTTTTACGAATGGTTGGAAGAGCATTACATTACTTTATTGAAAAAAGTAATTAAAAAAGAACTCGGGCAAGAGGGACATTTAGAATATAGCATTGTGATGGAAAATTCTGCTAGTAATTCAAATCCTTACACGGTGAAACTTCCAGCTTCCAACAAGAAAGCGGTTAAGAATGCACCTATGAATATGCCTTTGAACATCAGTGACAATCCAATTAAGAATCCGTTTATCATTCCTGGACTAAAGAAAGTAAATGTTGATTCAAACTTGAATCCTGCATATTCTTTTGAAAATTTCG
The DNA here is from genome assembly GCF_000194605.1 of Fluviicola taffensis DSM 16823. Classification (NCBI taxonomy): domain Bacteria; kingdom Pseudomonadati; phylum Bacteroidota; class Flavobacteriia; order Flavobacteriales; family Crocinitomicaceae; genus Fluviicola; species Fluviicola taffensis. The sequence continues at coordinate 485 of NC_015321.1, forward strand.
TAGAGGGTGATTGCAACCGTTTGGCTCGTTCTGCTGGATATGCGGTAGCAAATAAACCTGGAGGAACAGCTTTTAACCCGTTGTTAATCTACGGCGGAGTTGGGTTAGGAAAAACGCATTTGGCACATTCAATCGGTATTGGTGTGAAAAATCAATTTCCAAACAAAACGGTACTTTACGTTAGTTCAGAGAAATTTGCGCACCAATTTATAGATGCAGTTCGTAATCAAACTACGAATGATTTCATTCATTTTTATCAAATGATTGATGTTTTAATCATTGATGATGTGCAGTTCTTCTCTGGAAAAGAAAAAACACAAGACGTATTCTTCCATATTTTCAACCATTTACACCAAAATGGAAAACAAATTATTTTAACTTCGGACAAACCGCCAGTTGAAATGCAAGGAATGGAGCAACGTTTGTTGTCTCGTTTCAAATGGGGATTGTCTGCTGACCTTTCAACTCCTGATTTAGAAACGCGAATTGCTATCATGGAAAAGAAAATGTATGGTAGTGGTATTGAACTTCCTCGAGAGGTTGTTGAATACTTGGCATACAGTATCAATACAAACATTCGTGAAATGGAAGGCGCTATGACTTCCCTACTTGCTCAAGCTTCTTTAAATAAAAAAGCAATTACGCTTGATTTGGCGAAGCAAATGATTGATAAGTTCGTGAAAAACACAGCTCGTGAAGTTTCTATTGATTACATCCAAAAAGTGGTATGTGATTATTTCGACTTGCCAATTGAGATGTTGAAATCAAAAACACGTAAGCGTGAGGTTGTTCAAGCTCGTCAAATTTCCATGTACTTCTCTAAGAAAATGACTAAATCATCATTGGCTAGTATTGGAGCACATTGTGGAGGAAAAGATCATGCAACAGTTCTTCATGCTTGTAGAACGGTTTTGAATCTTTCAGAGACAGACAAACAATTCCGAGTTTACTTGGAAGACCTTGAAAAGAAATTGACTATTCAATAATATCGAATGGCTGTCTGAAAAGGCAGCCATTTTTGTTTCAGTCAAAGAGTTGAATTTACCTCCCAAAATCTCCATTTTTAATTTTTCGAGCTAAACTTGATTTGTAATATTTATGCAAAAAATGGTATACAATCATCTCATACCTTCTTTGATTCATTAAAAACACACGGTTCATAAGCACGTGAACTAAAGATGGTAATATCCTAGTGGTAGGATTTTGATCTACTTTTAAAATATCACGAATCAAATTCACGGATTGAGGGCTTCGTATATTTAGTTCTTTATCCCAAATTATTTCACCCTCACTAAGTAACTCAGATATTCTAGCACTATAATTTCTGTACTTTACATTTAACCCTTGATTTAATGGAGTATCAACTTTAAATTCAGCATTAAATCTATTTGACAAGTCATATAAAAATTCAACTTTATTCTCATCCGATAATTGAAAATCTGTTAATAGCCGATCTATTGAAAGAATAGCAAATTCCCACCTATCTTTAAATTGTTTTCTTGATAATGCCTTGATGGTGCAAATACTATCATATTCAAACCATTTTTCACAAAATTCAATGGTTTCCTCTCCATATCTTTCAATTTCGCGCTTGTATATATCTTGATAATATGCGCTTATTTTTTTGCTCTGTAAATTTCATTAAAAAATAAAAGCTGTCCCGCTATTCCATAAAATAATCCAGAATAATTTCCTTCATTTTGAATTATAAATGTTCTTATTTTTTCAATTGATTCTTCATAATCTTCCATTTGCAATCCTTATAGCTTCTTTGAGAATTTTGTCAGTCTCTGTTATTTCATCTTCAGGTGTGATATCAACTTTGTAATCAATTTTCACTCCTGCATGTTGCGCACTAATTCCATTGGGATAAATTACATTCAAACCTGAAAAGATAGTTTCAACATTCCCTGGAAAGATTATGTCAGCTACATTACCATCAGAACCAGATGTTGTTGTTCCAACTATTTTGACATTATCATATGCCTGCATTGCCATACAAGTGTGCTCTGATGCGCTTTTTGTATATCTATTGACTAATACAAATATGTTTCCTTTGTAATAGTTTTTGTTCTTTTTTCCTGTAAAGTCGTCAAATTCAAAAAAGGTTCCTGGTTTATCAATTTTTGGAGCTCGTAATGACAAAAATTTTCTGGCATTTGGTGAAATGAAGTTTGTGAAATTATGATGTCTTATTAAGGGATATCCTCTCATATCGATAATGAGGGATTTAAACTGTTTTACATCTTTCAAAACCTTTACAAATTCTTTTGCTCCAATTTCTCTCGGGTCAACATAAACAACACTGTCATTGATTATTTTAACAACTTCATTTTTTACAGGGTCATCGAAATGAAATTCTTCAATTAAATATCGTTTTACGACAACATCAAGTGTATCATTATCTCTAATTATTGTCACTTGAAAGTTGTCAGTGTTTCCACTAAATGTAAGTGGGTGAGCCGATTCTAACAAAACATCTTCATTACTAACAGGTATCAATACCTTTATCTTGTTTAGAACATCATTGATTTTTATACCATCAACAGCAATTATTTTATCTCCAACAGCGAGTTTATAGTCAAAATTACCTTTATGCAAGCGGGTAACTATAGCGAAATCTTCAAATCGTTTAGTAACATATGGTATTTGATACTTATACAAGTGATCTGAAACCATTTTTGGGAATGGAGTATGTAAATATGCATGTCCGTCCTGAATTTCAACAATTAATTGATTTAGGACTAAATAATATTCAATTTGACTTTTTGAATGGATTAAAAGCGGAATATATTTGATTAAGCTAGCATCCCAATTCAAATCCTCTTTAATCGGATAAAAATATTCGATAACATTCCAATACCTAAATAATCCCAACAAACGAAATGACTCATTGGGATAAGTCATTTCTGAATAAGTGTTTTCATTTTTAGGTAAATATTGACCAGCTGGGGCTTGAGTAACATAAAACATTTTTTCAGGATTTCGTTTCATCAACATCATTTCGTGAACCTCATTGATGAAATTTGTTCCATAAATTATTGAATCTGCTTCCCACTTTGAAAACATTACTTTTTGCTCAGGTAAAAGGACGTTGTTTTTCTTTTGGGGTTTGTAGTTTTTCAATTCGTCGATCCACTTGGAATAAAATTGTCTTAACTCAGGAAGATCTTTTACTTTTTCGACTTCACCTATCTTTTCAATAAGTACTTTATCCCAATCAAAATGACCTTTTACAACGAGTGGATGTTGGTATTTTAACACCCCCCAAGCCTTACAAAGAGTTGCAAGTTTTTCATTTTTACTCAATGTTTGAGCAAATAATTGACTATTAACATTCATCAATAGCCAACATGAAAACAGAAAGTAAAATATTGTTTTTAACACATTCGTATAGTATAAAGAATCACTAAACAATATAAAGGGTCATTACTATAATATAATGAGCCTTTTGTTCATTTTTAATCGATATCTAAATCGTAAGATGCTTTAGTACACTTAATAACAGTTGTAACTTCAACGTTTGTTTCGTCTTTAGACACACATGATTTTGATCTGAATGGATCTGAATTCTTTTTTCGGCAACCATCTTCTTCCATACCTCCAAAGATATTACTCATTTGGTCTCCGCTAAGTTTCTAAATGGTTGATTTCTTTAATTATAACTTCATTTTATTAGTTTTTTAAATATTAAAAGCTGTTTCTTATGGTAACAACCAAATAAACCTTCTACTAAACTTGTTGCAACTTGATTTAGATTTAGAGAATGCAATATAATACTAATTTTAATCGATGGTAATTAATCTCTCTGATTTGATAAAATCAATATTGATTTAAAACTGTCTTCATTCTTCTTATCTTTGCAATCACTCATGCAAGGCAGTAAATTCAAAACTATTTCAGAACTAAGCGAAGGATTCTACAAAGAAAAGGGGTCTAAATTCTTGGCTTTTGCATTTCCGTGTAAAACAGAAGAAGAAATCAAAGAACACATTCAGCGATTACGGAAAGAACATTACCAAGCAGTTCATGTTTGTTCAGCATTTCGTTTAGGAAGCGATAAAAAAAGATACCGCGCAAGTGATGACGGAGAGCCCTCCAATTCTGCTGGAGCACCTATTCTTGGTCAAATACAATCTTTTGACTTAACAAACATCTTGATTGCAGTTGTGCGTTATTATGGTGGAGTGAATTTGGGCGTTGGTGGATTGATAAACGCTTACAGAACTGCTTCCAAAGAAGCTCTAGAGAATGCAACAATCATCGATCAAGAAGACGAAGCTCTTATTACACTTCTTTACAAATACAACGAAATGCCTCAAGTAATGAGCGTTTTGAAAAATAGTACAGCAAAGATAATTGAACAAGATTTTCAATTATCTTGCAAATTAAGCATCCATGTTCCTGTTTCAGAATTAAAAATCATGGAGCAAATTGCAGAATTAAACCTTCTTCTTCCCGAAGAAAATCACATTACAATAGAAAATCATGGAATTATCCAATAGCCAATTACTTCAAGAACTCATCAGTATCCAAGGATTAGCAAGCGACGAATCGCGCATCAAATCTTTTGTAAAAGAATACGTTTTAAAAAATTCCTCTGCTTGGAAAACGAAACCACACATTATTGATGGATTAGGATTTCAAGACGCATTAATTTTGGTCTTTGGAAATCCTCGAACGGCTGTTTATGCACACATGGATACCATTGGTTATTCTGTTGGCTATGAAAATGAGTTGATTCGTGTTGGTGGACCAAAAAATATAGATGGAACAATACTCGTCGGATCAGACTCTAATGGTGAAGTAGAAGGCGAATTGATGATTTTTGAAGACGAATACAACCAACAACGCATTCAATTAATGAGCGACCGAGTGATTGATCGTGGTACATTACTGTCATTCAAACCGAATTTCAAAGAAACGAAAGAATATATTCAATCGCCTTACATGGATAATCGATTGGGAGTTTTTGTCGCTCTTCAATTGGCAGAAACGATGGAAAACGGGGCGATTGTATTTTCAACGTATGAAGAACATGGCGGAAATTCCGTTGGAGCTTGCGCTAAATACTTGCTAAATAATTACGATGTCTTTCAAGCACTAATCTGTGATATTACTTGGGTTACACACGGTGTTGTACACAAAGGAGGAGTTGCTGTTTCTATGCGAGACAGTATGCTGCCACGTCGAAAATACCTGAACAAAATTCTTTCTATTGCTCGAGAATCAGGAGTTAAATATCAATTAGAAGTAGAATCTGCTGGTGGAAGCGATGGTTCTGTACTTCAAAAATCAGATTTACCGATTGATTGGTGCTTTATTGGAGCTCCAGAAGACAATGTGCATACTCCGCAAGAGAAGGTTTACAAAAAAGACATTGAGTCAATGATTGATTTGTACAAAGTATTGATGGATAAATTATAATTAACGGACAGCAAAAGCTTCAATTATTTCAATTGCAGTCCTGAGACATCCAGTATCTAATCTTTCAATTTCCTTGTATTTCAACTTCAAGCGTAATCCATCTATTTGAAATCTCGATTCAAGATTCTTCGGACTACAGGTAATTTGCATCCCATTTCTGCCATAAATTTCAATTACTGGTCCACAATTCCATATTTTCACCTCTGCCAAAGAATAAGAATCTACAGGTGCTTCTTCATCAGTTGAAGGCATTTCAGGTTCTGGTACTTTCACTACTGACTTGGGCGTTTTCTCCTTACTAGTCGTTTCTGCAACCGTATTCTTAGGAGATTTACATGAAAAAAGCAATCCAAGTACTAGAAATAAAATAATTCTCATCATTTTCTATTTGTTTTTTAATGCATTTTTTCCAGCAATTGCTGCCGTTGTCCAAGCCGCTTGAAAATTAAAACCACCTGTTACTCCGTCAATATCCAAAGTTTCTCCAGCAAAAAAGAGTCCAGAATACTTTTTGGATTCCATTGTTTGTACATTAATTTCATTCAAATCCACTCCGCCAGCTGTCACAAACTCTTCTTTAAAGGTAGTTTTTCCTTCCATCACATACAAATCATTCACCAACACTTCCAGTAATTTATTCTGATGCTTGGCTGTTAATTCAGAGCATTTAAACTGATTGGGAATTCCTGCTTTTTCAACTAAATAATTCCATAAGCGCGATTTAATACTGTAAACTGGAGTATTTACTACTAATTTATTGGATTTGACAAATTCCTTGATTAGTTCTCTAACAACTTCCTGATTCTCTTCTCCAGTCCAATTGACCGAAATTTGTGAATTATATCCTTTCCCTTCTAAAATTCGCGCACCAAAAGCAGAGGATTTCAAAACTGCAGGACCACTCATTCCCCAATGCGTGATCAACAAAGGTCCATTGGACGTCCATTTTTCACCGATTATCTTCACCAATGCATTTTCCTGAACAATTCCCATCAATTCTTTGATTGATTCGTTGGGCATGTTGAATGTGAAAAGCGAAGGAACTGGCGAAACCATTTTCAAATCAAAATCTTTCAAGAATTCGAAGCCTGATATTTTCGGTTGTCCACCTGTAGTAACAATTACTGCTTTGGAATGAAACGTTTCTTCAGGAGTTTGAATCTCAAATAAACCAGAATCTAGTTTCTTCATAGATTCAACTCGGTGATTTAGTAATAACTCGACACGATTTTTCTTTAATTCATCTAGAAAGCAATCAATAATGGTTTGTGAATCGTTGCTCTGGGGGAAATAACATCCATCCGGATATAATTTCAAGGGAACATTTCGGCTTTCTAACCAAGCTTTCATATCTGAGCTGGAAAACTGATAAAATGCTTTTTTTAGAAAGCGCTCACCTCTTGGATAATGCTTGGATAATTCTTCGGGTTCAGAAATAACATTGGTTACATTGCATCTTCCTCCGCCAGAAATTTTGACTTTCGCTAAAGACTTTGCATTTCTTTCTAAGATTGCAATTTTTGCGTGTTTGAAATTTTCAGATGCTTTAATCGCTGAAAAACACCCTGCTGCTCCTGCTCCAATTACCAACACGTCGAATTCTTTCATAAATCAAAAGTAATGACAAAAAAAGACCTTCCGAATAGAAAGGTCTTTTTAGATTTGGTTACCGAATTCGCGATATTGCGAACAGCCCTCTTGAATACTAGCTTTCAGCGCGTTTTATTAGTGCAATATTTGAATATTTTTACGTACATTCTGAGTATTCGAATTGATTTCAAGAATATATGATCCAGAACGAAGACTTGCTGTATTTAATGTCGTTTGATTACCGCTAACTTCTTGTTCTAAAACAACTTTACCATCTAAACTAATGATTCGAATAGTTTGAGCATTTCCATTAGTAATATCCAACACCAATAAATCGGAAGCTGGATTTGGATAAATCGCGAATTCCAATCCTATTTCTGTCAAACCTAAAGGTCCATCAGCGACTTGAATTGAATTCTGGTATGTTGCATAATTTTGCTTTGTTCCTGTCACCAACAAATAATCATTTGATGCAAGTACAGGGATTGAAATCACAGCCTGACCTCCTGTAGAAATAGCAGATCCTAGTAATATATTGTCTTGCGAAATTGCAACCAAAGAACCATCAACCGTGCAAGATACAGTTACAGATGTTGTATTCAATGGGACATTTCCCGGATGAACAACTGATAATGGCAATGTTTGTTTGTTTCGAAACTGAGCAGAAGGATCTCCGAATAAAATCCATGTTTGCATCACTTCCTCTCCACTTCCAGAAGGGTATTCTTCCAACATGGATAACTGAGAGTTATAGAAAAGTCCTCCCAAAGTAGTTTTTTGATTCACAGGATTTGTTTCAGCTATAATTTCAGCCATTTCGTCTTGTGTTTGCATGGGTTCTGCCCAAGCCATCAAAATAGATGAACCCGCAGCTGCAATAGCTCCTGAAGGAGTTCCATTTTTAACTGCTCTGGTCCAAGCTTCAGAAATACAGGTTCCTGAAGTAAATGTTCCATTGTTACAAGCTACCGAAATCACAAAAGGGTATTTTCCATTATTGGTAGCTTGATTGATATTTGAACTTTGAAAATTCCCCGTTACACATAAATTCACATCACCATGTCCCGTATAATTAAACAAACCCACTCCATTATTTACAACTGGCAAAATAATCCCTGGGTTTGGACTACCTGATACATCAGAACCACCATGAGAGCCATCGTAAAATTCAGAAACTTCGGAATAACCAGAACTCATTAATACCGAACGGATATTTCTTAAATGTTGCCAATCTGGCTCATCATCATTTCCTATTCCACTTCCTTCATCCGATCCCAAACCAATTGCTTTTTCCATCCAATCACCAGCTAGTGGATTTTTCTCGTACTCAAGGGTTCTATTTACCATTGTCGTAATATTGGCTTCTGATCCAGAAAAACGACCTACAAAAACTTCGGGATAGTAATCTGATCCTGATAATTGACCGTAATAAGAGTCTGAATACAATTGTTCTCCTCCAGACAAACCGTAAGTATGAGCGGGAATATCGGCATCATCTCCAACAAGAAGAACATAAATTAATTCCGGATGTGTGGAATAATAATTCTGAATAAACGTATGGATGTCAGCATCCGAAGTTCCAGCAGTTGTTGTAGAAACCAACTCCGTACGAATTCCTTTTTGGTTTTTCCAATGAACCAGTGGTGTGATTTCTTCTATCAAATTAGGCGCAGAAATAACCAACATACTTCCACTTTCCTCCATTGGAGTGTATTTTTCGATTGTTGGATTTAAGACTATTTTCTGTTGCATAGACTTCATAACTGGATCCATTTGCCCACTTAATTCATTTACTCCTTGCAACTGAGTATTCGTTTTTAAAGAAATGTGAATTCCTTTGTAAAAAAACAATTGTTTTGTGACAGGATTATATTGATAAGGCGAAACCTCAACAACTACTCCACGCATAGATCGCCAAATAAAGGGCGTTTTTATATTCGCAATAGTAGCTGGATAAAGTGAATTCATGTTGTATGTTTCACCAAAAGAATATGCAGTTGAATTCGGAGAAACGTTTCTTTTTAAAACACCTTTTGAAGGAGCAACTAACACATCCTCAAAAATAACGACCTCTTCAAAAGTCACATCAACTTGCGGATTTCCATGAGCTGGAAGCTGAAGCGTTTCGTGAAATAAGGGTAATTCTGGAGAACCTTTTTCTTTCGAAAGAATCTTGTATGTTTTTGAGAAATCAATCATCGATTTCCCGTCAATTTGAATGAATTCAAAGGGTTTTATATCTAATCGATGAGTGAACTCAATCGTTTTAGAATTGGAGGATTCTAGCAAGAAATTTTGACCATAAGCAACAAAAGATCCTGCCAAAATGGAACAAAAAAGGAGAGTTTTTTTCATTTACATCATTTTAGCTCTCACAATTTAGAAATTCAATTTGGATAAACCGAACTATTTAACAAAAGAAAAAGGCCATCAGTCAACTGACTGATAGCCTCTCCACCATTAACCTGTAGATGTTAATAATTGATCCGTTGATTTCTTTAACGCTAGAAGTACTAAAAGGTTTCAAAAAAAATCAGGAATAAAATAAAAACTGATCCAAGTCAACTTTTCTTCCAATTGGTGTATCTAACTTTACACATCTATAAAATAAGTAAACGATGTTAATCGGTAAAGGATCAAGGTTGAATAGTGTTTTCAGGATGAAATGTCCTAGATGTCAAGAAGGTGATTTTTTTATTTCACATCCTTATTCGATGAAAAAAATTGGTAAAACGCATAAAAACTGTCCTTCATGCGGATTGAAATACGAGAAAGAAATTGGTTTTTACATGGGGGCAATGTATGTCTCCTATGCCCTAGGAGTAGCCTTATTTGTTGCATGCTGGGTAAGTATCAATTTATTTTTTCCAAACGCAAATGTTTTCACTCAAATTGCTGTTATTTCTGGGCTTTCCATTTTATTGAGCCCCTATTTGTACGCGCTGTCGAAGATTATTTGGGCAAACCTTTTCTTTTCTTATGATCCGGAAGCTATAGACAAGTTCAAAAGGGATCAAACGGTTTAATGGGTTCATTTTGAACTTTTGAACTTTTGAACTTTTGAACTTTTGAAAAAAAAATCCCCCAGCCGGCAAACTGAGGGATCACATTCAAACTACAAAACAATTATTGAAGGATGACATTTCGATCTTTCGGATATTTAATCTTAAACGAGTAGGTCATTTTATCGGCTGCTTTGGTTTTCAAATTGAGCGTCCAGACTAATTTCCCTGTCGTTTTATCATAATTCGCTTTATCCGTGTTGATCGCTTCTATAACGATTTCTCCATTACTGGTTACAGGAATTTGATCTTCAATAACTAATTCAATTGTATTCGCTTTCAAGTTTTTAACTGAAATTTCATACGCATACGTGCGCTCAATATCGTTTCCAATCACTTTCTCTTTGTACTCTTTTTTCAACAGAATTCGTTTCGCAATGATATTTGGATCTTTACCTAAACTCAATTTCAACGTATCATTCATTGCTGTTGGATCAATATATGTTTCTCCAATATATGTTCCATCAAAGAAAATATTTGCAGTAGCAGGAACGAGTTGCAAATCTTCCAATTTGAGCACTTCTGCTACTAAGAAAACTCCTGGATCTATCTTCGGAACGGTATAATAACGGTAATTTGCCGTCAAATCTAAATTTCGAACTAAAACCAAATGACTTTCTCCATCACTTTCAATCGAATAAGGCAAATCAATCTTGTATTCTGCAGACAAAACGCGGTTGATAACCGTCGTGAAATTTGCTGCAGTTTCTGATTCTTCTAGAACTATTCCTGAATCTGCAGTCATTTTCTTTTCATACGCAACAGAAGGTGATGGACTAATACTATAACTATTCATTCTTCCATTAATCGCTCCGAAATTGTAGTAATCAACGTACCAAGGATGCAAATCTGGTTTGATTTTGTTTTGGTAAGGATCGTTAGTAGACAAAGTCAATTGCACATCATCCCAAAGTTCACCTGTATTTTGCTGAATACTTGCTTTGTAAGCTAAATTTACCTTTCCAGAAGTAATTTCACTGCGAATATCATAAGATGGAATCCAAGAAGCTCCTGAAGCCAAATAAGAAATATTCAATTTTCCTGCTACGACTTCTTTTGATTGAAGTGTCACAATGATTCGATGAATAGGACCTGTAGGAATCTTTGGAGTGTTTGAAGACTGATAATTCTGTAAATCACTCATGCGGGTATTCATTTCTTGTACCGTGCTGTTCTTCGCTTTCAATCGCTTGTTTAGAACCTGTAATTTCTTATTTATCTCATTCATTTTCAATTGATAATACTCCATTGCCTGTTTCAACAATTGAATCGAATCATTCACTTTTCCTTGTCCGCGAATAGCTCCGTTATTGGACAAAATAGTTTTAGAAGTATTCAAGACATCAATTTCATCTTGAATTTCTTTGAGATCAAATAACACATTATTGATGGAATCTTGTAATACATTGATATCCTTTCTGATTTTTAAAGGAAGTCCTTCCAATTTGGGTTTTTCGGGTTCTGGATAATAAACTTGGTATTTCGAGTCGATTAGAACCACATTTCCAAATGCTTTTACTTGTAAACTTTTCGGGTCGATATTTGGACTAACTCCTTCAATGATTAATTCCGTAATTCCGGGTTTTACATTGAAATTTGCTTTTCGGTAAACTTGTGCGCCATTTGTATAAACGGTTACTTCGCTGATGGAAGATTTAATAATCTCTTTGTCATTGGCAGCAAGTGAAAGAAAACTTGGGAGAATCGCCAATAGGAGAATAACTACTTTTTTCATAGGAATCAATTTCCTTGCAGTACTTCTCAACTCTATTTTCGTTCAACTGGATTTTAACAAAAAGAAAAAAGGCACATTCAAAATGAACGTACCTTTATGATTATCAAATCGTAAACTTATTTAAACGCTAAGAGTGAAAGAGCGCAAAGAGTTGTTAATATAACTTTGCGACCTCCGTTTCTTTGCGGTAAATTATATCAGATTAATTCTTTAATTTCAGTAATGATACGATCGGCCAGATCCGAAGCAGCCTGCGCATCTTTACTTTCGGTATACACACGGATAATTGGTTCTGTATTGCTTTTTCGAAGATGAACCCATTCTTTACCGATATAAATTTTCACTCCATCAACAGTATCCACTTCTTCATTTTCGTAGCGTTTCGCCATTTTCTCCAAAATTGCATCCACATCAATTCCAGGAGTCAAGTCGATTTTCTTCTTAGCCATTTCATAATTTGGGTAGGAAGCTCTTAGTGCCGTCATACTCATGTTTTTATGTGCTAAATGAGATAAAAACAACGCAATTCCAACCAAAGAATCTCTTCCGTAGTGTAATTCTGGATAGATGATTCCACCATTTCCTTCTCCACCGATAACGGCATTGGTTTCTTTCATTTTTACCACCACATTTACTTCACCAACAGCCGAAGCGTGATACGTACATCCAACTTCTTCTGTAATATCTCTCAGCGCTCTTGTAGAACTCAAATTGGAAACGGTAGCTCCTTTTCTCTTCGAAAGAATGTATTCAGAAACAGCAACCAAGGTATATTCTTCACCAAACATGAATCCGTCTTCATTCACCAAAGCCAAACGATCTACATCAGGATCAACTGTAATTCCGACATGCGCTTTTTCGGAAACAACGCGATCTGATAATTCTACCAAATGTTCTTTTAAAGGCTCTGGATTATGTGGGAAATGACCCGTTGGATCACAATACATTTCAATAATATCATTTACTCCAAGCTTACGAAGTAATTGTGGAACAGAAATCCCCCCTGTAGAATTCACCGCATCCACTACCACTTTGAAATTGGCATTTTTGATTGCAGGAATATCTACATCTGAAAGCTTACAAATTGCTTCGATATGTCTTTCAATTGCTTCCGTATCTTGAGTTACTTTCCCCAAATCGTCTACTTCAGCGAAAACAAAACTTCCCTCTATTGCTATTTTTAATAACAATTCTCCTTCCGCACCAGAAATAAACTCCCCTTTGCTATTTAGCAATTTCAATGCATTCCATTGTTTCGGATTGTGGGAAGCCGTAAGAATAATTCCTCCATTCGCATGGTGATAAGGAACCGCCATTTCAACCGTTGGTGTGGTGGATAATCCCAAATCAACGACCTCGATTCCTAATCCAACCAAGGTTTGAATAACCAATGTGGAAATCATTTCTCCCGAAAGTCGGGCATCTCTACCAACGATTACTTTTAATTTATCTGTATTTGAAACTGATTTCAACCAAGTTCCATAAGCTGCAGCAAATTGAACCGCATCAATGGGCGTTAAATTATCTCCAGGTGAGCCACCAATTGTCCCTCTGATTCCTGAAATTGATTTGATTAATGTCATCTTTATTCGATTAAAGACGAAAGAGAAAAAACAAAAGACAGATTCTAGTCTTCGGTCCTTTCGTCTTTAGTCTAGTGTCTTTTTTAATTCAATCATCTTCAAAACAGTCACGGCAGCTTCTACACCTTTATTTCCATGCTTTCCTCCTGCTCTATCGATTGATTGTTGCTCCGTATTATCTGTCAATAAACAGAATCCAACTGGTTTGTTGTATTTTAAGGTAACATCTACAATTCCTTGAGTTGCTCCTGAACACACGAAATCAAAATGCCTTGTTTCACCTTGAATAACAACTCCAATGGCGATAATCCCATCAATTTTGTCATTTTGGGCAAACCATTGAGCTCCCAAAGGCAATTCAAAAGCCCCTGGCACTTGATGAATCTGAATATTCGATTCTTTCACACCTGCGCTTAACAATGTTTCAACGGATCCTTCTAGTAATTTAGAAGTGATGTGATCGTTCCATTCAGAAACAACAATGCCGATTGAAAAATCGGCACCATTTGGAATTGAATCTTTATCGAACGCTGATAAGTTTTTTAAACTTGTAGCCACGTTAATTTTTTATTTGTTAGATACTCTAGCAATATATTTGTCAATTGATTTTTGAGAACCAAATTGATAATAATCCTTATTGATGCGCTCATACAATTCTTTTGCTTTCGCAAAATCCTTGATTTCTTCAGCCACTTGTCCAGCTTTGAATAAATAAGTTGGTGTTGTCCAATCATTTTCATCGGAATCAGCAGCATCTACATATAAATCCAACGCTTCTTTGTATTTACCCATTTCACTGTTACAGTCTCCTTGAAGACCCAAAACCAAAGACGGTCCGTAAGTATCTTCTAAAGAAACATCTTCCAACAATTTCAATGCTTTTTTGAAATCACCTTTCGCCATATATTGACGAGCCAATGTAAACTTAGCAACTTCGCCACCTTGGTAGCCACTATTTTTCTTTACAAAAGGCTCTAATTCTGTGATTGCAGCATCTACTGAATCTTTCGCAGCCAAGTTTAACCCTTTGTAGTAACCTTCATTCGCTTTCAAGTTCTTTGGAGCATAAATGAATTGTTTGTAAAGGATATATCCAAGAATACCTACTATTAGTCCAATCACTACTGCTGTGATTAAGCGAAGTCTCTTATTCTCTTTGAATTGACGTTTAATATCATTAAAACTGGTAGTTCCTGCCATTTGTATATTTATTTAAGCGTTGCAAAAATAATCTTTTTTTCGAATTAGGAATTGAAACTTATTAAAAGGTTGTTGTGGAGAAGGTTCAATTAGTTCAAAAAGGGTTCAAAAAATTGAGAATGGTAAATTGAAAAGTTCATTTACCCAATTAGCTTTAATTATAATTGCTTAAGAAAAGTCATTTGAACATTTGAACATTTGAACATTTGAACATTTGAACATTATATTCCTACTAAAAATAAATCAGTACCTTTGCGTCAGTTTTAGGTTCGATTGTAGTTTTACAAAAGACAAAAGGGAATTCGGTGTAAATCCGAGACTGTATCTGCAGCTGTAACTCTTAATTAAAACGGTCTTCAACAAATCCACTGTCCTGCATGTGCGGGGTGGGAAGGAGAAGTAACCGGAGAGAAGTCAGAATACCTGCCTTGAACAAGAATGAATGAAGACTTCAGATTAAAGTCGAGTTCGAAATGGGAGTCTTTCTCTCAGTTTGTTCTTATTCTCTGATTTTTTCATTTGCTAAGCTTCGGAAGTGTTCACTTAAAAAAGTTGCGCTTTCTATTATTAATTTCTAAATGCTTTAAGCAATGAAAAAAATGTTACTAGCAGTTAGTGTATTCTGCATCCAATACACACAAGCTCAAACCGTAGTTACTTTTGACGATTTAACGTTAGCTACAAACACACACTGGAATGGTTCTGATCAATCAGGTGGATTTACATCTGGAGGTGTCCATTTCGAAAACACCTATTCTGGCTATTGGGCTGGTGGATTTATTTACTCTAACACAACAGATGTAACTACAGGTACTTACCTAAATGATTTTTCGGCCTACGCAGGTACTGGAGCTAACGGAAGCTCTAATTACGCGGTGAATTATGGTGGAAATCTCGATTTTGGAACAGAAAAAGTATTAACGAGTATTCAATTAACAAATACAACTTTCGCTGGCCTTGTAATGTTAAATGGTAATCAGTTTTCGAAAGTTTTTGGTTCTATTAACGGTCCAGATGGAAATCCTGACGGTACAAACGGAGAAGATTGGTTCCGCTTATTGATCATTGGAAAAGATGCTCAAAGTGCTGTAACAGATACTGTTATTTTCTACTTAGCTGATTACCGTTTTGCAAACAACACCCAAGATTACATTGTAAACACATGGGAAACTGTTGATTTAACACCACTTGGCGAGGTTCAATTCTTAGAATTTGAATTACAATCTTCAGATGAAGGCGGTTTTGGAATCAATACTCCAGCTTATTTTGCACTTGACAACTTGGTTTACGGAACTGCTTCTGTGAAAGAATTGAGTTTGTTGAACCAAGAAGTGTATCCAAATCCAACAACTGGTAAATTGACTGTTAAATCTGCAACTGGAACAATTAAAGTTTTTGCTTCTTCCGGTGAATTAGTACTAGAGAAAACAACAAACGGAATCCAAGAAATTGATTTGAACAACATGAAATCAGGAATCTATTTTGTTGAAACAAGTTCGTCTAATGGTATTGCAAGAACTCGTATTAGTAAAATCTAATTGATTCTAAAAATTACCATACCAACCCTTTTAATAATAACCTCTTGTCCTGTTTTTGGGCAAGAGGTTAAACCAATTGAAGAGGTCATTATTACACCTCGAAACGAAAAGGAAAACAGTATTGTAATTGAATTATCTGCAGATAAAATTCAAAATAAATTGGCCAACGACCTTGGACAACTGCTAACTCTTTTTCCTGGATTACAAGTGAAAAACTACGGAGATGTTGGCGGATTAAAAACAGTCAGTTTTCGAAGTCTAGGAGCTGGACATACTGCTTTAGTCCAAGATTTCACTTCCCTTTCAACCACTCAAAGCGGGCAAGCAGATTTAAGTAATATTCCTGCAGATTTCGTGGAGAAAATAGAATTAATTACGCTTTCACCTACCCGAACAGATATTCCTATTCACGCAAAACTAGCGGGTGCTGTTGTCAATGTAGAATCAGTTCACTCCTATTCTGGAATGAATCAGAAAAAGATTATTGTTGGAGCCCAAGCAGGTTCTTTCGATCAATATGAAGGTTATTTAATGCTTCAGAAGCGATTCAAAAAATGGGCAGGAACTCTTAGTGGAAAAATTAGATCTTATGGAGGTTCTTATCCATACACTTACTTAAACGGAAATACCACCACTAGAGAGCATAGGCAGAACAATAGCTTATTGGAATATTTCGGAACAGGGTCCATTCATTTTTCACCCAATCAAAACCACCAATTTCAACTTCGTATCTCTGGAAACGACTATAAAAAAGAATTAGCTGGAGCAGTCATCTTTTACAACAGCAATGCAGCGCAATATTTAAATGGCTACGGTTTAAACGGCTCTTTAAATCATCGCTTTAAAAAAAATAATTGGAGTGTCTTTTCTTCCGTTAATTACCAAAAAAACAACCTTCAATACTTAGATTCAACCTACCTCAATTCTTTGGGTTACTTGGATCAACGTTTTTATGCCACGCAACTTGATTTTCAATCACAAGTCGCTTATTCCATTACAAAAAAAATAGATATCCTTCTTGGAAGCTCATTCATTTCAGAATCTTTGGATGGAAAATCACTGAATGGAAATCCTTTTAGAAATAGTTCAGAAAGCATTATTGGATTTGAATGGAAAGCTGTTGGTCGAATACTTGCTCAAGTTGGCGCACAAGGAATTTTTGAAAAACGAGATTCTATTCTAAAAACCCAATGGAATCTACTTCCAGCTGTTTCATGGAGTTTTGATTTAGGAAAAAAAAACAAACTCAGTTTGGTTTATCGATACACCTGTAGACAGCCAACTTTTAGTGAACTTTATTACCAACAAATTGGAAATACGAAATTAAGAACCGAAAAAGCCCACATTGCTTCTATTCGGTATGAATTAGTACTTCCATTCAAAAAAGGTGTTTCACAAACGATGATTCAACCCTTTTACTCGTATATCAACGACAAAATTTTAGCAATTCCGACCAAAAATCTGTTTATCTGGAGCATTCAAAACATTGGGAAATCAGATGCTGCTGGAATCGAATTCACGCAATTTATTCAGAAAAAAATCAAGAATCATACTTTGGGAGCTCGTGTGAATTACACCTTTCAATATACCCAAGATTTGAGTGATTCAAAAAGTTCGACTTATCGCGATATTTTGAGTTATTCTCCACTTCATTCAGGGAGCTTGGAATTGGATTATTCCTGGAAGAAATTTAGCTGCTTTGTACTTCTCTCCTACCTTGGAGAACGATATGCACTCAATCAAAACATTCCATCGAATTTATTAGATGATTATTTGTTACTTGATGCCGGAGTTGCTTATACCCAACAATTGAAACAAAATGAACTCACTATTCGTTTGACAGTTAACAATATTACCAATCAGCAATACAATTACATCAATTACTTTGTAATGCCAGGAACTCACTTCAATATCAGACTTCAATATGCGCTATAAATTGATTTTCATAGGATTCCTTGGACTGCTCTTCATCTCTTGTAAAAAGAAAAAAGTACCGGAACCAGAAGTACCGCAAACATTACAACACGGAATGCTTGTTCTGAACGAAGGCTTGTTCCAACAGAATAACTCTACTTTGGGATGGCTGAATTTTTCAGACAATTCGTATACCAGTAATTTCTTCGAGCAAAAAACAGATCGTTCTTTGGGTGATACTGGAAATGATCTTGATGTCTACGGAGGAAAAATATACATCATTGTAAATGTTTCTAGCACAATTGAAATTTTAGACAGATACACTGGAAATAGTATCCATCAAATTTCAATGATTGCCAACGGAACTCCCAAGCAACCTCGAAGTATTGTTTTTTCAGGCTCAAAGGCCTACATAACTTGCTACGATGGATTTGTAGATGTTTTAGATACAACTTCTCTAAGTATCACTGCACGCATTCCAGTAGGAGCAAATCCGGAAGGGCTCGCTGTGAGCAACGGGAAATTATTCGTAGCCAATTCAGGAGGTTTAAACTTCCCCAATGTGGATAGTACACTTTCAGTCATTGACTTAGGAAGCAACCAGGAGATTACTCGGATTACGGTCGGAAAAAATCCTGGATCTGTTCAAAAAGATGCGAATGGAGAAATTTACGTCATTTCAAGAGGAGATTACGCTGGAATTCCATCACGCATGCATCGTGTAAATCCAAACACGAATACACTTGTTCAATCTTTTAACTTTGATGCAGGTGGAATTTATCCATTCAATAATCAGTTTTTAATTTCGTATCACGACTTTGCTTCTGGCGAAAATGAAATAGCACTTTTCGACCCGAATTCTGAAAGCTTGATTAACCCTCAATACATTTCCACTGCAGGAATACAAACCTTGTATGGAATACATTATTCCTCCATTACCCATAAAATATACTGCATGGATGCTAAGAATTACACTGTTACAGGTCAAATTCATGTCTACTCCAGTTCAGGAATCTTTGAAACAACTTACAATGTGGGATTAAACCCCAGCAAAATTTTAATTTATGACTAAATTCTTATTCATCACCGCACTTTTCCCTTTATTTTTGAATGCTCAAAGCTTTCATCCAGCTCCTGGAGATCCAAATTCAAATGCTATTAAGAAAGATAGTTCTTGTTTTGTTGGCTGGGCAACTGGAGGAACTGTTATTCGTGGTTTTTTAAATATTTCAGATACAACTGTTGAATTTGACGGTTCAAATAAAGCAAGTTTTGGAAATTTAAATAACGCATTAGGTCCAGCTACAGGTTCAACAACTCATGTTCTTTCATTGGGTGATAGCGGAGTTGCAACACTTACTTTCGACCAATTTATTATGGACGGTCCAGGATATGATTTCGCGGTATTTGAAAATGGATTTACAGATAATTACATCGAAATAGCACACGTAGAAATCAGTTCTGACGGAATTCACTTTTTTCGTTTTCCTTCCACAACAGAAGTTCCTTTGGACACTCAAATAGGTAACGCTTCCTTTTCCGATTGCAGAATGCTGAATAATTTGGCTGGAAAATACAAAGCAGGCTATGGAACTCCTTTTAATATAAGCGAAATCAGCGATGATGTGAATCTGGACAAATTTGCCATCAAATATGTCCGTATAATTGATGCCATTGGAGCTATCAGTGGAAATCATACTACGACAGACCAATTTGGTACAATCATTAACGATCCCTTCCCTACTCCATTCGAATCTGGAGGCTTTGATTTGGAAGCAATAGGCATCATCAATGCAACCCTCGGAATAACTGATTTCCAATTATTAAACGTTCAAGCATTCCCAAATCCAGCAACAGATCAACTAACGGTTACACTTTCAGGGGAAGCTCTTCTGAAAATTTACGCTCAAGATGGTAGACCTATTCAAACAAGTAATCATACAGATTCTACGATTATTTCTTTAAGTGATTTTGCCCAAGGAATGTATAACCTAGTTGTTATTCAAGATAATGCACAACACACTTTACGGATTTTGAAAAAATAACTTCCAGTTTTCAATAATTATTGAAAGTTTTGATTACATTTAAATCATGGAATTAGAACAAGCGAAAAAGCAATTTATTCAAACTTGGGGAAACTTTGGTACTCAGTGGGGAATAAATCGCTCTATGGCTCAAGTTCACGCACTATTAATTGTCAGTGATAGTCCACAATGCACAGAAGATGTCATGAGTAAACTCTCTATTTCTAGAGGGAATGCCAACATGAATATTCGGGAACTAGCAAACTGGAATTTAATCTACAAAGAGAGTATTGCAGGCGATCGCAAGGAATATTTCAGAGCAGAGAAAGATATGTGGGAAGTTGCTAAACGCATTGTAAAGGAGCGTAAAAGACGTGAATTGGAACCGCTTCAACAACATTTGGCTGAACTTAAAAAAGTGGAACAATCCTATGAATCGATTTCATTTGTTGCAACCATTGAAAACATTGAACGCTTAGTGTCCAGATTAGATTCGTTATCTGGCACATTAATGAAAGCAGATGAACACGCATTCTTTGGGAAAATATTAAACTTATTTAAGTAATTTCTATTTTTTTGAGTTTAATTTTCAAATATTATTGAAACTTTCAAAACAACAATAATAATTAGATTATGAAAGCAGATCTCACCCTTCTTTACGATGAAGATTGTCCTTTATGCCGTTGGTACACCAAAATCTTTGTGAAATACAATCTGCTTCCTGCAAATGGAAGAATCTCTTATGCCGTTTATGTGAATGAACATCCAAAAGTCGTAGATTCTGAACTAGCTCAAACAAAAATAGCTTGTATAAATGAAGATACACATGAAGTGAAATACGGAATAGACAGTTTGTTATTGATTTTAGGTCAACGATTTAGATTTATTAAATTAATCGGAAACTTCAAACCAATTCACGGTCTACTCCAACTACTCTACTTATTTATCAGCTACAACCGAAAAATTATTGCACCAAGTAAAAAGAAAGATCTCAACTGCTCTTGCGAACCTGCAAAGTCATTTTTTTGGAGAATTGCTTTCATCGCTATTATTAGCTGGATTACCCACGTAAATGTCACATTCTATTTTCATCATTTCTTTTCAAATTATTTAATCCAAAATCCGGTAAGTGATTTAATTCTGCTTGTAGGTCAAATTGTATTTCAGTGGATTGCGTTCTTATTATTCAAACAAGAAAACAGTTATGATTATTTGGGACATCTTGCATTCACGTCTTTTCTCGGATCTCTGGTTCTTTTATTCTTTGGATTAGGACTCCAACTGCTTGCTAATATTGGAGTTCAAACAGATTTTTTAGCAATCAGTTGCTACGGAATCACCTTCTGCTTTATGTTTATTGAGCACAAACGACGAATTAGCCTCAAAGAATGGTCTTCGAAATTGAGTATGAGCTGGATCTTATTTCGAGTACTTATTTATCCACTTGTTTTCCAATTTTAATCTAGGTGATATATAAAAAATCTAACTGCTGAAACTATAAACTCATTTTGAAAAAAACTGTCTATTTCCTATAAATCATAGTGAAACAAGGATTTCGATTCAACGATAAAACAATTGAATCTTGTTTTCAAAAAAAACGTAAATTAACGAATGTTTATTTTTACCGTTATTTAATGTCCCATAACAGAAAAAATCAAATAATCGGCTATAAAAACACTGATAATGAATAAAGTATAAAAATAATATTATCTTCATGCAACGAATCAATTAGTTGTTTCGTTTTAGAATTAACGAATAAAAATTTTAGGTTTATGAAGTCACAAATATTAATTAAACTAACCCTGTCGATCTTGGGAATTTTCCTCATCACAGGTAACTTATTTTCACAGGAAAAACTACCTGTCGAAAAAATTACTACAGAATGGACTCTTTTTCAAGAGGTGAAAGGAGTTAAATTCTACATTAAAAAAGATATCCATCAAGCTGAGGGAGGTTCTAATAATGTGGATTATGCTCTTGTTAAATTAGAAAACACTACAAATAAAGAAATTAGTGTTTCATATTCTCTAGCAGTTCATTATGCAGAAGGATGTAAAGGTTGTAATTCTAGCGAGAATAATAAAAAGATAGCAATTCCTTCTAACTCGTCCGTTACAGGAAATACTGCAGATGGATTTTCACCTGTAGCTACATTACTAATTAATCATAATCAGAAGGATAGTTATATTCCTCTATTCATTAGCACAGAAAACCTGATCATTAAATAAATTTGCCATGAGAAAATTAGTACTATTTATTTCAATTCTCGTTACTTCGAGCCAGTTATTTAGCCAAAACTGTTTTATTACTGTAACTCCAATGGACACCACTGTTTGTCCAGGTTCTCCTGTATCTGTAACAGCAATGGCATCTCTTTTGAATTCCAATCAATCATTTAATTTTAATACGAGTTCCATTCCTGCAGGTTGGACAACTAGCGGAGGTCTTGGATTTGCACCTCCGTGCGCTCCTGCTTCACCTGATGGAACTGCTTTTTATTGGGCTTCGACAACTTCATCTACTCCAGCTATCACCACTGCTTCATTTGATATTCACTGTCCAGGTGGATATGTTACATTTGAAATGATTTATGCGAATACCTTTACATCACCTTGTGAGCAACTTGATCAATGGAATGAAGGCGTTGCTTTACAATACAGTACAAATAATGGTGGAACATGGACAACAATTGTTTATTATACTTGGAATGGGACAGTCTTAACGAGTATACCTACAGCTACAACTCCTGGAGCTTCAGGTACGACATCAATGTCTAGTTGGGGGTCATATACAGTTCCTATTCCTCCAGCAGCAAACACTACCAATACAAGATTCAGATGGTTTCAGCAAAACACATCAGGAAATGGTTATGATAACTGGGGATTAGATAATATTGTGATTAATGCTATGGGAGGAAGCTGTTCTGACAACGTTGATTTAGTATGGAGTAATGGCTTAACAGGGGATTCTAATACTCTTATATCAGGAGCGCCTGGATCAGATTCAACCTTTACGATTGCTGTTTATGACACAAATGGTGTATACCAATGTTCTTCTGCTCCTATTACGATCCATGTTTATGATGATAATTTAAGCTATAACTTACAAGACTACGCTTATTCTTATTGTCCTACAACAAACCCTTCTGTACAAGCAACAAATATTACAGGAGCAATTCCTCCATATACTGTAAACTGGACAGATATTCCAAGTACCAATAATCCTCAGGCATTGCCTACTGGTGGAGCAGAACACGATACTATCACTTATCATGTAACAATTGCTGATGGATGTGGATTCAATCGACAAGATAGTGTTATCTTAATCGTCAATAAGCTACTAAACATTGATTCTTTAGTCCCTTACAATGCAAGTTCTTGTAACAATGACGGAGCAGTTGTAGCTTATGTATCTGGTCAAACAACAATCCCAACTCAACCTATTTATCATTGGAATGGACCAGGAGCAACAAATCCTAGTTTCATTAACTCAACTGTTTGGACAAATCGCTCTCCAGGATGGTACTATTTTCTAGTTACAGATAATGTTTGTACTGATTATGACAGTGTTCAAGTTGAGCCCAAAAATCCACCAATGGCTGTAATTAGCGCAAACCCACTTGCTGGTTGTGATCCTTTTGATGTTGTTTTTCAAAATAATAGCCAAAATGCAACTCATTACTTGTGGACTTTTGGAGACGGAACATCTGTTACAACGAATGATTTAAGTTCTCAGACACATACATATTCTTCGGATGCTCAAATCATGTTAGTTGCTTATGATGCAACAAATTGTTCAGATACTACTTACATAAGTGTTTCCGTTCAAATATGTGGTTGTACAGATCCATTAGCAGAAAATTATGATCCAACAGCCGTTGCAAACGATGGATCGTGTAATTACCCTCAACCAGTTTATAATGTTCCAAACATCTTCACTCCAAATGGAGATTCAAACAATGATTATTTCGAAATTGAGGCGATTAATTATTCAAATATCGAATTTACAATTGTAAACCGTTGGGGGAATCTAGTTTATCAAGGTTCTGGACTGAATCCGAAATGGGATGGGAAGATTAATTCAACCCTTGCTGATGATGGAGTATTCTTTGTAACCTTCAAAATCACAAATATCAAAGCAGACAAAATTTACGAAGGACAAACATTTGTTCACTTGGTACGTTAATTTGCACTACATATTTTTGAAAAGCGTCTGTCGGTTGATAGACGCTTTTTTTTATTTTTGAAGAATCAAATTTTGTTCAAATTTCCTTGATGTTTTTTATCCTTTCTAAAATATTGCTTTTTACACTGAGTCCTTATACTTGGTTATTGATTGCAATCTATTTTGCTTTGTTTTCAAAAAAAACTGTTCGTGCTAAAAGAGCAAAATATGCTGCTATTTTTATTGCTTTATTTTTCAGCAACACTTTCATATATAAAGAATTCTGCAGACAATGGGAAATTTTTGGAACCCCAATATCCCAAGTAAAACACTATGATGTTGCGATCGTTCTTACAGGAATGGCAGAATACAACAATGATTTACAAGTTCTAAGTGCAAGAAGAGGAATTGATCGGATTTGGCAAACGATTTCCTTGTATAAAGCGGGAAAAATTGATCGTATTTTAATTAGTGGCGATCACGGATACCTAATAGATAAAGGATTGCATGAAGCTACACAATTAAAAGAAATACTTGTGAAATGGGGAATCCCAGAACATGTGATTATTACTGAAACAAAATCAAAAAACACGTATGAAAATGCCGTTGAATCTCAAAAAATTGTAAATCGTCTTTTTCCGAATTCGAATGCCATTTTATTAGTCACTTCTGGAAGACACATGAGGCGAGCTAGAGCTTGTTTTAATAAATTGGGACTGAAGTGCGACACCTATTCTACCGATTTGTTCACTGGTCCTAATCGCTCTTTCACATTTGACGAACTCATTATTCCAGATGTAAGCACTATGAGCGATTGGCATAGTTTACTGAAAGAAATGATTGGCTATATTGCCTATGATATGACTGGAAAAATATAATCCTGAGTTAAAAACCAACTCAATGACTCGCTTTTCTTTTGAGTTCTTCTATTTCTTGATTTTCATTGTAAACAGATGAATTACAAACTCCAATAATTAAAGGCGCTGGAAAAGCAAACCATCCCACATAATCCAACCATTTAGCCTTCACTTTCAACAAGTTTATTTTTTGTAAATCAGCACTATCTTTGTAGTTCAAATATTGAAAAGATGTTTTTCCTGATACGACTTTCACTCCTATCGTATCCGGAAATGGATTGTATAGAAAATCCCACCCTTTCTTATCAAAAAAGGCAGAATCATTTTGGAAATTTGGATCAATTCTATTAAAATAGATAAAGGCTTCACGGTTACAATCTACTTCAACAGGATGTTCATCGTGGATTCCGGTACTCATAATAGCAGGCAATCCAACACGTACTAAATAAGCCATTCCCATTCTTTTACTTTGCAAATAGTGTCCATACTCGTGCTGAAAAATGCGATTATTCGGATCTGGATCACTAGCTTTTTTTGCTAAAATATAATTTCCAAAACAAATCCCCGTCCAAGCAACATTCATATTCAATAAAGTACTTCCATTGGGATGACTAACCGTATTTACCCGACATAAAACTGTATTGTAAAAATGAGACATAAAAAAACCAATTCCTGTTTGTGGCCCTTGATATGTGAAACGAGAACCTAATTCTAAAAATCGTTTTCCATTCGTTGAATTTGAATCTGTGACAAATAAACCTCCCCAAATTCTCAAATCGTTTTTCGCGTTCAAATTAGCTCGTTTAAATGCACTTTTCCATCGCTCTTCCTTATTCTTTGCTAAACCAGCTATAAATCCGCTTACCCATGAATCTAGAATAAAAAACTCTTGTTTTTTAGGCGATCCAAAAGATGGAAAACTAATTGCAATGCAAAAGCAAGTTATGACGAGAATTTTGAAATGTGCTTTAGAACTATTCATTCTTATTCTAACGATTCAATGAATCTTTTATGATGCGAAATTAAAATTAATGTAATTTTAGAATGAAGATAACGATTAATCTTATGAAGAAGTATTTACTCTCTATTTTAATTGGCTTACCAGTAGCTGCTTGTACGAATTCCAATCCAGATGAAAAAGAAGCAACAAATAAAATTACTGATAAAACAGAACTCTCGGATCTAAAACCGAAAACTGATTCAATTGGTGATACCTTAGAAAGAAACCCGTTGGTAAAAGAGTTGAGTGCTACTCAAATTCAAAAATTGAAGCAATTAGTGAATCAAAAAACGATAGATGACATCATTTTATTCAATAATAACTTTGCAACAGTACAAACAGATTTTGATTTTGCACGCGTATATCACACTGGAAGAAAACTCTTTGATGCAATCGAAAAAGACGTTTATCGGAAATTTCCAGATAATGGATACAATGCCATGGAAGCGATGAAATTCATTGACAAATCGTTTGCTCTCAGATCTTCTTGTGAAGCTGAATGCACTGAATTCGTTATGAACTATCATTTTTTAGACCTTCAAAAATTGGCGAAATTCACCAAAGGAAATGCAGATGACGAGTTTATTAAACTTAAAATTGCGGCTGAAGGAGAATCTGGAAGACTTGATCCACAATGGTTGACTTTTTTCGAACGCACATGGGATTATGGCGGCGGTTCATTGCTTGGAGATAGTGCAATTTTTAATTTTATGGAATCATCTTTCAAAAGTCTTCAAAAAAGTGATCTCTTTAAAACAGACATTCTAGCAATTCGTGAAAGTGTTATTGAAACAATGAAACACCGCATTTATATGTTTTCAAAAGAAGCCGTTTTATCCGAAATCAATCGAATCATCAAATCGAAGATTCTATTGCCAAAAGAAATCATAGAAATAACTGGACTTCGAAAGGTAATCGAAAAAGATCAGGAAGATCCTGCATTGCAATTCAATTGTTCAGATCCAGAACAAAATTGTGACTGGGGTGGATAAAAAACCAAGAAGGGGCGTAAAATTTTACGCCCCTTCTTGGTTTACAATATATTTTTCGAATTAGATTCCGAATTTTTTCATAATTACATCACTTACTCCAGTTGTGGAATATCCACCATCATGGAACAAATTCTGCATGGTAACCATTCTTGTTAAATCAGAGAATAGTGAAATACAATAATTTGCACAATCTTCTGCACTTGCGTTTCCTAATGGAGCAATTGCATCAGCATAATCATAGAAATCACCAAATCCTTTAATTCCTGACCCTGCAGTTGTTTTAGTTGGAGATTGAGAAACAGTATTGATTCTTACTTTCTTCTCCAATCCATAATGATATCCAAAACTTCTCGCGATTGATTCTAACATTGCTTTAATGTCAGCCATATCTGTATAGAATGGATACGTTCTTTGCGCCGCAGCGTAAGTCAAAGCAACTACACTTCCCCACTCATTGATTGCATCCATATTCTTAGCAACAGAAAGCATTTTATGCAAAGACAAAGCAGAAACATCAATTCCTTTTTGGAAAAAATCGTAGTTCAAATCTTGATATGGGATATTCTTGCGAATATTAACACTCATTCCAATTGAATGAAGTACAAAATCAATTTTACCCCCTAAAATCTCTTGAGCTTCTGTAAAAAGTTTTTGCAATTCTTCAGTACTAGTAGCATCAGCTGGAATAATTTTTGAATTAGTTTTCGCAGCTAGTTCGTTGATTTCTCCCATTCGCATTGCAATTGGAGCATTCGTTAGTACAAAAGTTGCACCGTGTTCATGTGCTTTTTCAGCAACTTTCCAAGCAATAGAGTTTTGATCTAAAGCTCCAGTAATGATTCCACGTTTTCCTTCTAGTAATTTTGACATAATCATTTGATTTGGGGACAAATTTAGAATTTAATTTCATATCGACAAGGAATATTTCAATGCAGAATTAGACAAACGGCACTAAATGAAAATCATTCCGTCAAATTTCTGAAGAATCGGTTTTCTATTCAAAGTCAAACTTCAATCCATCGTAAGCAGCAAAGACGTTTTCTGGAAGTTCACTTTCAATTTCGGCATGTGTTCCAAACAAATGAGAAATGTGTGTCAAATAAGCTTTTTCAGGTTTCACTTCCTGAATAAAATGCAAGGCTTCTTCCAAATTGAAATGTGAAATATGTGGTTCTTTTCGCAAAGCATTCACAATTAAGACCTTCACTCCTTTTAACTTTTCTATTTCCTTCGCAGAAACCGTTTTAGCATCAGTAATATAGGCAAAGTCTCCAATTCTAAATCCAAGAACCGGCATAAAATAATGCATCACTTCAACTGGAACAATCGGAATTGTATTGGAAAGCCTAAATGGCTCGTTTTCAATCGTAATAATATTCAACTGCGGAATTCCTGGATATTTGTCTTCCTCAAAAGCATAATGATATTCACGTCTCAAAGCTTCCTCAACGGCTTTTGTACAGTAAATGTCCATATCCCTCGATTCTTTAAAATTAAATGCTCTCACGTCATCTAATCCAGCCATGTGATCTTTGTGTTCATGCGTAAACAAAACTGCTTCCAAATTTTTCACTTGAAATTTCAGCATTTGTTGTCTAAAATCTGGACCAGCATCAATGACGTAATTCTTTCCTTCGATTTCCAACAAAACAGAACAACGCAATCGATTATCCTCCACTTTTTGAGAAGTACAAACATGACAATCACAAGCAATTACTGGAATTCCCTGAGACGTACCTGAACCTAATATCGTTGCTGAAAACTTCATTAATTACGAGACCGAATTACTTGTATTAACAATAAAGTCCAACCGAGAATCATTAAAAGTCCCCCAATTGGAGTTATTGGACCAAAAACTTTCGATAAAGATCCACCTGTATGGATTTTCGAATAAGTTAATCCATAAATACTTCCAGAAAAAAATACTGTGCCAAAAATCATCAACCAAAAAATAGCTTTGGCTGAAATAGAAAACCGGGTTGCAATAAATGGGATGATTAGAAAACCTAAACCTTGAAAGAACTGGTATTTGGTAGCTGTATCAAAAGCAGCAAGTATATCTTCATCCGAAGTTACATTTTTCAGTCCATGAGCTCCAAATGCGCCTAAAATAATTGCTAAAATGATTATTACAAGGCCACTTACTATCCATTTCTTCTCCATCATCTAAAGATAGAAGAAAATTCAAAATTAGAAATGAAAAATTCAAAAATGCATTAAGCGTTTAAAACTTTTGAATTTTGGCTGATTGTTAGTTCATCAATTCAATAGCAGAAGAACGTGCCAAATCGGTCACTTGTTCTCCAGAGATTAATTTAGCCAAGGATTCGATTCGCTCTGTTTTGCTTAACTCCTTAATTTGCGAAATTGTTTGACTATTTTCATGTGATTTAGAAACTTCGAAATGATAGTCTCCTTTTGCCGCTACTTGTGGTAAATGAGTAATTGCAAATACTTGCAGGTTTTCCCCCATTTGTTTCAACAATTTCCCCATTCTTAAGGCAACTTCCCCAGATACTCCTGTATCAATCTCATCCAAAATCAATGTTGGGAGAGATTTTTTCTCACTCATAATCAACTGTATAGCTAGCATAACACGAGACAACTCACCTCCACTCGCCGCTTTCTCAATTGGTTTTAATTCCAAGCCCTTATTCGCCGAAAACAGAATTTGAATCGTCATTCCTCCGTTCGCATCCAATTTTTCTACCTGATTGAGATTCATTTTAAATTGCGAATGTTCCATTTTCAATTCAGATAAAATGGCAAGAAGGTATTTTTCCAATTGAGGAATCTTCAACTTTCTTTTTTCGAAAAGTTTAGTCGAAATTTCGCGCAAGGCAATCTCATTTTTCTCGATTTCAATAGTCAATTCATTGATTCGTTCATCTGAAAAATTCAATTCATTGATTCGAAGATCCAATTTATCACGAAAAGCAACCAATTCATCTTGAGTTGCCAATTGGTGTTTCTTAACTATTTTGTTGAAATTATCCAAAGATTCTGTCAAACGAAATAAAGCCTCAGGATCGCTTTCCAATTGATTCAATTGCCTATCAGAATCCTTCGAAATATCGCTCAACTCTACAATTATTGCTTGAAATCTTTCCGAAATGGTATTCAAATCCTGATCTGCATTTTTCCATTTATCAATATGGATTTTCACACGTCTTAGCAAATCTAAAGCACCAGAATCTTGATCGATGGCATTGATAACGGAAGAATATGCTTCTTTCAAATTATCCAATTGAGACAATTTATTGAAATCTTGTTCCAATTGCTCGTAATTCACCGATTCCAAATCCAATCCTCGAATTTCATTCAACTGAAATTGAATATAGTCTAGCTCCTGCAAATGATTTGTTTGAGCAGAAGCAAGTTGATTTCGTTCTCCTTTAAGTCGTTGAATTTTTTGATAATTTACAGAAACTTCTTGAGCCAACTCCAAACAATCGCCGAAAGAATCCAATAAATCAAACTGAAATTTACTCTTCTTAATCTCTAAAGTCTCATGCTGCGAATGAATATAAACTAGCTGCTCTGTTAATTCTTTCAATTGAGTTAATTGAACAGGAGTGTCATTGATAAATGAGCGCGATTTTCCTTGACTAGTAATTTCCCTTCGAATAACGGTTTCACTTTCCCAATCAATATCTTCTTGGATAAACCAATTCTTGAAAGACTCATTCAAATCAAAAACAGCTTCAACTACCGTTTTTTTCTCTGGATTCCGAATGACTGAAAAATCTGAGCGTTCGCCTAAAATAAGATTTAACGCTCCCAATAAGATCGACTTTCCAGATCCTGTTTCACCAGTTATGACATGTAAACCATCGTGAAATTGAAGCGAAACATGTTCAATTAAAGCGAAATTTTGAACAGATAGGGATTTCAACATTAGTTCAAAATTTCTTCGTACTTCGTTGAATTCGTAGGATCTATCTTTTTTAATACGGCAACGATCTGGGTTTTCTCTTCCTGTTTAGCAGTAGCATATAAATTCTTCAATTCATTCAACTTACAGTAAGCGAAATTGATGATGTTAATCGTATTTGGCCTTGCTGCAGAAACTTTTGACAATTTATCCAAAGCGTTGTAGATTGCTTTTTTCGCATCTTCAGGTTTGTCATACATGTGATCCATTCCTAATCGGTGGTATTCATACGAACATTCTCTTAATGGTTCAAACAATTGCTGCAATTGATTCTCCACTAACCAGTAACGATTCTTCTTTCCTTGCTCATTAGATTTCCAGCCTTTCCCTGAAGCTGTTTGTGCATTCGTAACAATTTGCTGAGCCTCTTGAAAATACTTCGTTCCACCTTGTTTTGAAAAAGAATCAAAATCTAAACCAATCATGTAATACGCATAAAATGCTAAAACAGAAGATAAATTGTCTCTAAATTGATTCTTGGCATAAAGAATCACTGTATTTCTGGTGTATGTAAAATCTAGATTATCGTCTTGAAAATTAAACAAAGTCGTATTATATGAACCATTGTAAACTGGTCTACTGGATTGAACTTGAATCGCTCCACTAAACTCTCCGTTGTTGATTGAGTTTATTTGCAATTGAAGCTGGCAATTAATGCGTTCCTCTACTTTGAACTTTTCGTCAGTCCATTTCGTGTTATTCATCAAATCAGTGACAACCTGCTTAATTTGCTCAAACAATTCCTTTTCTGCAGAAGTAACCTCTGTTTTAATATTCGTAATAATGGTTACTTGGCAGTTCAATTCCTGCGAATAGCCTCTAAAAAGAAGCATCAAGAAAATACCTGTTATAATTTTATTCATACAAATTTGTCATCAATTCATTCAACAAAGAGAATGCGAGTTGTTCTTTAGATTGTAACTCAAAGCTACGCAATTTATTGTTTTTAAAAATCAATTTCACCGAATTTGTGTCAGTCCCAAATCCAACTCCTGGTTCTCCAATTTCATTCAAAACAATTGCATCTAGTTGTTTCTTCTCAAGCTTATTTTGAGCATATTCTATGCCATTTTGAGTTTCTAAAGCAAACCCAACAACTTTTTGATCTGTTTTATTCGCTGAAGCCCATGATAAAATATCGGGATTCTTCTCGAGAATAATTTCCAACTGATCCTGTGTTTTTTTAATTTTTTGAGTTTCTGAATGAGCTGGTCGATAATCTGCCACTGCTGCAGCAAAAATTCCCATATCCATTTGGCTCCAGTTTTTTTGAACACTCTCCAACATGTCATTCGCTGACACAACAGGAATCACTTGAATCTGCTTGTGTTTTACTTTTTGATTGGTTGGACCAGTAATTAAAACAACATCTCCACCTAATGCAGCAACTGCTTCAGCCAATGCAAATCCCATTTTCCCTGAGGAATGATTTCCAATAAACCTTACAGGATCTAATGCTTCATAGGTTGGACCAGCGGTAACCAAAACTTTCTTTCCAACAAATCGTTTATCATAGCAAAAATGATCCTCAAGAACTTGCAAGATAGTTTCTGGCTCAGCCATTCTTCCTTGGCCTTCCAAGCCACTTGCTAAAAACCCACTTTCTGCTGGTATGATTTGATGTCCGAATGATTGTAAACGCTCTAAATTATCTTTGGTTGTCTGATGCTGATACATATCCAAATCCATTGCAGGAGCGACAAAAACAGGGCATTTGGCACTTAAATAAGTTGCAAGCAGAAAGTTGTCAGAAAATCCGTGAGCCATTTTTGCTAGTGAATTCGCAGTAACTGGTGCAAAAATCATCAAATCAGCCCATAAAGCCCATTCGACATGATTAGTCCATTCACCTGTTTTAGAATTATAAAATTCAATAGCAACTGGTGATTCTGATAAGGTTGAAAGCGTTAGAGGTGTAATAAAATCAGAAGAGGCAGGAGTCATCATACATCTGACCTCTGCCCCTTGTTTCTTTAATAATCTCACAAAGGAAGCAATTTTATAAGCTGCAATTCCGCCAGTTACACCAACCAGAATCTTTTTTCCCAGTAAAGACATATGAGTGAATTACTCTTGGTTTTTTCTAGTATAAATTTGACCTTCTTTCAATTCTTCAATTGCAACCGCAACTGGTTTAGGAAGTTTCTCATAAAAGCGAGAGATTTCAATTTGCTCACGGTTTTCAAAAATTTCTTCCAAGTTATCCGTAGATGAAGCAAACTCTTGCAATTTTGCAGTCAATTCTTCTTTCATCGAAGAGCTAATTTGATTTGCTCTCTTAGACAATACTACAATCGATTCATAGATATTACCAGTTGTTTCTTCTAAATCTATTGTATCACGCGTTACAGTTGAACGCTCAGCATTGTTGTTTTTGAAGCCCATTTCTTCTATTTTATTTACTTAATTAGTTTGTTGGAATATTGATCTTTTTTACTTTCTCAACATATCCTTCGAATTCGCGAAGATAGTTTGAATTTGGGAATTCTACAAGAAAAATATTAAATCGCTCGATTGTTTGGTCAATTCTCTCCTCTAATTTCGCATCAATACTATTAATCGCTAAATGATAGGAATTTCTAATCAAAATAGCCCAGCAATCTTCTCGATTTAAAGATCGTGGATAATTATCTAAAAACTGCTGAGAACTAACTACTGCGGCACGGTAATTTTCCGTTTTTGAATACAGTTTGACATTCATGAAGTCTTTATGTTCCAATTTTAATCGCAATTTATCCATGACAAAATTACATGTGTCTAAGCGCTCTGAATTTGGAAAACGCGAAACAAAACTTTGTAATTCATTCAACGCTACATCTGTCTCGTGTTGATCCAAAGAAGCTTCAGGACTATTCTCAACTGCACATAATGCAGCCAAAAACATCGTTTCTTCTACTTTTGGAGAATACGGAAACTTCGCTTGAAAAGCACTTAAATAATAACTTGCCAAGTACCAATCCTCTACATTATAACATGCTTTTCCTAAACGATAAAAAGAAACTTCTCCTTGTGGCGTTCTCGGACTTCTCTGATAAACTTGTTCATACAAAGCTACACAGCGCTCGTACTTGCCCTCATCATAAAGTTTATTTGCTTCTTTGAATTTTGCTTCGTAATCATCCGATTTTAAAATTCGGTTATAGGAATTACAGCTAATTAGCGTTAAAAGAGTAAGAATTAAGAAAGTCCATTTCATATCAACAAAAATAGGAGAAATTGGATAACGAAAAACCTCTAGGAAATATTGTTTGAGAATTCTTAACAAAAAAATAGGTTCAAAGGGTTCAAAGGGTTCAAAGGGTTCAAAGGTGTTTATGTAAAATATATTGAACTATTGAACTATTGAACTATTGAACTATTGAACTATTGAACTATTGAACTATTGAACTATTGAACATCTTAAACAAATCTCCCTGACTTAATTTCCATTAATCGCAATAATCGATCCATTGCTGGGGCTTCATCTTCGAAATAGACTCGTGTCTTTTCAATTTTGTCTTCTATCGAATCACTTCTTTCAAATTCGGGGTTAAATCGGAAATAATGCCATTTTTTATGGTTGCGAATTTCTTTTTCAAATTCTAATTGAGCTTGCTCTGAAAATTGCTGCTCTAAATCAGCATCTCTATGCTTTCCAGAACCAATACTTACAATCACTACAGAATCTTCTTGATACAAACAATCGGCATATCGCATGGCTTGCAAAATAGGGTTCGGAGCAAATTGACTTGCATTCATCAATCTACGATACCCCAATTTTATAAATTGCTGCTCATTAGGATTCCCCATGCAAGCCTTTAAAACCGAATCTAGCTTAATTGATTGTTGCGTAGGCCTGCTATCTGAAAAATGAAATAACTCATCAGAATCGACATCATAAGTCATGAATAAAAAATGCTTACGAAGTGTAAATAAAGTGTCCTCCTCATCAAAAAGCCGAGAAACCATTTCTTTGCTGTAACCGTTGTTTTGATATTGAAGCAATTTTTCCAAAGCGGATAATTCTTCAATCAACGAAATTTGCTGTTTTGCTAAAAGGCTAGCTAATAGAACGCTGTCTCCTGAGGCAACTAATAAGTCAATCCAATTATAAAGAGATTTGTCGATATCTACGGAATGAATTCTACGAGACAAGGAACTCAATCCAACAATTGGAACGAGTAAAGCATCTGAGCCTCCATCTGTTACTAAAACAATTCTATAGTTGCACGACATAAAAGCAATTTAATACAATCACTTATACGAAGCAAATTTTTTAACATAAAATGTAGTTAAACGAATTATTTAATTCGTTTGTCGTCATCTTACGCGTACTTGTCGACCAACCTGCAAGAGTGTCGTAGGTCGTATTCCATTCAATTTACACAGTCGAGAAACGGTGGTGTTACTCTTAGAAGCAATTTGAGAAAGTGTATCTCCACTTCTAATTTTATAATATTTTCGAGCGCCTGCTGCTTCTGTTCTTGCTTGAACAGCAGCTATTGATTCACCAGAAATTTCTTCATCACTTGGTTTCGCACCTGGTCTGAAAAGATTCTTTTGAACAAGCAAGTTTTCATCCTTCAATTCTTTTTTGGTAAAATCAATGACTTCTTCTGGATTCATTGGGACATCGTAAAAACGAACTTCAAAGTGTAAATGCGCACCAAAAGAACGTCCAGTGTTTCCTCCAAGTCCAATTGGTTCACCCGCTTTCACCTCCTGATCAGGAGCAACTAAATGCTTTGAAAGGTGAGCGTAAAAGGTTTCCAATCCGTTATGGTGACGAATAATTACCAAATTACCAAAACCACCATCGTTCCATTTTGCATATCTCACACGACCTGAAAACGCCGCTTTCACAGTGTCTCCCGTTCGTAAATTCAAATCGGTACCGTTGTGATATCTTCCTTTTCTATATCCGTAATGAGAAGTCACTATTCCCGGTACTGGCGCCACAAAATCTTTATGCAAATCATCTACCAAACACAACCACAGCGTATCGTTCATTCGAGACAAATCATTGTTTCTTTCAGATGTAAAGCACAAATCATTGTCCCACGTTTGCATCAAATTTAAATTTGTATCAGCTTGGATTCTATTAAACAATGCCTCATTCATGATCCCATCAAACTCTTCATCTAGTAAAAATTTCCATGTTCGATTGGAGTAAAGTACCATTTTCCCTTTATCCGTGTTTACGGTATCAATTGGAGTTTGAGAATATCCTGAAAATGATAAAATAAATAGGAAGAAATAAAAAAACTTATTCATAGTTTAATATCTTGGGATTTTTTAGATGTTGCAAAACTAACAAAAAAATAAGGAAATTCACCTGTCAAAAAACGTTAATTCCAACATTCACAAGTTCATATCTTTGATAATTCAAAATCTAGAATGCAAAATTCAAAAATTTTGAGACCTATTTTTTCTGCATTTTTAATTTTTAATTTTTAATTACTTCTGGACTGATTTCCCATCCACATCCATTACAATTACATCGTAAAAAAGATCTTCATTAGGTTTTACCAAATCTACATACCCCTTACTTCCATAAGCCTCAGAAGCAGGAACCAAAATATATAATTTGTCATACATCTTAGCATTTATCATTGCTTTTCTCAAACCTGGAATCAACGATGCATCTTTCATTCCAAAGGCAAAAGGAGTATTTCTTTGATACGAATTATCATACCTCGGATTCGATTTTGTTCCTACGAAATAATGAATCGCCACATTTGATGTAGCTGTAATTCCAGCATCTTTTATTTCAGGATTTTCTTCCAATTTCCATACACGAACTCCATCAACAACTTTTGTGGGAGGAATTTCTTTTCCAATACGCAAAAAGACAATATTAGGAGAATTGGGTGGAACAATACCTGGAATCCCTTTTTCACCACGCGCTAATTGACCTGGAATGAAGATCTCTACAAAGTCACCAACATGCAATTCTTTCATTGCAATATCAAATCCAGGAGTTTGCATTCCATATCCCACCAAATAAGGCAACATATCTCGTTGAAGCTTGTAATTCCCATCAATTATTTCACCCGTTTTCAATCTTGTCTTGAAGTTAATTTCATAGACTGAACCATCTTTTACCGCTTCACCTGTTCCTTTTTCAAACCATTGAATTCGCAAACCATTCGGAAAGCTTTTTTTATCAGCGATTGTCTTTTTGGGTTCGATTAACTTTTCAGCTTCAGACATTTGATTTCCGGGATCAGTCGTTGATGGAGCTTTCGTGCCATTATTCGTAGGAGTATCAACTCCTGAAGTACATGCAGATAATACTAATCCAATAAGTATGCAGTTTATTAATTTCATTCTATTCCAATTAATTCAATATCAACAACTAAAGGTGAAAGAGGAGGGATTTTATCCATATCTCCGACCAAGCCATGCGCTAAATAGCTTGGGAAAACCAATTTTGCCTTCTCACCTACTCTCATCAATTTTATACCTTCATGAATACCTGATTCTAAATCACTCTCATCAATCAAGAAAACATCTTCTTCATCAGATTCTGTTTTATAAACTTCTGTACCGTCTAATAAACTCACTCTATATTGTGTTCGAGCATTCATTCCAGCTTTAGGGAATTCGCCATCTGTTTTTTTCAAAATAACGATTCTCAAACCAGTTCCTGTTACCTCAATGTCCCAGTTTTCATGTTGCGAAAAATACAAATCAATATCCAAATCTTGTTCAATCGCTAATTCCTTATTCATTTTGGAAGATTTCTCCATGTTCCAATCAATTGGTTTTGGAGGTTTTACTTCTTCAGTACAAGAACATAGAATCAATAAACAAAAAATAAATTCTCTTTTTATCATACTTTAGGAATGAAATCTTTTACAAATGTTACAAATTTTTCAGTTGTTTTCTCCAAAGATTCGGAAGAAATCCCTCCAGAAGCATATGCATGTCCCCCACCTTCAAAATGTGTATTAGCAAGTTCATTGACAAAATAATCGCCTTTTGATCGGAATGAAATCTTGACTTTTCCATCTTTTTCAACAAATAAAACAGCCATTTTAATTCCTTGAATTCCTAAAATCTGATTGACCAATCCTTCTGTATCTCCTTTTTGATAGTTGTATTTTTTCAACTCAGATTCTGAAAGTGAGGCAAAAGCAACGGAAATATCATTCAAGCAAACCAATTTTTCCGACAAAGCGAATCCCCTCAATTTGATTCTATCAACTGTATTGGTATCGTAAACAGCTTCGTGGATTAAATAATGTTTGACTCCTCTTCGAATTAAATCGCCAATAATCTCATGCGTTTCAGCACTCACAGAAGGAAACCTAAAAGAACCCGTATCTGTCATGATTCCCAAATACAAGCAAGCTCCAGAAACCTCATCTAAATCATCCAATAGATTTACATCTTTAATCCATTTATAAACCAATTCGCACGTAGAACAAGCCGATGTTTCTGAAATGACAATTTCACAAAAATCGGCTGGATGAAGATGATGATCAATCATCACTTTTTTCGCTTTCGATTCTACCAATGCATTTTTCATGGAATCTCCAACCCTTGATGGTTCGTTGTAATCCAAACAGAAAATAAGATCTGCATCCTGAAGTTTTTGAAATGCTAGTTCTTGCTTCGTTTCTACATCAATAATGGTTTCTTGACCTGGAACCCAATGTAAAAAGCTCGGAGATGGATCAGGATGAACAACATCTACCTGTTTCCCCCATTTTTTCAATACATGAAACAACGCCAGCGAACTTCCAATAGAATCGCCATCTGGAGATTTGTGAGAAGTAATAACAATTGATTGAGATTGATCCACAAGCTCAAGTATTTTTTTTGACAACTGATGCATTTTATAAAATTATGAATTCATTTTTAAGAGGTCATGTGAACCCTTTTCCACTCGATGTTTTTATTCCAAAAGAAAAGCCTCGCAAATTTACGAGGCTTTTATTAGTATATTTAAAATAAGATTTAAAATCCTGTTTTTACAGTTCTTTTTGTCTCAATAACTACCGCAACACATCCGTGTTTCTTTTTATCTCCACCTGTAATAGAAACATTTACAAATATTTTGCGCGCTTTATCAGAAGTAAATTCTAAAGCTTCAGCTACTCCTGAAGAAGCCAATACTTTTTTTACTTTCTTGAAAGACTCTTTTCCGTCAGCTACTTTCTTTTCTACAACCATTTCATAGATTTCGTAGTTTAACGTTCCAACGCTTCCTTCTCCAAGAACAGTTGACAAACGATAATCTAATCCTTGATGTGCTATAAACGACATTTCATACGTCTCATCTGCAGCAATTGCTCCTGCACGAGATTGAGAGTTTAAATTATACTCGTCTTTTTCTTTCTTTTTCTTTAAAAAAGCTTCAGGAGCAGGGCATTGAGCAAAACTAAAGACAAAACCAAATAATAAGGCTGATGTTAAAATAAATTTCATATCTCTAATATTAAGCAGTAATAATTTTTGTACGGATTTCTTTGATCTTTTTCGACAAGTTATCGAAACATTTCTGAGTCATTTTACAACTCTCTCCTCCAGAAAAAGTCAATTTCCCATTGGTATTTTGAACTTTCGTTTCACCAGAGTTACAATCCAAATCTTCAAAGGCATTGATTACTTCTTCAATTGCTGAAGAATATTCTTTAACTGTTGCGTTATCTTGGTAGCTCACCAAAAACTCCAATAAGTTTTCAGCAACTAATTTTTGATCTGCAAGCGCTTGATCTAATTTGGGTGATTTACCAAATCCTTTCGAACTTCCAATCATCAAATGCATCGACTCAATCCATCCACCAACAAGCATTAAAGAAAGTTCTTCTCCTTTATCAATTTCGATTAAACGTTGGAAAGTACGATTGTACACATCGTCACTCAATTTGAACAATGAATCTGCATTTCCATCCCATTTTTTAGCCAATTCGCCCAATTCAGTTCCGAAAACTTGCGCAACACCAATATCAGAACCCAATTTCTCCATTTTCCCGAAATAGCTCAAATATTTGTTGGTTTCGTTAAATGAAGTCAAATAAGCAACATCTGCCGTGTAAACTCCAAAGTTCAATGCTTTTTGAGCTGAATTGGAATATTTATCAGCCAAAGCTGGATCGTGTAAAATTTTCGTGTTTTTCACCGCATCCATCTTTGAAATCAATGCAAATTGCTCAGACGGTGATGGAATATTGTAGTTTACGTTAGCAGCATCTACTGTTTCTTGCTCTACGACAGTTGCCACTTCTTGCTTCTCTTCACCAGAGCCACAAGCATATGCCATCATCAACAAGACGCCACCTAAGATTAGTTTGTTTTTCATTTTCTAGTATTTAATGCGAATCTATTAATTTTCAATCAATCACGAGATTATTTCATCAACTTTTTTGTCTCCGAACAAATTTTTGCTTTCAATTCAGTTGAAACTTGAACCAAAGGAAGTCGCATAGTTGGTTTCATCCAACCCAACTCTTCCAAAGCAATTTTCACTCCACCTGGATTTCCTTCTGCAAAAAGCAATTTGGTAATCGGTAACAAATCGTAATGGTATTTTCTTGCTGTTTCAAAATCTCCGTTTAAGGCACTTGTAACCATTTTACTGAAATGAGCTGGGAAAGAATTGGCAACAACAGAAATTACTCCGTCTCCACCAGCGGCAATGATTGGTAACGTAATCGCGTCATCACCTGAAAGCAATAAGAATCCTTCTGGTTTGCAACGAATAATTTCCATAATTTGCTCCATGTTCCCAGAAGCTTCTTTCATCGCTACAATATTCTTGATTTCAGCCAATTCTAAAGTCGTCTCTGCCAAGACGTTTGAACCTGTTCTACCTGGAACATTGTACAAAATAATGGGCAAATCTGTAGCAGATGCCAACTCTTTGTAATGTGCAATATATCCAGCTTGAGTTGGTTTATTGTAATAGGGCGCAACCGATAGAATTCCATCAACTCCTTTTGGAATGTGCTTAAATGCATCCGCAACAGCCAAGGTATTATTTCCGCCAACTCCATAAACGATTGGCAACTTTCCATTGTTTTCTTCCAATACTGTTTCAAGAACCTGCTTCTTTTCATCACTATTTAATGTTGGAGATTCACCTGTCGTTCCTTGAACAACTAAGTAATTGGTACCACCAGAAATTTGCTCTTGTACCAATCTACGCAATGCTGGAAAATCAATTGACATATCTGCATTGAAAGGAGTAACCAATGCAACTCCAGCTCCTTTAAATAGATTCATTGTAATTATTTTTAAACAGTAAAAAGTCTGCACGAAATTACGAAATCAATTGCTAATTCCGAATGCCTAATTACGAATTCCGAATTTAAAAAAACAGATTGTAGTTGCAGTAGAATTTTTTCTGTCCCTACGACCAAAAATCAGGTGCATTCACTAGCTTTGTACCATGGTAACAAATCAATTTCCATTCAAAGTGCTTTTTTGTTTTGAGGATGAATTCAAACTGATTACAGAGATTAAACGAACGGATATTCAATCGGAAGATAAGAGTCTTGTTTACAAATGGCTCCACATCGACAAAAGCTCTGGTCAAATATGGCAACTCACTTTTCAGTCCATGGATCAATTGGAAGGCAAACAAATTCGGGATTTCGCGGAAGGAAATTTAACGTGGAATGCATCATCCGTAAACTTCAACGATGAAGCAATGACTCGTATTGAGACAGAACTAACCACGGACTGGCTGAAACTTATTGCTGATTTTCTAGCTTGAGAGCATTTGAATAAAATCTTCCTCTGAAATAATAGGAATTCCCAAAGAACTCGCTTTTTCC
Source organism: Fluviicola taffensis DSM 16823 (assembly GCF_000194605.1). Taxonomy (NCBI): domain Bacteria; kingdom Pseudomonadati; phylum Bacteroidota; class Flavobacteriia; order Flavobacteriales; family Crocinitomicaceae; genus Fluviicola; species Fluviicola taffensis. The sequence goes on from NC_015321.1 coordinate 42,271, forward strand.
AATTTCGCGGGTCCCATATTTTCTCCAGCCAAAACGTACGTCGTTTTTGCAGAAATAGATCCCACATTCTTTCCTCCGTTCTTTTCAATCAAGTCTTTGATCTCGTCTCTGCTGAATTTGGAGAAAACGCCAGAAACAACGAACGATTTTCCTTCCAATGAATTCGAGTCAAGAGCGACTTCTTCTACTTCAAATTGAACTCCAGCAATTTTTAATCGCTCGATAATTTGAATAGCGCGCTCGTCTTGAAAGAATTTTTGGACAGCAATGGCAATTTTCTCTCCAATCTCATCCACAGCAATTAACTCATCGTAAGTTGCTTTTGAAATAGCATCAATATTGTTAAATGCATAAGCCAATTTCTTCGCGACGGTTTCACCCACAAAGCGAATTCCTAGTGCGAACAATACCCGCTCGAACGGAATCTCTTTCGAATTCCGAATTCCAATAATCAAATTATTCGCAGATTTATCAGCCATGCGCTCTAAGTTCACCACCTGATCAAAGGTCAGATCGTATAAATCGGCGATACTATCTGCTAAACCTTCTTTGTATAACAAATCAATTGTTTCCGCTCCCAAACCATCAATATTCATAGCTTTTCGAGAAATAAAATGCTCCATCCGACCTTTTACTTGCGGTGGACAAACCAAATCATTCAAACAATAGTGTTGTACTTCACCCTCTCTTCGTTGCAATTCAGAATTACATTCTGGACAACGTTCAATGAAAATTACCTTCTCTGCATTTACTGGACGAGAATCGGTTTGGACACCAACTATCTTTGGAATAATTTCACCTCCCTTTTCGACATAAACAGAATCCTCCAAGTACAAATCCAGTTTTTCAATTTGATCAGCATTATGTAAAGATGCTCGCTTAACAACAGTTCCTCCCAAAAGAACTGGAATTAAATTTGCGACTGGAGTAATTGCACCTGTTCTACCAACTTGATATGTGACTTCTTTCAAGGTTGTCGATACGCGCTCAGCTTTAAATTTGTATGCAATTGCCCATCGTGGAGACTTCGCAGTGAATCCTAAATCCGCTTGTTGATCGTAATTATTGACTTTTATAACGATTCCATCAATTTCAAAAGGCAAATTATAGCGTTCCTTATCCCAGTAATGAATGAACTCCATGATTCCTTCAATGGAAAAAGTATTTAAAATGTATTTATTCTTCTCCTGTGGAGTTTTGAATCCCCATTCTTGTGCTTTTTGAATGCTTTCCAAATGAGATTCCATCAACAAATCATCCCCATAAACTCCGTATAAAAAACAATCTAAACCTCTTTCTGCAACGACTTTAGAATCTTGAGATTTCAAAGTTCCAGAAGCAGAATTACGCGGATTTGCAAAAACGGGTTCTCCTAATTCTTCGCGTTGTCGGTTCATTGCTTCGAAATTTGCTTTTGGGAAAAAGATCTCACCTCGAATTTCAAAATCATCTGGATAATCGCCTTTCAGCGTCAGAGGAATCGTTCGGATTGTTTTCACATTTGCCGAAATATCTTCTCCTTTTGTTCCATCGCCACGTGTTACTGCCCGTGCAAACTTTCCATTCACATAGCGAATTCCAATGGCAACTCCATCGTATTTCAATTCGCATACGTATTCAATCGGTCCAGTTGCTAGTTTTTTCAAGCGTTGTTCCCATTCGATAATTTCCTCCTCCGAATAGGAATTTGATAAAGAAAGCATCGGGAATTTGTGAACCACCGTTGCGAATTTTTTAGTGATATCACCACCAACTCGTTTTGTAGGACTTAAATCTGAAGCTAATTCTGGAAATTGAGTTTCCAAATCCTGCAATTCTTTCAGAAGCACATCGAATTCATAATCAGAAATCGTTGGATTGCTTTCCACATAATAGTTGTGATTGTGAAGAGTTAACTCTTTCGTTAATTGTTCTATTTTAAGTTGTGCTTCAGACAGATTCATAAGGAAAATTTCGATGGTCAAAAATAAGAAAAAGTGCAAGCTTTTGAAGATTAAATCATGACAATCGTTCGTACGAAAATGATTTAGGAGAAGTGCAAGCTTTTGATTTCCGTCGTGGTGGAACGAGTTACGAATTCGTTTTTTTATTTCCCACTAACGAATACAAAAGAACACGGATGTAAAATTATTAATGATTACGGAGTGAAACTTAACTAAACTCCGCATCCACTTTAATCTTGATTGCTTCTTTAGTTATCGGATGTGTAAACTGCAAAAACTGTGCATGCAAGTGAAGCCGTGTTGCGCGATTCCCATACAAATCATCACCCAAAATTGGAGCGTTCAAGCCTAAAGTATGTGCCGCATGAACACGCAATTGATGCGTTCTTCCAGTAATTGGGTAAAAGTAAATGAGTGTTTGATTGTTTCTGTGCTCAATAACTTCCCACTTGGTTACCGCACGTTTTCCATGTTCGTAGCAAACCAATTGACGTGGTCTATCATCTAAATCAACTCGCAAAGGTAGATCAATCGTTCCCAATCGCTCTGAAATTATTCCTTCTAACAATGCCACATAGCGTTTTTGAACATTTCGCTTAATAAACTGTTTCTGTAAATGTTTGTGGACGATTTTATCTTTCGCAATCACTAAAAGTCCTGAAGTTGACATATCCAAACGATGTACAATCAGCGGACCTGTAGCATGCGGATATTTCTCCTTCATTCGTGTGTAAACAGAATCTGAAATAGATTTTCCTGGAACGGATAAAAATTCGGCGGGTTTGTTTACAATGACTATATAATCATCTTCAAAAACGATTTCCAAGTCCTTGTTTTCTGCTGGATTTAAAAGCATTGGATTCTCATCCATCTCTGTTTCACCAAGCATGTGTCCCAAAATTGGTTCACACTTTCCTCTGCATGCTGGATAAACTTGTTTGTGCAAACGAATCTCCGATTTTGGAGAAGCCCCCCACCAAAATTCGCCCAAGCAAATTGGTTTCAATTCATTTTCAAAAGCAAACTGTAAAAGTTTTGGAGCAGCGCATTCTCCGGCTCCAGCTGGTGGTTTGTGATCAATGGTGTTTTGAAAGATACTTTGTAAGCTTCGTTTTTCTTTCTTTGAATTGACGAAGTAATAAGAATCGAAAATCTCTTTCTGAAGCGTGTTAGACATTGACTTGCGCTTTTCCTTCAGCTCGTTCAATTCTGTTTCAAAAGCAGTAACCACCTCCTCTAAAACGGCTATTTTTTGCTTGTTTGAATGTGTAAAGTCTTTTAGGAAATATTGTTCTTGAATGGATTTCTTTCTCAAATCCTCCAGAAGCTCTTCCAATGCGGCTCCTTCTAAGTGAGCTGATGTCTCTCGAATCTGTTTTCGTTCAGCTTTGGACTCTTTGATCTGTTTCTTGTAATTCTGAAGTTCTAATCCATAGTCTGTAATCGTTTTTTGCAATTCTATTTTAGCTTTTGAATACGCTTCATTTTCCTCCAATTCCGAAATGGTGATCGTCATATCATTAATAACGACTTCTTCTTTCCGAAAAAAACCTTGAGAATCGAGTAAATCAAATACAGGTGGGACAAAATAATCATGGTCATTCGATTCTGCCAACTTTCCTGAAAACGCAGCTAAAAAACCTAAATCACCCTGTTTATCTTCCACTACCAAAACGCCAAACATTTTTCCAATGATTAATCCGTCCAACTGGTCATCCAATCCGAAATTGTGAATCCAATCTTTTTGAGTGAGCAAATAATCTTGTAATTGATCCATTGCATGAAATGCTAACTCATGTGGTTCATAATAAAATGGAAAAGTAAATTTCTCTGGTCTCGAAAGTTTAGAAACATCAGACTTGAAGGAAATGAACTTTGGATTTTTTGGAGACATGCTTCTTTTATAGAATGCAAAGGTAATTCAAAATTGAGAACGTCAGAAAGTTTAAAAGTGTTTAAGGAAATCTGTTTTGACTTTTAAATTATATCAAAAATCATGACGTAATTCCGCAATATTACGTCACTAATCAGAAAAATTAATTTTCACATGTGTTCCATCGCAATAAGGTTTGTTCGAAGAGGCTCCACATCTACAAAAAGCTGTCACTTTGCTCACTTTGGATTCTTCATGCCCTGAATGTTTCACCGTTATATTGCCATAAACTAGTAAAGGTCCATTTGGTAAAGTTTCAACCACATTGGAAACAAGAACTTCTGGTTTCTCTTCATTTAATCGGTAACTCAAAGCGCCACTTGGGCATTTATCTACCTGATTCCTTATTTCTTGAGAAGTCGCTCCTTCCAATTTAATCCAAGGTTTTGTACTTGGCTGAAAAACAGTTGGAAGTCCAGTTGCTTTTTTCCAACAAATCGTTGAATGTATACAACTTCCAGGCTTCCAAACAACAGTTACTTCTCCATTTGAATATTCTTTTACAACCTCTTTGTCTGACATGATTCTCCTTTGATTAATCTAAATTAAGTAAAATGATTCAATTACTTATCCAATCCATTGAGCTTTTAGCATGCGACTTTTACCTTGCAAATCTTCTCTGATTTCTACTGGATGGAAACCTAATTTTTCAACCATTTCCTTAGTTTGAGTAGCAAAATTTTCATGTAACTCGAAAAATAAATAACCATCTGTATTTAGTGAAGCAGATGCATAATCAGCTAGTTTTCGGTAAAACAATAAAGGATCTTCGTTTGGAACAAAAAGCGCTAAGTCGGGCTCGAACGCTGTTACATTTTGATGCATTTCCATTTTTTCAATCCATGGAATATAAGGCGGATTGGAAACAATGAGATCCACTTTTTCATTGCCAGAAACAAGAATACTTAATGCATCTCGTTTTTCAAATTGAACGTTTAAATTCAATCCATTTCCATTTTTCCGGGCAATCTCTAAAGCTTCTTCCGAAATATCAAATCCACTAACAATTGCATTGGGGATGCGATTTTTTAACGCGAATGCTATACAACCGGAACCAGTGCACCAATCTTCAATAATGGGGTTCTTCAATTGCATCGTATCTTGAATCCAAGCTGTTAGTTCTTCTGTTTCTGGTCGCGGAATAAGAACTCCAGGTGCGACATTAATTTTTAGATCATCAAAATAAGTGAAGCCAACGATGTATTGATAAGGCTCGCCAGTTTTCAAACGTGACGAAATTTGACTCAATTCTTTCAAATCAGTTTCTGAAATGTTAATTTCACTGGAAACTAGTAATGTTGACCTATTGAAGTTGAAAACATCTTCGAGAGTAAGCATTAGAATATTACGGGCTTCTCTTTCAGAATAAATCTCCTTTAAATTATCACACCAAACTCTGGTAAGTTCTTTGAAATCCCGCATGGTTCAAAGATAATTACGAATTCCGAATTTCGAATGCCTAATTATGTATTTCAGCTGAAACTGCAGGTTTCAATTTGGCAATTTTTAAATCTATTCACCACTTTTCATCGGGTTAATTTGGCTTTTCGGCTATTTTTTTTTGAATTCTAAATGTAACTTGTTAAATTTAGACGCGTTACATAGAAATAAACAACAAAAAAGTGAGATATCTTAAAATCATTTTTCTCGGAATTCTACTTAGCAGTCAAACACTGTATGCACAATTAGATAGCGAATTGGAAGCAGAATCAGTTGATTCTATTGTAGCTACTCCAAAAAAAATACTGCACGTTCCTGAGTTTCGGAAATACAATCCAGATACCATTCAGCTTTCCGAGAACGATTTGATTATTACAGATTCATACACTGCACTTGGACAACCTTATGTTTATGATGCTTTGCATTCATTCAATCGCAGAAGAATGGATGGTTTTGGTGGATTTTTGAATGACAAGATTAATGCTGGTTTAGCCGAAATTCGCAGCAAAGGTTTTCCTTCTGATTTAAAGAAATTATACATTCAAATTGACCCTACAACCTTAACCGTTCATTGGACAGCAGTAGTTGGACCTAGTTTAGATGGAAGATGTTATATGCATGTCGACAGTCGTGGTTCGGCAGGAGGCGGATTACCTGCAGTTCAAAAACAATGTCCACGTATGCATCGATTGCATTCAGAATTGATTCCAGTGAAACAATTGGAGTTTAATGATAACGTACTACAATGCTATAATTGGGACGGAGTAAAATTGGATACTGTGACACATGCCATCAATATTCAACAGCATTTCTATAAATATTACGATCCACAAATTGGAAGTTCAGTAACTCTTGCTGAAGTAGCACAAAAAGATGCTGAAATGCTTTTTGTGTTGGTTAGCGCTCCAACAAAGGCTCCTGTTAAAAGCTATAAACGATATACTGTCAAACAAGGAGATACATTGTCACAAATAGCTCAAAAGCAACACTCAAGCCCTGCGAAAATTAAAAAAGCGAATGGTTTGCGTTCTGATTTGATTCGCGTTGGACAAACATTGAAGATTCCAAGGTAGAAAATAGGTTCAAAAGGATAAATTGTTCAATGGTTCAATGATTTTCTCTTTAATAAATCAATATCTCCTAATATTGACCAAAACAAAAAAGTCCTTTGCCGAGGCAAAAGACTTTCTAAATACTTTCAATTTGAGTCTTTTCCGTCAATGACGGCGAGCAAATCAATCCGCCTTGGGGATATCTTCTACTTAATAACCTTAGGAATCTTACTAAGATCCTTGGAAGGATAAAACTGAATAGAACTCGTATTGACACAATGTCTCGTATCTTTATCTGTAAAACCTTCTCCTGTAAAAACGTGCCCGAGATGTCCTTTGCAGTTTGCACAAATTATCTCAGTTCTCATTCCATCTGCATCTGGCACTTTGACAACTGAACCTTTAATTTCATCATCAAAACTTGGCCAGCCGCAATGAGATTCGAATTTGTCATCGGAACGATAAAGCGGATTGTTGCATTGTCTACAGACATAAACCCCTTTATCCGTTTTTTGATAATAATCTCCAGTGAATGCACGATCGGTATTTTTACCAACGATTACACTCTGTTCTTGTGGAGTTAACTTATTGTATTTGATTTCTTTCTTATTAGAAGTGCTATCCGCTTTTGATGGTTCTTGGGAACAAGACACAAATGCAAACATTAAACTGCAAATAATCAATATGTTTTTCATAATCTCTATTTTGAACCATTTACGTTGATTCTGAAACTTTGGATTTGAAGAACCTTATTTTTTGTATTTATCCAATTCAACATGTAATCCCAAACCTCTCAAAGATTCGCCAGATGCAACGATTTTACCTTCGCCATCCACTAAAAAAGCACTCGGAATAAATTGTACACTATACGCTTTTCCAGCTTCGTTTGCTTTGTCCCAAACATGGTTTTTCCAGATTAAACCATCTGCTTTGATAGCTTCTTTCCATTTAGCTTCATCGCGATCCAAAGAAACCGAAAACACTTCAAATCCTTTGGCATTTTTGAATTTCAATTTCTTATATTTCCCGTAAGCTTCTACCACATTTGGATTTTCTTTTCTACAAGGTCCGCACCAAGAAGCCCAAAAATCGATCAAAACCATCTTCCCTTTCAACGCTGAAAGTTTTACAATTTTACCATCAACTCCCGTTAAAGCAATTTCTGGAGCTTTAGAACCGACTAGTGGAGCTTTAGAACTTTTGAATGATACTAATCCAATGCTTACAAAAAGTAACGTTGAAAGAATGATAATTGAATTTTTCATGATCCTAATTAGTTTATTCTACGGATATCGGCTCCTATATTTCGCAAACGAATATCGATATCTTGATAACCTCTATCGATTTGTTCAATGTTGTGAATGACGCTTTTTCCTTCAGCTGAAAGTGCTGCAATCAATAAAGAAACTCCGGCACGAATATCGGGTGAAGTCATTTGAATTCCACGTAATTTATGTTGTCTTCCCAATCCGATAACAGTTGCTCTGTGTGGATCACACAAAATAATCTGAGCGCCCATATCGATTAGTTTATCGGTGAAGAATAAACGCGATTCAAACATTTTTTGGTGAATCAAAACGCTTCCTTTTGCCTGCGTTGCAACGACTAAAATAATCGACAACAAATCTGGTGTAAATCCTGGCCAAGGAGCATCGTAAATCGTTAATATCGATCCATCAATAAATGTATCTATTTCGTATGAATCTTGAGCAGGAACAAAAATATCATCACCTCTTCGCTCTAATTTAATTCCGAGTCTTTTGAACGTATTTGGAATCACTCCTAAGTTTTCCCAGCTTACGTCCTTGATTGTAATTTCAGACTGAGTCATAGCAGCTAAACCAATGAAACTTCCAATTTCAATCATATCAGGTAGAATTCGGTGGTAACAACCTCCCAATTCTTTCACTCCTTCAATCGTCAATAAGTTGGAGCTAATTCCAGAGATTTTCGCCCCCATTGAATTCAACATTTTACACAATTGCTGAATGTATGGTTCACATGCTGCATTGTAGAAAGTAGTTGTTCCTTCGGCCAAAACGGCTGCCATAATAATATTTGCAGTTCCTGTAACGGAAGCTTCATCCAAATGAATGTAAGTTCCTTTCAGTTTCTTTGCTTCGATGGAATAGAAATGCTCTCCGGCATCGTAGTTGAATTTAGCACCCAATAAGGCAAATCCATCAAAGTGTGTATCCAATCTTCTACGACCAATTTTATCTCCACCTGGTTTTGGAATAAATCCTTTTCCAAATCGAGCCAACAAAGGTCCAACAATCATAATAGAACCACGCAAAGAACCTGCTCTCTTTTTGAAATCTTCCGTTTCTAAGTAACTTAAATCAATCTCTTTTGCTTGAAAGACATACGTTCCTCTTTCTACTTTTTCAATCTTCACTCCCATCGTTTGCAATAAGTCAATCAACTTATTTACATCCACGATATCTGGAATATTTGAGATTGTTACTTTCTCAGCTGTCAATAGAGGCGCGCATAAAACTTGTAAAGCTTCATTTTTAGCACCTTGAACTGTTAGTTCGCCTTTTAACTTCTTTCCTCCGTAAATTTCAAAAGATGACATACTTAATTCTTATTACGATTTTGGTTTTGATTCTGATTTTTACCTTTGAAATTGTTGTTTTTCTGATTCTTTTGGTTCTTTTTCGGACGTTTATTAGGCTGAATGCCAAATGATTTTAAAATCAGGTTTGTATTCATCAATTCATCCGGATTATCCAAAATCAATTCTCCTTGAGACAAATCTTTCAATTGATTTGCAATGACATGATTTTCAACAGCATCATTATTATAAGCAACATATTGCTTTTTCATAAAGTTAGCCATCGTAATCTTCAAATAATCACGTTCATCTGCCGCTTTAATATTTACAGAATCTCTTAGGATTTCTTGTGTATATTTTCCGTAATGTCCAAACTTGATACGTCCTTTCGGATAAATCATACGATCTGGCTTACTTGAAAGTGTTTCAGGCTTCGGAATTTCATAAGGAGAATCTACATCTAACTTAAAGTCAGACATCACAAACAAATGCGTCCATAACTTATGTCTAAAGTCATCGACATCACGCAAGTGCGGATTCAATTGTCCCATTACTTCAATAATTGCTCTAGATGCTTTGTTTCGTTCATCGCGATCTGCGATTTCCATAGCATGAGAAATCATTTCTTGTACGTTTCTACCATACTCCGGAAGTAATAACTTCGGTCTCGTGGTGTTGTATTCCATAAATTTTCTTCGAAAGATCAAAAATAAGCTTTTAAATCGAAATATCCTTTTCTGAAAAAACGGAGTTTCAGATTTATCTGTAATAAAAACCATTTGGTTGTAATAATCATTATTTGGTTATTACAACTTCTCTTTTTAATCTAATCTTGTTTCCTAATTATAAAATCAATAATAATGAAAACATCCTTAATCAAGGGGATTGTCTGTTTGGCAATTCCAACCATGTTATTATCTTCATGTAAAAAAGAAGAAATCAAAGCAAATAAACCTATCATACAAACAGAAAATCATGATCCTGAGGTTCGTCAAGATAAATTTTCTAAAACGATTAAAATCCCTGGTGAATCAGCTAAAAATGGCTTTGTAACACTGAAAGTGACTTCAAATGATGAAGCCTATTTAAATAAATATGTTGCAAAACTTGAGCAAATGAAAATTATCCTGGAAGAAATTACTTCAAGTGATTCTAAGAAAGAAGATTTACATCCCATCTTAGAAGAAGAATCCTCTTCTTCTGTAGGAATGTTTTTTGACTGGACAGATTTCACTTTTGACCGCCAGAAAGGGAAAAGGTATGAATTCAAAATTCAGGATAAAGTTCAAACTAAATCAACAGTTTTCTTCTACAGCTTGAGTAATGTTCATCAATTCGATATTGGAGGTACAGTTGCAATAGTTAGTATTTATAGTACTTACAGGTATTGGAATCCTGGATGTTTATACTATTTGAGAGCAAACAATTGTAAGTGGACTCTTAAAAATGCTAGTGGAGAATTTTTTAGTGAAACAATGACTTACCAAAACAACTTGGATGTGAGATGTTTCAAAATGCCAGTAGGATCATATGCTAGCTTCCCGAACTTTACGTCAGGAGCAGATATAATTTATTATAGAAAAGCTGTGAATTATGTGGGCCCAGCAATGCCCTCAGGATATATCGATCAAGATAAAATCACAAGTGGATATGGCTCATCACTTGTAGATCCTTTTATGCCATCCTATGCTACATTAAGTTTTTATATTGAAGGGTAACATTATAGCTCACTCATGAATTAACAAAAGTCGGAATATTAATTCCGACTTTTGTTTTTATTAAGTTATAACATTTCATTTTAAAGGTTATTTTAGCCCTAATTAATTGCATTATGAAAACAACTTTCGCGCTATTTATTGGAATAAGCTCTTTGTTATTAGCCGTTTCTTGTTCTTCCGAAACAGAAACTAAAACAACTTCAACTGTTGAAAAAAATGCTGCAGATTCACTAAAAGTGGAAGAATGGTTTCCAGAAACAAATTTTGATACACTACGCGGAATGTATACAGGCGATTTTGGTGATGGTTTTATCAATATTGTTCTGACGTATGTGAATGACAAAAAAGCAATCGGTTATAACATTCACAAGGGATTGCAGCGGAATATCAGCGGATCTGTTGTTCAAAAAAAAGAAGCCTTCGAACTGACATTAAATGAGCCCGGAGACAATCAATATGACGGAATTTTTGTTCTGACTATTTCGAAGAAAGACGGCAGTGTAAATGCAAGCTGGACAGCGAACAACCCGAAGATTTCATCTAAAAAATTCAAGCTAAAAAAGCAGCAAATTACCAAAAATGATGACTCAAAAAGCATTTACGAGGGTGGCGAATTCAGTGAAAACAGTTTCATGGAGTTTTTCTCTTATGCCAATCTGGGTGTCGGCAATGTGGAATTCAAAGAAAACGGCATTGTACGCTTCTCCTATTATCCGGAAGGACAGGAAAATGAGCAGCTGGAAATCATCAACGGATCCTGGAAGTTTACGGACAAAAAGACCCTGGTGATCGAATGGTCTAAAAACGCTTTGTTCAAGGAACGCAGTATGAAATTCAAACTAAAGCAGGACGAAGACAATATACCTAGTTTTGAAGGTCCGAATGAACTCATTATTTATCCTGACATCTTTTAATCCTAGCCCTTGAATGAAAAAAACAGCATGGATCTTTTTCGTCATCGGAATTTTGTATGCTTCTTATCTTTTGCTGTTATTGTCGATTCCGTACCTGGAAATAAGCCGTGGAGTTGATTTTCTGAAAACCAAACAATTGATTTATCACATCAAACATTGGCGATATAGCTTTTATATTCATGTTTTCAGTAGTATTTTAATCATTATAAGCGGGTTGTTTCAATTCAGTAAAACAATCTTAAACAAATACACTCGAATTCATCGAATTTCTGGATTTGTTTACCTCGTAACAACTCTTCTAATCTCAGGACCTGCGGCTTTGGTGATGTCTTTTTATGCAAATGGAGGATATCCAGCACAAACTAGTTTTGTTCTTCTGAGTATTCTTTGGTTGGGAAGCACCTTTTTGGGGTATTATTACCTTCGGAAAAAGGAATACGAAAAACATGGAAAATGGATGGTTCGCAGTTATGCACTCACTTTATCAGCAGTTTCATTGCGTCTTTATTCTTATCTCTTCAATGTCTTTCAGTTGACTCTAAACCCCGTTGACTTATACATTTTACTTTCTTGGGCAAGCTGGATTCCAAATCTACTTGTAGCAGAGATCTTGATTAAACGCGGATTGGTAAACTGTATCCTTTCAAATCATTAAGCTGGAGTTTCTGCAAGCGGCTTTCCTTCGATGAAAACAATCTTTCCAGATGTATCAATTCGGTATTTCTCTGTATCGATTTTCTTTTTAGAAACAATCGGATTGTCATAATACCCCTCTTCGTTTGGGTCTTTTTGGAACGTCGTTTCGTAATTGGTAATGGTAAACGAAAGATCTTTTTGAAATACACACGTCTTCAACAGTTCCGAATAATCTTCTCGTCCCGCAATTTCCTTTTTATCAATAATCTTTCCCGTCTTTGTGAAAGTCACCAAGCGATAGGTCAGTGGAGAATCGTCTCCGTTAAATTCATCCCTTACGATATAAATCAATGCTACAAAGTCTTTTTTATCTGCAACTTGCACAAAATGAAAGAATCCTTTACTGACTTCTCGCGAGAAACGTTCATCACGCATTTCAGCAACAAATCGTTCGAAATCATACGAAATACGATTCTTATCATCAAAAACCATTTTCCCTTGATCCGAATTCATATTCAATGGAAAAGTAGCTTGTATAAAATTGCGTTTAAACTGCAACCAAAGTAAATTCTCAATGTCAGACATTCCTGCTAAAGCCAAATCCAAATTGCGTTTGAATAACGAAGGATCTTCTTCTCTTAATTTCGCTAAATCGGTATCTTTTTCAATGTTATCGATATTGGAATATCCCGCTTGAATAGCATATTGCAAATAATCTGCACTCATGGGAAAGTTTTCTAATTGCGAATAAGCGCACGCAACGTTGAACATCACTTTAGCAAAAGGTTCATATCCCAACTTTTCAGCCAAGGAATAAGCATCCAAAGCTCTTTGGTAATTTTTCGTTTCCATGTAGACATTTCCCAATTCATAGTAAGACTTCGCATTTGGATACGCTGCAATGGAAGCCATAAAACCTTCACTAGCTGAAATTAAATTCTTCTTGTTCTTGAATTCGTCCAAAGCAGCTAAAAACAATTTGTTCGATTCTTTACTTTCAGTAGGATTCTGATATAAAAACAAGCGTACTTTCTCCCCATTGAATAAATCGCTTTTACCTAAACGAATTTGTTCCATTGGATTAGAAAGCGTGTTTCCCACTGATTTATTCGTTGCTGGATTACCGCAAGAAAACAAAATTGCGCCGAATAGAAAGATCAAACTGAAGGTTTTCATGGTACTGAATTAAGGTACTAATGTAAGAAAATCTTTAGTGATGAAACCCTAAAACTTCGAAAATTGATGAATCCTACAAACTGTTTTAAAATGTTAAATAATTGGATACCAGCTCCTTTTTGTGTAATTTCTTAACTCATTCAAAATAGTAAGGTTATGAACACTCGATATCAACCCATCAGATATGGGATCTATAGTTTTGCTGGGATTGCAATACTATTTCTACTAGTGAAATTATTCTCATTAGAAAATGTAGGTTATCTACGATTATTAAATGTCTTTATTGTGTTTTATTTCACCAATAAACTGGCTAAGAGAAATCGTCAGCTTGAACCAGACGACAATTATCTCTATGCTTTTGGCTCCTTGATTCTAGCCAATGCCATAACGGTCATATTATCTGTGGTGAGTTTTGTCATTTATGCCAATTTCATTCAGCCCGATTTTATAACCCATTTTGATGGAGGAATATTTTGGAACAATGACGTTACGATTGATCAAGCAGCAGCAGTTTTGTTCTTTGAGGGAATGGGTTCTGCATTAGCCGTATCGTTTATCGTTGTGATGTATTGGAATGAGAGAAGACCAGATAATACCTGTGTTCCAGTAGAAGCACTGAAAGAATAAACTAGCTAAAACAAGAATAAACCGAGTGAATGTATCAAATTCACTCGGTTTTTTTATGCCTGTTTCCCAACCATAATCGAAGACTGTTCGTTACGACTTGTAACAACATTTTTTTTTGTTTATGACTAGAATTACCTACATCATCGCTTTCATCTTTTCTTTCAATTTTTCAGGTTATTCCCAATGGGTAACTCTTTACGAAGGAGGTGCAGGCACAAGTAACAGCTTAGACGAAGACTGGGAAGAACGTCATTATTTCTCTAGTGCTCCAGGTACAAATAACAACATCTGTATAACAGGTGCGTGGAATGATTCCAATAAACTAAAAATACTTTACTACCAATCTGGTTTTGGCGCGGGAAGTGCTGGTATGTATAAGCAAATTGCTGGTTTGGAAAACTATGCTTCGGTTCGTATTTATTTGGAAATGAATCTCCCAGATAGTGTTGGAACAATCCATTATGCCGCATTTTCAGATGGACTATTTGCAGATAGCCTTAATCATTCATTGTATGATGAATTTGCCTCCGATCAGTTAAGCATTACCATTCCCTACTCCAATTTGGAAGGTCACAATTCCCTCTATTTCTATGCGAACTTATTGCGTGGAGATTCTGTTCTACTTTGGTTCAATTATGTGCGAATTGAAGTCGACACTACTCAAATGTTGAATGTTCCTCCTTTATCAAATCTTGATGCAATCATTTATTCATCTGCCAATCAACTTCACATTGATCTTGGAAATGAAGATTCAAACTTCGTCGTTCATTTATTCAATTCACAAGGAATAAATGTGTTTCAAGAATCATTCAGTGGAAAACAGATGCTTCCAATGGAAGTAGAAACGGGCATATACATCGTTCAAATCACAGACAAAAGCGGACGATTTACCCGCAGAAGGATACATCTCGAATAATATTTCGTTAACCCCTAATCAATCAAAAAAGCCGAACGAATTCAAGATTCATTTGGCTTTTTTTGTATGACTTTTACATTGTTTTACAATTTCGATGGCTTTAATAACTGGGTTCGAAGTAGATTTATACTTTGAAATCTATAAAATGCCATTTGAATGATGATTTACACCAAATTGAGTTTAACTATTTTAGTTGTCGTTTCATTCAACGGAATATCTAATGCTCAAGAGCCTAAAATTCGATCACTAAACTTCGGTGGAGAGTTATCTTACGGATATCGAATAGCCAACGAATTGAATTTAGGAGTAAACATGGTAACCGTTCCAAATCTCACTAAAAAAACAGGTTGCATTTATTCTTTAAGCTATAATGGAGTAACTTATTTCAGGAATTATTCAACTCATTTTGGCCAACGAATCTCATTCGATATCGGATATTGGAGAAGCGAAATGAAAATAGGCTTACTACCTCATTTAGGTTTATTCATTGAATCCAGAGAAGCATTTAATCTATGCGGAGGAGTTTCATGTGGAATCTCCATTTTAAATTTTATCTGCTTAAACTACAAGTACACATTCACCAAAAATCAAACAACTCTTCCAATAAGTAACCACGCTTTATCTGTAATCGTAAAACTAAACTTTACAACGATTGACTTGGCTTGGTACAAAATTGGGCCTGATGGTCGCAAAAGGTAATGTCAACTTGTTTTTGAGTCGTTTCATGTAAATTGCTTTCATAAAAAATATTTTTTTTTCACTCATCAAAGTCCAGAAATAAAAGGAATTCAATTGTTTTTATATTTATATTTATAAATATAGTTGTATAATTAAAAAAGTAATTATACTATTGCAATATGAAAAAGGAATTGACACGCGCAGAAGAACAGATCATGCAGGCAATCTGGTCGGTCGGAAAAGGATTTGCAAAAGATATCCATGAACAGCTGGAAGAACCACGACCAGCTTACAATACGGTATTGACTGTGATTCGGGTGTTGGTGCAGAAAGGTTTCGTGGAATACAAAACATATGGGAAATCCAACGAGTACTCTCCAATGATTACCAAAGAAGCTTATTCTGCTCAGCGTTTTCAGTCGTTGAAAGAGAATTATTTCGGGAACTCGAATGCGAAACTTCTTTCCTTCTTTCTAAAAGAAAACAACCTGGATTTAAAAGATGTGAACGAATTACTGGAAATCATTAAAAAAGAACGTCATGACTAATTACCTGTGGATCATTTTTGAAGTAAACGTAGTAATCAATTTGTTGTTCTGCGTTTTTAAGCTCACTCAGCGATTTCTTTCCTTCGGATGGCAACGTTTCTCGTTGCTTTCAATTCCGTTACTATCCATTCTCGCAGTTTGGATGAAACAAGAAACCGTTTCAAAATCATCTTGGAGCTATCATATTCCCGTATTTGAACTGGAAACAGTAGAAATATCATCCAAAAAGTACATAGCGCCTTCAAATTTTGACTATTCAACTTTATTAGAAGTTGGATATTGGATTGGGGTTCTTTTGCTTTCCGCATGGACAATTTTCAGTATCTGTAAAGTACTTCAAGTGTTTCTTCGTGCAAAAAAAACAAAGAAAGAAGGCTTTACATTGATCGAATTACCAAACGAAGCACCTTCCTCCTTCTTTCGTTTCATTCAACTTCCAGCAGGACTTTCAGAATACGATCGTGAGATTATTTTTGAACACGAAAAGATTCATGCACAAAAACTGCATTCTGCAGATCGTTTGCTCCTTGAAACAGCACATTGTCTTTCTTGGTTCAACCCCGTGTTTTTGCTCATGAAAAAAGAATTGATTCACATCCATGAATTTGAAGTGGACCGGATCATGTACACCAAATACCGCGTCGGCTATATGGAATTCCTGCTGGCGTATTCACTCGGAACTAGTTCCTCAATATATTCATTCACCAATCAGTTTATGACTAAGCTCACGCTGATTAAACGTATCAAAATCATGAAAAAAAATTCAAAAAAAGTATTGATAGCGGCACTTGCCCTACCAATCTTTGCAGGCGGATTAACGCTAATCTCTTTCACAACAGTAAGTGACCAGGGACCGCAAAAACGGACAGAAAATAGACTCTCAGACGTGAAAAGCAAATCTCAGCAAATTGCGGCTCCAGAAAAAGCTTCAAAAGCTACTAATGTTCCAAAAGAGAGCACCTCAGTTCCACAAGAAAAAATGATTCAATTCATTCCACCAATTGGAACAGATGAAATCAGCACTTCCGAAGCTCCAAACTCAACTACTTTACAAAAAGAAAACAAAGCAGCTGAATACCCTGGAGGGATGGAAGAAATGACGAAATACATGATTGCTAACATCAAGTATCCAGAAACTGCTGTAAAAGCAAAAACAACTGGGAAAGTGTATGTTTCATTCGTTGTGACAAAAGATGGTAAAGTAACCAAAGCAACCGTGAAAAAAGGTGTCAGTAAAGAATTAAATAACGAAGCATTGCGTGTGATTTCTACTATGCCAAATTGGATTCCAGCTCAAACAGACGGCGAAAAAGTTGATGCTGAAATGGTATTGCCAGTTTCGTTTATGTTGTAATAAACATCCGGACTTTTAGAGTCAAGAGTCAAGACTTAAAATTCGTTCTTGATTCTTGACTTAATTATTGATTTCAGTTCGCATCTAAATTTTTTAGATAAAAAATCTTTAAAATCTAATTGCTTTTTCGTTCTGATAAAATAGGTAGAAGACCCGGAATGATTTCAGATTTCTTTCGAATAAGTTTGTTTTGGGATTCTCTCACTTGAAATCCGCAATGATTTTCTAAATCCTCCCATATTCAACAGATTATCAATAACCTGCTCTCTCCCTTTTTTTCCTTTGGCGCACGATGAATGCAAGGAAGAGCATGACTTTCAGGATAATCAACAGCCAACCTCCATAAGTTACCAATACCTAAGCTTATTGGATTTGCATCCGAGTCGGCTTGATAGTGTAGATCAAAGAAATATTCCCTTAAGAATGAATCAAAACCATCATCTGCACCATGATAGAGTTTCTTGAGCTCATCTCGTATTTCTGGAATAAGCACTTTCTGTGTGGCTTGTGAATTTGGCAAAATATCACTCGACTCTCCAAAGTAAGTGCATAAAAATGTATCAGTTGGTATAGGAGATCTATCTACATGAAACGAATAAACATCCGTTGGGAAAAATGGATACGAATCGTCCCTGTCATAGAACTGAATCAGATTTAGGGCTGGTGATGCGCCATAATCTTTCAATAACTTCATGTCATTCAAAAGAATTTCACGGGCAAGTTTCCCCTGTTCACTTAACTGAAGTTCAAGAAGTTCATCTTTTTCAATTTCTGTTATATTCCCCGTTACATCTATCTTTTTAACAATCTCCGAAAAATCACCTATCAGTTTACGATTCCAGCAAATCGCATTCATCTTTCCATGAAATGGTGTGGAAACAAGCTCTTGAAAATTCGTAACAGCGTGAATTTGCTTTTCAATATGAGATACATCTATCATTGTGGCTAATATAAGCACAAAATCAGTTGACTATAACAGTCATTGCTCCTCATATCCTCAAAAAAATAAAGAGCAGATAATCTGATACACTACCATCACTCGCCAATGAATCACTCGCAAAGAACCTACCCAAACGTGGGTCATTCATTCGATACTCATAATCATAGCTATTTCCTTTGCCTTTGATCTCATCGTCACGTTCATAACTGTTAAACCCATAACTATAACCCCTCACATTTTTTTGAATGTAAGGTAATCTGTTTCCATAAGTCGAAGTGCTGTACAAGTGATTAGCATTTTTTTGACAGATTAAAGATAGTTTCCCTTAACGTAATTTCCTATTGTTTGGTTCACCAAAATCAAGACAAAAAGAAAGCCCTCAGTTTCCTGAGAGCTTCGACTTAGTATCTTCTTAGACTTTTCTTAGACTTACTTAGACTTTTCTTAGTTTATGTTATACATCAATTTGTTTTTTCCAATTTCCGTAGTAAAATACATTTGATTTCTACTTCTCGGTTTATCTGGCTCAGTCATCTGTAATAAACCCCCATTAATTAAAGGGATAATTTGTCTTGAAGTATTTGCGGTGTTATTAGCAATCCCAATGAACTGAAATATCTCAGCTCTACTCCTTGGTTTTTCACTACAATATTTAAGAATTTTTTCACCTAGATTTTCTGAATCATAAAAACTCCTATTTTCTTCTATGATTCCCGACTTAGATTGTCTCTTAAAAACAATCGAAAACCAATGGTCATTAATTTCAAATTCGGCTTTGGGTAATCCTGCTTTCTCAAGTTCACTATCTATTCTCAGTAACCCAGTTCCAAGCTTCTCAATAAAGTTTGAACGATGAAACAAGTCTACAATATTCGGATTTCGGTGAGCACTTCGCTTTCCAAGTTCATCTCTTGATAGTCCTTTTGCCAGTCCTCCAAAATTGGTAATAGATACTCTATCATCAAAAACTTCGACTTGAATATGAGTTCCTTTATTGATGTAATCTCTATGAGCTATTGCATTAATAATCGCCTCTTTGAGTGCTGAATGAGGAATTTCCCATACTTCTGTTCGGGTAAGTTTGCCTGATTCAAATTTGAAAGCAACATCAAGAGAACGTCTCAAGAAAGCAAAGATTTCATCAATATTGGTAATCACATCAGAATCCATATCCTTTTGGTCTTCAATATCCAGCTTGATTACACCTTTATATCTCACACATTGAATCAGAGACTGCCGAATAAATCGCTGTGGTTCCTTGGTAAAGAACAATACACCAGCATTATTAAGTACTGGTTTCCCATCAATAAATTCAAGAACTCCAAGATTATGCAACGTGTCTTCGTCTGAGAGAATTTGTTCCTTTTTGGCTTCTGCAAAAAATCGTTTTAACGTTTTGGGTTCAAACCATTCTTGAAAATCTGCTTTAACACAAAGTGCATCATCAAAAGAGAATCGTTCCGCATCTTTAAACATCTCATAGATTTCATGAGTAGTCCTTTTGTTAGAGCTAGCTCCCTCTCTCATGTAAAAACCATTTGTGCATCTATATGGTTTATTCAAACCTTCTTTCACACGAACAACCAATACATTCGATTCGTCTTCTATGGCTTCAATTAGAATGTCAATTGCAGGGTCACAATCTCTAGCTACATCTTGAATACTAGACCGAGTAGTATTATCAAGTGCTTTGTTTTTTATATTCCCATCATCATCTACACCAACTAAAACAATTCCACCTTTAGCATTTGCAAAAGCAACAAATTCCTTTGCCAAACTTGAATTAACTGATTCCTTAAATTCAATATGAAATCCTTCTCCCTGAGATATTAAAGCGTGTAATTCTAATTTATTCATCACTCACAAATTTACAAATAAAGTCCTCTATACACATTCATGGAACAAATATCATCTGGTGCAGATTTGGGTCTGCTTCACGCTGTTCATTCATGTTGTTTTGCAAGTATTTCTCCGTTGAAGATGGATACCTGTCATTCGGCAAACAAGCAACGAAAGTTACAGAATTGTTTTCACTCCAAACCAAAAATATATTCGTAAAACTGCATCTAGCATTTTGATCGATTTCGAATAACAAATCGTTCTTCTGTTTAAGCGTTTTAGATGTGTACGCAATGTCAAATTTTTTCGTTCAATTTTATTGATTCCTCTATGTTTTGTGGAATGAACTGTAGACGGAATCAATTCTTTATAAATATTTAGCTTATCAGTAGTTATTTGAGAAGCTTCGGCTAAAACCAGTGTTGATATTACTTTTCGAAGATTGGTTTTATTTCTTCGACCTACAACAATATCTATCACATTCCCAGTACTTTCTTCTATAGAATATGCGACGCAAACTCTATTCTTCTTATGACCAACATAAGTAAATAATTCATCAACTTGATATTTTTGTCCAAAAACAATGGGAGAAGATCTTCTAATTGATTTTCCTATTCTCACTGTTCTTCTGATTACTGTTGCTTTTGAAATTTGAAGCAGACGGCTTATTCCCAGAATTCCCACACCTTCCTTGATCAAACCTATTATTTCCATATCCATCACTAAGTGTGAATTATAAGAATAGATTTCTTGCTGATACTTCATACAAGTAGAGCACTTATATCTTTGATGATTTCCAGTTTTACCTTTTTTAATACAAGGCTCAAAACAATGTCTACATTTCATTAGGTGCAGAATTAGACCACATGATACGTAAACAGGGCCTTTTAGATACTTGTTTTGTACAATTTTTGCGCTTTAGATGCTGAGACACCACTAAAAAAGAAAACCAGCTCTTTGATTTTAACTGGTTTTCAATGAATTATCTTTTCAAAAATGGATCAGGCGCAGAATGAGACCACTACCCATTTGTTTACCCTATGTTTACCCTGAAAATAAAAAAGCCTCTGCAAACGAGTGTTTACAAAGGCTTTCATTTTTAAGAGTGGTCCCACTTGGAATCGAACCAAGCACCTACTGATTATGAGTCAGTTGCTCTAACCGAATGAGCTATAGGACCGTTGAGAGCAGAGCTTTCAGGTGCAAATATACTATTTCTATCGAATTTCAAAATCGAAAAACAAAAGAAGCTAGCTAAAATTATCCGCGGATACTGCTCTTTGAGAGTGATTTCGACAATGGCTTTAATCGGACGAATTGTAAAAATAAGATTCCAAAAAGAATGACAGCACACAATAAATGAGACACTTGCACAAATCCAGGCATGTCAGCATAGGCCAATAAAACGCCTCCTAGCAATTCAATGACCAGCACTAAAAATGCCCAGTAAATTGATTTTACTTTATCCGTTTTGTAATTTAAAAACACCAATAAAACCATTAAAACCAATACTGCCCAAGAGAACGATCGGTGAATAAAAAACGTCCAACCGAATTGATTTGTCCAAGAGTCTCTTCCCAAACCTTGATGTGTTAATTGATCGATGTATTCGCGAACTTGTGTCCCTAAAAACATCTGATAGGCCGTAATTGCCAATATAATTCCAATCAACCACTTCATTCCAACCGCTATATTCAGCGTTTTCTGCTGAATTGGACTAATTCTTCGAATCAACAACAATTGCAAACAAACGACCAAAAGCGCCAGGAACATGTGAACGGTAATTGTCCAAGGAACCAAATTCGTAGCAACGACTATTGAACCAAACCAGCCATTTAAACCGATTGCAACCAAGTTGAAAAATGCGAGCCAAATCAATCGTTTATCTTTTCGGTATTTCCAAAATCCCCATAAAAGAATGATTAATACTCCGTTTCCAGCCAAAAAACCTACTAACCGATTTCCGTATTCGGTCCAAGTTCGTTGTGCATTAAAGGGCTCTTCTTGGTATGTTCTAGGATCTTTTTTTATTTTTTCAGCAGTTTCCTTCATCCCCAGCATCGTAAGGAATTTGGCAAACTTCTCCACTTTCTTTACACGCTTTTCACCATAAACTTCGCGGTAATTTTCTGGCAATTGAGCTTCGCTAGTTGGTGGAATCCAAGTTCCAAAACATTTGGGCCAGTCCGGACATCCCATTCCACTCCCAGAAGTTCGAACCACACTTCCAGCAATAATTACTAAGAAGATAAACACCAAAGTAATCCAGTTTAATCGGATAAACGCTTTTGAATACATAGTTGCTATTTGTTTCCCAAAATTAGGTATAAATGACGGTCTTAAAGCTGATGCAAATCATTTTTTGAGTCATTTCCCACAGAGGAACACAGATGAACACAGAGGTTTTCTTATGCAAGGTGTACACTTCGGCGTAGCTGATTGTTCAACTATTTTTACCACCTCTTCCATTCTGTTCTCCTCCGTGTACTTCCGTGGGAGAAAAAACCAACTACACATTCGTATCAACAAACTACTCGAAGTGAAAAGAATACATCAATTGTACTATTGTAACAACTAAAATTATAGCCGTACTTTGTTCTACTAAATTATTGCGTTATGAAAAAGTTTCTTTTAATCTGCAGCCTATTTTTTACCTCTATCATTTCTTTTGCCCAATTGAACATTTCTACCAATTTCCGTCAGGATGGAGTTTGGAATGAAACAGATTCAAAATGGGATATTTCATCAACGGATGAAGGAGGAACTTTGTTTGAATTTAATAAGGAACTAACGACCTTTCACCACACAACAGCGTCTATTTCTTCGGATTATTTTATCACAAAATACGATTACAACGAAGAAGAGGTGAAGTATACTATGACTGTGAAAAGTGATGCTGGAAATGAATACGAAATGATTATTGACGGAATTAATAACTGTGTTTGCTTCTTTTATTGGAGAGACAATGTATATTATTTAGTACGTCACACAATAAAAGCTACATGGATTAAGGAATAAGCTTACTTTTAGCGGATGAAGATAGGAATCATCGGTTTGGGATGGCTTGGACTTCCGCTAGCTAAATCACTTTTAAATAAAGGGCATCACGTAATTGGAACCACGCGAACACGTTCGGTTGAGTTATCTCACGAGCGTTTTTCGCATGTATTGTATGACCCAACTTTGAAAAAACAAGCAAGTTCTGGCTACTTCAACGAATTAGAGGTAATCATTTTAGCATTTACTCCTTCAAGAGTAGATGAGAAAGCGTATGCCAAAGATTGTGTCAAGGTTTTAGACACGATTTCACCAACATGCAAAGTTATCCATATTAGTTCTACAGGTATTTACCCTCAAAGAACTGGTATTTTCAATGAAAAAGACTACCCAGCGGGATCAATAAAGACCAACGCAATAGGTTATGCAGAATTAGCTATCAGTTCGATTTTGAGAGAGCGTTTGACTGTTATTAGACTTAGTGGATTAATCGGACCTAAAAGACATCCTGTAACCGCCATGCTAAAATCAGAAAAAACCTACAATGCATTAGATCCTATAAATGTGATTCATCTGGAAGATGCAATTGGACTCATCGAACATGTTATCATTCAAAAAGCCTGGAACAAAACAATCAACGGATGCTCGTCTGAACACCCATTGAAAGGACAATTTTATTCTGAAATGGCTACTAAATTGGGAATAGAATCCCCTTTATTTGAACAGAAATCGAGTTTCGAACGAATCATTTCGAATCAGTATTCTATCGAACTTGGATACAATTACATTTTCCCAAATCCTTCTGAATTCCCTATAGCTTAGTAATTTTATAAGCGCCAATATTTACAATTTTGCTTTCTTTTGAAAAAGCAGTCATTGTCATTTTCGTTTCTGCTTTTCCTTCTGCATCGAAAGCGGTCATTTCCATTAACATTCCGCCACCATTAAAGGCTTCATTTGGAACTTGAACAGAACCACGAGCCATCTTACTAAAGATATTTCCAGCATCTACTCCCGTTTCTCTTGTAATCCAGGTTTCTGTTTTCTTTCCTTCAGATTCAATAATCACTTCTTCACATTTATATCCTAAAATAGTTTTTGTGCGTCCCGTCTTAGTCACTTTAGAAGCAGGTTTATCCGTAGAGCCTTGACTCATATTTTGCTGCTGCATTGCCATTTCCATCATTTTCGTTGACATAACGGTTGCAGTTTTATCTTTATCATTCAAGAGAATCATCACTCCATTTTTGGAATCGATAACAGAAGACATGTCTTGATTTTTCGGTTGCATCTTAATAACTTGCTCACCGAAATTATAAGTCACTTCTTGAACTTCGCCTGCTTTTTTCAAATTCTCCATCTGATAAGTAACAGTACTTGAAAAAGTATATGATGCTTGATAATCTCCTGAAGGTTCCACTGGAGCTTCGCTTTCAGCTGGTGGTGGTGATGCTGGAGCTGGTGCTCCTTGAGACTCACTTGATTTTTTATTTTCTTGTTGAAGATTTCCTCTTTCCTTATTATTTCTAGTTGTATTGAAATCCTGCGCATTCGCCTTTTCTTGAGCAGTTTTACCAATGGATTTAATCAATCCTTCCTGACCATAAACACCTAGTATTGAGAATACTAAAACAAATGCAACTAAAACTATTTTCATAATCCGATTTTATGAATCAAATGTACTGAAAGCAACAGAACCAATCCTCGAAAATTTGTAAATTTTAGATTTCAGTGAGTAAACGACTTAAATAAGCATTTAGTTGATTCCTAATACTTCTAAAAGCTCCATTTTCTTGCTTCTAGAAACACCAATTTCTTCTTGATTCGTTAAAATTACCGAACCGCCTTCACCTCTTATATACTTAACAACCTGATTGAGATTTACTAGATGAGAGTTATGTAATCGAAAGAAGAAAGGAAAATCAATCAATTGTCTTTCAATCTCCTTGAGTGTTTTTGAGACAGTAATTTTTCGCTGGTGCAATACAATTGTCGTATAATTCCCATCCGATTCACAGCGAATAATTTGATCTACTTCAATTAATTCAACTCCATTCAATGAAGAAATTGGAATTTTTGGTTTCAATCCCATTCCGTTAATTCCAGAAGCCTTTGCTTCAGAGAGTTTCTTTTTAACTCGTTGAACACTTTCAACTAAATCCTCTGCATCTATCGGCTTAACTAAATAATGAACCGCTCCTTGTTTAAATCCTTCCAAGGCATACTCATCATAAGCTGTAGTGAAAACTACATCCGCATCTTTGTACGTCAAAACATTCAACAATTCAAATCCATTCATTTTTGGCATTGAAATATCCAAAAAGAGTAAATGAGGCTCTTCCTTATTGATAATTTCAACTGCATCAATTGGACTTTGAAGTTCCGCAATCACCTCAACATCCGGACAAAATTTTCGAATTAATAGAGCAGTAGTTTCTAAACTGTGCCTTTCATCATCAACAATAATTGCACGTAATTTCATATTCTAATTTGACGTTTCAAAGTACAAGGTAACTAAAGTTCCGATTGCTAGACCATTTTCATCAATTAAATCTTCAATTTCAAATTCATTCATTTTTTTAGTCCTCATAGTCAGTGATTTAAGTCTATCTTTGGTGATTTGCAAACCCACACTCCCCTCTTTCAAAGAACGTTTACGGTTGTTCTCCTTCGCTTTTTCTCTTCCAATACCATTGTCTTGAACCATCACATACAACCCACTTAATTGCTTCTGAAATGACACCCGAATTTTACCTCCTCCAGCCGTTCTAGGCATTAATCCATGCCAAATTGCATTTTCAATAAATGGTTGAATAATCATCGGAGGGATTTGACAATCCAGCACCTCTTGACCATCAATTTGCAAATCAAAATCAAAGTCTTGGTCAAACCGCAGCCGTTCAAACTCCAAATACAATTTTAGAGACTGAATTTCATCATAAACCGTAATCATGTCCTGGCGCGAATGATTCAAAATCATACGCAAGAGCTTCGAAAATTTAGCAATATAATCCGCGGCATTATCCACTTCGTTTTTCAAAATGAAAAGTCGGATCGAATTTAAACTATTGAACAAAAAATGTGGATTCATTTGTGCTCTCAAAGCTTTCGATTCTAGCTCATTGATTTGTAAACTAAATTCAGATTTCATTTGTTCTGTACTTTGAATGCGTTTAATTCTAGTGCGCATGTAATACCAAATTCCAAATCCAACGGCTAGCGAAGACAAGACGAGAAACCACCACCGAAGCCAAAAAGGTTTCGTTATTTTAAAGGAATAAGAAGTCATTCGAACATCGAATCCATCAATCACCTGTACTTGAAAAATATACTTTCCACTTGGCAAATTATGGTATAAAGCTTCGTTTTTTTGTGTCCCATTAATCCAACGATTGTCAAGTCCCAGCATTCTATAGTTTACACGTATGTTTTCAGAATTCGAAAAATCTTTGACCCCAAATTCAAACACTAAATTATTCTGATTATACATGTACTTCGATTTTTGGCTCGTAAATCGGGCATTTCCATTCATTTCTCGAATTTGAAGAATATAAGGAATGGCCAATTTAGGAATAGGAAGTTTTTCCGCTGAAGAGCTTACAATGTATGAATCACCTTGTAAAAAGTAAATCGAATCTGGTGTAATTGTCATTGTCTGAACTCCTTCAATTCCATTTCGCTTTTCCAAACATTTAATTGTTTTCAAAATGGGATTAACAATAGCAATAGAGGAAGGATTCATGATCCATAATTTACTTTCTGAATCAACGATCAACTGAATAATGTCATCATTTTTTAACCCATTTAACGAATTATAGGTATTCACCAATGTTGCTTTCTTGAGGTTGTAACTCCAAACTCCGCTTGCTTTTGTTCCAATCCATAATTTGTGATACTTACAGATTGTTAAACACGTAATTTGATCCGCATTTTCATGGGTAAATAAACGAATTTTATCAAGCTTCTTCGAATAAACGTGGTATCGATAAAGCTGGTCATTCTCAGAAAAAAAGACAAATTCTTTATACCCAACTAGTGATAAAGGGAAATTCTCCTTACTCACATTAGATGGTTCTTCCTGATTGGCTTTGTAGACTATCGTTTGCGTAAAGGTTTTCAAACTAATCCGAATTAAACTGGCATCTAACGTTCCAACAAACAAAAGAGAATCACCCACCAAGAGTGAATTTTGAACTCTTTTATCAATTGATTGATAACTTGAAATCAGCATTTTTCGACTAATTTTTAAATCTGAATCAAGAAGTATCATTCCATTACCGCCTACCACCAAAATTCCTCCGTTTTTCAAATAATAAAATGTTTTGGTATCCATCAACCCATTTAATGTAATCTGGGTAGGTCCAACTCCTTTAATCTTTTTTAAAACAGGATTAGACGTTCCCAATAATTGATATCCAGAACGTCCTTTTTTTGAATACTTTACCTGAATCAGTTTCATAGAAGGTTTTAATTTTTTGCCATAAATCAATGACTCATCATGAATGAAAAGACCCGAAACAGAACTAGAAACAGCTAATTGAGACCCCATTTTAGCTATTCTATAAGGCAAAACTGTACTTCTTTCAGATTCTTCATACCGTACATATTCTTTCGTTTTTGTATCAAAAAGGAGGATTTCTCTATTTTCAAAACAGAGGTATAAATAGCGGCTATCCCTCCAAGCTATTGAAGAGATTTTTTCATAATTTAAATCAACTATTTTTATCCGAATAGATTTAAACAAGCCTTGATATTGGTTAAAATACAGCAGGCCACCAGAATTCAAACCAACATAGAAATTACCCTTCGAATCTTGCGTTAAACAAGTCATTTTATTCGTGTATCTTCCGTTCAATTTAGGATGAATACAGGTTGATTTTTTAAATCGGTATTTTTTCCATTTATTCGTTATTAAATCGAATGAAAATAAGCCATCAGAAGATGTCAACCAAAGTTTATTCGTTTCTATTTCATCAAAAAATAGGGAGTTAAAATCAGGGGTTTTCACTGTTGAAAAGACAAACAAATCAGATTTCCTGTTTTTGGGGTTGAATTTAAGGAGGGTTCCATTTTCAGAAACACACCAAACAAAGCCATCTCGACATGCAATTGCCTGAATACGATTGCTTCCAAATGATTGAAAATACTTTTTATTATAGTTTATAATGTTAAACTTCTCGGTCTGAATGGAAATTAAACCTTTATTAAAAGTTGTTGCCCAAATTGTTTTATCGCCATCAAAAACAACAGATTGAATATCGTTTGATGAAATTCCAAGTGAATCTTGCGGGTCGTATTTAAAGTGTATAAATCGCTGACCATCAAATCGCTCGATACCTTTAGGAGTTGCTAACCAAATGAATCCATTGTGATCATATTCAACATCTCTAACTTCATTGGAAATCAATCCGTTTTCTTTGGAATATTGAATGAGTCCCCTTTGTCCGAAAAGACTTAAATTTATCATTAAAAAAAGCAACCAAATTCTAAATTTCATGTTACCAATTTCGAAACTATATTTTACATAACGTGAAACTATATTACTTTTTTCTCCGTTAACATTAAAAATTAAACCGTTTAATCAATAGAAAGTAAAACTTTTAAAGATTACAAAAAAATTACTGACTTTTATAGTGCTTTTCTCCATTTATGTGTAAAAACCTTATACTGTTCCTTTTGGTGTTTTGGTCCATTCCAGCGCAAGCTTCGCACATTGTTGGAGGTGAGATTTATTACGACTATTTAGGGAACAACAGCTACCGATTTTACATCGCCATTTATAGAGATTGTGCATCAACTGGAGCTTCTTATGATTCACCACTCCCATTAAGTGTTTTTACTGGCTCTGGAATTCGCGTTTCAAATCACGATGTTTCTTTTCCAGGAAGTACGGTTCTTCCAATTATCTTCAACAATCCTTGTATTACAGCACCAACGGGAATTTGTACTGAAAGAGCGATTTACACAGTGGTTCTGAACCTTCCCCCTTCAGTCTCTGGCTATGTTATAGCTTATCAGCGCTGCTGTAGAGGCCCGAATGTTACAAACCTTGTAAACCCAGATGATACTGGACTAACTATAAAAGCGATTATTCCGCCTGGAGCTCAAAATCAATACATCAATAATTCAGCGCGATTTATCAATTATCCTCCTTTGGTAATTTGCAATAATGAAAATTTGAATTTTAATCATAGTGCAACTGATGCCGATGGAGATAGCTTGTCTTATGAGTTAGTTACGCCACATTCGGGAGCTAATCCTGGAAGCCCTGCTCCTAACCCTATTCCAAATCCACCTTATGCCAATGTAACATGGGCTGGTTCATTCAATCAAGCAATTCCTCTAGGACCAGGTTCTACAACAACAATCAATCCAACAACTGGTCAATTATTTGTTGATGCGAATAATCTTGGTCTGTATGTCGTTGGAATTCGGGTGAATGAATGGAGAAATGGAGTTCTGATTAGCTATGTTACTCGTGATTTTTTGTTCCGAGTAGTCAATTGTATCGTTCAGCTTTCAGCTGTAGTTTCAGAGCAGGAAGATACACCTGGATTTATCTCCTATTGTCAAGGCTTAAGCTTTACATTTGATAATCAAAGTTTTGGAGCAACCAGCTATTACTGGGATTTTGGAGTCAATGGAATCACAACAGATAATAGTACTGCATTTGAACCAACCTATGTTTTCCCACAAACAGGAACATACCAAATAATGCTTGTCGCCAATCCTGGCTGGCCGTGCACAGACACAACCTATATTGATTTGACATTGGAAAATCCCTTTAATGTGGATTTCACTTTTATAGATTCAACCTGTTTTATTGATAATACGTTGGATTTTCAAGCACAAATTATCAATGGGCCTCCAACTACCCAATTCAATTGGAATTTTGGACCAAACGCCAATCCTGCAAATGCTACAAGTCAAAATGTTTCGAATGTGGCGTTCAGCTCTTCGCAGAATAATGTAGTGACACTCATTGGAACATACAATGTTTGTGCAGATACCATTTCAAAGACCGTTTTCTTTTACGATAAACCAGATCCAATAGTGGATTTCCAGACGAATCACGAATGTGTGGGTTATACGCAAACATTTATCAATAATTCAACGGGTTCAACGATTTACTCATGGGATTTTGGAGTTCCAGGCATCACAACAGATGTAAGCACCTCCGTTTCGCCAACCTATACTTTTCCTGCTGAAGGAACTTACCCCATTACCTTAATTGCAACAAGTGGCCCTAATTGTTCGGATACAAGTGTTCAAAATATCACAATCTATGAACCTTTAAATGTCTCATTCACTCATAATGATTCATTATGTGTTACAACAAACAGTTTCGATTTTGTTGGTACTGTAACTGGTCCTTCTATCACAAATTATTCTTGGAATTTTGGAACGCATGCAAATCCGACAAATGCAACCAGTCTGAATGTGAGCAATGTGGTATTTGATAATTCTGGAACATTCCCAGTTACACTTACTGCAAGCTTTTTAAACTGTTCTGAAACAGCTAATTCAGAGGTATTCATCTTCTCTGTTCCTACGGTTGGGTTCACCATTAGCAATGAATTGAAATGCGTTCCTTATCCTGCTCAATTCATCAATTTAAGTCATTATGAAGGGGAGCTTCTCTACTTTTGGGAATTTGGTGATGGCGGAGTCAGTAATGCCGAAAATCCACTTTACGTATATACCCAAGAAGGAACTTATTCTGTTCAATTAACCATCATCTCAACTATTGGTTGTATTGACACTTTCACCTTGTTGCAACAAGATTTAATCACGGTACATCCTAGACCAGTTTCTGACTTTAGTATTGACAAAACCCAAACCGATATTTGTGATTCTAAAATTCAATTCACCGATTTATCTCAAGGAGCAAATAAAGTGAGTTATTTCTTTGATGAATTTGGCTCAGGAAGTAGCGATCGCACCCCTACATACACCTATTTTTCAGATGGAATGCATTATCCTTCGCAAATTGTTTTCAACGAATTTGGGTGCAGCGATACGAGTTTCCGTCAGATAGCCATCGAACCATTCATCGTTTATGTTCCAAACGCCTTTACGCCAGATGGAAACGAACGAAACAATGAATTCTACCCGAAATTGGGCTTAATCCCAATTGAATGGAACATGAAAATCTACAATCGGTGGGGACAATTATTGTATGAATCAACAGATTTCGAAGAACGTTGGGACGGAACATATCAAGGAATTCGTTGCAAAGATGATATCTATAGCTATGTAATCCGATACGTTTCTTGTGCACCTTTTGCAGACCCAGAAATCCTGACAGGACATGTAACGTTATTGCGTTAATTGAAGCTGGAATTCAATTATTTAATGAATTTCGTTTTCATTGTCCAGCCGATTAAAGTTGAACGTTGTTTTGCCAGATCGGCTTTTTCCCCTACAAAAAATTGATCAATCGTTTCATGAAATAACTTTAGCCAGCGTTCGAAAGATTCTTGATTCAAATCCAATTTTGCATGCTTTTCCATCATGTTTGCACTATATCCAGCTTCATCCAATAGGATAAAACTCCAAAATTGAACTACTCGCGGTAGATGTTCTTCTAAATCAAGGTGCTTGAAAAAATGAGAAACTACCTCATCTTGAACTAATTTCTGATAGAAAACATCTATCAATAACACTAAATCCTGTTTTGTTTCAATCTCTTTCATACTCCAAAAATACAGTACCTAGAACAGTTAATTTCTGATTTAAATCAGTTTTCGTGTTTACTTTTTCAACTTTCCAACATTACCTATTGAAAACCAAAAAAAACAGTCCTATGAAATCGAAACATCTTATACTTATTTTCTTATTGATTGTGAGTGCTAAAAGTCGAGCTCAAACAAATCACCAGACGATTGAAGTAGCTCAAGTAGATTCAAAGAAAAATAACTGCGTTGAAATTCCAAGTACTTTTTCGCACGAAATACTTTCAGAATCTAAATCACTCAACGCATTGAAATCCAAAAAAATTCGACGTGTTGAATTAATCTATACCCGCTACAAAGAGAATGCAGATTTCGATCAAAATCAATTAAACGAAGATCGCATGTCCCGACTCAATCAACTACTTCCTAAGCTTCAAATTGACAAACCTGAAATTGTTTGGATTGAACAAATTGGTGCCACAACAAGTACCGATGCAAAAAACTACTTTCATGGCTTTCGAATTTACACCGATGTAGCTCCTGTTGCAAGAACATATCAGCGAACTCATTTGAATGATTTAGCAAATCCCGCAGTTGATTTTTTAATAGACAATACAATCGGAGGTACTTTTTCTCATCCAAGTGGAACCCAAATCCACATTCCTGCAAATGCTGTGATTTATGACAATGGAAAACCTGTTTTTGGAAAGTATACCATTAGCTACTCAGAATACCGCAATGCAGCTGAGATTTTATTTTCAGGACTTCCCATGGAGTTTAAAGATAAAACAGGATCCTATCTTTTCAACTCAGCTGGAATGTATGAAATTCGAGGTACAAAGGATGGTCAAACATTAGCACTCCAAAAAGATCTTTCAATTGATTTTAATTGCACGAAAAACGAAGCTGGTGTCAATTTCTATGAAATGAATGATCAAACGGGAGAATGGAATTTATTAAAAAGCGATTTATTTTCAGCTAACAATCCAAATGAAACTCCAAGTGCCAAACCTGAAATAATGAGTGCAAATTCAGAACAAAGGATCAAAAGAGGCGTAGCTCCTGATAATTACGAGACTGAAGGTTCCAGTAAAGTCTATCAACAACTAAACCTTGTCTATGGCTTAATTTCTTCCAAATTCGGAGTCTACAATTGTGACCAAATCTTTCGAATAGCCAACAAAACTATTATTTCGCCGAAATACTTAGATGTTTCAAGCAAAAAACCTATCAAAAATCAAAACATGATTTGTTTGATTGACAAGGATGTAAACGCTTCTTTTAGTTTCGGAGTAAAACAGATTACTTGTAATTCCCAAGGAGAAAATATCTTTTTACTCTTCACAGAAGATGGGGAAATTTATGCGTTGAAATCGGAAAAAGACAAACGAGTTAATTTGAACCAGAAAGAACCCGAGTTTCTGATGGAAAACATAACAAACAAAGTAAAAACATCCGACGATTTAAAGAGTTACCTGAATATCTAAATCAAAACCCAAAACCAGAGAGACAAGAAGCATTCGCCACGGCGAGTGCTTCTTTGTTCAAAAAATAGTTCAAGAGTTTCAACTTTTTGAACCATTGAACTTTTGAACTTGTTTACTTAAACCATCCAGAATACATCACATAATTGGTTGCGATACGTTGCACTTCCCCTTCGAACAATTCAGGAGATAAGGTTTTTACTTTTTTAGCAGGAATTCCTGCGTAAACACTCCACGCTTCCACACGCGTGTTTTCCAATAAAACCGCTCCAGCAGCAATAATGCAATTCGATTCGATGTAACAATTATCCATTACAATAGAACCCATTCCAATCAATACGTTATCTTCAACTGTGCAACCATGAACCAATGCATTGTGACCAATGGAAACATTATTTCCCAATACAGTTTTCGTTTTTTCGTAGGTACAATGAATCACTGCTCCATCCTGCACATTCACTTGATTTCCCATACGAATGGAATTCACATCTCCGCGAATAACGGCATTAAACCAAACAGAGCAACGATCACCCATCACCACATCACCAACTACCGTAGCATTTTCTGCTAAATAAACATCTTCACCGAATTGAGGTTCTATTCCTCTGCATGATTTTATAAGTGCCATCGTTTTTTATTGAGAATTATCAATTACAAAATTATAAAGATAGATACTTGGAACATAAGACCAAAGACTTTAGACTAAATCTGTCTTTTGTCTATCATCTCACTTCCAACTCAACAACTCCAACTCCTTGGAAACTGGTTTTCCGTATTTATGCTGGATAGAGCGGATGATTTTTTCCATCGAATCCCAATTTGCATGACGAAATGCACTGACTGCAATAATCGACCTTCCGGGAAAAGAACCTTGGTTATCTCGAATCGATTTAAACTCTGTACTTTGATGAACAAATGGATGGTAATACTCTGGAATTAAGGTGTAACCGCCTTGCTGATCAACCATCCTCATCAACAAATCCATGTTTCCTCCTTGATAATTCCAACTAGAAGGTAAATCGTCATTAATGGCGCAAAACTGCATCATCTGCGTCCGCAAACAATTTCCCTTATTCAATAACCAAGGCTGCAAATCTTTCAATTGATCGACCAATAATATCTCACCTGAGACACTTGGTGCATAGGCTAAAATCTCCTCTGAAAACATAGGAGTTACTCGGTAATTCGTTTGACTCAAAGGCCCAGCAAGAATTGCCAAATCTACTTTTCGTTGATCTAAAGCCTCTATCAGTTCCTCCGTTTTCAATTCCTCGACAAAAACCTGCGTTGTTGGGAGCAAAGTCTGCCATTCCTGAAAATTATCTAATAATAAATATGCTGCAACCGTTGGAATTACGCCAATTCGCAAGCGTTCTTTGTATGTTCCAGAATGAATTTGACTCATTCGATCAATTGCTCCGAAATCGCCTTGAATTTGCTGTAAAAGCGGTATCAGTGATTTTCCAAAATCGGTTACTTCCATGGAATTTGTATCACGATGAAAGATTAAATGCCCAACTAATTCCTCCGCTTTCTTTAATTGCATCGAAAGCGTGGGCTGGGTAACAAAACATTGTTCTGCCGCTCTGCTAATTGAACCCGTTTCATAAACAGCAAGTATGTAAGCAATTTGTTGTGGTGAAATCATTATAAATTAATTCTATGGATTTATAAAGTTAATCAATAACATTTATATTTACAAAATGAGCAACTTTGAAGTATGGAAAATGACCAAAGACACGAGACTAAAGACTTTATACAAATCCTGTCTTAAGTCTATCATCTTGAGTCTTCTGTCTTAAAAAATGATAACTATGAATTCACAACAAGATTTAAACACTAAAATGAATTGCCTTTTGGCAACGTACCAAGTACATTATCAAAACTTACGTGCAATTCACTGGAATATAAAAGGAAACAACTTCTTCGAATTGCATTTAAAATACGAGGAATTGTATACCAGAACACAAGTAATCATTGATGATTTGGCGGAACGAATCCTTACTTTGGGGATTACTCCACTTCACCGATTTGAGGATTACCTTAAAAACAGTGCATTGAAAGAAAATGCAACTATTCACGATGGAAAAGAAGGAATGACTTACATTTTAAGCGCCCAGGAAACCATTTTGAAATTAGAAAGAGAAATTTTAACGGAATCTGCTGATTTAGGCGATGAAGGAACCAATGGAATGATGAGTGATTTGGTTCGCGAGAAAGAAAAAACGAATTGGATGTTCGCTGCTTGGCTGGGGAAATAAATTAAGACTAGAGACTTAAGACCAAAGACTTTAAACAGAATCTGTCTTTTATCTATCGTCTTAAGTCTACTGTCTTCGAAAGAGTAATTAATTAAAATAAACAAATAAAATGAGTGTAGTAGGTAAAAAATTCCCTTCTGTATTAGTGAATGCAATGGACGAAATGGGAGATACTTTCCAAATTGATGTATTGCGTCATGCAATTGACAACAAAAAGAAAGTGGTTTTATTTTGGTATCCAAAAGATTTCACATTCGTTTGTCCAACAGAAATTCATGCTTTTCAAGAAGCAGCTGCAGATTTCGCGAAACGCAATACCTTAGTTATTGGCGCATCTTGTGATACAGCTGAAGTTCATTTTGCATGGTTAAACACAGCGAAAGACAATGGTGGAATCGAAGGTGTTAAATTTCCATTAATTGCAGATTCAACACGTCGTTTGGCAGAAGAATTGGATATCTTGGACTTCGATCCGTATGATGAAGATTCGGCAGGTGACAATGTTACTTACCGCGCAACGTATTTAATTGATGAAGAAGGAACTGTATTCCACGAATCAATTAATCACATGCCAGTTGGACGTAACGTTCAGGAGTACATCCGTTTGGTAGATGCTTATACACACGTTCAAACTCACGGTGAAGTATGTCCTGCAAACTGGGAAGAAGGAAAAGAAGCGATGAAAGCTGACCGTGCAAGTACTGCAGAATATTTAAGTAATAACTAAGAAATCATGTTTACAGAGTTAACGGAAGACAATTTAGAGCAGTTATTGAGTACCAATCAAAAAGTGATGGTTCAATACGGAGCATCGTGGTGTGGTAACTGTAAAATCACCAAGCCTAAGTTCAAGCGAATGGCTGAGGAAAATCCAGAAATAGAATTCTATTATGTGGATGCAGAAAAATTACCAAACTCGCGCAAATTTGCAGATGTTTCCAACTTGCCTACTTTCGCTGGCTTTGTAGGTGGGGAATTGGTAAAACAAGCGCAAGGAAATAAAGTAGAAATCATTCAAGAGATCAAAGATGCGGTTGCCGGTAATTAAACACATAGTGGCTTTCATCGAAGAAAATGATGAAGACTACGTGAACGAAACGATTGATACCTTGGAACATTTGATTGATGCTCCCGGATTGAAAGATGAAGAACTGGATGTGATTGGAGAGCTACTTTCCAATTTCTCTGGAGCTATTGAAGTTCACAAAGAAATCAAAGCTGGAAAATCTCAGAAAGATGCACTGAATGAATTCATGAAGCGGGTTACTGGTTCAATTGACAAATAATAAATTAGGCGCGTGAAGTATCACGCGCCTAATTTTTATAGTATGATGATCGAAAACCAAAAGAATCTAAAATCCAATTGATTCAGCGAAAAAATTCTAATCCTTCTTCACTCTTACAGCTGTTGGGCCTCTTTGTCCCTTTTCAACCTCAAAGCTTACTCTGTTTCCTTCAGTAATTGTTTCAGTCAATTGATTTGCATGAACAAAAATACTATCTCCAGAAGTACTGTCTTTGATAAAACCATATCCTTTAGAATCGTTATAGAACGTTACAGTTCCTTGACGAATTTTCTCTTCCGGCGGTAAATCTTCTCTTTTAGGAACTCCAATTACGATATCCTCTGCGTTGAATTCAAGTCTTTTTGAATGATCTGGTGGAGTTGTTGTCTGATTTCCATTTTCGTCAAGATATACAATCATATCCTCGAAGCTTGCTTTTCCACCTTCTTTGCGCTCAAGCATTTTCTTTTCTTTGTCTTTGCGCTTTTTGTCTTTTTTATTTTGAATCTCTTTTTTATTAAAAGTCTCTTGTGATCTTGCCATTTACTGTTTTAAAAATTTCTAATTTGATAAAATAAAAAAGAGTCTATTCATCAATAGACGAACAAACTCTTTCAATCATTTATTAAAATCAATTATTGGATTACGCGAACGTTTACTGCGTTCACTCCTCTTTTACCTTCTTCTAATTCGAATTCTACTTGGTCACCTTCACGGATTTCATCAACTAATCCTGATACGTGTACGAAGTGATCTTTTGCGGAGTCATCTTCTTTAATAAAACCAAATCCCTTAGTTTCATTGAAGAACTTTACTGTTCCTTTGTTCATTAAACTTGTTATTAAATAAATACTTAGAACGAAGGTACGCTTAAAAATTAGTATTTCACTAAAATAAGTGTCTTTTTCTTTAATTTAACTTTTATTGATAGCTCTTCCTCTATCTATAAACAAGCCTAAATCCCTTTATTCAACTAATAAGTAGATCTATTTTCTTCCATCAAATCATCAATAGGGTTTCCCCCTGATTTGTAGTTCCTAATACTATTATTCCAACATCATTTCATAGTTTTGAACATGATAATTAGTTTATATCTATTAATCCATTATATTTGTCTCAACCATTAATTAAACATTCACTGATGACGACAACGCTTTTCAACAGCAGCCTTAATTGGTCTGTGTTCCCGTACATACGTTATCATTTGTCAAATTGTAACTTAAAAACAAATAATAACTATGTCTACTGAACCATTTATCGGAGAAGTAAAACTTTTCGGTTTTAACTTTGCTCCAAAAGGGTATGCAACTTGCCAAGGGCAAGTCTTATCAATTGCACAAAACACCGCACTTTTTTCATTGCTTGGAACAACTTACGGAGGAAACGGACAAACTACTTTTGCGTTACCGGATTTACAAGGCCGAGCACCAATCGGTCAAGGACAAGGACCAGGTCTTCCACAATATTCAATGGGTCAGGTTGGTGGAACAACCAGCACTACCATTCTTTCATCAAACATGCCTGCTCACGTTCACACCTTGAACAGTGCAAGATTGCAAATCAAGGCATCAACATCCAATGCAGGTGAATTGACTCCTGATGGAACTTTTCCAGCTACAACTTCTACAAATGCGTATGCAGATGCACCTACAGCGAATACTTTTACTGGTGGAGGTGTAATCACAGGAACTACTGATATTGCAGGTGGAAGCCAGCCGATTAGTATTTTGAATCCGTATTTGGCTATGAATTACTCTATCGCCTTACAAGGTATTTTCCCTAGTCGTAACTAATTGTTTTACTCACCCAAAAACTAGATTATTATGTCTACAGAACCATTTATTGGCGAGGTAAAACTCTTAGGATTCTATTTTCCTCCGCTGGGTTACATGACTTGTCAGGGACAAATCGTTTCTATCGCTCAAAACACGGCTTTGTTCTCATTACTGGGAACGACTTATGGTGGCGATGGCCAAACTACTTTCGCACTTCCTGACCTACAGGGGCGAATTCCGATTGGACAAGGTCAAGGGCCAGGTTTACCTCCATACGAAATGGGAGAAATGGCCGGAACCGTAAGTACAACAATGACTTCAGCAAATTTACCTCAGCATGCACACACATTAACCAGTGCGCATATTCAGATAAAAGCTTCCACTGCAAATGCTGGTGAGTTAACTCCTGATGGAACCTATCCGGCAACGACTTCTACGAATTCTTATGCTGATGCAGCTACGCAAAATGTCTTTACAGGAGGTGGTGCAATTACAGGAACTACAGATATTGCTGGTAACAGCTTGCCTTTAAGTATCCAAAATCCATTCTTATGTATGAACTTTTCAATTGCTACGGAAGGTATTTTTCCTAGCAGAAATTAATGACTCACGGGAGTGCTCTAATACGGCACTCCCCTTTTTATAACAGATTATGCAACAAACAATTGGTCTACTTTTACCGCGCTCAACTTACTATAGAGGTTTGAGTTTCGACTTGTTTGAAGGAGTAAGATCTTCTTTGAAACAATTGGAAGCAGAAAACATTCGGATTGTTACGGAAAATATTGGATTTGGGACGGACAAACAAATGTGCTATAAAGCCGCTGAGCAATTGATCATGCATGAAAATGCAACAGTTGTTTTGGCTTATATCGGACACCGAATGGCTCAAGTATTACGCCCTTTATTTCAGGCTGCCAATCGTTTATTAATTGTACTTGACTCAGGAGCAAATGCACCTCATGAATGGCCAGAAACACCAAATATCATTTATCATTCACTTCACAACACCTTCGGATCATGGCTAACTGCCAAGCGAGCAGTTAACGATGGATTTTCTCAAGGTGGAATGGTAACTGGGTATTATGATGGTGGGTATCTTCAAACTTGGGGTATTTCAAGTGGCTTTACAACAGCTGGTGGAAATATCTCTTTTAATCACGCAACAGGTTACAATAAAGACGATTTCTCCATGCTTCCATTAAAGGAACATGCTGAAAAAAATCCAAATGGAGCTTTATTAAGTCTTTTCAGTGGAGACTATGTTCATTGGTATTTTGATGGGTTGAAAGAAGTATTTGGTGAAAATCATTTACCTATTTATCTTCCTCCATTCGGCTGTGAAGAAACGATGCTAAAAGATGCCAAACATCCTGGAGGACTTATAAAAGGTATTGCAGCTTGGTCTTATCAATTGGATAATCCTGCTAATAAACTGTTTATTGAGTGCATTGAATCCAGTGGTCGTACAGCAAATTTATTCTCTCTTTTGGGATGGGAAGGCGCAATCATAGGTGTTCATGCAACTAATTTAATGTTGGAACAAAAAAACAATGTGCAATTTGTAGCAGATGCATTGAATGACTTTTCATTTGAAGGTCCGCGTGGAAAAGTGTATTTCCATGCTCCAACCCGTCATACAATGGCACCGATGTATAAAACAAGTATTCAAAACAATGGCAATGATGGCTGTTCAATCATTATTGAAAAGAAAATTGATGAAACTGTTTCGGATTTTGAAGAATTCATTGCTTTACCTATGGAAAATGCTATTTCTGGCTGGTATAACAGTTATACCTGTATTTGATGGAAACGAAACGTATACTTATTCTCTGTGGAGGTAAATTTGCCTTCCCTAGCCTTCAGACACTTGGAATAGAAAAGTTCTTATGTGGAATTGGTATTGGAAAAGGAGAAAAAGGAGTACTTTCTATCTTGAATCAGGAAAGTGAAAATTCAGGATTACCTTTTAGGTCATTTCCTAATGCGGAAAGTTTATCTGGTTTACGAAATTGGATCGAAGAAATCCAACCTGATTACATTTTCAGTATTTCGTTTCCTTTTCTGCTTTCAGAAGATGTTCTTTCATACGGAAAAAACAAGTTCATTAATTTTCATCCAGGGCCACTTCCTGAATACCGAGGGCCAATGCCACTTTTTGAAGTACTTCGCTATCAAGAAAAAGAAACTGCAATCAGTGTACACTTCATGAATGAAGAATTTGATGAAGGAGCAATTATTCTGAGAGAAAAATTATCTATCTCACAAAATGAAACTTATGGAGAACTTGCTACAAAATTAAGCGAAAGAACTGCAATGGTTGCTTTAAATATGGCACATATGCTTCAATTCGCCTCTACAATCCCTTGTAATGAACAGGATCAAAGTCGGGCTCGCTATTTTGAAAAACCGGAAGTCTCAGATACGTTCATTC
Organism: Fluviicola taffensis DSM 16823; assembly: GCF_000194605.1. Lineage (NCBI taxonomy): Bacteria > Pseudomonadati > Bacteroidota > Flavobacteriia > Flavobacteriales > Crocinitomicaceae > Fluviicola > Fluviicola taffensis. The sequence continues at coordinate 83,457 of NC_015321.1, forward strand.
AATGGAACCGAATGCAAGCAGATGAAATCATTGCATTAATTAATGCCTGTAATCCATGGAACCAAGGTGCTGATACAATGTTAGTAGGACAAAGCGTGAAATTACTTGCAGCGAAAATTTCTGAAGAAAGGCATTCCGATCAACCTGGAAAAATTTTACACCTTACTCCTACTGGAGCAGTTGCTGTTTCCTGTATCGATGAAAAGGTCATTCATATTCAAATAGTTGCCGGTGATTTTGGGATTCTAACAGCAGAACAATTTGTAAAAACCAAGTCTATTTCGGGATACACTTTTAATTAACACATAAAATCACAAATATCTACATACAATAACTAATAAATGTAAACATGAAAACAATGAAATTATTAACTCTTATCACTTTGCTCTTTGCGTGTTTCTATGGAACTGCGCAAACGCAATTTTGGTCAGATAATTTTGAGGACGCAGGTGCCCCAAGTAGCGGTACCCGAACACCATCCGTCCAGAATGCCTGGCCTGGATCTCCACCTTACAGCCGATATTTTAGCAGAGTCTCAGTTTCAGATTTATTATTGCAAAACGGTACATACTCAGGCTTTCAAGGATCTAAATTCTGGGCTGGTGAAGATATTGATGCGGCATTAACAGGAACCAACTTTGGTCAAAGTGCAACACAAACCATTTCCTGGAACTCAATCAATATTTCAGGAAAATCGGGACTAATCTTCAAAGGATATTTTGCATGTGACAACGTTCCAAATGTTTGGGAGCGTGGACTCAATGACCCCGCAAATCCTGCAGATTATATGATTATAAGTTATCAAATTGACGGTGGTGCATGGGTTGATGGTGTTCGTATATTTGCAACTGCAACTGGTCAATTTGCTCCTGAGACAACAGGAGACTCTATTGGTGATGGAACCATTCTGACCTCTTACGCATTTACAGAATTTACAGCAAATATTGTAGGGACAGGTACTACCTTGAACTTGAAGTTTAAATGTTATGCAAATGGTGGTACAACAGAAGAATTGGCGATTGATGATTTCCGTCTTTTTGAAACTCCAGCTTGCACTGCACCAACTATCACAGGAAACCCTCCAAACCGATCAATCTGTGTAAATGGAAATACTACTTTTTCATCAACTGCAACCGGAGCTACAGCTTATCAATGGCAGGTAAATACCGGATCAGGTTTTACAGATATCTCCAACGGCGGTGTTTACTCCAATGCAACAACAAATACATTAACAATTACGGGAGCAATAGCTGGTATGAACGGCTACTTGTATCGCTGTACTGCAATCAATGGCGTTGCTTCTTGTTTTACGAATTCGAATGCCGGAACATTGAACATATCGAATATTACTTCGTCAACTGCTCAAAATAATGTGGCATGCTTCGGAACTTCTACCGGTTCTGCGGCTGTTTCACCAGTCGGAGGAATCGGATCATATACTTACAGTTGGTCTCCTTCAGGTGGAATTGCTTCGATTGCTACCGGTTTGGCTGCAGGAAGTTATACTGTAACCATAACAGATGCTATTGCTTGTCAGATTACAAAAAATTTCACCCTTACTCAACCACCGGTACTAAACGGATCAACCGTTGTAACAAACATTGCATGTTTCGGAGGAAATACCGGAGCGATCAACCTTACTCCTTCAGGAGGAACACCTGGTTATACATTCAATTGGAACAGTGGTGTTGCCACGACAGAAGACAGAACAACCCTGACAGCAGGAACTTACTCTGTAGTCATCACAGATGCGAACAATTGTCAAAGAACAGTTTCTGGAATTACAGTTACACAACCAACAGCAGTAGTAAGCGGTACAACAACTGTAACAAATACCACCTGTAACAGTGCAAACAACGGAGTGATTGACTTTACTCCAACAGGTGGAACGGGGCCTTATACATACAATTGGGGAGGTGGGATAACTTCACAAGACAGAATAAGCCTTGCTGCAGGAACATACTCTGTAACCATTACTGATGCCAATGCATGTACGGGAACCGTTTCAGGAATAACCGTAACACAACCGACAGCAGTTTCAGGAGGTACTACTATAACAAATACTTCCTGCAATGGTGGAACAAACGGAACTATCGACTTTACTCCTAGCGGAGGAACACCAGGTTATACCTATAGCTGGGGTGGTGGGATCACCTCACAGGACAGAACAGCCCTTGCTGCCGGATCATACTCAGTAACTATTACTGATGCAAATGGTTGTACAGGTACAGTGAACGCTACCGTAACGCAACCAACTGCAGTTTCCGGAGTAACAACTGTTACCAATGTAGCTTGTTTCGGAAATAGTACAGGTGCAATTAACCTTACACCAACTGGTGGAACTCCTGGTTATACATTCAATTGGAACAGTGGTGTTGCCACAACAGAAGACAGAACCTCTCTTACAGCAGGAACTTACTCCGTTACTATCACGGATGCGAACGGATGTACAGGAACGATTTCACCAATGGTAACACAACCTGCAGCAGTCGTTTCAGGAACAACCGTTGTAACGAATGTGGCGTGCTTCGGGAACAATACAGGTGCAATTAATCTTACCCCTACTGGTGGTGTTGGTCCATATACCTTTAACTGGGTTGGTGGTGCAACTACAGAAGATAGAACTCTACTTTCCGCTGGAACCTATTCGGTAACCATTACAGATGCGAACGCATGTACAGGAACGGTTTCCGGAATAACGGTTACACAACCAGCAGCTGTAGTATCAGGAACAAGGGTTGTAACCAATGTTTCCTGCTTTGGTGGAAACAACGGGGCAATTAACCTCACTCCTACAGGTGGTGTTGGTCCATATACCTTTAACTGGGTCGGTGGTGCTACTACCGAAGACAGAACCAGTCTTACAGCAGGAACATACTCCGTAACGATTACGGATGCTAACGCATGTACAGGAACAGTTTCCGGAATTACAGTTACTCAACCGGCTGCAACAGTTTCAGGAACAACAATTGTAACAAATGTTGCATGTAATGGTGCAAATACGGGTTCAATTAACCTAACTCCTACTGGAGGTACCGGACCTTATACTCAAAATTGGGTTGGCGGAATCACTACAGAAGACAGAACGGTACTTACGGCAGGAACTTACTCCGTAACTATCACAGATTTTAACGGATGTACAGGAACGGTTAACGCAACGGTAACTCAACCAACAGCAATTTCCGTAACAGCGGCTTCCCAGACAAATGTATCTTGTAACGGCGGTTCAAACGGTGCTGCTGCTATCAATACACCAACAGGAGGAGTTTCTCCTTACACTTACAATTGGACTCCGGGTAATCCAACCGGTGACGGAACAGTTTCTGTAACAGGACTTTCAGCAGGAACATATACCGTTACGGTAACGGATGACAATGCTTGTACAGCTTCGCAGTCTTTTACGGTAACTCAACCGACAGCACTTTCAGTAATGGCTGCCAGCCAAACGAATGTTGCCTGTTTTGGTGGATCAAACGGAGCTGCTGCTATCAATACACCAACAGGCGGTACTCCTGGTTATACATACGATTGGACTCCTGGAACACCAACTGGTGACGGAACAGTTTCTGTAAATGGATTGACTGCTGGAACATGGACTGTGAACGTAACAGACGCTAATGGGTGTGTTGCTTCGCAAAATTTCACAGTGACTCAACCAACAGCTATTTCAGTTACTGCTGCTTCGCAAACGAACGTAGCTTGTAATGGCGGTTCGAATGGTGCGGCTGCTATCAATACACCAACAGGTGGAACACCCGGTTATACTTACGATTGGACTCCAGGAACACCGACTGGTGACGGAACAACTTCCGTAAATGGATTAACAGCTGGTACCTGGACCGTTAATGTTACAGATGCGAATGGGTGCGTAGCTTCACAAAGTTTTACAGTGACTCAACCAACAGCCATTTCATTCACAGCAGCTTCGCAAACCAATATAGCTTGCTTCGGTGATGCTACTGGCGCTTTTGCAGTAAATACCCCAACAGGTGGAACAGGTGCCTTCACTTATGATTGGGCTCCAGGAACTCCAACAGGTGACGGAACAACTTCTGTTACAGGTTTAACAGCAGGTACTTACTCGGTTACCACGACAGATAATAATGGATGTACAGCTTCCATCTCATTCACGATTACAGAGCCTCCTGTATTGGTGGTATCAGCGGGTGGACAGACAAATGTTTCTTGTAATGGCGGATCAAATGCTTCTGCAACGGTAACAGTCTCAGGCGGAACCCCAGGATATAGCTATTTATGGTCTCCTACTGGTGGAGCCAATGCAACTGCTTCAGGGTTAACTGCAGGAACATATACCGTAACTGTAACTGACGCTAACGGATGCCAGGCTACCCAGACGTTTACTATTACAGAACCGACAGTATTAGATGCTTCTTCAGGTTCTCAGGTAGATGTTCTTTGTAACGGTGGTTCTACTGGATCTGCTACTGTTATTCCAACAGGCGGAACAGGAACTTACGATTATTCTTGGGCACCTACTGGTGGAACAGCTGCTACAGCTTCAGGTTTAGTTGCAGGAACATATACCGTTACTGTAACAGATGATAACAGTTGTCAGGCTACAAAAACGTTTGTAATAACACAATCTGCTGCATTAACAAGCAGTTTCTCTCATTCAGCTTGTAACTCTTACACATGGGGAACACAAACACATACTGTAAGCGGAACTTACACTCAAACATTCACGGCTGCAAATGCTTGTGACTCGGTTGTTACTCTTACGCTTTCGATCGTTTCTGAAATCACCAACACGGTTACTGAAAGCAGTTGCGTTTCTTATACATGGGCTCAAAACAATATGACATACACCGCTTCAGGTCTGTATGTTGATACGATCCCGGCTTTTGGAGGATGTGATTCTATTGTAACATTAGATCTTACAATCAACACTCCTTCAGGTTCCAGTTCATCTGAATTTGCATGTGGAACATACACATGGGCGCAAAACGGAATGACTTATACAGCTTCCGGAGCTTATACGGATACTATTCCAAATGCAAACGGTTGTGATTCAATTATTACTTTGAATTTAACAATTGGAGGATCCTCTGCTTCAGAATCTGTTACTGTTTGTGAATCTTACACATGGGCTCAAACAGGATTGGAGTATACTGCTACAGGAATGTATGCGGATACTTTAACGGATGCAAATGGTTGTGATTCTATTTTGGTGTTAAACTTAACGGTAAACAGTAACCCAACAGCTACTGCAACAGATAACGGAAATGCAACTATTACAGCTTCAGCAGGTACAACTTACCAGTGGATCAATTGCACAACGAATACTCCGATTTCCGGCGCAACAGCTCAAACTTTCATGGCTACCGCAAACGGAACTTATGCAGTAATTGTCACAAATGCAACAAATTGTTCGGATACATCCGACTGTGTTGTGATCGACAATGTAGGATTGGATGAAAAGAATACTTCGTTTGGAGTTACTTTAACACCAAATCCGACACAAAACAATGTGCAAGTGACTTTCACAGGTGCGAATGAAGCATCGATTGTTATCTACGACGTAAAAGGAAAAATGGTATTGTCTGTTGACCACGCTCAAACCGGAGAAGTGCTTTCAGTTGAAGCCTTTGAAAGAGGAGTATACCTGGTAAACATCACTACTTCTTTCGGTAAACATACCGAGCGATTGGTGAAACAATAATTTGCCCTTAACATAGAAAGCGGCGGTTCAAAAGACCGCCGTTTTTATTTTACAAATTTTTCGATACACCGCGGGTTTTCCCTGTTTTTTCTTTCGTTGGTAAAATCAAAAGACAAATAACCCTAATTTAGCATTGCTATGTCTAAGAAAAACGCCTCTTCTGTTAAGCAGTCTTCGCAAAAAGCTTCTGCAGTAATTCCTTCCGTTGATCAATCACTTGTAATCCGGCGCAGGCTTTTTTGGATGCTTTCCATTGCTGCTTTTTTACTCTTTGCTCCGACTATCGGGCATGGATTTGTACTGGACGATATAGCGGTTATTGAAAACAACCGATTCGTACAGGAAGGTTTTGGAGGAATTCCCGATTTATTCTCTACTTTTTACTGGAAAGGTTTTTGGGATGCCAATGCAGGTTTATACCGCCCTTTATCCATGGTCATGTTTGCCATTGAATGGGCAATTTCAGCCAATAACCCCGCAATACACCATTTCATAAATGTGTTTTTATATGCTCTAACCATCGGGGTACTTTTTAAGCTTCTATTAAAATTATTACCCACCTATTCCATTTGGGTTTCATTTGCTATTGCACTTATTTTTATGGTTCACCCAAGCCATACGGAAGTAGTTGCGAATATAAAAAGTCGGGATGAAATTCTTTGTTTCTTATTCTTCCTGCTCACTTTTCTAAGTTTATTGAAAGCACGAAGCGGAAAACCAATTGACGCAGTCAAAACAGCTCTTCTATTCTTTGCTTGTTTATTGTCTAAAGAAGCTGGTGTCATGTATTTACCCATTTTTGGTCTTTACTTTTGGATGGCAAAAAAAGAATCGATTGGTTCAGTCTTAAAAAAATCCCTTCCATTGATTGTAATCACAGGCGCCTGGCTGATTCTACACCAACAAGTCATTCATGCTGACCCTACTCCTCCTATTCAATATGGCTATCATGATAATTCACTAATTGCATGTGAGGATGGTTCACGTTATGCTACAGGGATTGGTGTTTTAGGTCGTTATATCCTTGAAGTCGTTGCTCCTTTAAACCTGAGTTATGATTATTCCTATAATCAGATTCCTTGTTTGAGTTTTACTTCTCTTCCCGTAATTGGCACCTTACTGGTCTTAATTCTATCCACGCTGATTGTAGTCAAAACACGTAAATCAAAACCCGAAATTGCATTTGGAATTCTGTTTTTCTTTGTTTCGATAGCTTTGGTGACGAATATCTTTTCCCTGATCGGGACAACTTATGCCAATCGATTAATTTATGCCCCTTCTTTGGGAATCATCATCTCATTCGTACTCGGAATATTCATTTTATTTAAAGCACAGCAAAGTGAAAAATGGCAATCAGGAGCTATCCTGGTTTCAACACTAATCGGAATTCTATTTAGCGTTCAAACCATTCAACGTAATAAGGCTTGGGAATCTAATACGACTCTTTTCACGGCAGATGTTCAAAATAGTCCAAATAGTGCCCGGGTTCAATTCAATTACGGAGTTTTAAAAATGAATACAGATGAAAGAGATTCATCAGTTATCCGACAAGAATGGTTACTTGCAGCTTCCAGTTTCAAAAAAGCTATTTCTATTGATTCATTAGATGCGGGTTCTTACACGAATTTAGGAGTTGTCAGTTACCGATTGAATCAATTAGAACAATCTGTTCGATATACTCAAAAAGCTATCAATCTTAATCCAACAGACACTTCCCTTTATGCTAATTTAGGAGATGCTTATTTTGCACTAAAGAATTATGATAAAGCGGGTGAAGCACTAAAAAAAGGTGTCCAATGGAAAGATGCTTCCGTGAGTCATTACAAACGCTATGGTATTTCCTTATTCAATTTAAAGCAGTACGATCAAGCCATTACCGTTTTCAAAAAAGGACTTCAAAAATTTCCGAATGATACTGAAATAGCTTCCAACTTAGGGAACACTTATGGTGCTGCCGGAATTTACGAAAAAGCGGGGCAAACCTTTGAAACGATTTACAACCAGGATTCTTCGAATGTGAATGCGCTGCGATTACTTATCACCTCTTACGGGCAAGCTGGAAATCAGGATAAAGTGAAACAGTACAGCAGTTTTTTAAAATAAAAAGAACGATTTTAATTAGTGTCACATCAATTGGTTCTTCGAAATTCAATTTATTATATTATTTTTTTCATTCAATTTATATACTGAAATAAGAAGCAATATGAACTGTGAGAGAAGCAAAAAATAAAATCCCGTAAGCATTCGATCTGAAAATGGATTTGATGCCATCGCTCCTAAGTATAATCCAATTAATAATAGAATAAGACTAAATGAATAAAATACTGCTCCAGTTATCGGAATCGAAATTTCGTATGGAAAAAAGAAAATCCCGATTGCTAATATTAATGTTACCAGACAACTAAACATCGCATAAAAAGAGCCAAACCCATTATAAACTACAACAAATCCAGTATCCCCGTTCTCATGAATATTATAAATCCCAATACCAGTGTGCAAATGAGTTTTCAATTCTCCAGCCCACGTTTCATAGATTGGTAAAAACATAGAAAGTACAACAATTCCAATAATTAATAAGGCTATATAGTTCAGAATTTTCACTATGTTCAATTTGTAATTAGTTCCAAAAATGCAAAAATAAAAAGAGAGGAACTAATTAAAATTCCTCTCCTTGCTTTGCTTTAACTGTACTCAATAAAAACTGGTTTGACTTAGTTGGCGATTAATTTCAATAAGCGTAAATGCAGTTGAATCAATGTCAAATTCTGAAGTGCAATTTTTGTTGTATTTGATCTTAGGTCAATCGAACTAATATTAAACGTCAAGTCCTTTTGATCTGGATATGAGGTAACCAACTTTCCATTGATTTGCTCAAATAGACGACAAATTTCATCCCATTTTTGTTGAATCGCTGGACTCAAAATTCGAGACATTGCTTCTTCTTTCGGAAGATTCATGTATGCTTCATCTTCGGAGATTGATTGATATTCCTGCTTTGTTATTCCAGCTGAATTCATAATAATTTCGGCTTTCAAATCAGCGATTGTAACATTCAATTGACTTACTTGATTTTGCAAAGCTTTGGTGTCTTTTTCATTCACCGAAGTAATTCTTGATTGATCCATCTTTTGCACTTCTTCGTTCATCAAACGATACGCTTGTTGAGAAGACTCTTCTACTTTTGTGGAATAACCCAAATTATACATTGCAAACAACAAGCCTCCACAAGCCATCATCAATACCGAATTGACTGTAGTGTTGAACTTTAATTCTGGTCTTCTCACACGTGTAAAAAAATAGATTGGGACGTAAACAAAAGTAAATGAAACCAGGCCTGTAAGCATCATTTTGTTTGCTCCCGGCCAATGCATCATTTTGAACAAAAAACCCAGAGAGGTAACGATTCCAACCAAAAATCCGAAGCTCAGAACCAATTTATCCGTTTTGGTTCCCTCGTCCCTGAATTTAAGGGCGATCATGAGTGGAAGAAAAATCAAGCTAAAAAAAGCGATTCCTAATACAAAACATATATTGGCTCCCGGTAGATGAAAAACTTTTAATACTGATCCCATCAGGGTTAATACAGCTGCTAAAAGTCCAGAAATATTGACTGTTTTTTTCATGGCGTAAAAATGTTTGAAGGTTAATAACAATTCTGTTTCCTCCTGAATTTCATGTAAATTATCGTTGAAAAACCGAGGTAAGAGCCGTTTAAAGAACTCATTAAAGTCATCTTTTTCAGACATTTCATTTTCAATGATACAGCACATGTGATCAAGTAGGTTCCATTGCAGATCTTCAATGGTAACCCCATGCGCTTCAATTTCATGAAGAATAAAATCAACTTGCTCGTCTGAAACTTTAACCATTTGTAATTCTTGGCTCTAAATTCAACAGAAACTTCATGGTGTTCATGAAATCTGCCAACTCATTTGCTTTCTCTTGGGCTGTCGACTGCCCTTTTTCGGTGAGGGAATAATACTTCCTAACCCGTTTTCCGATAAACTCTTCTTCCGTTTTTAATTCGTCTTGTGACTCAAGCGCATGTAAAGTTGGATAAAGTGCTCCTTCGGTAATTTGGATCTTCTCACTTGTAAGATCTTTGACGCGTTGGGTAATCTCATAACCGTACATTCTGCCGTTGTCCTTGAGCAGATTGAGAACGATTGTTTTGAGCGTACCTTTTAAAAGTTCTGATGAATACATAGGACAAATATACATAAGAAAATTAGGTATACAAATTTTTACCTAAGAAACTTAGGTAAAAATTTGTATTTAAAAATTAATTAACTAACAATCAATGCTTTAATCAGCAATAGAAATGTAAAAAATGATGTAAAAAAATTATGATTCCATTGTATAAATCAACTTTTTCACTAACTTAAATAGGAAAACCACATTTATGGGAGCAAAAAAGAAACACATTTTCAAACATGAAACGAATAGAAATGCAGAATTAGGTCTAATTGTATCTGCTTCGGCTCGAATTGAAATTTTGGAATATTTGGATAACCACCAAATTATGAATATTCCAATGTTGGAACAATTTATTCCGTTACACAAGAAAACTCTTAATCATCATGTTAGTTTAATCGAACGGTGTGGTTTAATTAAGGGATACTACCTAGGTAATACTTATTTCTGGTCAAAGAACGAAGATATGTTGGAAGAATGGGATAAAATTCGCTGGTCTTTCACTACCTAGGATAAGTGCAAGATTATCCACCACTTACCATGGTAATTAAATTAGCAACCGAAATTCGATTCGTTATTTTGAATCTCAAAGGCAATCTTATTCCTTCATTACATATTTTCAATCACTCAGTACATTCATCAAATCTGAACTTCGGAATATTTACAAAAAGCCTTCTCTTTGTAGCAAAAAGATGAATCACACGTTTAATTCTATCATCCTATTCTCTTTAACTCTTTTCGTATTGCAACCTGTTGCTTTTACCCAAGAAACAAAACCCGAACCCGCTAAACCATCCATCAAATTCAATCCTTTCGACGGTGTAATTATTGCAGGTTATGTAGACAATGGTGTATTTCTGAATTTTACAGGACCAAATATCAGCCTTACGCTTAAGAGCTCCAAAATCCTTCTTGGAATGCTTCCATCTTTAAGATACAAAGAAGACAACGGCATATTCAAAAACTCCCCAATCACACCAAGTTTGGGATTTGGGTTAACCTATAGCTATAAAAAGATGGCCATTCAAGTTCCAATCTATTACAATACGAAAACAGCAACTGCAAACGGACGCTGGAATCTTGGAATCGGAATCGGGATGCGTTTGAAGTAGGAAATCCGTAATTTTACTTTCCGTATTAAGCTGGAAAAAACCCATGGAACAAAAATTGCTCGCATACTTTTCAAAAATCCTTCCGCTTTCCCAGGAAGAAATCGATGCAATTGTTGCAACTCTTACAATTAAAATCTACCCGAAAGGAAGTGTTTTACTGAGCGAAGGAGAAATCTCTTCGGAAGCATATTTTGTTCTGGATGGTTGTGTGCGTCAATATTTCCTGGTAGACGGGGAAGAAAAGACCAACAATTTCTTTACGGAAGAGCAATGGGTTATTTCCATGCAGAGTATGACATACAATTCGCCTTCCAAACATTTCCTGGCATGTATAGATGAATGCACGCTGGTTGTTGGCAACAGGGAGAAAGAAGAACTCCTTTATTCTCAATTCCCGAAACTGGCAACGATTTCACGAAAAGTAATGGAAAAAGTATTTGCCGAACAACAAGAGCTTTCAGGTTCTTATTTTACAGACACTCCAGAAGAACGCTATTTGAATCTGATACACACCAGACCTGAATTGTTGCAACGAGTTCCACAATATATTATAGCTAGCTATATAGGAGTAAAACCAGAGTCATTAAGTAGAATCAGAAATAGGCTATGGCTTTGAAATAAAGTCTCAACTAGTTGGTATGACTTGAATTACCACATTGCCTTTTTTATGCCCCAAATCAACATATTCATGTGCTTGCGCGATTTCATTCAATGAAAAAACACGATCTACTATTGGAATATAACTTCCTGTTTCAATCAATTCATTCAGAAAATTCATTCCATGAATCGATTCTTTAATGACACCTGTAAGAACTTTTTTACCAAATAATCTAGAAAATCCAGCACGAAGCATTCCTGAAAGACCAGCTGCTCCCAAAATCAATGTTCCACCTTTTTTAAGATGCTTGATACTTTGCGAAAAACGCAACTTATTGACAGCTTCGTAAATAACATCGTAAGACTCATCGTAAATGGACAACTCTTCTTTTTGATAATTAATCACTTTATCAGCTCCAATTCGATTCATTAATTCAGTATTCGCTCCACTACAAACCGCTGTTACTTCAGCTCCAAAATGCTTTGCCAATTGTACAGCTGCCGAACCAACAGCTCCTGAAGCTCCATAAACCAAGACTTTTTGTCCGACCTGAATGTTTGCTTTTTGAATGAAATGCAAAGCTGTCATCGCACCAAAAGGAATACTAGCAGCTTGTAAATGCGTTAATGATTGTGGTTTATGGGCAATCACCCCACTTTCAGGAAGTGTTTTAAATTCAGCGTACGCCCCAAAACCCATTCCTGTTGAACCAAAAACGGAATCTCCCACTTTAAATTGATGAGCTCCAGAACCAATTCCAACCACTTCACCTGAAAATACACCTCCCAAAATTGGTTGTCTTGGTTTTGAAAAACCAAAAATGAGTCGAACTGCCCAAGGATCGGCCTTCCGAATCCGAACGTCACCTGAATTTACTGCCGTTGCGTGAATTCGAATTAATAATTCACCTTCCTTTGGGGTTGGTTGTTGAATTTCGACGACTTTTAAGACTTCTGGAGCTCCATAAGCCGTGCAATAAACTGCTTTCATGTTCTTCTATGATTTGTGTTGAACACAAAAGTAAAGTAGTGGATTTTGGAATTCATTGACTTCGGTTAAGAAATATAAGAGTGTATCTATCGCATTTCTTGTCGAGTTCCTTCATCAAAGCTTGTATCAACTGGCTCCCACAATTCAATCCGGTTTCCTTCAGGATCTAAAATATGAACAAACTTTCCGTATTCATACGTTTCGATATTATCGCAAATAACGGTTCCCATCGTTTGAAGATGAACCAACAAACTCTCAATTCCCTCTACCCGAAAATTAATCATCGCTTGCTGATTTCCATCGCCAAAATAATCCGAATTTTCTGGGAAAGTTCCCAGTTGTAAATACCCTCTCGGATTCGAATTCCCATTAAAGGCGAACAAAACGCCATAATCATTTGGATTGAGACTCAATGCTTCCTTGTACCAGTTTCTCATAGCTTTTTCATCCTTAAACTTGAAGAAAATTCCGCCTATTCCAATTGCTTTTCCCATAATGATTCAAAATCTAAATATCACGAATATAATTCCCAAATCCTATTCTTTCTTTTGAATTAACTAATTTTAAAAAATGGCAAAAAAAGCAATTATTATTGGGGCTGGAATCGCTGGAATTGCTAGTGCTATCCGGTTAACTCAAAAAGGATATAGTGTTTCTATTTTTGAATCAAATGGATATGCAGGAGGGAAATTAACGACACTTCAACTTGGCAATTACCGATTTGATGCTGGTCCGTCTCTTTTTACACTTCCCCATTTAGTGGATGAACTTTTCGAAGTTGCAGGAAAGGATCCACGTGATTATTTCAATTATCAGCAACTGGAAATGCTCTGTCATTACTTCTACGAAGATGGAACCGTTCTTCATGCTTTTGCGGATCAAGAAAAGTTAATTAAAGAAGTTGAATCAAAGCTAAATATTGACTCTAAACCATTGAAAGAGTATTTGAATCACAGCGAAATCATTTTCGAGCGAACAAGGCATTCATTTTTAGAAAAATCGCTTCACAAATTCAGTTCATATATTTCCTTAGATATTCTAAAAACGGTTACCTCTATGCGGAAACTGAATCTCTTTGAGACAATGCATGAAGTAAATGAGAAGAGCTTGAATCATCCAAAACTCGTGCAACTGTTTGATCGATTTGCAACGTACAATGGTTCCAATCCGTATAAAGCTCCTGGAGTTTTAAACAGTATTCCTCACCTAGAATTTGGAATTGGTTCGTTCTTTCCAACTGAAGGAATGCATGAAATTTTGAAGGCTTGCATGAAGTTGGCACAGGAACTTGGAGTTGAATTCCACTTCAATGAAGAGGTGAAAACCATTCAAATAAAGAACCGGAAAGTAACCGGAATTGAAACAGAAACTGGAATTCACACAGCCGAATTGATTCTCAGTAATTGCGACGTGAAACAAACCTACAAGCAATTAATTCCAAACCAAAAAGCTCCTGAAAAAACAATGAATCAGGAACCAAGTAGTTCGGCACTTATTTTCTACTGGGGAATTCAAAAATCCTTTCCAGAGTTGGATGTCCACAACATCTTGTTTAGTGACGATTATAAAAAAGAATTCAATGCTATTTTCGATGATTCGACAGTTTCTGATGATCCTACGGTCTACATTCATATTTCATCGAAAATAGTTTCAGAAGATGCACCTATAGGTTCTGAAAATTGGTTTATCATGGTGAATGTACCTAGTAATCAAGGTCAAGATTGGGAGAAATTGCGTTTGAAAGTGAGGCAACTTTGCATTGAAAAAATAAACCGTATTCTCAAAACAGATATCGAGTCACTGATTGAAGAAGAAGATTATTTAGATCCCATCCGCATTTCAGAACGCACCAATAGTTTTGGCGGAGCTCTTTATGGAGCAAGCTCAAACGAGCGAATGGCGGCTTTTTTCAGACATCCCAATTTTTCGAAAGTGAAAGGGTTGTATTTCGCTGGTGGAAGTGTTCATCCAGGTGGCGGAATTCCACTTTGTCTGCTTTCTGCAAAAATTGCAACAGATTTAATTCCGAATGCATAAAGGAAACAAAAAAACTTATGCACAGTATATCTATCGGTTATGTAAATGAATACAAAACCACTATTGAATAGAAATTAATTATTTCCCACAAATGTGCAAATATCTGAGGCGCTTACCAGTCACCTCTTTGTCTAACAACAGTATATAATTATTGTTTTACATCTGTTTAAAAGCGAGTGAGGTAGCCGAGCTAATAATTTGTGCATTTGTGGGAAACATAAGTATGGGTAACGAATTGTGATGCATGCTCTCCCCGCCCGAAATTCGAAATTCGCAATTAAATTGATTAATTTGCAGAAAAAATAAATTCCCGGTGAAAAACATTTTACTCGTCGAAGATGACGCCATTTTGAGTCGAAATATCAGCGATGCCTTGCTTGAAGAGAATATGCAGGTTGAATTTGCGTATGATGGAAATATTGCCGAAAAGATGCTCAAGAAGACCAACTTCGACTGTGTGATACTGGATGTGAATTTACCTGGAAAGAACGGTTACAAAATCTGCAAGAACTTTCGCTCATACAATACCCAAACTCCAGTCATTATGCTCACCGCTTTTGACGAGTTGGAAGACAAAATACAAGGTTACGATTGTGGTGCAGATGATTATTTGACCAAACCATTCTACATGCGCGAACTATTGCTTCGAATTCAATCTTTACTAAAACGAAGTGAAAATTTGGGCAAAAATGAATTTGAAAACAACTTATTGGTAGCGGATGATATTGTAATCAACAATGCATCAAAAAAAGTGACCCGACAGGGAAAAGAAGTTCAATTAACACCAAGAGAATTTCAAATTTTACTCAAGCTGGTCGAATGCAAAGGTGAATTGGTTTCCAAGCAAGATTTAGTAAAAGAAATTTGGGGAAATATTGTCGATGCAAATACAAATACCATTGAAGTTTACATCAACTTCCTGAGAGGAAAACTGGATAAACCTTTTGGAAAACAAAGCATCAAAACGAAAATCGGCTACGGCTATTATTTTGATTCTGAATGAAGATTAGAAAAAAAATACTGCTTTACTTTTCCTTGATTATTCCAGCAATTATTGGGATTGCATTCATTGCAATTTATATTCTTTCGGCTGAAAATAGAGAAGAAAGCTTCCAAATGCGTCAGAAAGACAAAATTGCAACCACCTTGGAGATTTTATCCGACATCAAAGAAACAGATGAAGATATCATTGAAGCACTTGATCAAATTTCCATTAATGAATTATACAACGAGAAATTGCTTCTTTTCAATCAAGACAAAAAGCTCATTTACTCCAATATTGTAGACATTCCCGTACCTGTTTCCAAAAACATTCTCATTCAACTGAATCAGAAAACCAAATGGATTGAAACCAAAGATGGATTGTATGATGTGGTTGGAACCTACGTGGAACGAAAAGGGAAAATTTACTACGGAATCAGCAAAGCATATGACGATTTTGGCTATTCCAAATTGCGCTATTTGAAATACATTTTATTCTTGATATTTATCATTATCACGATTATCATTTTACTCGTTTCATTTTACATCGCGCGAAAAATTACTAATCCACTGGAAGATATCACAACGAAAATCAGCGGATACAACTTCACTTCAACCAATCTACAACCCATCGCATTTAAAGACACTCGAGATGAAATTGCTGTTTTAGCAACTGTTTTCAATGAGTTGATGAATCGCATGAATGACGCTTTTGCCTTTCAAAAACACGCTATTCATCATATTTCGCACGAATTAAAAACCCCCATTGCTATCCTGGTTTCCAACTTTGAACGCTTGGAAAAGGAAACAAACTTAGAAGAACTTAAATTGCTAATCCAAAATCAAAAAGAAGACACACTCAGTTTAAGCGAAATCATCAATTCCTTACTGGAAATTTCAAAAATTGAAACCAGCAACCAACTACTCACCGAAAAGTTCCGAATCGACGAATTAATTTTCGATGTTTCAGACAAATTGAAGAACGTTTACCCAGACTTCGTTTTTTCGGTCGATTACGAAGAACCAATACATGAAAACCACTTAGAGATCGTTGGAAACTCGAGACTCATTCAAGCTGCATTATCAAATCTGATGGAAAATTGCATTCATTACAGTTCCAATCGACATGCAAGTATTCGGATTCAAAGTGACCAACAACTAACCCTCATTTTTGAAAATGAAGGAGCGATTATCAATAAACAAGAAATCAGTTACTTGTTTCAACATTTCTTCCGTGGTGGAAACAGCAAAGGAAAAAGAGGCTTTGGCCTAGGTCTTGTTTTTGTGAATAAAATAATTGCAATTCACGGAGGAACAATCACTTACGAATCATTTTTTAAAAAGACCAATCGATTCAAAATCACCTTACCTTAAGCTAAATTTTACTGGCTTTAAGCTCTTTTTAAGCTCCTTCAAGGTTAATTTGTACTTAAAATAAAGTACATGAAACAATTAGCAGCATCGCTCTTTCTGATTCTTTTGGGTTCACTTAAGCTATTTGCGCAAGACACCATTCATCTCAGTATCCGGAAAGCGGATAGTCTCTTTCAGTCAAAAAATTATTACCTCCTCGCCGCCTCGATGAATATTGAAGCGCAAAGAGCGCAAATAATTCAGGCAAAAGTGTACCCAAATCCCATTTTCACTGCAGACATCAATGCGTATGACCCTGAAAACAATAAAGCATTTCATGTAGGAAGAACAGGGCAAAAGTTATTTCAATTGGAGCAACTGATTCTTCTTGGCGGCAAACGGAAATCGGAAATCGAAATCGCTAAAACCAATGCTGGAATTGCGGAACTAGAGTTTCAACAGCTGGTTCGTGAGTTAAAATTCAGATTACACAGCGATTTGTATACTATTGGACAACAAGATTTCTTGCTGAAAAAGTACAATAAGCAATTAAATTTCTTAGATACACTTTTAAAATCCTATGAAACACAGGCTCAAAAAGGGAATATTCCCTTGAAGGAAGTCGTCCGTTTGAGAGGTGCATACATACAGTTGAATAACGATCGTGCGGAACTTTACCAACAATACATTCAAACACAAACGGATTTACAGATTTTACTCCAATCCAATTCCATTATTTTACCGGATACTGCGGAATCAAACCTCAACCAATACTTGATTCCATCATCTGTGAGCGATATTCAAAGTACTGCATTGGAAAATCTTCCAGAATTGCTTGTAATCAAGCAAAACAAAGTACTTGCCGAGCAATACCTCAAGTATCAAAAAAGAATGGCGATTCCTGATATCAATGTATTTGCTGCATACGATCAACGAAGCGGTGCATTCAACAACCAAGTAAATGCTGGAATATCCATTCCACTTCCTGTATGGAATCGAAATCGCGGAAATATCAAAACATCTCAATTTCAATTGAAGGAAGCAGAATATACGCTGTTAGCAAAAGAAAACGAAATCATCAGCAGAATTAATAATAGCTATGCTTACTACGTTCAAACCGTTTCTGAATACCAAAAGTCGACCGAATTATACAACGATGATTTTGAAAAAACAGTGGACGGAATTAATCTCAATTTTCAAAAAAGAAATGTTTCAATCATTGAATTCATTGACTTCTTCGAATCTTACAACGATGTTTTATCGGAGTTAGTTCGGATAAAAACGCAATTGGTAATCTCTGCCGAACAAATCAATCTATTAACAGGAAAAGACATTTATTAAAATGAAAACAACTCGAAATAACATCCGCATCCATTTCGGAATTGCATGTTGCTCACTAATCCTAGGTGCTTGTAAAAGCAATGAACCAGAAATGGCTATCGAAACCTTCACAATGAGCGATTCCATGTTGAAAAAGTGTGCGTTTTATACAACAAGTAATGAAGTTGTAAAAAACAATATTCGCTTGTTTGGGAAAATTGAAGCTGATAACAACAAAATGGCTCAAATCTATCCAATCTTAAGTGGGGTTGTAACTTCCATTCATGTAGGACTTGGAGATTATGTGAAGCAAGGACAAATCATGGCAAGAATTCAGAGTGTCGAAATTGCAGGTTTTCAAAAAGAATATTTGGATGCAACAAATGATGTAATCACTGCTGAAAAGAATTTACAAGTAGCAAAAGATTTATTCTCTGGAAAATTAAACTCTGAAAGAGATATTGCAATGGCAACCAAGGAATTGGAAATGGCAAAAGCGGAATTAAAACGCATCAAAGAAATCTACAAAATTTACAATTTAAAATCAGGTTCTAGTTACAATATTGTAGCTCCAATGAGTGGATTTGTCATTACGAAAACAATCTTCCAAAACGAACAATTGCGTTCTACCGATGCTGAAGCGCTCTTTACAATTGCAGAAACAAAGGAAATTTGGGCTGTTGCCAATGTAAATGAAATCGATATCAGTAAAATCAAAGAAGGATACGATGTAACGGTTCAAACATTGGCTTTCCCAGATCATCCTTACGAAGCAAAAATTCAGAAAATCTACAATGTAATCGATGCACAAACAAAATCGATGAAAATCAGAATTTCAATACCAAATGAAGATTTCAAGTTGAAACCTGAGATGAACTGCACAGTGGATGTGCATTATTCAGAAAATAAGCAATTGATTTCCATTCCTTCTTCATCAATCATTTTCGACAAGAACAAATATTGGGTGATGGTATTTAAGAACAAACACGACATCGAAACCAGAGAAGTTGAAGTTTACCGAGAATTGGGAAAAACTTCTTATATCCAAACTGGACTCAAACCAGGAGAGAAAATTATTTCAGACAATGGTTTATTGATTTACGATGCCTTAAACGATTAATACAGGGAACATGAACAATTTCATAAAAAATATCCTCTCATTCTCCCTGAAGAACAAGTTTTTCACGTTTTTCTGGGTAGGCTTACTAGTCGTTGCTGGAATAATTAGCTACATCCGAATTCCTATTGAAGCATTTCCAGATGTAACAAACACGCAAATCATTATCGTTTCTGAATGGAATGGACGAAGTGCTGAAGAAGTAGAACGATTTGTGACTACCCCTGTAGAAATTGCAATGAACAGTGTTCAGAAAAAAGCAAATGTGCGTAGTGTTACCATGTTTGGACTTTCTGTTATCAAAGTTATTTTCGAAGATGATGTAGAGGATTTTTTCGCGCGACAACAAGTCAATAATCTCTTGAAAAACGTACAACTTCCAGAAGGTGTTGATGCAGACGTTCAACCACCTTATGGACCAACGGGAGAAATTTTCAGGTACATTCTTACAGGAAAAGACCGTGACTCACGCGATTTACTAACCATCCAAAACTGGACAATTGACAGAGAATTGAGAAGTGTGGCAGGTGTGGCAGATGTTGTGGCATTTGGAGGACAAGAGAAAATCTATGAAATCTCCGTGGATCCCGTTAAACTACAACAATACAACCTCACTCCATTAGAACTCTACGATGCAGTTAGTAAGTCTAACCTAAATGTGGGTGGTGATGTTATCGAAAAAAATGGTCAGGCTTATGTCGTTCGTGGAATTGGACTTTTGGACAATAAATCGGACATTGAAAATACCATTGTAGACATTTTCAATGGAAATCCGCTTTTGGTAAAAAATGTAGCAACTGTTCAAGAATCGAGTGCTCCACGAGTAGGTCAAGTTGGAATTGGCAAAAACAACGATGCTGTAGAAGGAATTGTTGTGATGCGAAAAGGTGAAAACCCGAGTGAAGTTTTGGCGCGTGTAAAAGAGAAAATCGAAGAACTCAACACTTCCACTTTGCCTTCCGATGTAAAAATGGAGACCTTCTATGATCGAGATAACCTCATGAGTTATTGTACAGAGACAGTGATGCACAACTTGTTGGAAGGGATTGTCTTGGTAACTGTCGTGGTATTTGTCTTCATGGCAGATTGGAGGACAACAGTTGTCGTTGCTGTCGTCATTCCACTTTCCTTGATGTTTGCATTTTTCATGCTTTATCTCAAAGGAATGAGTGCAAACCTCATCTCATTGGGAGCAATAGACTTTGGAATCATCATTGATGGTGCTGTCGTCATGGTTGAGGGGATTTTTGTAGCACTAGACCACAAAGCCAAGCAAGTTGGAACAGAGCGCTTCAATAAACTGGCAAAAATGGGATTAATTCGCTCAACTGGAGTTCAAATGGGTAAAGCCATTTTCTTCTCCAAATTAATTATCATTTCGGCATTGCTTCCAATTTTCGCTTTTGAAAAAGTAGAAGGGAAAATGTTCTCCCCTTTGGCTTGGACACTTGGTTTCGCGCTACTTGGAGCATTAATTTTCACCTTAACCCTCGTTCCAGTAATGAGCTCTCTCCTACTCAACAAAAATGTAAAGGAGAAAGAAAATTTCATCACTCGATTTGTCAACAAAACAATCGACAGAGGGTTCAAATGGACATTCAAACGCAAAAAGCTCACGCTTCTCATTGCTATAACTTGTTTTGGTCTTACTGTTGTTTCCACAAAATGGTTAGGAACGGAATTTTTACCTCCTTTAAATGAAGGAGCGCTTTGGGTTACTGCTGAATTACCAATGAGTACTTCTTTAACTGAAAGTGTCAAAATCACGAATGAATTGCGCGAAAAGTTAAAGAACTTTCCAGAAGTAAAAGCCGTTCTTTCTCAAACAGGTCGAAGTAACGATGGAACAGATCCAAATGGATTCTACTTCGTTCAATTTCAGGTTGATTTACAGCCAAAATCAGAATGGAAACGAAAAATAACCATGGATGGAATTGTGGATGAAATGGATCGTAGCCTCAGTGTTTACCAAGGAATTACATTCAATTACTCACAACCAATTATTGATAATGTGGCAGAAGCTGCTGCTGGTATCAAAGCATCCAATGCCATCAAAATTTATGGTGACAACTTAGAAAAATTGGATGAATATGCCAATCAAGTAATTGCACAAATCAAAGATGTTCCAGGAATCAAAGATGTGGGAATTCTCCGAAATGTGGGGCAACCAGAAATGAGCGTTGTTTTGGACGAAGAAAAAATGGCTATTTATGGAGTAACCAAAGCCGAAGCACAAGCTGTGATTGAAATGGCGATCGGTGGAAAAACTGCCACACAGAAATACGAAGGAGAAAAGAAATTTGACATTCGCATTCGTTATGACAAAGATTTTCGTAAAAATGAAGAAGACATCTTGATGTTAATGATTCCTACTATTACGGGAAATCGTATTCCACTAAAAGAAGTTGCTACCGTGAAAGAAATCACAGGCCCAGCATTCATTTACCGCGACAATACGAAACGTTTTATCGGTGTGAAATTCTCGGTCCGTGAACGCGATTTAGGAAGTACCATTGCTGAGGCTCAAGCCAACGTAACGAAGAACATCAAACTTCCTTCTGGATATAAACTAGGCTGGACAGGTGAATTTGAAAATCAAGTTCGCGCAAGTGAGCGATTGGGACAAGTCGTTCCAATTAGTTTGGTTTTGATCTTCATCTTACTGTTTATCATGTTCAACAATGCCAAAGATGCAGGATATGTCCTAATTAATGTTCCTTTCGCATTAATTGGCGGTATTCTAGCACTTCATATTACTGGAATGAATTTTGGAATTTCGGCTGGAGTTGGATTCATTGCCTTATTCGGAATCTGTGTGCAGAATGGTGTAATTCTAATCTCAGAATTTCACAAACAAGCAAAATCCCTCGATGATTTAGGAATGGCAATTATTAATGCCGTAAAAGTGAGAACAAGACCCGTAATTATGACAGCTATGATGGCAGCGATTGGTTTATTGCCTGCGGCATTAAGCAGCGGAATTGGTTCTGAAAGTCAAAAACCTTTGGCAATTGTAATTATTGGTGGATTGGTTACTGCAACAGTCTTTACACTTTTAGTATTTCCAATTATTTACTACAAAGCATTGCATGTAAGAGAAAGGAAGAGTCAGCGTAGCTGATGAAGACTGAGTGTAGTCAGCTAAAGATGACTCAAACAAAAGTAAATAAGGAAACGTTCAAAAAACTGGGTGGTGGCTGGTAGTTTCTAATAATAAAAAATCCCCGATTCACGAAATGTGAACTCGGGGATTTTTTATTATGGGCCATGGCGGATATCTTATCGAAAGCAGTGCTTTCTCTTATTTCAAAATGGTAATATGACCATTGAGATCAATACGGTAATCTTTTGTTTTCTTCTTAATCACGATTTTCCAAGTGTAAGTTCCTTCCTTACAAAGCTCTCCGTTGTAAGTTCCATCCCATCCAAACTCCGTATCCTTTGTTTCAAACAGAACTTCTCCCCAGCGATTAAAAATAAGCATGGTATAAGACTGCTTGTCAAATGCATCATTAAAAATCGGTTTAAAAACATTATTGTACTCATCTCCATCAGGAGTGAATGTATTTGGAATATAATAGGTTAAATCATCTTGAATTTCAACAGTTACTTTTGCAGAGTCAATACAAGGACCTGAAGCTGCATATAAAACAATCGTATAAGATCCAGCTGTTTCTGGGTATGTATGACTTGGACTAAATGCGGTACTTGTAGATCCGTCTCCAAAATCCCAAGTATAAGTTAATGCATCAGTAGATGTATTCGTTGTATTAACCGTAGGGAAATCAATTGTAAGAATTGTTGGTGTTGCGGTAAAACTTGCATCTGGCTGTGAGAAAATGGTAATCATATCACTTTGCAGTACAGAATTTGTACAACCATTCAGATCAGTCACAGTTAATCCAACATCAAAAGTACCCGCATTGGTGTAGTTCTGACTAACAGTACCACATACATTTTGGGAACCAAACCCTTCGAAAGTCCAAGTGCAATTCACTGCATTTGTAACATTACTAGAAAAAGTAATATTCTGAGGATTACATCCTGAAATTACATCGCTACTAATCGAAATCGCAGGTAAATCGTTGATTGTAACGAGCACATTATCTGTTGAAGAACAAGATCCCGCATTCGTAATAGTCAATACATAATTCGTTACTCTTGGAGCACTAATATCAACTGTTGGGTTTGCAATTGTTGCATCACTTAATCCAACTGTTGGCGACCAAGAATAGGTATTTCCTGCAACTGGCGGTTGACCTATTTGGTTTCCACTTAAAGCATTTACACAGATATTCACATCAGTTCCAGCATTTGCTATTGGCGGAGATAAGACAGAAATTGTAAATGTTCCATTCGTTCCAACACATCCACTAAGAGAAGGAGTAATCGTAATGGTAGCAGTATTTGCGCTTGATCCTGGATTTACACCTGTAAATGAGGCAATATCTCCCGTTCCATTTGCTGCCAATCCAATCGAAGGATTGCTATTCGTCCATGTGAAAGTTGCTCCTGTTGGATTCGAAACAAAAGCAGGAACTGAAACTGTAGCTCCAGAACAAACACTAATCGAAGTAACAGCATCAACAGTTGGAGGTGCTGAAATAATTACTGTAGCTGACCCTGTTACAGGCGAACTACATCCAGTTGGCGGATTCATTTGCACACTTACCAAAGAATATGTTGTCGTTGTTGTTGGTGTAACAGGCAAACTAGCATTTCCAGCAGCATCCAATAAAATAGTTTGATTGGGTCCGCCACCTACTTGATAAGTAACTGTTGCATTCGGAGTTCCAGCAAATGTAATTGTTGCATTCAATCCACTACAAATTGTAGTACTTCCAGCAATTGTAGCTGTAGGTAAGGAAATAACCGTTATTACTTGTGTTATCGTACATCCTCCAGAATTCATATAGGTAATTGTTGTAGTACCAACTGAAACGGCCGTTACAACTCCTGAACTTGAAACAGTTGCAACAGCTGTATTGGAAGAAACCCAAGCCGTAGAAGCATGAGGCGTTCCAGAACCTGTTAATGATGTCGTTCCACCTATACAAATACTTGAAATCGGTGCGTTAATTGTTGGAGTAGGATTTACAACCAAAGTAGTCGTTGAAGTACACGGAACTCCCGCAACTGTTGCAGTTACAGTGTAAGTATACGAACCCGCTGTTGTTGGAACGGGAACCGAGGTAGGATTTTGAACATTTGACGTAAATCCGTTGGGACCCACCCAGTTCCAAGTTGCTCCAGCCACATTCGTTGCAGTTAAGTTGAATGTTGGAGCCCCTTCACAAACATCTCCACTATTTCCAGCAGAAACTGTACATCCTCCACAAGAATTGACAGTAATTGATGCCGTTGCCATCGTTGCTGATGGACACATCGGATTTCCACCGGAGGAATTTACTGTATAGGTATATGTTCCTGGAGTTGATGGAGGAGTTGCGGTTACAACTGCTCCTGTTGTTCCACTCAAATTTGGTGAAGCATTCCAGTTGTATGTTCCATTCCCTCCAGTTGCTGTCAAAGTAACTGATTGTCCTGCACAAATAGTAGAAGTTACTGGTGTAACATCTACTGGAATAGAAATCCCTGAAGATGAACTTGCTGCAAAAGTATAGTCACAAACATCTCCTGCAAAACCATCAATCAAAATGTAATACGTATTTCCAGGAGTAAGTCCCGTTGCAGAAACCGTTTGTGCACTTGCTGATGGAGTTAATTGATCACAATAATAAGAAGTAATATTTCCTCCACAAGCTCCAGAAAATATCATGATTTGAATTCCGTCTCCATAAGTTGAATTATAAACCCAAACGTCAATAGAAACACTAGAGGATGAAGCAACAAAGGATAAATAAGAATCGTTTTCTAAAGATCCACAAAAGGCACCAATCAATCCAGTACCTGGGCATGAACTCAAACCTAAAAATCCACATCCAAAAGGTGCTCCCGCAGATCCCCAAGCATCTGGAGTATATGAAGAAGAAGTATTCCCACAATATCCATTCAACTCACAGATGGGTGTTGCAGTTGCACATGTATTTCCAGCAGCAGGGTTTGATCCACAAGGCGGTTGTCCATATCCTGATATACTTACCAAAATAAAGATAAAAAGGTAGATTAGCTTTTTCATTTGGTGATTTTTAGACGTTCCTCGATATAGATCAAAACCTGTTTATTCAAATAGGAAGGTTGCGTTCTATTTCGATAAATGAATGATTCTCTCATTTTTTTAAGATCGAAATAAGAAAGCAAATCAATTTGCTCGTAAATCAAGCGTAGGGAATCTTCTACAGTTAAAGTATCTGAAGGGATTTGTTGCTCATAAAGAGAATGTTGCGTAGTTCTATACGAACATGCATAAGTAGTAGTTGCACCAATAACCGCAGTTATCGTTGCTAGTAGTAATAGTCTCATAAAATGAATTGTTTTACAAATTCTATATCTAGAACGCAATTATGAAGAAGAGGTTGCTAAAAAAAACAGTAAAAACAAGGGATTCACTAAATGAGATTTAACTGTTATTTATTTAACATTTAATTAATTTTTAAACCATCTCATTGCTTAAACCATATTAAAACGTGACTTCCAGCGAATATTTAGAGTGATTTTTGTGCAAAAGAACTCTGTTTACTCGTTTTATTTCATTTTTAGTACTGGAAAATAATTATATTTCGTTCTATTTTTTCGATGAACAACGATAACAATATACAAGCAGTATCTCTATTTAACAAACTGGCAGATTCTTACCAAGAGCGGTTTTTATCCGTGGAAGCCTATTCAGAAAGTTTTGAGGTTTTGTTATCATTACTGAACCAAAACAGTACTGTTTTAGATGTTGCTTGCGGACCTGGAAATATCTCTAAATTCTTGCTAAATAAACGAATTGATTTGCAAATTCTAGGAATTGATTTAGCTCCAAATATGATCCAATGGGCAAAAAAAAATAATCCAACTGCGCAATTTAAAGTTCATAATGCGCTTCAATTGGAGTTAATTCCAGATACTTTTGATGCAATCGTAATAGGCTTTCTATTTCCTTATTTATCAATAAGTCAAGTGAAAGAATGTATTTCGAAAGCCCGTAAATTAATAAATACAGAGGGAATTATCTACATCAGTACCATGGAAGATCGCTATGAAAACTCTCGTTTTCGTTCATCTAGTACAGGCGAACAATTGCTCATGCATTATTACGAAGCTTCCGATTTAATTGAGATACTGGAAATGAATGAATTCAAGGTCGTTTTTGAAAAAAGACAGGCTTACTCCATCAATGAAACTGAAAGCGATACCGATTTAATGTTGATAGCCCAGAAATTAAGCTGAAACAATCTAATTACTCTTCAAAGAGTCAGATATCGTACTGACTCTTGAACAGCAAATCAATAAATAACAGAGTTATTCATCTTCATGTATTTGTGTAGCAGCAGTTGTACTTTTAGATAAATCAATCTCGTTTCTAATAATATCCTCCAAACTCTCTCTTTCTCGAATTAAAAAAGCATTTCCATCTCTTACATAAACCTCAGCAGGTCTCAATCGGGAATTATATTGATTACTCATACTAAATCCATAAGCTCCAGTATTGTAAATAGCTAAACTGTCGCCAACCTTCGCTTCAGAAATTGGTCGATCATATCCAAAAGTGTCCGTTTCACAGATATAGCCTACAACCGAATACAATTTTTTATGTCCTTTAGGATTCGAAATATTCTCAATTCGGTGATAAGCGTTGTAAAACATAGGACGGATTAAATGATTTTGACCGCTGTTTACTCCTAAAAAAACAGTAGATGTTGTTTGCTTCACCACATTTACAGAAACTAATAATACACCGCTTTCACTTACAAGAAACTTTCCTGGCTCAAACCACAATTCCAGCTCTCTTCCATATTCTTTGCAAAAGTTCTTAAAGGATTCACCTATTTTCAGTCCAATTTCTTCAATGGGAGTAACGAAATCACCTTCTTTATAGGCTACTTTAAATCCGGAACCAAAATCCATGAATTCCAATTCAGGAAAATGAGTAGCTGCCTCATACAATAAATCAGCACCTTGTAAAAACACATCTGCATCCACAATATCACTGCCCGTATGCATGTGTAAACCAACGATATGGAGCTTGTAATGATCAACAATTCGTTGAATATGACGCAATTGATGAATTGAAATTCCAAATTTGGAATCGATATGGCCAACTGAAATATTGGCGTGTCCACCAGCCATAATGTGTGGATTCAATCGAATACAGACTGGCACAAGCGAACCGAAAACCATCCCAAAATGCTCTAAAACACTCAAATTATCTATATTGATTATGACCCCAAGTGCCACCGCTTCCTCTATTTCAGAAAAAGCAACTCCATTTGGAGTATACATAATTTCAGAAGCTTCAAAACCCGCTCTTAACCCTAAATGAACCTCTTCAATTGAAACTGCATCTAAACCAGCACCTTGATTCTTAAGCGTTTTCAATACATTGATATTACTCAAAGCTTTCATTGCATAGTGCAATTTCACTTCCTGAGATCCAAATGCATTTTTTAAACGGTTGTATTGCGAAATAATTTTTGCTTCGTCATACACATAAACTGGGGTTCCAAATTTACTTGCTACAGATTCTAAGAGTTTTGAGTTCATTTTATTGTTACTTTTCAAAGTGCAAAATTAAAAACAAATATTTATTTCACAAAATATTTATTTTAACACAAATTGTTTTAAATAAAACATTCAGGTAAGTGAACGAATACTTCACTTATCTGTATTACGCTAAAACCAATTCTATGAAAAAACAGATTTTAAACCTACTCTTGGTTCTAACACCAATGTTCAACTTTGCTCAAAACATCCATGAACAAGTTTTAAAGACTGAAATTAAGCGAGTAAAACTATTCCTTACTGCGGGAGAAATGACCCATGAAACGCCCGTGAAATTGGTGAAAGGGAGAAACAAAATTATCTTTTCAGGAATTTCTGCTTTTGCAGATCCTAGAACCATTCAATTTACTGGATCAGGAAATTTCAGACTCGTTTCAATTTCTACAGAGATGGATTTTTTAGCTGCAGAACAATGGAATCCAAGAATAAAAACATTAGCTGATTCCTTGGAACAATTAAAAGACCGTTATCAATTGAATGTAGATTTATTGAGTTCTTATCAGGCTGAACTTGGAATTTTGAATACGAATAAGGATTTAAAGGGCCAAAACACCTTGACAATCGACCAAATAAAAGCTGCGGGAGAATATTACCGAACACGAACTTTCGAAATAAATAAAACGATTACCAAAATCAAAAAAGAACAAGAAGTATTGTCCATTAAAATAAATGAGGCTCGTTTTCAATTAACAGAACTAAATTATACCGAAAATCAACGCAGTAACCAAGTGATTGTCCTGATTGATGTTGATAACAACACGGATATTTCAGGAGTTTTGAAGTATTTGGTTTCTGATTGTGGTTGGGCAGCAACTTATGATCTGTCAGCTAGCGATTTAAATCAACCCATTAATTTGAAATACAAAGCACAAGTATACAATAACACGGGAAACGATTGGAAGAATGTTGGATTGACATTAAGCACTTCAGATCCACTTTTGAGCGCAGCTTCTCCTATTTTGAACCCTTTCTATTTGCGAGCTGGAGAACAAGCTGATTATACAAAGAAATCAAACTTCCAACCTATTCAGCAAAAAACAGAATTGCGCAATGATGTGATGAATGAAATTAACATGGCCAACCAACGTGCTTATGATAATTATGTACTGGATCAAAAAGCTTCAGATGTGTTTTCATCTGATAGAGCTGGATTTAAAAACGAAGGAAAAAAGGTTAGCACCGTTGCCATGAAGCAAATTGAAATTTCTGATTTGAATGTGGAATTTCTTATCCCTCATCCTTTCTCATGCCCTACGGATGCTAAACCATATATCGTAGAAATCAAAGAAATTAACATGCCAGCTACTTTTACACATGTTTCCATTCCAAAACTCGATCAAGGTTCATTCTTATTGGCAAATATTGTTGGCTGGCAAGATTTGGATTTAATTCCTGGACCAACAAACGTTTATTTTGCTGGAAATTATGTTGGAGTAAGTGAAATAAACACCAACAATGTAGATGATACTTTAAGTTTGTCTTTTGGGCGTGATTCTAAAATTCAAGTTTTACGCAAACTGAAATCGGAAATGAGTACAAAGAAAATTTCTGGAAGCACGAAAAAAGATACGTATTTCTACGATATACAAGTTCGAAATAACCGAACTGTTCCAGTAAAAATCAATGTATTTGACCAAATTCCGCTTTCCACTTCAAGTGAAATTACCGTTACTGTAGAAACCGTGGGAACTGGTAAGAAAAATGATTTAACAGGAGAAGTATCCTATATGGTTACGTTGCAACCTGGAGAAAGTGTCAACTTAGAATTGGGTTATTCTGTGAAATATCCAAAAAATGCAAAAATTAGCACCCGAACTTATAGGACGATAAGCTGTCCTAGTTTTTAGTCAGAAAAGCATCCACATAACGGATGCTTTTTTTTGCAACCAATTAATCAACATAACTAAATGCTAAATATTTAGTAAATTAATTGTTAAAAAATTTGGAAATAACTATAACGTTTTAGTATGTTTGAGCAAACTTTGGTTATGAAGCAAGCTATCTTACTACTACTTTTTAGTGGTTTACTGGTAATTCCCGTTTACGCATGCACAGGAGGAACAGCATCAGGAACTCTGACTCCAACTGCAGCATATCAGACTGTATCTACTCAAAATGGAAGGTATTACACAATTAATGTCGTAAAATGTAATCAATATGAATTTACGTTTTGTGCTGGTGGTGGTGCTTCAGGAATGGACTCAGAGCTGACACTATTAGATGCAACAGGAGCTACGCAAATTGTATATGCTGATGATGTTTGTGGCTCAAATGCATCTATAAACTGGACTGCAGCATTCACTGGAACAATCCGTATTTTAATTACAAGATATAGTTGTAATACAGACCTTACATCTACAATGACCCTTGCTTACAAAATGGTAGCTAATACAGGAGATTACTGTTTGAGTGGGAATGCAAGTTACCAAACTATTGGTGGGCAAAGCTGTATTCAATTGACACCTGAAACGAATGATCAAACAGGTTGCGCTTGGAATAGTTCAGTGATTGATTTCAATCAAGGCTTCAATCTTACATTGAATTATTACTTTGGAAACAATATTAATGGTGCTGATGGTACAACCTTTACATTCCAACCCAATCCAACTGGTTGTGGAACTGCTGGAGGTCAACTAGGCGCTGGTGGTATTCCAAATTCATTAATCATCGAGTTCGATACGTATGACAACGATAATCCAGCACATGTCTTTGATTTGTTAGCAGATCATATTTCCATAGAAACAGATGGCAATCTCGTAGGTCCTGCAGCCCCCTATTGTGGACCGACACCAGCATTTGCTTCTTCGGCTAACCTAGATGATGGAGCAGTTCATACCATTATGATTTCTTGGGATCCAGTAACCCACAACCTCAAAGTTTCTGTCGATGGCAATCTGAGATTAACTTGCAATGGTGATTTTGTCAATACTGTATTTGGCGGTGATAACACGGTTTATTGGGGAGCAACAGCCGCAACTGGCGGATTAAACAATCAACAATACTTTTGCCCTTCAACGGTTGTACTTCCAGTTGAATTAAGCATTTTCAAAACGAGCTGTGATGGGAAAAATAATCGTCTTTTCTGGAGATCAGAAACAGAATCTCGTTTAGATCACTACATTCTGGAGTATACTTTTGATGGCCATGTATTTTATCCACTTCAAACGATTACTGCCAGCGGAAACTCTGAAGTTCCAATTGAATACAATTATGTAGATCAACAAGAATGGCATCAACAAATCTATTATAGATTGACTTCTGTGGACTTAGATGGAACAATGGAATCCAGCGATTTGATTTCTGCGTTTAACTGTAAAGTTGATTCAAAAAAACTGATTACATCTATCCATTCAGAAGATGGAAAAATCACTATTCATTTTACGGATAACCTCGTTTTATATCAAGTAATTGATTTGAACGGAAAGCCATTAACCAGAATTTTAGAGAATGAAAAACTTGCAGAAAACGAACTTCTTAACTCATTCTCACAAGGTATCTATCTCTTAAAAGCTTGGAATAAAGACGGGACTTCCTCGGAAACACATCGCTTTTTTGTTACACATTAAATTCATTCATCGTGTTATTATTAAGTATTCAACCCTTTTTTTTTAACACTTGACGAATAAATTAAATCAACTAGTAAATTAATTTGGAATATGCGCAATCCTGCGATATATTTGTCGAAGAAGAAATTCTAACACACCCATTACCGATACAGAACCGCAGAGATTGTCTGCGGTTTTTTTGTGACTCACTTCGAACTGTATCAACCTTTTTAATTCGGAAAAGATATTTTAAAAATCATACATGTATATCATATCCTCCCCCTTAATCCCCTCGAAAGGGGAAAACAATGCCACTTCTCATTCTAAATAAATTCGGAACTCGTAATTCAGCATTCGTAATTATTTAATGTGATCCTCTTTCGATAAACGAACATTCCATCATTAAATGTTTGCGGTTTTCAGTAGACTCTTTTAAACGCTCCATCACTCGTTCAACCGTTTCCCTACCTATTCCATCAACTGGTTGACTTAACGCAGTAACTGGAGGTGCAAAATAAGAAAAGGCTTCGGAATCATCGAATGAAATAATACGAACATTATTCGGAATTTCTACTTTCAAAAAGTTTAAGGCTTTGATTGCATGTAAAGCCACTTTATTATTCAAAGCAACAAAAGAATCCACTCCATCAGCAATCATCTGTTTCATCTTCGCAACGCTTTCTTTCTCATCTTCCGTTAGCATCGCTAATTCAAATGGAATTTTCTGACGTTCACAAGCCGACTTAGCACCATCAATTCGCAATTGAATGGTCATCACATCCGATCTTTTAGGATGTAAAATCCCTACCTTTTTGGGTGATTTAGAAAATTTACGAATCAACATCGTTGCTTCCATGTAATTATCAACTCCCACAAAATCGGCAAATTCATCCCCAATTCGATCGACCCACACCACTGGAATTGGAGTTTCATCCAAAACAGGTTTTAAAGCAGGTATTTCATTGCATGGAGCAATAATCAAAGCATCTACCGAACGTAAAATTAAATCGCGGATCAATTTCAATTCCATCGTTGCATCATCGTTTGTAGAAACAATGAATAAACTATATCCTTTTTCATAAAGCGATTCTTGAATGGCTTTACTCAATTCTGAATAAAATGGATTCGAAATATCTGCCAGCACCAAACCAATGGTCTGCGTTTTACCCTCTCTCAAACCTTTCGCAAAATAGTTCGGAACATAATTGAGCTCCTTCGCTTTTTCAAGAATCAGTTTTTGAGTAGCTTCACTAATATTGAACTGCTTTCCTTTGCCATTCAACACAAATGATACAGTAGATTTTGAAACATTTAAACTTTCGGCAATATCCGCAAGTGATGTCCTTTTTGATTTCATTCCTATTCCGTTAGTTTCTTTGGTCTTTTCCCCAAGACATTTTGTTGCGGATTGTATCCAAGAAATTAGTGTCCTCTAATTTAATCACATTAATCATATATTCTGCTTTCCGTATCAAAACTTCTTCATTCTGCTTGATACTCTTCGCATTTCCATCCAACGAAATCAAGTAATTGCGTTCCCGTCCCTCGATACTCAATCGAATTGGCATATTGTCTGGAACAACAACTGGTCTAACATTCAAATTATGTGGAGCAATGGGTGTAATGATATGAACTTGGCAACCTGGAGTAACAATTGGTCCACCACAGCTTAGATTATAAGCCGTAGAACCTGTTGGTGTTGCAACAATCAAACCATCTGCCCAATACGAATTCAAATATTTATCTTCTAAAAACGTATTAACCGTAATCATGGAAGAAGTATCTTTTTTCAATAAAGTGACTTCATTCATCGCAACGTTATCTGGCCCATAAATACTGCGTTCTGTTTCTACACGCAACAAAGAGCGTTTTTGATAATCATATCTTTTCTGGCGAACCAACTCCAATGCCTCTTCAAATTGCAAATCGCTGATATTTGCCAAGAATCCTAATCTTCCTGTATTAATTCCCAAAATAGGAACTCCTGAATTGCGAATAAATGAAACTGTTCTTAGAAATGTTCCATCGCCACCAATACTAAAAGCTAAATCAATTCCATTGTGAAAATCTTCATGGCGTGTAAACACATCTGCATCTAAACACATACCCGCTTTTTTCACCAATTGTTCTTTCAATTCTTTTTCAAGAACTAACTTCCATCCAAACCGATGAATCATTTCAGCAAAGCGCACAAAGACTGGAATCGTTGCTTTGGTAACCTTCTTGCTGTAAAGTGCTACTCGCATCTTAGATATTTAAGTAATTCATCAAAGCATCGTATCGGAACTGCATGTCGTCTTGATCTGTTGATCGTTGGAAACTAGCTTTCACCACCATATCATAACGCTCAAATGAACGGATAATTCGAGACAAATCGACTTCAGAAATTTTCAACGTAACTTCGATTTTTGTGCTATCTGTTGAAGTCATGATAAATGAAGAAAGAATTTTTGCATTATCACCTTCTACAATTTGAGCAATTTGAGCCAATGAATAATCCACACGATTCATTTCAAGAACCACAATTCCTCCAACTTCTTTGATACTTGCCGTATTTGCAACCAAGGTCATTAGCTGGTGAACACTCGTGCAACCTAAATATTGTTCGCTACTATCCAAAACAGGTAGCACGGAAATACGGTGCTCTGCCATTTTTGCCAATACTTCGTATATGTGTGCATTTTCGAAAACATAAGGTCTTGGAAGATGATCAAATAGAACATCCAAGGACATTTCAAGGTCTTTTTTATCCAAAATATCACTCTCAGAAATTAAACCCACAAAGTTGCCGTTTTTCAATACTGGAAGATGAGAAACTTTAAATTCCTCCATCCAAATCAATGCCTTCTCCCCTGTGTCTGTATGCATTAACGGGGGAATCTCGTCTGTAATTACTTCTCTTGCTGTCATGTTATGTGCCAAAGTAGTAAAAATGACGCTATAATCTGAAAACTTTGTGAAAAATTAATCTTGAAAGAAGGCTTAAATAACAGGAAGAACTTTGCGATTTTAGTGATAGATTTCGAGCAAAGTTCACAAGAGAGTACGAGCATCATGCAAGTGCTAATCTAATAACGATTCCAATTAAAAAAAATGAAAAACAGATTAATTAGTTGAATTTAATTGCAAAATGTTAAATTTTGAATAATTATACATTTCATTTAAAAATAGTTTTACATTAGCCCAAATTATTATTCTACTATTTATGAAAACCACAAATTTCACCCCCCCCACATTTTTCTAAAAAGCCTACTATTGCTAGGATTTAGTGTGATTTCAGCAACTTCATTTTCTCAAACAAATTCCTTTCCCGCATCTGGAAATGTTGGAATAGGAACGGGAGCTTCGTCGCCAAATGGTGCTAAACTAACAGTCAATGGCTCTGCTCGTATTGATTCCATGTTAGTTGTAAAGGATTCCGTAAGAATCAATAAAAATTTACGGGTAGATCAAGATGTACGCTTTTTAGGCGAAACAAAGATGAATAATGTAAAAGTAACCGATGAATTTGTTGTAAACGGCTTGTCAAAATTAAACGGAGATATCAAATTTCCGAATGTTCCTTTAGCAAATAACTACAATGAATTGAACTTTTTACTCATGAATCAAAATGGGATGCTTAAAAAAGGTTCTGGAGATGAATTTGTAAATGCATTGAAAATCTTGATGTATTCTGCTCCAAATCCGATAACTCCTATAAATATTTGTCTGGACAATCCGTATACTCCTACTTGGGGGAATGGAATCAATAAATTATTTGTTGAGTGTCCTGATGTGAACGTGGGCGTTGGGACTAGCACACCAAGCCATCAATTAACAGTCACAAAGACCTCAAAATTTGGAGAACACATGTGGTTGGAGAAGTCGGTTTCTATTGGTGCAAATGTTACTTCTGGCTCAAAAATTTATGTGAAAAATTCCAATTCAAATGCTGCAATCCACATCAATAACGTTGGAAATACGATTAACTATCAAAAATTGTTGTTCCTTGAATACGATCATACCAATACTGAGATAATTAAAGTTCAAAATACCGCATTAAACTACCCCGCTTTTTTATTGAATGCAAATGGAGAAATGAGAATTCATAACGGGACAATGGAAACATTTCGAATTGAATCAAATGGGATGATCAGAGCTAGAAAAGTAAAAGTAGATAGCGAAACTTGGCCTGATTATGTATTCGAAAAGGATTACCAATTATTACCTTTAAACGAACTGGAAATGTTCTTACTAAAAAACAAACATTTGCCATCAGTTCCATCAGAAAAACAAATAAAAGAAGAAGGTATTGACGTTTCAGAAATGAATGTAAAAATGATGGAAAAAATTGAAGAATTGACTTTGTATTTGATTCAACAAAACAAAGTGTTGGAGAAACAAAGTAAAGAACTAGAGGTATTGAAAGCAGAAATAGAGCGTTTGAAAAACTAACCTTTTATTTTGATAAATTCTTTAGAAATTAGGTTTTATATAATACATCTATGAAAAAATATATCGTACTACTTTGTTGCTCTATATCTTTTTTAGGACTTGCTCAAAATAGATATTCAAGCGAAAGGTTAGATAATAATTTGTCGTACTCTACCAATTACTGTGAGTTGATTGATTCCATTCGTGAGGGTAAAGAAAGGGTAAAGCCTAAAAAACAAGTAAATTATGGTTTTTCAATCAATCAATCGTTAACTCGCTATGGGCTTCCCACAGCCATTTTATTCACGCTTCATTATAAAAAACACCAATTCGATTTGGGACCTCAATTTCGCTTAGGGAAGTCAATAAATAATAGACAAAAGAATATTGGTGTTGAGTTCAATTATCGCTATTACATAACAGGAGATACATCTTGGTTTAGTTCTTATGTATTGTTTAATGCTGATTATTTCTTCGAATATTCAAA
Source organism: Fluviicola taffensis DSM 16823 (assembly GCF_000194605.1). Lineage (NCBI taxonomy): Bacteria > Pseudomonadati > Bacteroidota > Flavobacteriia > Flavobacteriales > Crocinitomicaceae > Fluviicola > Fluviicola taffensis. The sequence goes on from NC_015321.1 coordinate 119,951, forward strand.
ACCTGATAGATATGGAATTTATTATTCTAACAATCCAGCATTGAACGACCAAGTTTCTATTAGCTCAACCTCATTCAAGAGTTTAGCATTAAACACGGGATATGGGATAAAATTCAATATGGTTAGGGGCTTTTATCTTGGTTCTCATGCAGGAATAGGTACTTGCATTTCTATAGAGGAACATAAAATCTCATTGGTTAATGTCGATTGGAACAGCACTTGGAAAAGAAGAGAAACTTATCTAGGTTTTATAGCTTCAGTTTTTATCGGGTATAAATTTTAAAACTTATGAAAAAACATATTATAACAATCACCTTTTTGGTGGCATTATTATGCCATTCGCAAAATCTAGTTCCGAATGGGAATTTTGAAGCAGGTTCTTACGATGGAGGTTCAGAACCAATTGAATTCTATTCAGGAACATATACAGGAAATTGGTGGTCAGATTTAACAAGCTCATCAACCCATCACCGATTCGACAACAGTATGCAAGGAACATGGTATGTCGCAAAGGCCGATAAAACTTATAACGGAAAGCGCAGAGATTCTCCAGATTGGATTGATCCAAATATTTGGTATAATACAGAACATGGCGGAAATTGTACTGAGACAAGATACGTGAGATCCGCCTATCCAACTGAATCTATAATGGTGAAAATGGCAGATGGTCATAAATTAGTAAAAGGTCAAACATATACATTTAAAATTAAAGCAAGAGGAGGAAAAGGAACAGAATTTCCATCCCATCAATTTAGATTGGCTTTTACAGCAGATCCTGAGGGTTTATATTGCCTTAATAAGAAAAAATGGTATGTAAAAGAATTTTACGTTGAGAACTCCTGTGACTGGCATTATTTTGAACATACCTTTACAGTTCCAGATAATGACGACAAAAAGTATGAAGACATGGGGTGGTTAGTACTTAATGTTAATTATTATCGTGATGGGAGTAATGAACCAAATGATTACGGAGCCGTTTTCAATTTTGATGACGTAGTTCTTACTATTGAGCCTAAATGCATTGATACACGGTATATTCAAGACAGGGTATATGCGCAGGGGGAGCATAAGATAGAACAAGCCAATGTTGAAATCAGGGCTGGTGCGCATGTAAGTCCTTATTCTTGGCAGTCTCAGTTTCCTGTGGTATTAAAACCCACATCAATGGTAATATATAGAGCCCCCACTGTGTATTTGGAACCGGGTTTCTTTATTGAGGAAGACGGCAGTTATTTTGAAACACAAGTTGGAACGTGTGTGGAAGATCCGTGTCCAGGTGTTCCAAATTTCACCCCGCCTCCAATTGCTCAATGCACTGGATCATTCACTTTGGGAAATGATTTCCTTGAAACACCAGGCGTGTTTTATGTTTGGGAGCCAGCTAATTATTTTTCAGCACCGTGGAGTCGGGTTACTAATGTAACAAGACCACCTAATGACGATGGTTGTGTGGATGCCAAACTTACGATTTGGACCATTTGTGGTGCTATTCAAGTTCATAATTTTAAACTTCAATTCATTGATGCAGCACCTACGATTGATATAGCGAATGTAACAATGAGTCAAACGGGTATATCAGGATATATAAACTTGCAAAATACTTCTGAGTACACTATCCAAGGGATAAACACCGTAACAGGAGCTATCGTTTTTGAAGATGAATATGAATGGGACTGTCAAAACGGATCACAACACATACCATTTTCTGTGAATCATTGTACGGGGAATCTTTGTCAGAATTTGGAAATTAAAATAACAGCTTCGAATCCTTGTTTTGGAAGTGTATCTGAATCGTTACAATGGCAAGCACCGAACGTTCCTGACTATGATCTACAGGTAAGTAATCTAGTATCAAATGATTTTGAATTTCATTTTGACTGGACAATACCAACTACCTATGAATATGTGAAGGTTCAAGTATGGAACGAAGCTAAAACTGAGAAAATTTGTGAATGGAACTATAATCGATGTTCAAACCCAATTAATTTGAATAATCCATATCATTTTGATATCCGAAATTGTTTAGGGGATGGTTGTTTCTCGCAGTGCGAAAACTATAAAATCCTTTTGGAGACAAAACAATATTGTAATGCATTAGTTTCACATAAAGAAATTTCTTGGAATAAATCAAGTACTACATTTGCAATGCCAGTAAATTATCCCAATATCATTACCGCAAATAATGACGGGGTAAATGATGTCTTATGTTTTGAACCAACTGGGGCTGATTCATATCACATTTATGTTAATAATCGATGGGGAACTCCAGAGTATGAAGATGAAGGATGCGTTGATGAATTGCCAATTTGTGTATGGGTTCCCTCAAGTAATTTAGATGATGCAAATTATTTTTATACCATTCAATTTAGTAACCAATGTGGCTATGCTGATGAACATACTGCAATAATATTGGTAATTATGGGAATACCTCAAAATAATCAACCACAGGAAGCTCAAAATTCAGGATTATCCATAGTTATGGATGAAATTGTTACCGTGCCGAAAGTTAGTAAAGACAATATCAGTTTAAGTTGGAGTGTCAATGCATATCCAAACCCAGCAGAGGATATGGTATTTATTCAATCATCAGAAGAAATAACCAGAATTACTCTTCGTGATGTCTTAGGAAAAGAAATTTTATCAAAAAAAATAAATGATATGAATACTTCTATTTCGATTTCAAATTATGCTTCAGGCTATTATATATTGGATGTAAATAGTCAAGCTGGAGTTAAATCTATCAATCTTATTAAGCGGTAAACAATTCCTTTTCTTTGAGCAATTATTCCAGCGGAACATATTATATTCGTATTTATTCAGGATCTGTTTATGTTGCACGAAAAGTAATAAAATTGTAAGTATGGATTCCAACAAAAAATACGCTTTACTCATCCCAATCATTGTTGGGATGAGTATCTCTTTTGCCTTTACAAAGAAGAAAGTACCAAACCAACCTACAGTACCCGAACCTACAAAATGGGAAAAGATAGCTGGTCATTACAAAGTCTTTGATACAACAGGCATATATTTGTATGAAATGGATTTGGTTCATATACACAATAACACTAACAACAGGGATTCTATCCGATGGGAACATTTCCGATGGGGAATTTACTTTTACCGCACAACAAGTAGAATTTTCTAATATACCAATGTATTTACGAATCGGAGGAGGCGATACCTTGTTCGACACTAATACCAAACGTTGGAAGATTAGTAGCGGAATTAATAATTATTATAACAACTGGTATAATGATACCATTCCATTGCGTTTCACAAAAACCAATATCAATTATTGGATAGAAGACATGATGCCATACTATTCGTGTGATTGCAAACAGATTGCAGTGAAACAGCATTGAAATGTCATTCAGTGGTATTTCTTTCTATTATTCCATTCGATCACTGTATTTTTTACGCAAGTGTTTTGTTTTCAAATCTTCTTCTTTCCAGCGAATATGTTGTCCGAAAGTACCTCTCAAACGCTGCCACTTGGATTGGCGATCTACAATTGAAACAAAATTAGCACGTTTGGCAGAACTCGGATCTATCCTTGGTTCGCTTAAATCTTGTTTCAGCAAAGTATCTTTGATAATTGGCAAAAGATCTACTGGAAGATCAAACTTTTTAATAAACTTTCGCATTCCGTTCAACTGGAAAGGATCGGTGGCAAGTGCAATTTTTTGAAAACCATTTTTCTTGGCAACACGGTAAGAATAATAAATATTTTCTGTTGTATGCTCTGCTCTTGGATCCGTGAAAATATGTTCTTTTGGAATTCCCAATGCTTCACCATACAAAGCCATAACGGCTGCTTCTTCGTATTCTGTATAAACCGAAGAACCTGAATAAATGATATTTTTTGTAACTCCTTTTCGATACAAATACGCTCCCCACTGAACACGCATTTTCATGGTTTCACTCCAATGCTTTCCGTCAAATGGAACTCCAGGAACAATAATCGCATCATACGGGGCTTTTTTGAGTGATTTTTGATTGGTTTTAAGTGGAGATGGAGAAAAAATTCCACAAGCACTTAACACCATGACTAACAGACTCAAGAAACTAAATTTTACTATTCTCATACTTCAATGATACGGTTTTAGAACCATTATTTTGCTTGTCGATTGTTAAAAACCCCTAAGATTACCAAGATGATTTTGGATAAGTTTAACATCAATAAGCGGTAAATCCTCTTTATCTTAGCGCTCAAATGATTCAAAGTATGACAAAATTAAGCGTAAACATCAATAAAATTGCAACCATCAGAAATGCACGTGGAGGTAATACTCCGAATGTGGTGCAAGTCGCAATTGACTGCGAACGTTTTGGAGCGGCTGGAATCACCGTTCATCCAAGACCAGATGAACGACACATTACAGGGAAAGATGTCATGGATTTATCTAAAGTAGTTACTACCGAATTCAATATTGAAGGTTATCCAGATGAGCGTTTTATGCAGATGATTGAAGCTATTCGTCCTGCTCAAGCAACCTTGGTTCCAGATCCACCACATGTACTTACAAGTAATGCAGGTTGGGATACGAAAGAAAATTCAGCTGTTTTACAAGATATTATTCGCAGACTAAAATCGTGGGGAGTTCGAACATCTATTTTTGTAGATACTGATTTACAAAACATTGAATATGCATTAGAAACTGGAACAGATCGCATTGAATTATACACTGGACCTTATGCTGATAATTTCTCTATCAATAAAGAACAAGCCATCGAACCATTCATTATTGCATCCAAAAGAGCAATAGAATTAGGGTTGGGACTAAATGCTGGTCATGATTTGAATCAAGATAATTTGCGCTATTTCAAACAAAACATTCCTGAATTAGCAGAAGTCTCTATTGGTCATGCGTTGATTTCAGATGCGCTTTATTTGGGATTGGAAAATACGATTCAGAGATATAACTATTTATTGAGAGATTAAGTTATTACTCGTAAAATCAAGATTGAAAAAACAATTACCTGGGTAACTGGTGGATAATCTTACACTTATCCCTAAAAGTAATTTTAAAGTCGATTTTCCAATATTTTCTGGATGTATCCATTGATTTTTTTCTTTTGACGACGAGTTCCCTCATCATTCATTTCATTGTGTGTGATTCTTCTCAGCTGAATAATTTGAATACCAAGCGAATCACACATTTCTGGTGAAGGAATTACACCCGAATCCGCAGTCTTATCTGTAGACCTTAAACTAGAATACTGGGGACTGAAAGTGAGTGGAAATGGAATTCTCAAATGATCCAAAGTGATTACCTTTCGAATCAAGTTTGGGTAATCCTTGGCCATTAGAACACTCATGTCTCCCCCATTTGAATGTCCAATTAAGTCAACTGATTTTATAAACAAATTGGGATGTATTTCTTTGAAATGATTTAAAACAAATAAGATATTTTCTTCTCCTCGTTTCCAAAACGGCATGCGGACTTCTTGCATAACCCCTACTTTTGGAAGGAGAGAATCTCCAATTAATTCGTGTTGAATACTCAAGGTCCAATATCCTAAACCTGCCAATCTACGGGTCAAGTAAGAGTAATTGGTATAATTGGTTGGATAGTTGGAACCGTATCCATGACTGAAAATAACCAATTGAATAGTATTCGTGGAATCTTTATCCACTTTTGGAGCATACAAAGCAACAGGTATTCTTCGGAAACGAGCATTATCAAACACTTCATATTCCTCCACTAGAATTTCTCGTTGTTTTTTATTTATCTTTTTCTCAGAAATACTTTCAGTTTCAGATGACATCGATGCAAAACCAGCAATCGCTAGGATTAAGATACCTCCTAAAACTACAAAAAAGCGATTTTTCTTTTGTTTCAACATTTACTTGGAGACTAATGAAAAATTCAATCCATCAACAGTGACCGTTCTTACTTTTTCTTCGGAATCTGTAACTTTGTAAATAACTTTCATTCCTTCGCTATTTGGAACCGTTGTCATTTCCGACCAAAGATTACCCAAGCAGCTTTCTACATCTTCTGTGCGGTATTCCAACAAGTTTCCTTTGAGATCAAATTTCAATAGCATAAATCCGATTTCCATTCCTGCTCCACACATTCCATTTGGATTAGCTGTTGAAGGAGCGCTGTACCTCAATATCACCTGATAATCCATAATTGTCTTTTTAGCAACAAAAATGCTGTAACTAAAAGAAACTAATCCAAACTGATCTAAATCAATGTATTTTTTCTCATCGTTGGCTAACGGAAGTACTAAAAACTCATTGTGTTTATCCAAATAAATACTGCTTGTATTGAAAGTGACATTCAACTCTTTTTGATTGTTTTTCCAAATTCCACGGTAATTGTATTCCGAATAACTGAGCTCAATTTTTTCAGAAAACCCAGAACGATTAGTCAGCTCATCTGTGATTTCCATCGGGTTAGAAACCGTTGAAATCATTCTTTTTATGCTATCTGTCCTCAATTTATCTGTAAACGAATACAGGGTTATTCCTCCTGCATAATAAATACCAACTAAGGGAATTTCCGTTTTGACATTATCGTAATAATACCATCCTGAAACGGAAAAACTGAGCCAATTTTCAGGAGAATACTGTTCAAATTTCAAGTAAGCTGTAATGGGATATTTATCATCAATCTGACCATGTATAATCTGATCGGAAATCATAAATTCTTCAATGTAGATTTTATTTTGCTGTGCTTTCAAAGTAGAAATACTTATGATTAGCAATAAGCTTGTGAGAAGTAATTTATTCATTTCAAATTGGTTTCAACTCTAAATTACAATTAAATCTGAAAAACTTAAAATTGAAAGTTTGAAGCAAAAAAAATCCGACAGTGATAGTCTGCCGGATTTCCATGTGTTAGTTAATTTAAATCACTCCGTGAACGGTAGCATCGTCATCTCCTTCGAGATTTATTTTCTTTCTTGTAAATTTCGCTTGCAATCTGTCAACGACATAATACATAATCGGTACTACAATAATAGTCAAGAACATTGAACTTGTCAAACCACCTATCAAAATCCATGCTAATCCATTCTTCCATTCTGCACCAGAACCCGTTGCAGTAGCAATTGGAATCATACCAACAACCATTGCAATTGTTGTCATAAGAATTGGTCTCATCCGTTCACGAACAGCTTCTAAAAGAGCATTATACGTAGAACGACCTTCCGTTTTCAAGTGATTGGTGAAATCCACAATCAAAATGGCATTCTTGGCTACCAATCCAAGGAGCATCAACATACCCAGCATCGTAAATATCCCCATATTCGAAGATGTTAAATTCAGTGCTAAGATTGCTCCAATCAATGAAACCAAAATAGAGAATAGTACTACAAATGGATAAACAAAATTATCATAAAGCGCCACCATAATCAAATAAACGAGGATCAATCCAATCCCCATCGCAGTACCAAGTGCTCCCATGGACTCTTTCTGACGTTTTACTTCACCTCCCCAAAGCATACGCACATTCTTATCTAACGGTGCTTTTTTCAGATAATTCGTGATTGAATCAGCAACTGATCCAGCAGCCGTTCCCAATACATAAGATCTCAAAGTTGTATTTGAAATACGATTTTTGCGTTCCAACTGACCATAACCATTTTCAATAGATACATCTGCAAACTCACTCAACCGAACTTGCTTTCCATCATTGGTAACAAAGGTCATTTCATTGATATTATCCATGTTACTGCGATCATACTTATCCAACATGATTCGAATATCGTATTCCTCACCCTTGATATCAAAACGCGCGTCATCATTTCCAGTTAAACCATTTTGCAGCTGCATTCCTACACTCGCAATTGGCAAACCTAACTGCCCCATTTTCTCACGATTCAATTCAATCCGAACTTCTGGAGAAAACTCATCTGTAGAAATCGATGGATCTTTTGCTCCTGGGATACTTAAAATTTTCGTTTTCAATCTTCGCGCTTCTCTCATCAATAAATCAGAATCATCTGAAGAAAGGAAAATTTCAATTGGTGCCTCTTCCGAATCAACCATTCCCATATTCAAAGCCTTCACTTCTACCCCAGGATATTTGTTTTGAATTTTCATTCTGATTTCATTCATGTATTTCAAAGTAGGATACTTCTTCTGCATATCCTTCTTCATTTTAACCGTGATCTCAGATCTATTCTCCTGACCGAAAGAAGCCGCTCCCATCCCTGAAGAGGGGCCACCAACATTCGAGAAGACAATATCGACAATATTATTCTTCTGAGACAGAATCATTTGCTCAATTTCAAGTGTGGTGGTATTATTCTCTTCAAAAGTGGTGCTCTTATCGTACTTCAACTTAATCATGAATTTACCTTGATCTCCCTGAGCAACAAACTCCTGTCCTACGATTCCAAGTCCCATGGTTGCCATACTTGCAAAGAAAATTGCAATAACTCCAAGTCCCATAATCAATTTATGTTTCAAAGACCAAGCAACCAATTTCACATACCCATTTGTAAAGGAATTGATACCGCTTTCAAACCACATTAAGAAACGTTGGAATGGATTTTTCCGATTTAGTTTCACTTCCTTAGCCAAACGTGAAGCCAGCCATGGAGTCAAGGTAAAACACACCAATAAAGACATCAGGGTTGATACCACAACTACAATCGAGAACTGACGCAAAATATCTGAAATTGTTCCTTCAATAAAGACAACAGGAGAGAATACCACGACATCCACTAAAGTAATTGCCAATGCAGTAAATCCAATCTCATTTCGTCCATCCAAGGCCGCTTTTCTTCTTCCTTTCCCCATTTGTAAGTGGCGGTAAATATTTTCCAAAACCACGATGGAGTCATCCACGAGAATACCAATTACGAGCGACATTGCCAAAAGCGTCATCAAGTTCAAGGTATACCCCAACATATACATTGCAATAAATGTCGAAATTAATGATGCAGGAATTGCAATCAATACAATCATTGCATTTCGCAAACTGTGTAAGAACAACATCATTACTGCAGCTACAAGTAGAACTGCTAATTCCAAATCATGTAGTACTGCGTCAACCGACTCAATCGTTGGAAGCGAAGTATCCGTTGCAACTGTAAATTTGATTCCTTCTTTCTTATATTTTGCTTCAATCTCCTTGAATTTTTGCTTTGTGAGATTGGCCATATCCACAGCATTCGCATCACTTTGCTTTTTAACCCGAAGACCAATCCCATTTATTCCGTTGTAACGGCTCACAGTTATTACATCTTCAGAACCATCAGCAACATCAGCAACATCACCCAAGCGAACAGAAGACGTTCCATCGGTATAAATGATTAGGTTTCTCAAATCATCAACCGTTTGGAATTTACCTGCCAAACGAACCGTCATTTGTTCTGTTTCGCTTTTCAATTTACCAGTCGGAAATTCAACATTTGCAGCTGCAACAATTTGATTTACTTGTGCTAATGACAAGCCATACATTTTTAATTTGTCTTTATCTACGTCAACTCTGAAAGCTCTTTTTTCCCCTCCAATTACCTGCACTTCTGCAACACCTTTGGTTTGCTTAATTTGTGGAAGAAGCTGTTTATCCATCAACTCCATGAAATCACGATCATCCATGTTTTTGGCAATCGCACTTACTTGAAGTACTGGAGAAGCATTGGGTTCAATTTTAGCGATTATTGGAGCCTTCGCTCCTTCTGGCAAATCGTTCAATATATTATTAACCTTTCTTTGTGCATCTTCCAAAGCCATGTCAATATCTGCAGAAGCTTTAAACTCCAGCATTACTACAGAAGCATTATCCATGGAGAATGTGGTAACCTCCGAAATGTTTTCAAGGCCACTCAGTGCATCTTCTAAAGGTTTAGCTACTTGTGTCTCTACCGTTGCAGGAGAAGCACCAGGATACAAAGTTGTGACTGTAAGAATTGGCGGAGAAAAATCCGGCAATAGCTCATAGCTCAACTGATTATAACTTATTAGACCTCCACCAATCAAAATTGTAAAAATTACAATAATGAAGGAAGGTCTCTTAATGGATAGTTCCGTTAATGTCATGACCTGAGTTTAATTAATTGGTTTTAACATTTGTCTTGTCTTGAAGATTCACTTGTCCTTTAACAACGATGACATCTCCTTTTTTAATTCCACTAACTACTTCAATGTAATCTCCATCTGAAGTTCCAGCAGTGAAAGTTGTCAAATAAGCAACCTTATTGCGAACAACATATACTTGTGGATTTTTAGATGATCCAACCAAAGCCAAACGAGGAACGGAAAGTCTTGTAACACTTTCGTTGTTTTTCAAACGAACTGAACCGTACATTCCTGCCATCAATTCTCTTTTTGGATTAGGTACTGTAATTTGTACTTTGAAATTGTGTGCTTTATCAGCTACAACGGAGATATTACTTATCTTACCAGGGAATTCTCGCACTCCATAAATATCTGCACGAATAGCAACTGCTTGACCCAATTTGAATTTTAACACATCTCTTTCTGGAACATTTACAGTCAATTTCAAGCTTGAAATATCTGTTAACTCAAACAATGGTGTTCCTTGTCCAACGAAAGATCCTAAATCAACCATTTTTTTGGTGATAACGCCTGAGTAAGGAGCCGTAATGGATGTGCTTTTGATTTGTTTTTGAATTTGTTTCTTTTGCAATTCACTTGAACGAACACCCAATTTTGTTTTTTCAACTTGTACACCTGAAACTGCATTTTCCCTTTCAAGATTTGAATAACGTCTATCGTCATTTTTCTGACCTTCTAAACCAACATCTGCACCTTCTAATTGTAATTGTAGCATCTCATCATCTACTTTAGCCAATAACTTTCCTTGACCTACCTGATCGCCTTCTTCAAATCGAATCGAAACTACTTTCCCGTTTGCATCAGATCCAACTACATTTTGACGTGCTGGGTCAAACGATCCCAAAAACGATAATGAACTTTCAAATGAATGGTCAACTGGAGCTCCTGTTTTTACAAGAACAGCAGCATTCACATCATTGATGAAAATTTTAGCTTGAACTTCTTTTTTGTTTGACATCAATTTAAAAACTACAAGTCCAACTAGAACTACAGCTACTATGATAATTGTGATAACTCTTTTCATTTCTATTTAAGTTAATCTGATTTATTATTTAATATTTCCTATATTCTTCAAATACTCCAATTCTGCCTGACGTAACTGCACATATGCCACAACTAGGTTTGTTTGAGACTGCTGCAAATCCGTACTTGCTTTCACAAGATCGTTAGAATCCACTGTTCCCTCGTTATATTGAAGTTCGGTTTGTTTGTAAACACTTTGGGAAAGCTTTAATTGTTCCTGAGCAATTCCCAATGAATTTACCTGAATTTCAATTTGGCGTTTTGCATTTTCTGTCTGCATATGCAATTGTTGATTTAACAACTCTTCCTGATTTTCCAATTTCATGTGTGAAATCTTGGTTACTTTTTGTTTGTAGTATTTTTCCAAACCATCAAACAAAGTCCAATCCAAACGAATTCCTAAAAATGCGGAAGGAATTCCTTGGCGCACCTTATCTTCAGGTTTCATATTGTATGTATAATTATAACCAGCAACAAAAGACAGAGATGGTAAGTACGCCATATTATTCCCTTTTTTCTCTTCTTCATTCATGCGGATTTGTGCTCCAATCAATTCCATTTCTGGGTAGTTGATTGTATTTCCATCTACCAAAATGGATTTCTCAACCAAATCATCAGATGCCAATGTGATTTTCTGATCTTCCGGTAATCCGATCAAAATTTTCAAAAGCATTTCCAATTGATCCTTGTTTGCCAAAAGTGTTTGCTTTCCATTTACCGAGTTCAAACGGTTGATACGAAGTTTATCTACTTCTGTTTTAACGATTAATTTCTGACGCTCCATTGCCTCCATATTTCCAATTAGGCGATCAATGTTCACCAAATTAGAATCCACAAATCCAATCTGTTTATTGATTGCTTGAAGGTTGAAAAAGGTGTTTGCAACCTGAGTCTTGCTATCGCGCTCCGTAATTTTTTGTTGAATCTCAAGGACTTCCTGCTGGATTTTCAAGGTGCTAATTCCATAATTAATCTGCGGATTGAACAGAATTTGCTGCAACTGGATAGAGTTACTAAAAACGAATGGAACACCAAATTTCACTGCTTGGTAAGTTCCTGGAGCCCCTCCAAAAATCTCACCAGGCAATAACTGCCCCTGGATAATCGCGTTGTACCTGTAATCAGCATTCGCTACAATCTTTGGGTAACGCGCAGTTAAATAAGACGAAATCTGACTTTTATTCATCGTTACGTCCAAACGGGAGTTAACAATGGATAAATTGGCAGTATCCGCCATTTTCAAACATGTTTCTAAGTCTAGTACTTGAGCAGAAGCATTACTTCCAACTCCTAAAACCAAGAGCACACCTAATAAACCATTTCTCATTTTTAAATCTTTGTTTAATTGAAGTGTTATTTATTTGTATTTGGGATAAATAAATATCCGATGATCATTTCCGTAACGTACTGTTTTTGAAGCATCAATCGCTCCTGGGATTCATCGTCTGTCAAACTGTTTAAATATTTCATTAAAGGCTTGGCCATAAATGGGTAATGACAATTAGACATAATCAGTAGCATAATATTTGTCAAATCCATTTTACGAATAATTCCTTTTTCTTGAGCTTCCAACAATTCTTCAAAAACTCCTGTTGAACCAATCTTCTCAAGAATTTTAGCATGATCAAACTCACACTTATCTCCACGAGAAAGCTCGGATAAAATAAAGCGTGGAATATCTGGATGAAGAGTTAAGAACTCGTATTCTCTTTCAATGAAAATACGCAATTTCGCTTCTAAACTGAGGTCTGTTTTGAACACTTCAACGGTAGAAAACATAAAATCTTCCATCGCAGCTTCAAAAACCAATGTGAAAAGCTGTTTTTTGGAGCAAAAGTAATAGTTTACAAGTGCAACATTCATTCCTGCCTCTTTCGCAATCTCTCGAGAAGTACAGCCATCAAAACCCTTCGCTATAAAGACATTCTTTGCAGCTTCTCGGATTTTCACTTCTGTTGATCGTTCTTTGCTCATATTTTTAAAATCGGCACAAAATTAAACGCAAATTTTAAACAAGCGTTTAAATTACAGAATATTATTTGTTAAAATAAAACAAAGACACTTCAAACAGTAGTGCTCTGAGTTAAATTAAAAATTAATCTTGCTCTTTATCGCAGCAAATTTCGGAGGAAAAAGAGATAAAACCATGAAAAATCGGTGAATGGTAACAGACTTCCTGTGAATGGTGGAAACAGATAAATGAAATGAACCTCACAGATGACAAAATTAGAAGGCTCTAAGGTAGAGATAGTCCAAAACTAAAAACCTCTTTGAATAGTTCACCTTTTTGAACTAAGTAGCCCTGATCATAGCCGAATAAAACTCTTTAAAACTTCTTTTCAACCGCTTGTTTAAGGCTCATCTAAAAAGACATCCGAACGCTGATTTTTGAAGTAGTAAGAAATTGCAAATCCAACGATTAATGATTGAGTTGGTGCTCGTAAATCTTTAGCCGTATATCCCCCAGAAGTAGTTGACCCTACTCGATACCCGTCAAAATGATATCCTGTAAAATTATAGCCAATAATCCAACGATAAGCAACCGCTTCATCAGATGCTAAAACAATAGATAACGTTGGTTCAACATACATGGCTAAAACATCTTGCTTTCCGTATTTCTTGGTACCTGAAGTATTAAACCAATGCTGTGCAATTCCTGTTTTCACCCCAAGTTCCAATCCTAAACGAGGTCCAACCCAACTTGTCCAACCCAATTCGATATCTCCACCGAGTACATGCATACCCCCATAAATAGATTGAACTTTCTTATGATCCGCAATAGAATCATCGCTTACGCCTGGTTCAAAAGGAATTCGGTATTCATTCACCTTGTAATACATGTATCTTGGACCAAAAGCCACATACCAATGCTTAAAAGGCTTGTATTGAATCTTCGGATGTGCAGTCACAATCCCGTTTAGATAATTACGAAACATTTTATTCCCCATCCCCATGGGGAGTGCCAATTCTCCAGTAATATTCCATTTATCATTACCAATCTGAGCATTTGACTCTGTAATTGAGCACACAAGCACTAAAATAATTAGAAATTTTCTCATGAAAGCAGGGTTCTTTTGCATAAATCTACGAAAAGGATTCAAATACTTAACGTCCAATTTCATCTTACATTGTACTTTTAGCTCATGATAAAAGGGATTCTCTACATTATTCTATCTGGAATAGCTTTTTTTATTATCAATTTCTTCGTGAAAATGCTAGGAAATCCTGACAATGCAATCATTCCTGATCTTCAAAAATACCCAGCACACGAACTTGTTTTTTTTAGAAGCCTCGTTTCTTTTGCAATTAGTGCAACAATCATCAAGTACAAAGGGCTCTCCTTACTTGGAAACAACCGAAGATGGCTTCTTTTAAGAGGAATCGCTGGAATGGTAGCTTTAACATTATTCTTTTTCACCTTACACAAACTACCATTAGCAATTGCCTCTACGTTACAATACCTGTCTCCTATTTTCACCGTGCTGATCGCCTCTCGTCTCTTTCATGAAAAAGTTAGTAAAATTCAATATCTCAGTAGTGTCTTAGCTTTTCTAGGGGTTGTTTTTATTGGTTTTAATGGAATTTTCAATGGTTTGGAGAATCAAAAACTAGATTTGGTTTGGATGATTCTTGGAGTCGTTTCGGCTATTTTATCTGGAGTTGCATACAATGCCATTTCAAAACTAAAAGACACCGAAGAAACAATCAATATCGTCATTTATTTCCCTATGCTAGCCTTGCCATTAACAGGAATTTGGTGTCTTTTTGACTTCACATTTCCCCATGGAATAGAATGGATCATTTTACTGGCCATTGGAGTACTCACACAAATTGCTCAAGTAACGATGACACGAGCTTTCCTTTCTACAAACACCGCAATTGTAGCTCCTTTTCAATATATAGGAGCGATTTACGCACTCATTTCGGGATGGTTTGTTTTTAATGAGAAATTAGCTACCGCTTCAATCCTTGGAGTATGTTTAGTTCTTTTGGGAGTAATCATTGGAACTGTTTTCAGAGCAAAAATCAAAGAGAAAAAGCTGATAACCGCTCTGACAAATGAACAACAAGCATAAATTCAATTGAATATCTTCCTAAAAAATTGAAAAGTAGAAGCAGACATCTCTTTTATCCTTATTTTCGAAACATGTCCAAAATACAAAAAGATCAACTAGCTCAATTTGGCAATTTAGAATTGCTTGCCAAACAAGTTGTAGAAGGTTTCATCACTGGAATGCATAAAAGCCCATTCCATGGCTTCTCCGTGGAATTTGCAGAACATCGTTTATATAATCCTGGGGAATCTACACGACACATCGATTGGAAATTGTATGGCCGATCTGAAAAAATGTTCACTAAAAAATATGAAGAAGAAACCAACCTAAGATGTCAAATGGTTATTGATGTTTCTTCATCCATGTACTACAGCGGAAAAAATGAATTGTCTAAATTAGATTTTTCGGTTCTTGCTGCGGCATCTTTATCTGAATTATTAAAAAGACAACGCGATGCCGTCGGACTTTCACTCTTTCACAATAATCTGTTTTTGCATACTCCAGCAAAATCATCTCCGGCCCATCATAGATTCTTGTTACATGAAATGGAAAAGCAACTGCACGAATACCAAGCGGTTGATTCTAAAACAACAGAAACTATTTCCTGTTTGCACGACGTAGCGGAATTATGTCACAAGAGAAGTTTAATCGTCATTTTCACCGATTTATTGGATGACCCTTCCAAATTGGATGAGTTTATGCAAAGTATTCAGCACATGAAACACAACAAACACGAGGTGGTTTTATTTCACGTGATGGACAAAGCAACGGAAATAGATTTTGATTTAGGACACAATCCTATCAATTTGATTGATATGGAAACTGGAGAAAAAATGAAATTACAACCTTCAGAAATCAAGGAAAAATACACAACTGAAATCAATCGTTACTTCAATGAAGTGAATTTAAAGTGCACACAATACAACGTTGATTTCTATACAGTCGATATCAAAGACTCCATTCAGGATGTATTGGTGAAATATTTATTGAAACGACAGAAACTTTACTAATTGAAAATTATGTTGGTTGATGCGCTTTATCCAACAAATCCAAAATTGATTTTACGGGACTAAACGTTTCACTTGGTATTTCAACAAAAACCGTATTCCATTTCGCCATAGAGCCATTCCAAAGTCCTGGAAGCTCCACAAAATTAATGGATTGACCTTTATGTGATTTACTTACTTTGAAATACGCATTTTCATCTTTGAAAACATCTAAATCAATCGAAGTACCATCTACATTTCTTCCCTGACACACCATAATCACAGGATTAAAATGGGACGATTGAATCATGACACGTACTTGATCACTTTTTGGATTTATCTGAGCTTTTTCAACTATTTGCTTGGTGACCTCACCGTTATTTTCCACCCAAAAAGGTCCGCCACCGGGTTGTCCTTCATTTTGTACCATTCCACAAATACGCAAAGGACGATGCAACAATTCCAATTTATCGCTGTTTGACAACTCATTCACAGACTCGTGAAAAAGTTGATAATTCTTATTGAAATGACTCCATCCTTCATCCGAAAAATTGGTCACTAAATTAGTAATCTCTCCCTGAACCTCTAAAAATAGCCCTCCCAACATTTGCTGAGTTTGAATGGATGTTGAAGAATGATTAAAATGCTGAATATTATCAATATTCTTAATAAAAATAAGATCAGAATCTACACTTTTAAAATTTTCCAATAAAGCTCCATGTCCAGCTGGACGAGTCAAATAATCGCCTTCTGGATTTGTAATTGGTTGGAAATTCTCATCAAATGCAATGGCATTCGTAGCACTGTTTTGCACCGAAAAATCAACCTCAAACTTACGTGAAGTCATTCCTTCTAAAAATTCCAATTGCCTCTGAATATACTCTTGAAACTTCGGTTGAATCGTAAAATGAAACGAACAGGAATTTTGATTAATCAACTGACCTTGAACAACATGTTCTTGAATCGGACATAGCAAAAATGGGCCGTTTTTATGAAAAGGAATCAAGCCTTTTGGTAAATGCGCCAACCCATATCCTTTATTATTCAAAATGAAAGAAACAAACGCATCCAAATCCATACTACGATCTCTCAATGCCTTTTGAATAGCAAGCGGAAACTGATGAAAAAATGCAAAATCCTCAATGTGAGTTAAAAATCGCTCCACATACCCACTATTGCTTTCATTGGGAGCTTCTAAGAACTCAAACAAAAAATGAAACATTCGAGAACCCGAACCAGAAGCTGGAATGAAAAATGAAATTTTCTTATTCGAACGATAAAATGACTGAGCCAATTCAACGATTTTGTCATCACTTAGAGCAATGATTCCTTCTTGAATTCTACACGCAGACACCAGATTCAACGATGGCTGAGGAGCTCTTAAACGTTCTAGTTGTAATTCTATAGTTGTTTTCAGCATAAGCATGCTTTCTGTAGCGTTTTTTTGTTTCTTTGCGTCATGCAAAACTCCAAATCAATTTTCGGATTTTTACTCAAATCAAAAGGAAGGCATGGAATCCATTCCCCTTTCGTCTTTGACTTCGTTGACAACTGTCTAACGACAAAAGTGGATAAAAATTTTCTCAATTCAAGAAAAAATTGGTTGCAGAAAGCCAAAAAGGACCGCGAACAATTTAAAATCACCGACTTAGGAGCTGGATCGAAGCAAATGGGGAAAACCAGATCAGTTTCTGAGTTAGCTAAAAAAGCAAGTAGTGCTGGGATATATGGTGAAATTCTTTGGAAAATAGCACATCACTATCAACCGAAACTCTTATTGGAGCTTGGAACTTCCATTGGAACTGGCTCCATTCATTTAAAATCAGGAAATCCCAATTCACATCTAATAACTGTTGAGGGTTGCGACCGTATTTTATTGAAAGCATCCCAACAATTTGACACATGGAACCTGACTGGAATTACAACAATCTGCGCTTCCTTTGATGAGTTTGTAAAGCTTCCCTGCATTGGAGGAACCTACGATCTTATTTTCTTGGATGGAAATCATTCCGGAGAAGCCACATTAAGATATATTGATATGCTATTCCAACATACAGATCACAATACGGCCTTTATTTTGGACGATATTCGTTGGAGTGATGGTATGTGGAATTGCTGGAATCAATTGGTGAATGACGACCGTTTTCATGTGTCAATTGATTTAGGTCGTATGGGAATTCTTTGGCGACGAGATGAGCAAACAAAAGAACATTTTACTATTCGTCCGAAGATTTTTAAGAATCGATTTTTTTAAGATCTATTTGTAAAAACAGAGGGTCGCGATTAATCGCGACCCTCTGTTTTTTATAGGCATTTCGCCAACCATTTTTTATTTAGGAACAGATCCCATCGTAATCAAATAACGAAGTATTTTCTCTTCTCCACTTGCGTCAACAACGGTGCTACCCAACTTTTTATTGACTTTCACCACCATTCTTGGAACAATTGTTTTCCACTCAGACTCTGGTTCGGAAGTTGGTTTTTTCAAACGATGACAAAGGGCGCAATTTGCTTCGAATAATTTCTTTCCATCATTCAATTCCTCTAGGGTATATCCTGGGAATTTAGATGCAACTCTATCTACATCAGATTGAGAAGGCATAGCCTCCACTTTAGCTGTTGAATTTTTTGCTGTTCCACAAGCAACTAAAATTGCTATGAAACCGATTGCTAATAGGCTTTTTTTCATCTTACTTTTGATAAATTGGTGTTCTTTTCAATAAATAATTCAATGTAGTCTTGTATGCATCATCTGAGCTCCAAAAGGATTGATGATCTTGCGAGAAAATAGTTTCTCCTTTGTCAGTATAAATTGCCATTGTAACATTTGTCGTGTAATTCTGTGAACTGTAAGAAGAAGATGCTCCACTCACCGTTCCTACCGATCTATTGGAAGAAGTATTTCCTTTTGTATTATAGGTTGTAGAACCACTAGTACTGCTACTAACGGATGTTAAATCTTGCGTAATTGTCCCTTGAATAACATATTCTACGCCCAAGACATTACAAATTTCTCCCATTGTAAAACTGCGGACATTCGCACCGGTTATCCCTGCCTTCAACAACAACGCGTTTGTGGTAGATGTTGGCTGAACAGTCATATAGCCCGAATGTTGATTCATAATATTGAAGACTTCATTTTGAACTTTGTAAGTCATTTCCTGGCCAGCATCTTGCTTATTTACCAAGTAACTAAAAGGCAATATGGCTATTTTATTTTGATGAGCTTCTAAACCCGATTTGGCAATGGAATCTGCTTTTGCGGAATTTGACTTTGGAGAATTGAACATCTCTATGCGCCCGCTAGCAAAGGTAATCTTCGCAATATCTGACTTTTTAATGGAATAAACCAGTGTTTCTCCTGCATAAACAAACTTGATCTCGGTATCTCCAATTTCCTGAATCTTACCTGTCAGCTCATCACCTGAAGTTTTCAGAATCACATCATTTTTCTGTGTTAATTGACCAAATGAAACAGAAGTCATTTGAATAGCGAATAATACCGCCAAGGATAAAATGAATTTCATAGTTAATGTTTTTGTTCTACCAAATGTACAATAAATCGACAAATCTTTCTTATTCTTCAAAATTTCGTTTTAGAAAATAATTACTTTTAAAGAATGAAAGTTTACACGAAAAAAGGAGACGGTGGAACTACCGGTTTAATTGGAGGAACAAGACTTCCAAAACACCACATTCGAATAGAAAGTTACGGAACTGTTGACGAACTGAATAGTTATATTGGATTACTTCGTGACTTAATAAACGAGGAATCGAAGAGTCTTATTTTGATTGAGATTCAAGATCGTTTATTTACGATTGGATCACAGTTAGCAGCAGATCCTGTTAAATCGAAAATGACTTTGCCTGAACTCTTTGAAAGTGATATTACTTTTTTAGAGAATCACATTGATGGAATGGAGACTGAACTTCCTCCGATGAAATTTTTCGTACTTCCTGGAGGAAATGCAATTGTATCTCAATGCCATATCGCACGTTGCATTTGTAGAAGGGCGGAACGATTGGTATCACAATTAAGTGAATCGGAAACTGTTAGTCCCCTGATTAGCGCATACATGAATCGATTAAGTGATTACCTATTCGTACTATCTCGAAAATTGGCTCACGAATTGAATGCTATTGAGACTCCTTGGAAACCAAGAACACACTGAAAATCAAGTGTTAAAAAATAAAATCAAAAGTTTTTTTTAAAACAGCAATAAAACACTTGGTTTTTTTTAGAATAAGATTATTTTTGCGCAATTAAACAACAATTTTACAAAACATGTACTGGACATTAGAACTAGCATCGTACTTAGAAGACGCACCTTGGCCGGCAACAAAGGACGAGTTAATTGACTTCGCTATTCGTGCAGGTGCACCATTAGAAGTAGTTGAGAACTTACAAGATTTAGAAGACGAAGGCGATGTGTATGAAAGCATCGAAGAAATTTGGCCTGATTATCCGTCTAAGGATGACTTCTTATTTAACGAAGACGAATATTAATTAGAAATTAATTCAATCAAAAGGTTCTCAAATTGAGAGCCTTTTTTTATGTCCTATCAAAAGGGATCATTGAATTAACCAATATTTAACACCACCAAATTTGGTAGTAACCCAAGTCTCGATTAGTTTTGTCCTATGAAAAGTTTGCTTATCGGATTTTTTCAAATTTTGTGCGTACTTCAAGTTTTTGGAGCAGGACAGTTAACTACAAATCCAATCAACCAAACTCATTCAACTTCTAACCTCATCCATAAACAACAACCTGAACACAGTCATTTTGTTGTTAAAAATTACAAATCAAACTCTTCAATTGACAACAACTCTTCCTTTCCAAGTGAAGAAACAGAATTTGTCTTCGAAAACATTGAAGAAGAAACTGAAGATTTCGCATCTCAAAAACACTTAGTCAGTAATCTTTACTTTGCAGGAATTCCAATAGATCAATCGCTCGATTACCTCTATGGAAATTCCAAAAGCAATTCTTTATTCTATGAGCATTCTTCTTTTAGTGTTTCCACTAAAAGACATGTCGTATTCCAAGTTTTTAGAATATAGATCCAGCAGACAAATTATCCATTGTCTCATTCTATTTTTTCCTATCAATTGATAACTAACTGTTTAAAAACAATTGTACATTTAGGAAAACTATTGCTGGATCAAAAAAATCCAAAACACAATTTTACATCAAAAACGAATCGTTTTTAAAAACAATTATTATGAAGAGAGTTCTCATTCTCATGGGCCTGTGTGTTTCCCTAATCAACACAAGTTGCCAAGATAAAAAAGAAGAAAAAGAAGTGTTAAGCAAATTATTAGTCACTAGTCCATTGATGAAAGACACCACAATCATCAAAGATTACGTGAGTCAAATTCATGCTATTCAACATATTGAAATCAGAGCCTTAGAAAAAGGATACTTGCAAAAAATATTCGTAGACGAAGGTCAAATGGTGAAAAAAGGACAAATCATGTTCCAAATTATGCCTATGATGTATGAAGCTGAAATGCACAAATCTCAAGCAGAGGCAGACTTTGCAAAAACAGAATATTTGAATGCTAAATTACTAGCTGACAGCAACATCATTTCAAAAAACCAACTTGCATTAGTTAGAGCCAAATATGATAAAGCAAAAGCTGAATTATCTCTATCTCAAGTTCGCTTAGGGTTTACCCAAATCAAAGCCCCATTTGATGGCATTATGGACCGTTTCCAAGTGCGATTAGGTAGTCTTGTTGATGAAGGTGATTTATTAACAACACTTTCTGACAATAGTAAGTTATGGGTTTACTTCAATGTTCCAGAAGCTGAATATTTAAATTTCAAAACCGTGGATCAAAGTGACAACATGAAAAATGTACGCTTATTGATGGCTAACAACGAACTTTATGAAAATCCTGGGGTGGTTGAAACCATTGAAGCTGATTTCAATAATGAAACAGGAAATATCGCCTTTAGAGCTACATTTCCGAATCCAAAAGGATTGTTGAGACATGGTGAAACTGGAAGTATTCAAATGGTGGTTCCATTGAAACACGCATTAATTATTCCTCAAAAAGCAACGTATGAAATTCTTGAAAAGAAATATGTCTTTGTTGTAGATAAAAACAGTGTTGTCCATACGCGAGAAATTCAAATTCGTTCTGAAATGCCTGATTTATACGTAATCAAAGGCGGATTGAAACCTGAAGAGAAAATCCTTCTGGAAGGTATTCGTAAAGTAAAAGATGGAGACAAAATTACTTACAAGTACCAAGAACCTAATTCCGTAATTTCTAATCTGAAAGTTTACACCGAGTAATTCACCTTCTAATTCAATCAGATTATGTTTAATAAATTCATACATAGACCTGTTTTAGCAATTGTGCTATCATTGGTTATCATTTTCATGGGTGTACTTGCAATTAGTGGTTTGTCAACATCACAATTCCCCGAAATTGCTCCTCCGACTGTTATTGTTAGAGCTTCTTATCCGGGAGCGAGTGCAAAAGTATTGACCGAATCCGTGCTCATTCCATTGGAACAAGCTGTAAATGGTGTTCCTGGAATGAAATACATGACTTCCGATGCGACAAGTGCTGGTGAAGCAAATATCCAAATCGTTTTCAACTTGGGTACTGATCCCGATCAGGCTTTGGTTCAAGTAAACACACGAATTGCTCAAGTCTTAAATCGTTTACCTGTTTTGGTTCAGCGAGAAGGAGTAATCGTAAACCGAATCATGCCAAGTATGTTGATGTATGTCAACTTATACAGCAAGGATCCAAAGGCTGACATGAAATTCATTTTCAACGTTGCTGGGGTAAATATGATTCCTGAATTGCAACGTATCAATGGAATTGGTCAGGCAAGTATCTTAGGGAGTCGCCAATATGCGATGCGTATTTGGTTGAAACCAGATCGTATGCGAGCTTACAATATTTCTACTGATGAAATTATGGAAGCACTCAATTCACAAAGTGTGATTGGTTCACCAGGACGTATTGGAAGAAGTGACGGAAAACGTGCAGAGGCACTGGAATACGTATTGACGTACAAAGGCCGTTTCAATGAGGCAGATGAATATAAAAATGTCATTATTCGATCAAATCCAGAAGGCGAAATTCTACGTTTAAAAGACGTTGCAGAAGTCGAACTGGGAAGTGAGTACTACGATATTTATTCCAATAAAGATGAATATCCTTCCGCCGCAATTGTATTAAAACAAACGTATGGAAGTAATGCAACGGAAGTCATCGAGCGTGTAAAAGAGAAACTAGAAGAGTTGAAAAAAACATCTTTTCCTCCAGGAATGGAATACGAAATTAGTTATGACGTTTCTAATTTCTTAGATGCTTCGATTGAAAAAGTCATCCACACGCTTGGTGAAGCTTTTATCTTAGTGGCATTGGTTGTTTTCCTTTTCCTTGGAGACTTACGCTCTACCCTTATTCCAACAATTGCCGTTCCCGTTTCCCTGATTGGAGCATTTATGTTCATGCAATTATTCGGTTTAACAATCAACTTGATTACTTTATTCGCATTGGTATTGGCAATTGGAATTGTGGTCGATGATGCAATAGTCGTCGTCGAGGCGGTCCATGCCAAGATGGAAGAAGAACATCTTTCACCTTACATGGCCGTAAAAAAAGTACTCAAAGAAATCAGTGGTGCCGTCATTGCAATTACCTTATTGATGACTGCTGTTTTCGTTCCTGTAGCGTTTATGACAGGTCCGGTTGGTATTTTCTACCGCCAGTTTGCAATCACCATGGCAACTTCGATTGTGTTATCTGGTTTGGTTGCATTAACCCTTACTCCAGTTCTTTGCGCCATGTTATTGAAAAACAATCATGGTAAGCCTCGAAAAAAGACACCAATTAATCGTTTCTTAGATTGGTTTAACAGAGGTTTTGAAAAATTGACAGGAAGATATGTTGGTCTTTTAAATCGAATTGTGAATAGAAAACTAGTCACATTCATCATCCTACTTGGTTTTGGTTTAGGGATTTTTGGATTGAGCCAGAAATTACCTTCTGGATTTATTCCAAGTGAAGATCAAGGAATGATTTACGCCATTATTCAAACCCCTCCAGGATCAACACTTGAAAGAACAAATGATATCGCCAGAAAACTACAGGCAATTGCTGAAAAAGTACCTGGTATCAAATCGGTTTCCGCCTTGGCTGGTTACGAGGTATTGACGGAAGGTCGCGGTTCTAATGCTGGTACTTGTTTGATTAACTTGGATCCATGGTCCGAAAGAAAGCACAACGTACAGGAAATCATTTACGAACTGGAAGAAAAAGCAAAAGTCATTCCAGGCGCAACGATTGAATTCTTCGATCCGCCAGCAGTTCCAGGATATGGTGCAGCGGGAGGTTTTTCCCTACAATTATTGGATAAAACAAACACTGGTGATTATTTGGAATTGGAACGGGTAAATACCGAGTTCATGAATGCATTACGCAAACGAAAAGAAATCACGGGTTTATTCACCTTCTATAGCGCAAATTATCCGCAGTACGAACTTCAAATCAACAACGATTTGGCGATGCAAAAAGGAGTTTCTATCGGAAATGCGATGAACACGCTATCCATTTTGATTGGTAGTACCTACGAATTAGGTTTCATTAAATACCAACGTTTCTTCAAAGTATTCGTTCAAGCTTCTCCAGAATACAGACGGCTTCCAGAAGACATTATGAAGTTGTATGTCAAAAACGACCGTGGTGAAATGGTTCCTTTTTCTGCCTTTATGAAGATTGTTAAATCACAGGGAGCAAATGAAATCAACCGTTACAATATGTACACAACAGCTTCCATTAGAGGTTCTGCAGCGAAAGGGTTCAGTAGTGGTGAAGCAATTAAAGCAGCGCAAGAAGTTGCGAAGCAAAACTTGCCAAGAGGTTATGATATTGACTGGGGAGGACTTTCCAAGGATGAAGTAATGCGTGGAAATGAAGCATTGTATATTTTCATCGTCGTGTTGATTTTCGTATATTTTGTATTAGCGGCTCAATACGAAAGTTTCATTATTCCTCTAGCAGTTATATTCTCTCTTCCTGCAGGAATTTTCGGATCATTCTTTTTGCTTCAAATAATGGGATTGGAAAACAACATTTATGCTCAGGTAGGGCTCGTCATGCTCGTCGGACTGCTCGGTAAAAATGCCGTTTTGATTGTAGAATTCGCCATGCAGAAACACCACGAAGGTTCTACTGTTTTAGAAGCTGCAATTGAAGGTGCAAAAGTACGTTTCCGTCCAATTTTAATGACCTCTTTTGCATTCATCGCGGGATTAATTCCATTAGTTATCGCAACAGGTCCAGGAGCAATTGGTAATAGAACTATTGGAGCCTGTGCACTTGGTGGAATGCTCTTCGGAACCATTTTCGGAGTAATCATTATTCCAGGTTTGTACTACATATTTGGATCACTTGCAGCAGGTAGAAAACTGATTAAAAATGAGGAGGATAGTTCCTTAACAGAAGACTTGGTGCATGCAATAGACAATTTTCCAACAACAGATGAAACTCCAGACAATGAGCACTAAAAATAAAATCAGTAGCTGGCTACTTATTGCTTCATTAGCAGTAGCTGTATCAGCTTGTAAAAGTTTGAAAATAGCTAACAAGACTGAAAATAGATTTACCCCTGCGAGTTATCAAGGCTCGCAGGATTCAACCAATACTTCAAAAGTACATTGGAAAGATTTTTTCAGGGATCAAAACCTGATTGCATTAATTGATACCGCTCTAAAAAACAATCAGGAGTTGAATATCATCATGCAAGAAATCAATGTTGCGAAAGCAGAAGTTAGAGCTAAAAAAGGAGAATATTTGCCTTCAGCTGGCCTCGCTGTTGGAGCTGGCCTTGACAAAGTAGGACGCTATACAAGAGATGGGGCTGTAGAAGAAAACCTACCAATCAAAGATGGAAAAGCTTTTCCTGAGCCACTTGGAAATTTCATGGTTGGCTTCAATGCTTCTTGGGAAATTGATATTTGGCGGAAATTGCGAAATGGTAGAGATGCTGCTGCTTCGCGGTATCTAGGAACTGTTGAAGGGAAAAACTTTATGGTTACAAATTTGGTGGCCGAAATCTCCGAATCTTACTATGAATTGATGGCTTACGATAATAAGCTCATGATCTTGACGCAAAACTTGGAAATCCAAAAAAATGCACTAGAAATAGTCAAAATGCAAAAAATCGCAGGTGAAGTGACCGAATTAGCTGTCAAAAAGTTTGAAGCAGAAGTCTACAAAAATCAAAGTCATCTATTTTATTTACGCCAACAAATCGTTGAAGCAGAAAATAGAGTAAACTTTTTAGTAGGTCGCTTTCCGCAACCCGTTATCCGAAATTCAACTGCATTCCAACAAATGGTTCCCGATACGATTTACTCAGGAATTCCTTCTCAACTGTTAGAAAATCGTCCCGATATTCGTCAAGCAGAATTGAATCTTGTGGCTTCAAAACTAGATGTGAAAGTGGCAAGAGCGAACTTCTACCCTTCTTTGCGAATTACTGCTGGGGTTGGATATCAGGCGTTCAACGTGAAATACTTGATCAATTCGCCTCAATCGTTACTTTACAACATTGCGGGGGATTTAGTTGCTCCACTAATTAACCGAAATGCCTTAAAGGCGAAGTATTTTTCGGCAAAAGCAAAACAAATACAAACGGTTTACAGTTACGAAAAAACGATCTTGAATGCTTACATAGAAGTAGTCAATCGGATGTCAAAAATTGACAACTTGAAAAACAGTTATGATTTGAAACAACAGCAAGTAGACGCATTGACACAATCCATTACCATCTCAACGAATTTGTTTAAATCCGCAAAAGCAGATTATATGGAGGTCTTAATGACCCAAAGAGATGCCATCGAAGCGAAATTTGATTTAGTAGAAATCAAGCAAGAACAACTTTCCAATATGGTAAGTATGTACCAATCATTGGGAGGTGGATGGAGGTAATCTCAAAAAAATATAGAATAAATCAACAAGAAAAGCATTCGTCATTGGCGAATGCTTTTTCGTTTAAGTATTTTAGTTAACTCTATGCTATTAATTGAATTGGGGGTTAAGATCCTTTTCACTCGTTTTTTAATGATCAAAAATAAATGAATTTATATCTGCAAGAAACATCCTGAAAAATACTACTGATTATCAACGATTTACATCCAATCAAATTGATTAGCGTTGGAAAAATCCATTTTTTGAAATAATATTGACAAAGAAGCCAGTTGGACTTCTTAGTATGAAAAAAGCCTTCGTTTGCATCTGGAAAACACAAATAAAACTCAATTACAGCATCATAAACACAAATATGAGGAGTTACAAGAAAGAATGTTTTTCGTGCAATTCACCCAATAAATCTTCCCCCGCTCATTGTTTCCACCTAATTTTACAGTTGTTTTGATTTCAGAAAATCAACTTATCTTTAGCGTAAAATCACCGATTCAATCGGAACAAACCTATTTTATGAAAAAAAAGCTACACTTAATCGCCTTGACTACATTTCTAGGCATGAATGCACAAGCGCAATTCAACATGACAGCACAAAACTGGACAGTACCTACTTTGGCTCAATATGCAGATGACATTGATCAAGTGAATGGAGGCAACTATAGTCTTGTCGATATCAACGGAGATGGATTTCCTGATTTAGTTGATGCACAAGACAATGTAACTTATGATGTTTGGTTGAATGGGAATAGCCCATACTGGAAAGTATATTTAGGAAATGGCTCATCTTTCAGTACCACAGCTCAGAATTGGCCGATTCCATTATTAGAAAACTATGCTAATGGATTAAATACGGTAAACGCAGGCAGTTACTCTTTGGTAGATATCAATGGAGACGGAAAACCAGATTTGGTAGATGCTCAGGACAATAACTCAGGAGTAGTTTGGTTAGGAACTGGAGGTTTAGGATATTGGAAAGTATATCTAAATAATGGAACTTCATTTAGCACAACAGCACAAAACTGGACAATTCCGACCATGGAAAGCTATGCAGAAGAATTGGATCAAGTAAATGGACTAAATTATAGCTTAGTTGATATCAACGGAGATGGAAAACCAGATTTAGTAGATGCTCAGGACAATAACTCAGGAGTAGTTTGGTTAGGAACTGGAGGTTTAGGATATTGGAAAGTGTATCTAAATAATGGATCTTCATTTAGCACAACAGCACAAAACTGGACAATTCCGACCATGGAAAGCTATGCAGAAGAATTGGATCAAATAAGCGGGCAAAATTATAGTTTAGTTGATATCAACGGTGATGGAAAACCAGATTTAGTAGATGCTCAGGACAATAACTCAGGAGTAGTTTGGTTAGGAACTGGAGGTTTAGGATATTGGAAAGTGTATCTAAATAATGGAACTTCATTTAGCACAACAGCACAGAACTGGACAATTCCTACCATGGAAAACTATGCAGAAGAATTGGATCAAATAAGCGGGCAAAATTACAGTTTACTTGATATGAATGGAGATGGAACCCTTGATTTAGTAGACGCTCAAGACAATAGCTCAGGCGTTGTTTGGTTAGGAACTGGAAGTGTTCCTTATTGGAAAGTATATCCAAACAGCGGTAGTGCATTCAGTACAACAGCTCAAAGTTGGACAATTCCTGTAGTGGAGACATACGTAGATGACTTGGATCAAGTAAACGGCGCCAATTACACTATTGTAGATATGAATGGAGATCGTAAACCTGATATGGTAGATGCTCAAAATAATGCTTCAGGAGTAGTTTGGTTGGGAGCAGGAAATGTTCCTTATTGGAAAGTATACCTAAACACTACTGTATCTCCATACTTAGGAATAGAGAATCCAGAAATGGGGACTTTGGTACAATTAAACGTTTATCCAAATCCTACAACAGGAACAATATCCATTAATCTTTCAGATTTAGAAAACGAGAATCAAGTTCGAATTTCAAACAGTGCAGGTGTTGTCATTTATGATAAAGCAATAACCGAGCAAGTTTTGTTTAATTTTGACTTATCAGAGTATCAATCGGGATTGTATTTCATTACAGTTACGAATAGCAATCAAGTATACAATGCGAAAGTGATAAAGGAATAAGCAATTGATTTTTAATCAACTATTTAAAGAAATAGTTTAAAGCATTCGTCCTATGGGCGGATGCTTTTTTAGTTTTCTAACATTCTCTGGAATCTTTCTAAATCAAACTTAAGTTCATGTATATTATCATTCCAATATTGTAAATCAATATCATCATTCTCCTCTTCTATTAAAAATGAAAAAGGCTTCATCGATAATCTAACTTCAAAATGAGTGTTTAAAACTTCAGACCTGAAACCATCCACGGAAATAACCCATTTTGAGTTTTTATTCATTCCAATCACATTTAACCTATTTTTAGCCTCTTCTAAATCAAAAAACATATGCCTTATTTTACAATAAACATAGCTGTTGAAATCAACAAGTTAAGTCTTTGTTAAAAGCTCGATTCGATTGTGAATAACCAAAAAGGCCCGATTTCAATGAATCGAGCCTTTCTGAAAATTTATATTGTCTAGTCCTGAAATAGCGATATACAAAAAGAAACGTTATGAAAAAGGACTAGCAATAATCTTTTAATTCTTCACTATTCGAAGGGTATACTTTTCGTTCTTCGATTGGATAAGCAATTGATAAACACCATCGCTAAACGCAGTTAAATCAACCTTGCTTGAATCACTAGCAGAAACTTGTAATACAATTCTTCCTTGTGCATCCAATAGGGAATATTGAAACTCTCCTGGGAGCTCAATAGTTGTTAAACCAATTGTTGGATTCGGATAAACAACCAATTGATTTGCCGCTAACTCTTCAACACCTAAACAAATATCAACGGTAATTGTTGATGAAGCAGTCTTCTCACAACCATTCAAATCAGAATAGGTATAAGTTACTGGATGAATTCCTAATCCAGCAGTTGCAGGAGTAAAAATAGTTCCGTTAATTCCTGTTCCACTATATGTTCCACCTGATGGAGAACCTTGGTTTAAGGCTGCCGCTCCATCTGAAAGACAGAAGGCTGGAATATTTGAAATAGTAACATTAGGTAGTTGATTCACCGTTACTGTCATTTGATCTTCTGCTTCGCAGCCTCCAACACTTGTTCCTGTAACAGTATAAGTAGTTGTTCCTAAAGTTGGTATAAAAGAAACACCATTCGTAACTCCATTATCCCAATCATATGTTGCAGCACCTGAACCATTCAATGTAATTGACTCACCATTACAAATATTCAAATTTGGTCCAGCACTAACATTTGGAGTATTATTTACAAAAATAGTTACCTGATCTGTTGCTGTACAACCGTTGCTTCCAGTTCCTGTTACTTCAAAAGTCGTTTGATTCGAAATTGGAAAGCTTGTACCATTCGTAACTCCGCCTGTCCATACATAAGATGCAGCACCAGAACCAAATAAAGTAACCATCGTACCTTCACACACGGTTTGGTCGACTCCTGCAGAAACATTTGGTGCAGATTGAACAGTTACCAAAATACTAGTCGCTGGAGAAACGCACCCATTTCCATCAGTGTAAGTCAACATATATGTATTCGTTGATGTAACATTGATACTTTGAGCGTTCGCACTTGTTGACCAAGTATTGCCTATTGCCTGAGAAGAAGTTAAAATAACTGAACCACCAGCACAAAATGTTGTTGGTCCGTTTGGTGTGATAATTGGTGCATTTGGAACGGAACCTACCGTTACGTTTACTGGTGTTGAAGTTGCAGAACACGCTCCTCCTGTTGAATGGGTAACAGTATAAGTTCCAGCCGTAGAAACTGTTATACTTTGATTGGTAGACCCATTTGACCAGGAATTTCCAGATACTGCCGAAGAAGTCAAGGTAACAGACCCTGTTCCACAAATTGCTGTTGATCCACTACTAGTAATGGTTGGTACCGCAGGAGCCGAAGCTACTGTAACAATTTGGCTTGCTGTAGCCGAACATCCAGATCCGTTATCCGCTGTAACAGTATATGTAGCAGTATTTCCAGGAGTAAATGCGACACCATTCGAAACACCATTATTCCAAGAAATATTTTGTCCACCAGAAGCCGTCAATGTTACACTTTGCCCCAAACAAATCGCGTTTGAAGAAGCATTAATCACCAAATTAACTCCAGTTGTTGTTACATTAAATGTTCCCGAATAGTTAAACTGACCATCATTTGCGGTCAACGTAATCTGAGCGGTTCCCGTGGTATTATTTCCTAAATTAGAAATGCTGACACCGTATGTCCCACTTCCAAGATTGGTAATTGAAATATCTGAATTATCGACCACATTCTGATCATTACTTGAAGCAGTAACCGCAGTAATTACTGAACCAACATTTGTAATAATCGCATTTACACCACTCATTCCAGTTGATTTACAAAAACTCTGAGCTGAAGGCATAGTCATTATTGCATCATTGTCTTTGTTTACAATTGCCTGATTCTTATCTGCTAATCCAGCATAAGTTGCATCGGCACTCCCAGTAGTAGAGGCTACCAAATTAAACGTGATATCTCCATCATCAGCAGTATCATCAACACCCGTAACTATAACATTTTGTGGTACATTCCAATTCGAAGTCGTAAAGGTTAATTGATTCGTACTAATTGTCCCTTCCGTTAAATCTGACGAACTTAAATTTACAGTAACGTTCGCCGTTGGTTGAGTTGCCAAAGCCACTCCAATAGTTATTGTAGTTCCTGTTTCGTTCACCACATAAGTTCCTGCATTACTGAAAGAAACTGATGGAAAAGCTACTGCATTGTATGCTCTAGAGTAAATTCCTCTGGCATCACCTTGGAATCCATTTCCAGACCAACATCCAACAAATCCTCCATTTGGCAATTTAGCTACGCTCACATATTCCTGCTCGCCAGCTAATGTACTATTCATTCGTAAAAGTCCGCTGTTGCTTGCATTGTAATTGGATCCATAAATAACATATGCCTCATTGTCATTAGGATTCGTATAACTTCCTGTTCGAATAGACTTAGAGATTAAAAAATCTCCATTATCATACAAATGTCCTTCAATATAATCGTACCAATCGTTGGTGGTTACTACGGGAAGTAATACCGCATTATTGACAATTGCTGAACCAGTATTTGCTAAAATCCATAATCGCATGTATCGTTGTGAACTCGTTGTACCGTGTGTTGTTGTAACGATAACTTCTCCATTATTGTTCCCACTAGCATCCAAATCGTTACCAACATTGTATTCTGAACCAGTTGACCATAACGCATATTCTGGTGCTTCAGCCAAATAAGAACTACTGAATGTTTTACGCATCACTCTACGATCAAACGTACAACAGCCAGATGTATTGATATACAAATGATAAATTGCTGTCATTCGTCCGTTTGGATGATAAACGATATTTGGCTCGTCATAAGAAGCCGAAGATCCTGTAATTTCAGAAACTAAAACCTCTGTATTAATCCAATTATTTGTTGAAAGATTGTATCCGCGCAAATACAACTGATTATTCGAAGATTTACTATATAGGAATGACAGAGAATCACCCTTTGGAGATAGGTCATATTTTAATAGTGATCCTGGAACGGTTGTTTCAGCACTCACCACATTCAACTCATCCAAAATCAAAAATTTCAATGTGGGGCCAGATGTCTCAATGAATGAAATAATATACTTACCGTTTTTCCAATATTCAATATTGATCGACTTTGAATTATCTGTATTAATTGTTAATTCTGAAGTAATTGGGCTATGAGAACTATCGTATCTTCTAGCCATGATAGTTCCAGAAGTTTCAGCAGTTGTCCAAATAATCACATAACCACCGCTAGGATCTGCAGCTATTTGGCTATTAAATTGACTGGTGGGAATATCTGTATTCACTAATTGCTCTAGTGAAACAGGGGTTAATGTTTGTCCCCATGATACCATAAAAGAGATGGTAAAAAGGCATGTTAATACTACTAATTTCATTGAATTCTTATTAAACTTTGGTCAAAATTAGGCATTTCAACAGGCCTCAAAGACTTTTTTGACGGGACAAAACGGGACAATTTCACAAGCGCAAAAAGATGATTTCAAAACTAACTGATTAACAGATTTTTAATTTTTCAGGAAATTAATAAGCGTGCTGGATCACACTATTCAAAATGTGACACGAACTAGTAATGAAGTATTCTTAAAATACTTACGAGCCGTATTCTCAGCGGATTTTTCATGGGAATAGTCATTGGATTGCTTGTTATATTTGCTTCCTCTGAACAGAAGCTTGAAACGGGCAACTAATGGAAAAAAGCACCCGTCGATTGACAGATGCCTTTTCTTTTGTGAGTGGACAGGATTCGAACCTGTGTCTGCCGGGTTTGCATCCCGCTGTTTTTCCACTAAACCACCACTCCCATGCAGATCAGGGTAGACAGGATTCGAACCTGTGTCTCCTGTTTGTTGGCAGGCGTACTTCCTATTGTACTAATACCCCGATCATTTCCTTGTTTCCGAATGTTTTACCAGTCGGAAACCTTATAATCTTTTAGCAATACACCATAAAAATACGTTTTTTCAATCCCTCTGCAAATCGGGTGAAAAATCCTGCTGGCTCCATCAACGGAATCCAATGGTGGAATGTAGCCTCTTTCAAATTGTTTTTTTCGTAAACTTTCCACCGCACCTGTAGAAATCCACCCCACATCTACACAGGACATGTAAATCCCGGCTTCTGCAAATTCCTGGGCGCTGGTTCGCGTCAACATGTTTAGAGCTGCTTTAGTCATGTTGGTATGCGGATGATACTTCGTTTTGTTGGAATAACTAAACAAGCCTTCCGAAGAAGTTACATTCACAATAAATTTTTCGGCAAATGACGAACGCAGGAAAAAGGGTTTCAGCTCTTTGATCAGCATATATGGCGCAATTTGGTTAATCAGATTCACCTCCAGTAATTCGCGGGTAGGAATTTCTTCCAGCAACGAATTCCAACTGTTCTTTTCCCGCATATCCACTGGCTGACCAAAGCGGTTTAATGGGATTGAATCCTGCTTGAATTCCGCATATTCAAGCAATTTTGCCTCATTCGAAACGGGTGTTCGGTTTTCGATCAGATTTTTTAAGGCTCCCAGTTCTTTCTTTGCTTTTTCTTCCCCGGAAATAACCGGAGCATAATAGTCTAATGGGTAATGAATTGTCTGAGCAGCATTATTGATCAGGATATCCAGGGTATCAAACCTAGAAGCGTAATAGGCAATAAACTCCTGGATTGCATGCAGATTTCTTAAGTCCAACCCGTAAACTGTCAGCCGGTCTTTCCACTCTTTATAATCACTTTCTTCCCGGAACTGACTTAAGGCTAGTGCCGGAAAACGAGTGGTTAAAACAACTTCTGCCTTATTACGCAGCATTTTCAGAGCTGTGGCATAGCCCACTTTCACACGACCACCTGTCAAAATCACTTTTCTAGCTGTCAGATCAGATTCTTCAAATCGCCGCATGTAATTTTCAATGGAACAATCCGGACACAAACGGGCATAAAAGAAATGTGCCAGATCATAAGTGGTATTGCAGCAATAACAATTACGCGGGATTTCCAGCCTGGTAAATTGCTGCTTTTCCCGGAAATCAGAATCCCCGAAAAAAGTGGTTGCAGCAAGTGCCTGTTGATTGACAACTGTGTTGCTTATCACTTCCCAATCTTTTTCTCTTTTGCCGGCCAGGTTTTCGCTGCGCTTATTTTTCTTTACCTGTTTGTGGATCTTGGTAATCAAACCTGCCAATAACCGATTATCCGGATTATTAAATGGATCATCCTTCAAGGCAGACAATACTTTGATACATTTTTCCCACTCTTCTTGGGTAAACTGAGTATTCCTCTCGTTTTCCATCCTTTATTAATCCGTTAAATCAATGATATTCGGAGCTGACTGCTTTCCGACAATATATTTCAAAAAATTGAAATTCCAGGTACTATTATCGAGAATCCAGGCATCAGAGCTAACTGAAATCTTATTTTCATTCACAATATCTGCATCCGTTTGAAAAGTCAAACTGACCTGCCAATCGTTGCCTTTTTCCATAGCCATTTCTTCAATCAATTTCTTCAGCTTGCCGCTATTGGAAACCGGTTTATCAAAATACCAATGCAACTTTTTGATCTTTGTACTTTCATAAAACTCCCCAACTAATTCAATCGCTCTGGAAGTCTGGGTCACTTTTTTATACGATCCGTGTACACTTGAAAGATCCCGGTAAAATCCATCTGCACCTTTAAACAAATAGGCACCAGAGAGAAAGCTTTCTAATAATATCAGGACATTAAATCCGTCAATGACTACCTCCTCATTTTCCAATGCTTCGTACTGAAGACTTCGCGCTTTCCGTTTTGCGACCTGTTCAGCCGATGCAGCCATTCCCTGAACAGCTTTTTGCTGTCTGACATTCAGTTTGTAGCGATTACCTATTAAAGCCAATGCAGATTTCTGAGCATATCCTCTTCCCATCAAATGACCGAGGTCTTCCACAGCGTCTTTCAATTTCAGGTGTACCGTTTCAGAACCAAATAGTTTGTCGTCCGAAGGTTCTTTTCCGCGATTTGTCTGCCCCATTTATATGAATTAGAGGTGAAAAGTAAAAATAATTGAATCCATTCAGATACTAATCCTATTTTTTTAACTAGAAGGGATAAGTACAATATTATCCACCACCTACCAGAGTAATATATTGATTGCAAACAAAAAATCCCCGATCCCGTAAGCTCGGGATCGGGGATTTCAACTATTACTAGTGCCAATTACACATTAAATCTAAAGTGCATGATATCTCCATCCTGCACAATGTATTCTTTTCCTTCGACCTTAAATTTACCTGCTTCTTTTACTGCAGCTTCCGAACCTAAAGTAGTGTAATCGTTATATTTCATTACTTCCGCGCGAATGAATCCTTTTTCAAAATCTGTGTGGATTACTCCGGCTGCTTGTGGAGCAGTAGCTCCAACATGAACTGTCCAAGCTCTTACTTCTTTTACTCCAGCAGTAAAATATGTTTGAAGATTCAATAAAGAATATGCAGTACGAATCAAACGGTTCACGCCTGGTTCTTCCAAACCAAGTTCTTCTAAGAACATTTGACGCTCTTCATACGTTTCCAATTCTGTGATATCTGCTTCGATTTTTGCTCCAACGATTAAAATTTGAGCATTTTCATCTTTCACAGCTTCGCGAACTGCTTCTACATGTGCGTTTCCTGTTTTCACCGCAGATTCCTCCACGTTACAAACATACATGACAGGCTTCGATGTAATTAACTGGAATTTCTGAACGATTTCCAATTCTTTCTCATCAAAACTCATGGAACGAACAGATTTTCCTTGTTCCAAAACAGCTTTAATCGCTACCGCTAAATCATTTTCCTTGATAATCTCTTTATCTCCCGATTTCAAGTTACGAGCTAAAGATTGAATACGCTTTTCAATCGATTCCAAATCTTTCAACTGCAATTCGATATCGATGATTTCCTTATCACTTACAGGATCTACACGACCGTCAACGTGAATAATGTTTCCATCTTCAAAGCAACGAAGTACGTGCAAAATAGCATCAGTTTCACGGATGTTTGCTAAAAATTGATTACCAAGTCCCTCTCCTTTTGAAGCTCCTTTTACCAAACCTGCAATATCTACAATTTCCATCGTTGTTGGCACTACTCTCTCCGGATTCACCATCGATTCCAATTTCTCCAAACGCGGATCCGGAACAGAAATAGTTCCCACGTTTGGTTCAATCGTACAGAAAGGAAAATTCGCAGATTGCGCTTTAGCGTTAGATAAACAATTAAACAAGGTTGACTTCCCTACATTCGGTAAACCAACTATTCCGCATTTCAATGCCATAGATTTTTTTTTTGCAAAGATAATTTATAATTGCAAATGATTTCACAGAAAGTATGTTTGCGTAAATATGGTTATTCCATCACTGCTTTAAACGTTTGTTTTAAATCCAATCCAACACGGAATAAATAAATACCTCGCGATAAATTACTCATATCCACAGGTGTGTTTTCTGAATCAATCCTTCCTGTCAGCATCAACTTTCCCGTATGGTCATACACAAAGTAGTCAGCACCCAATTGGCTTATCCCGGTTTGAATGGTAACTTGACTTTTTATAGGATTGGGAAATAAAGAAAATGCATCTGCAATTTCAGATCTATTGGACAATCCGTTGGTCGTTCCGAAGCTTAGTAAACACGTATCAATATTAAAGGCGTCTATACCATAAACAAAAACTACAGTTAAAGGTTCACAAGCCAAAGATCCACTTAACGTAACTTGATAATCATTTGTAGTTTGTCCAATCTGAGCAAAGAAAGACATTCCACCTGTTGCAACTGTATCACCATTACAGTCAAGCACAGCAGAAACATAAGGGTAATTAACATGACTAGTTGAGGGTTCAGAAAATTGAATGCTAACGCTGTACAGACTTGAATCCGAAGGATCTGGATTTATTCCCGAAATTGTAAAATCAGCGCATGAAATAGATTGGGCCATTAATGTGCAGGAGAAGCTTATAATTGTAAATACTGAAAGTAATAATGATTTCGTTTTCATAATCTTTTTTTAATTTTAAACGAAGGAAATTCTTCGGCTTTCCTATTTTGCCTTTTTGTTAAGACAAAGGTATATCCGTTCATCTGCACAGATGTTATAAAAAACCGGTAATTACTTATGAATATGCGCCAACTGTTTTTCAAAGAAGATCTTAGGCATGTAGCTGGACCCGTGTTATGAGAGTGGTCGATGCACAAAGCTCCAAGTTAAGCACCCTTTCGGAAAATACTGCGCATTTAAAATTATTTGTTATACTTAATTATTTTAGAAAGCATTCCTTCATCTCAAATATTAAGTTAATCATTTCAATATAATCTTTTCGATGTTGATCAAAATCCATTGAAATTGTGATAGGAATAGCATTTTTTGGGAACGTTGGATTATTTCTTATTGCGTATTCATTGAACATAGTGATTTGATCAAACCATAATTTGCAATCTACTAATGATTTGAATATGAGGTTTTCAGAAAGTGATTCAATTTTTTTCAATTTTGATGATTCTAACTTGTTTGAATATCTAGAAACAATCTTTTCTAGTTCATGATATCCTCTTTTCATTCCGAAATCTACTTGTTCTGCTAAATTCCCCATTGAAGTCCCTGTATAGGGATCTGGTATTCTAAAATCCACTTCGAAAAAATTTCTTGCAATTTTCTCCGACACATACTTATTCCTTTCAGGATTGCTAATATTAAATCTGTCAGGATGATTAATTAGAATAAGATCGATATAGTATAAAAATGATTCTGCTGATTTTATCATTTTAGAACAAACAATTTCACGAATTGCACTTTTCTCTTTTTCTTCCTTTAGTTTTATCCAAATTCGATGGATCATATAAACTAATGATAATCCAATTCCAACAAGTAATAATATTTTAATTTCATGTTTTGTCTCCAACATTAAAGAACGAATTATCGTCACCATTGAAATAATGGTAATAATAAATTCAATCCCTATTAGTTTGAGTTTCTTGAGCATGGTTTATTGCGTATAACGTTTCTCAACTAGGAGACGCGGGCCTCTCGGTTGTGGTTGTTTAGCCCGTGGCTTTTAGTTGATGTTATAAACCTAAATTAATTCAAAATAGATAAATATCAAGCTTGAAGATATTATTGTTGCAATCGCCAAATACCGCTCAATTTTTATCGAATTACCTTTATTATTTTTTAAGTTAATTATTGAAACAATTACAGCAATTATTAAACTAACTAATCCGATAGGAATTCCCGAAAGGTCCATACCAACATGTACCATTTTTCCATCAAGCTCCGTCAACCCTCTATTCGGATTAATCCAATTCCACAAAAGATAAATTGATTGAAAAACAAAGCAATACGTAAAAATCATAAGGAGTATAAAATTGAATGCTCGGAATAAAACACTCCCCTCCAATTTACTTAATATCAATATTATAATTGCAATTGAAATAACTACAAGTTGGGGCATCTCTTTTAAATGAGTCTGCATTATCAGGTATGAAATTAATAATAGCCCGTAGAATATGTATTTAGAAACGTCTTTGATCAAAGCTCTGTTCTTATATGGTTTATAACGTTTGGCGCTTTTGATTATTTGCTGTTAGCTGTAGTGTATAAATCATCTGAATCCATTAATAAAAAGATCAAAAAAAGTTTTAGTTCTCAAATTGTATCTTACATTAAAATAATAATGCCACCCATCATAAACCAGAACATGATTACCCTTCCAAAATCCTTGTTCTTTTATTTTGTTATCAAAGAAACAATTAATATAAATTATTGAATCTCCTTTTCCAATAACATAACCTAAGTACTGTTTGGTATAGCAATTTAGACTATCTGAGATAAAAATATCCTTGTTTGTCATGAATGATTTAAGTTCTTTTTCAATTTGTATGATCGATTCTAATTCGGGCACAAATCTCATTGAATTTTGACTTTTCGCAAATATTCTCAACGGATCAATTTCAATGGTCTTTAAACTATCCATTTTCTGACGAATTTTAAAATTATTACCATAAATCACCCCTTCAAAACTATCTGTTTTAAAAACTAAATTGCTATCTGGAAAGGTTAACTCAGTTGTAATTTGTCCATTTGTTATGAAACAAACAATTAAAATTGAAAAAGTGGCAGTTAAAATTTTATTCATGGGTAGTTCTTTCTATTACAGCTAACGTTTTCCAAATAGGCAAAGGCGCCTAACAAATGTAGCACTTTTGGCGCTTTTGCTTATTTGGTGTTATGTACAGTTTAAAATTCATAACCAATTCTAAATTGTGGAACGACTCTACTGAATCCAAATTGGCTGTATTTATTTGTTACCTCATATTCAGTGTCATAATCTCCCCCTCCAGTATTTCCTAGAACATCTTTACCCGTTGAATGAATATTAGATGCTTTATTAAAGCTAGTATAAAGTAAGTATTCTGAAATTTCTAATCCCACATTTAATTTATTTGTCAATTTATAGTAAACTCCAATACCTAAACCTAAACCTGTAGCGAAGCCCGCACTTATTTTTTGATTTTCTGTCCAAATATAATCTGTCGGGTAATCAGAGTTTGTTCTATTATAATAGTTGTTCGTCCCTTTTCCATAATAGACAAATGGAATTTCTGATTTTAATCGAATCCTAAGACTTTTAAAATTTTCGTCTTTACAAAATGTGATACTTGTCAAATAATGAGTTTGCTTATAATCAAATGTCTCTTTAACAAAATAATGTGCTCCACCATTGTAATCATACTCATTTTTTTCATTCACTGATCTTGTGACAAGCCCCAAATTTATTCCAAGCGAAAAATCGTTTATTTTCCTTTGATAACTGAATGAATACCCCAGTGAAAGATATTTTCGTGAATAATTAACTGATGGTGTCAGTAACCATTCATCCGTAAAATATTGTTTCATTGAATTTGTCATTATTGGAGAAAAAACGCCAATAGAGATTTCATTTTTTTGGCACATTGCTAATAAACCAAAAATCGTAAAGGTTAATGTTAGTGTAGTGTTCTTCATAATTGTACATAACGTTTTGGAGCTTTGCTTCGGCCGTTTTGGAACCGTTGTCTACCGAAATGTTTAAATAAAGATACAATGTTGCTA
Source organism: Fluviicola taffensis DSM 16823 (assembly GCF_000194605.1). Taxonomy (NCBI): domain Bacteria; kingdom Pseudomonadati; phylum Bacteroidota; class Flavobacteriia; order Flavobacteriales; family Crocinitomicaceae; genus Fluviicola; species Fluviicola taffensis. The sequence goes on from NC_015321.1 coordinate 160,747, forward strand.
GGCATTTGCAAAGAAAAAATAAAGAAATTGTCTACCGCTTTTGCAAATGCTTTGGTGTCTGCAAGGCTGGGGCAAAGGTGCTGTTAGCGGTAGTTTTATTTTTCGACAAATTTCACAAGATTATACATTACGGGTTTATTCTCCATGGATTCACCATCAACTACCTTGTAGTTTCCTTCAGCGTCAACGATAACAACAGACCCACTATTTTTCAACAAATAACGGATATCTAGTTTAGGAATCACTATTTTCTGGGATGGACCTTTGGTTGGTTCAAAAATAAAAGGGATAAACCGTGTAATATAATTAACTCTATCCTTATTTAAAGATTGTTTAAATTCTAATTTCACATATATGTCAGGACATTTAATTATCATTGGTTTGTAACCGATTGTGGAGCAGAAATAGCTCAAATTATATTGTCCGATTTTCGCATTTTCCATTTCCCAACCTTGACACATTGTCGATATTGATTTTTGATTAACAAAAAAATCTACGGAAACAAGAGTATCTTTATTATTAAGTTCAATGTTCTCAAATTCGAAAGTTATACTATATCCCCAAAAAAAACCATCTTGAGCGACAAGATTTGAGGTGTGTAATATTGTAAAAAGGCTAATGATTAAATAAAGTTTAGTCATCTTTTATTAATTTTAGTTAACTTATTGCTAATTGATAGGTTCTCTTTAAACCTTTCTTTATACAGTTCATCATCTGAAGCAATAGTAACATTATACTTTGCATAGACACCACCGTTGCTTGCTGCATCTGATACCCATTCTTTAGTAATCATTATGTTGTTGTTTTTTAATGTAAAGTTTATTTCTGTTGGAACGTTTTCACGATATGAACCAATATGATGCCCTGTTATTAGATAAAACAGCTGTATGTTTTCAATTGTTTCCTTGCAAGGAAAACGATTATTCTTGTTGAGAGAATCGGCACACGAGTATTCCCTTGATTCAAAGGTTCTGTAAGAAAAAATGAGTGTTGGAAATTTTGTTCCAACCACATATTCATTGTTTCCGAAAATCGTTATTGTATTGTTTGATTTATATATACTATAATTTATTGAGTTGAATTGCTGCCCTAATGTTTCATAGAAAAAAACATTAATGCTGTCAATATTTATTCTCGTGTCGAATTTAATAGTCAAATTAAAATTGTCTTCTCCGGTGGCTTGACCAAAGCTAATTAATGAAAGCCATTAGAAATTCACCTACAAGCATAACAATAATGTGATAAATTAAGAAGTCGATACGAAAATAAAATACAATTGCTGCAAAAATTACAATTGAAATAAGTTCTAAAATTACATTTCGTTTATAGTTTTTATTTCCAATTTGTAGAGTTACTTTGTGGATTAAAAACATATGAACAGGTCCGTATAAAATTGCACCGTACCAAGTCATTCCAGCGGATTTGCCTTCGTAATCTTGGTCTGTCAAACAATATTTGTGATGTCTTATGTGATTGAATTTAACAGCGTGAATAGACGTCATCATTAAAATACTGTTTATGTACAACGACAACCAAGTCAAAAATTTATTTGTCCCAAGTGAATTATGGAAACCGTTATGAACTTGTCGAAGCCCAGTCAAAAAGAAAAATGCTGAAAAGGGTAATGCTATAATGTAGTAGCCAAAATAAGCAAGTGATATTGAAATTAAAAACCAAGGTATTGTCAAGTTGTTCTCAATTAGCATTTCTTTGAAAGACAAACTTTTCAAGTCTTTCCATTCAACCTTTTTTAGTATTTCTTGATGTGTCATATTTTCTACGGTTGTCGGTTAAAATATCTGCTAACTTAGTTATCTGCGCTACATAATTACCCTATTTGTAATTAAAGTGTTGTATAGGCGCAACTTTGTTTCGTTTTATTTTTCAATCAAATATATTAAAATTCGCTTCAAGTCGTCAAATGGACTTCTGATCTTCTGAATGACCAGCCAACCGCATTAAAATGATTTCATGAACTGACATTTCAAACAAAAGGATGGGCCTTTTAAACACTTTGACGATTCGTTTCTTATTTTCGCAGCATTACAACAACTGAAATTATTTGCAAGTATGAAATACTATTCTTTTTTGCTGCTTTTATTGCTATCGGGCTTTTCGTTTTCTCAAAAAAGCTCCGGGTCGGACTCTACAATCATTCGACAGTTCTTCGACGAAGCTTTGGTGAGAGGGAAATCTCATGAAGATCTGCGTTCATTATGTAAAGGAATCGGAGCAAGACTTTCGGGTTCTGCTCAGGCTCAAATGGCTGTTGAATGGGGAAAACGAAAAATGGAATCTTACGGTTTTGATAAAATTTACCTACAACCGATTATGGTTCCACACTGGGAAAGAGGAAACAAAGAAGTTGCTTGGTATCAAAGTGGATCAGGAGATGCAATTCCTGTTGATATTTTAGCCCTTGGAGGATCTATTGGAACAAACGGAACTTTGAAAGCAGAAGTCATTGAATTCAAATCATTGGACGAATTAAAAAAAGCAACAAAAGCAAGTGTTCAAGGGAAAATTGTCTTTTTGAATCAACCAATGAATGCTGCAAATATTGTTACGTTTCAAGCTTACGGAGGTTGTTACGGAATTCGTGGTCAAGGAGCTGTTGAAAGCGCAAAACTGGGCGCTGTAGGAGTTGTGATTCGTTCGTTGGCTTTGCCTGATGATCATTTTCCTCACACAGGATCGATGTATTACGAAGACGGTGTTTCAAAAATTCCCGCTGGAGCTTTGTCCACAATTTCTTCTAATGAACTCTCAAAAGCACTTTCAAAAGGCAAAGTAAATCTGATTCTGGAAATGGATTGTAGAGATTTTCCCGATGAACCTTCTTTCAATGTGATGTGCGAAATCACTGGTAAAGAAAAGCCCAATGAAATTATCACCATTGGCGGACATTTAGATTCCTGGGATGCAGGTGAAGGAGCTCACGACGATGGTGCTGGAATCGTTCACTGCTTGGAAGCATTGCGCATTTTGAAAGAAACAGGTGTTCAACCAAAGCATACAATTCGTGTGGTTTTCTTTATGAATGAAGAGAACGGAAACAAAGGCGGAATTAGCTACGCTGAATGGGCAAAAAAAGAGAATCAGAAACAAATTGCAGCTGTTGAAAGTGATCGGGGTGGATTTAGTCCAGAAGGTTTTGAGTGTGATGGCGCAGAATCTTACATACAACTAATGAAAGGATTCTCAACAGTTCTGGCGCCTTATGGGTTGCATCATTTTGAAGCTGGTTATGGCGGAGTAGATATTAGTCCTTTGAAAAAATCCTATGAAGGTATTCCACTTTTCGGATTCGTTCCAGATTCACAACGTTATTTTGATTTTCATCATGCTGCAAGCGATATTTTTGAAAGTGTCAACAAACGAGAACTCGAATTAGGTTGCGCAAGTATGGCCGCTTTTGTTTATTTGTTAGATAAATCTTTATAATATGCCAGAACAAAACAATTTCGTAGGAAGACCAAATCCAGAATTCGCACCTGCTTATGCGAAGTATTATTTTGAGCGAACAATTGGGCAAGACGACTTAATGCTTGCCTTGCAAAAAGATATGGATAACACCGTGAAATTTATTGCAAGTCTACCAGACGATAAAGAAAATTATCAATATGCCGATGATAAATGGACGTTGAAAGGTGTCATTCTTCATTTTATTGAAACAGAACGCATTTTTCAATACCGTGCACTTCGGTTTTCGCGCAAAGATAAGACTGAAATTGAAGGATTTGATGAAGGTTGGTACAGTCAACACAATAACACCGATCAACGCACATTTCAAGATTTAATGTTAGAATTTATAGATGTTCGCAAAGCAAGTATTTCTCTTTTCAAAGGAATGAATACTGCAATGTTGGATTCTGTTGGAACGGCAAACAATAGCCCGAATACCCCCCGAAATTTGGGCTGGATTATGGTTGGACACGTAATTCACCACTGCAATATTATCAAAGAACGCTATTTAGTAGATGATGATGAAGCCTTTTGAATGATTAATGATAAAGTATTTCATTATTAAGCCAGATTCCATTCTTGATAATTGATAATTTCTATTGCCTTTACTCCTAATTCTACCCCTGTTCATTTCTTGGTTAAGAAATTTTCATAAGAATTTGGTAATATAAGCGCTAATACTTCTAAATTTGCACTCTGAACCATTTCTCAAATATTGAATTGATGGATGGAAAATGAACAAGTATGACAGATATTTTTGATAAAATTGAACGTAATCGTGGACCTATTGGACAATACTCTAAAGGAGTTCACGGTTATTTCACCTTTCCAAAATTAGAAGGTGAACTAGGTAACAAAATGATTTTCCGCGGAAAAGAATGTTTGGTTTGGTCTTTAAACAACTACCTAGGATTAGCAAATCATCCAGAAGTTCGTAAAGCTGACGCAGATGCTGCAGCACAATACGGATTGGCTTACCCAATGGGGGCTCGTATGATGACTGGTCAAACTAGCGAACACGAGAAGTTGGAAAATGAGTTGGCTGAATTCATGGGAATGGAGGATTGTATCCTTTTGAACTTTGGATACCAAGGAATGGTTTCTGCAATTGACTGTTTGGTTGACCGCAGTGATATCATTGTTTATGACTCAGAAGCTCACGCTTGTATTTTGGATGGTATGCGTTTACACACAGGTAAGCGTTTCGTATTCCAACACAACGACATGGAAAGCTTTGACAAACAAATGAGAAATGCTACTCGTTTGGCTGAAACAACTGGTGGTGGTATTTTAGTTATTACTGAAGGTGTTTTCGGAATGGCTGGAGATCAAGGTCGTTTGAAAGACATTATCGAATTCCGTAAGTCAGGTAAATACAACTTCCGTTTATTCGTTGATGATGCTCACGGATTTGGTACATTGGGAGAAACTGGACAAGGTGCTGGAGAAGCTCAAGGTGTTCAAAATGAAATCGATGTATTATTCGGAACTTTTGCAAAATCAATGTCTTCAATTGGAGGGTTTATTTGTGCCAAAGAATCAATTATCGAATACTTCCGTTACAACATGCGTTCGCAAATGTTCGCAAAAGCATTGCCAATCACTATTACAATTGGTGCGCGCAAGCGTTTAGAGTTGTTGCGTACACGTCCAGAATTGAAAGCTAAATTGTGGGAAATTGCAGATGCTCTTCAATCAGGATTTAAAAATGCTGGTTTTGATATCGGTGCTTCAAATTCTCCTGTAACTCCAGTTTTCATGAAAGGAAACTTGGCAGAAGCAACGAATTTGACATTTGACTTACGCGAGAACTACAATATTTTCTGTTCAATTGTCATTTATCCTGTAGTTCCTAAAGACGTAATTATGCTGCGTATTATTCCAACTGCAGCTCACACTTTGGAGGATGTAAATTACACCATTGAAACATTCAAAAAATTGAAAGACAAATTAGACGCTGGTGCTTACAAAGCAGATGAATTAGCAGCTGTTGAAGTTGACAAGAAAAAGTAAAAGAAAGCACTGCTTTCGATTAAAGACAAGCGTTAGCGCAGTCATGTAAAGTCATAATTAACTAGAGAGAGGTCTACTTATCTCTAGTTAGAAAAAATTAAACCCTGATCCCGTATATACGAGATCAGGGTTTTTTCATGCTTTCAACTAACATTCTCAGTGAATTACGAACAATTCGACAAATAATCGAATCAGGAAATCAAAGAATCGTGTATATTCACAACACAAAACTAAACTATGCTAAAATTGCTTCGATCCGTGTTCTCCCCAAAGTTCACCAATGAAACAAATTTCGAAGATGAGACAAAATTGCTTTTGGCTTATCGAATGTCTTTGTTTTTGACAATTGCAATTGGAATATTGACTATTGTATTATTTATTTATTTCAGTATCGTCATTGCTTGCGTCACATTATCAGCATTCATATCTGTATTAGTAACCACAGCTTACATTTATAGAACTTCCAAGTTTCGAATTCCAACAATACTATTCAACATCATTGGTGCAGTTTGTTGTACATCTACTTTATTTTTCATTCATAATCAGCCCCATTTTTTAGATGGATTTTGGATGACAATCAATATACTATTTGCATTTATTGTACTTGGTGCACGTTGGGGAATTGGCTTCACTTTATTTCATGCAGCTTGTCAATCCGTTTATTTCTATTATTTCCTAGATGACCAAATGCAAATCATGCGAGATTTGACCCATGAACAGCTAGTCGCAATCGTTATAAACTGCCTACTTTGCTTCTCAATTATTGGTTATTTAGGTTGGGAAAACATTCGAACCAATGAAGTGGGCAAGAAAAAATTAAACGAAGCGCAAGATGTTCTTCAAGTTCAATACAACATCATCTCCAAACAAAATGAAGAGAAAACGGTGATGTTGAAAGAAATTCATCATCGGGTAAAGAATAACTTACAAATCATTACTAGTCTACTGCGCTTGCAATCGCGAGAGCTTGAAAATCCAGAAGCCATTGCCAAATTCAAAGATGCCACGCATCGGGTAATTGCCATGTCGATGATTCACGAAAAAATGTATCAAAGTGATCACCTTTCTACACTTCATTTGAGAGAATACTTACACGATCTTTCTACTGACTTGGTTTCATCTTATCAATCTGGATATCCTGTAAACCTGAAGATTGATTGCGACATTGATTCCATTGGTTTACGCTCCGTAGTTCCAATTGCACTAATTTTGAATGAATTGATATCAAACTCATTAAAATACGCCTTCGATGATTACGACAATTGCTTGATTACCATTTCATTTATGCATTATCAAGGTAAAAAATGTAAGCTCCTTTACAAGGACAGCGGAACTTGGAAGGCACCTTCTCGTCAAGGTTCTTTTGGATTAGACCTCATAGAATCGTTAACAGAACAATTGGAAGGAACAATGGATTTAAAAACCTATCCAGAAACTAGTTTTGAAATCATTTTTAGCCCACAAGAAGACAAGTAATTAATTACTTGATTTTCAAAATCTCTTGTACCGCTGACGAAACATACTCCACTCCGATTGCAATAACAATGAATCCGATAATGCGAGAAATTGCATTGATTCCAGAAGCTCCTAAGGCTTTGACGATAAAATGAGATGTGCGTAGAATCAAATAAATCACCAAACAAACTGCGATAATTGCACAAACAGACATCAAATGCTGCTGATGACTCACAAAAGTTTGGTTGTAGGTAATCAGTAAAGAAATAGATCCTGGCCCAGCTAACATCGGAATTGCCAAAGGAGTTAAAGAAACTTCCGACCTCGTTTCCAAATCTGCCTGAACACTTGCTTTTTTCATTCCTTTGTGCTTGGTGAATGAGCCTGTCAATAACGCAAATCCGGAAGTCGCAATAATCAATCCACCAGCTACTCGCAAAGAATTGATGCTGATTCCAAAGAAACTCAACACATATTTTCCTGCGAAAAAGGAAATTAAAAGAATGATACATACATTGATTGAGGTCCACAAAGAAGTTTTATCTCTATTGTGTTTGGTATCATCCTTTGTTAATCCAACAAAGACGGGAACAGTTCCCAAGGGGTTCAAAACAGAGAATAAAGCGGCAAAAACACTGATGAAAAGTTCCATTTTTTTCTGCAAAAGTCCCCATATTTCGGAGTTTGAACGTTAGGTGTATGTTAAATGTTAATTACGATTAATTCCTAATTCCTAATTCCTAATTCCTAATTCCTAATTCCTAATTCCTAATTCCTAATTCCTAATTAATCAATTCACAATTTTTATTATATTAAGTAAAAAACCATATTCACATCAAAGAAAATATTATTCAACAGAAAAGCTTCGATTTTGCAGTGCAGATAATCGAAATCTATAAATATCTTGCTTATGAGAAAAAAGAATTCGTCTTGTCTAAACAACTTTGCGCTCCGGAACATCCATTGGAGCAAATATTTCTGAGGCGGTTCGAGGGCAATCTTCAAAAGATTTTATTCATAAACTTCAGATTTCCAGAAAAGAAACAAGTGAAACTCTTTATTGGTTAACCTTGCTTCAAAAAACAAATTATTTAAAACCAGATACAGCAATAATACTAATTCAGTCATGTGAAGAATTATTAAAAATTCTTACTTCCATTATAAAAACACTTGAACTCAAGATAAAGAATTGAATTAGTCGATTCCAGCAATCCAGGTATGTCTATGGTAAGCATATTCGTAATTCGTAATTCGTAATTCGTAATTCGTAATTCGTAATTCGTAATTCAAATCATTAACTTCGTAAAAACACAAAATGGAGAAAGAAGAATTAGCGGCACTTGCCTCTCAATTAAGCCATCCATCAGGAGATAAAGGCATTGAGATTGCTCAAATGATGAACGAAACGAATATCGGAATGACTAAAAACGCCATCTCGAATTTGAATCTGACAGCAGATGATTCAGTTCTGGAATTAGGTCATGGAAATGGTGGACATTTGGAATTTCTCCTTTCTCAAAATACCAACATCAATTACACTGGGTTAGAGATTTCAACCTTAATGAATCAAGAAGCTCAGCTACGGAATCAACAGTTTATTGACCTCAAAAAAGCCTTTTTTGAACTCTATGATGGAAAAATCATTCCTTTCTCTGAAAATCAGTTTGACAAATTATTCACTGTAAACACACTCTATTTTTGGGACAAGCCATTAGAGATATTCGCGGAATTATCACGTATTTTAAAACCCAATGGATTACTTTCGCTCACTTTTGCCCACCGAAGTTTCATGGAGACACTTCCTTTTACGCCATTTGGCTTCACATTATACAATCCAGATGAAGTGATGAAATTGATTGAACAAAGTAATTTTAGATTAATACACGAAGACTTACAACTTGAAACGGTAATGACAAAAGCAGGAGATCCTGTAGAACGGAAATTTTCCACATTCGTTCTTGACAACAATAAATAACTTCGTTCTATACCTTTTCAATTATCCATTCTCAATTATGAAAGAACATACTTACGAAGCAACAATTCTCTGGACAGGAAATAAGGGAACAGGAACATCCGATTATACAAGTTATGAAAGAGAATTTACGCTTAAAATACAGAATAAACCAGATTTATTTTGTTCAGCAGACATTCCTTTTCGTGGTGATGGAACAAAACACAATCCGGAAGATTTCTTTTTAGCTTCGCTTTCCAGTTGTCACATGCTTTGGTATTTCCACTTGTGTGCAGATGCCGGAATTCAGGTCGTAGCATATATAGACGAACCGATTGGAAAAATGATCCAAGATCCAAATGGCGGTCGCTTTACGTCTGTTGTCCTTCATCCTCAAGTAATCATTACCGATCCTACTCGAATTGATGAAGCAAACTCTTTGCATCAAGAAGCCCACAAACAATGTTTCATAGCGAATTCATGCAATTTTCCAATAACTCATCAACCAACCTGTATTTCAAATGATTAAGAAAAAAAGCAACTCATTTCGCAAGGTGAAATACATTCTCTACAAAGAAACACTAGTCGATTTCAAGGAACATTTTTGGACATTTATCGGTTCTTTTTTTGGTATTGGATTAATTGCACTGACTCAATCTCAATCGCTCGATAAATTGGAGAATATTTTCTTAATTGGATCCTTTGGAGCCAGTAGTGTGTTGATTTATGGAGCAATTCAAAGTCCATTGGCACAACCTCGAAATTTGGTCGGTGGACATTTAATTTCTGCTTTCATCGGTGTGTGTGTCTACAAACTAATTCCTGATCCAATCTGGCTTTCTGCTCCGCTTGCAGTAAGTCTTTCCATTGTTGCTATGCAAATGACCAAAACACTTCATCCACCAGGCGGAGCCACTGCTTTAATTGCTGTAATCGGAACGCCTAAGATCAAAGCACTTGGATTTATGTATGTCCTTTCCCCCGTTCTATCTGGTGTTCTCATTCTTCTACTTGTTGCAATTATTGCAAACAATCTCACAAAGAATAGAAAATATCCTACCAACAGTAGATGGACAAAATACATCAAACCGAAAAAAATCAGATTAAGAGATGTTACAAAAAACAAAACGAATTTGTAAAAAAGGTCATCATTACTTAAAAGGAAGTGATTGTCCTGTATGTCCAATTTGTGAAGAAGAACGAAAATCGGAAGCTGACATATTTGCTGGTCTTTCTGCCCCAGCTAGAAGAGCAATCCAAAACAATCACATTAGTTCACTCGAAGAACTCTCAAAATACTCTGAAAAAGAAATTATGAAGTTCCATGGAATTGGAAAAACCTCCATTCCTACATTAAAAAAGCTCTTAACCGATAAAGGACTTTCTTTCAGTGAATAATTTGGGTTATATTTATCTTTAAAAAGACTTTTATAGACAGAAGACTTGACCTGTCTATGGTCTTATGTATAACTTCTTTAGTCTCAAACAAAATGAAAACTTTCACCAACGTCGATCAATACATTCAGGAGTTTGAAAAGGAAACTCAGGAGCGCTTAATCGCTATAAGAAAACTGATTCAGGAAACCGCACCAGAAGCGATAGAATCAATCTCGTATGGAATGCCTGCTTACAAAGTCAATGGAAAACCCTTGGTCTATTTCGGAGGATATAAATCACACATTGGATTTTACGCCACACCAACTGGGCACTCAGCATTTGAAAAAGAACTTTCCAAGTACAAGCAAGGAAAAGGATCCGTTCAATTTCCTCTGGATGAGCCGCTTCCTGTAAAACTGATCAAAGAGATTGTTTTATTTCGCCTCGCCGAGAATCAAGCTAAATCTGGAAAAAAGTAAATAGACAAGTCCCTCTAAAAAGGAATCATTACATTCGAAAAAAATAGTTCATGAGATATCTGCTTATTCTTCTTTTGATCATTTCAGAATCCTGGTCTTATGGACAGTTTAGTCACGCTGATTCTATTCGAGGTCATTATGGAAGTTCACGCAACTGGTGGGATTTAAAACACTACGATCTAAGCGTTACATTTGACATCGACAAGAAGGAAATTCACGGAAAAAATGTGATTACTTTTTCCACAGAACCAGTGAGTGGAGTGTATCAAAATCGCTTTCTCCAAATCGATCTGCAAGACCCAATGGTTATTGATAGTGTTATTCTAAGCGGATGGTTTCATATTTCTTTAGAGGATATTAAACAGGATGGAAATGCCTATTTCATTCCCTATCAGGAAGCGAATCACAAGCAAAAAGAAGATACAGAACTTACAATTTACTTCCATGGAAAACCACGTATAGCAAAACGCGCGCCCTGGGATGGCGGAATCATTTGGAGTAAAGATCCGAATGGCAAACCTTGGATTACTATTGCCTGCCAAGGATTAGGTGCAAGTGTTTGGTTTCCCTGCAAAGACTCCCAATTCGATGAACCGGATAATGGCGTTACCATGCATTACACATGCCCCAGTTATTTGGTTTGTGTGAGCAATGGATTGTTCGTAGGCAAGGAAATCAACAATATGGGTCAATCGACCTACTCATGGAAAGTCAGTAATCCAATCAATAATTATTGCATGATTCCATACGTTGGTGATTATGTAAACATGCATGAACACTTTGCAGGTGAAAAAGGAAGCCTGGAAATCGATTATTGGGTTTTGAGAGGAAATGAGGAAAAAGCGAAGAAACACTTTCAAGATGCCCCAAAAACATTGAAAGCTTTCGAATATTGGTTTGGTCCTTATCCATTTTACGAAGATGGATACAAGTTAGTAGAAGCCCCACATCTTGGAATGGAACATCAAAGTGCTGTTGCATATGGTAATGGGTTCAAGAATGGATACATGGGAACCGATTTAAGCGGTACAGGAATTGGATTGAAATGGGATTTCATTATTGTTCATGAAAGTGGGCACGAATGGTTTGGGAATAATATCACCTCCAAAGACATTGCAGATATGTGGATTCATGAAGCATTTACCTGTTACAGCGAAACGCTCTTCACCGATTATTGGTTCGGCAAAGAAGATGCAGATACATACTGTCAAGGACTTCGAAAAAATATAAAAAATGACAAGCCAATTATTGGCCCATACACTGTAAATACCGAAGGAAGCGGCGATATGTACTACAAAGGAGCAAATATGCTACATACTATTCGTACGATTTATGGAAACGACTCCCTATTTCGTGTGATGCTTCGAAAAATGAATGCAACGTTCTATCACCAAACTGTGACGACGCAACAAATCGAGCAATTTATGTCGAAGGAACTAGGAATGAACTTAACTCCCATTTTTGAGCAGTATCTTAGAACCAAAAAGCTCCCTACTTTGCAATTAAAATACTCCAAAAAGAAAGTAAAATACAGATGGGTTAATTGTGTAGCAGGTTTCAATATGCCGATTATGAATGAAAAACAAAAACTCGTTTGTACTTCCAAATGGAATTCCTATTCGATTGAGCATGATTATTCTTCCTTCGAACTGAATAAGAATTTGTATGTTCTGAAAAAGGAGTCAAAAAAAGAATAAGACTCCCTTTCAAATTTTGTTAATTAATTCTCACAAGTTACCTCAAAATGCCCTCTTGAATTTGGTATTTTTGTAGAAAACTTCATTGATGTTAACACTCGATCCAAAAGAACTTCCAATTCCAAAATTACATGGCTACCTGCTTGGTGCAATTGGACCGAGACCTATTGCTTTTGCTTCAACTATTGATGAAAACGGGGTGAACAATCTTTCTCCGTTTAGTTTTTTTAACGTGTTTTCTGCAGCTCCTCCCATTCTTATTTTTTCTCCAGCTAGAAATGGAAGAACAAATACAACGAAGGATACCTACAACAATGTGAAAAATATTCCAGAAGTGGTTATTAACATTGTGAACATGGATATTTTGCAACAGATGAGTTTGAGTAGTTCTCCGTTTCCATCAGATGTGGATGAATTCGTGAAGGCTGGATTGACTCCAATTGCCTCCGATACCATCAAGCCAATGCGCGTTTTAGAAGCTCCTGTACAATTCGAATGCAAAGTTCTTGAAGTGAAAGAATTAGGCACTGAAGGTGGAGCTGGAAATTTAGTAATTTGTGAAGTGACTAAGATCCATATTCACGAAGACATTTTAGCTGAAGATGGAACAATAGACCAAAAGAAAATCAATTTGGTTGCTCGAATGGGAGGAAATTGGTATTGTCATGCCAATGAAGCTTCCATGTTCGAAATTACGAAACCTATCACAACAATTGGAATTGGTTTTGATCAGCTTCCAGAAGATATTCGTACAAGTTCCATTCTTTCAGGAAACGATTTAGCGCAATTAGCTGGAGTTACTGAAATTCCAAATGAAACGGATGTAAATGAATATAAACTATTGGAATTAAGTGATTTATTCCTTAATTTAGAAGATGAGCCCGTAAAATTGGAAGAGGCTTTACATAAACGTGCAAAAGAATTAATAACAAATAATGACATTGAAGGAGCTTGGATGACCTTGCTTTCTTTTAATGATTAAAAATGTAAATAACCAGTAGAAATATGTTTAAAATATCCGGAATCCTTAAGGTGAAAAATGATACAGTACAAGTATCAGAGAAATTTTCGAAGAGAGAATTTGTGTTAACTGATAATGCGAGTATGTATCCTCAAGATATCATGTTCCAGTTAACTCAGGATAAGTGTAGTTTGATTGATGGATTCAATATGCAAGATCAGATTGAAGTCTCTTTCAATTTGAGAGGTCGTGAGTGGACAAGCCCACAAGGTGAAGTGAAATACTTCAATACCTTAGAGGCATGGAGAATTGAAAAAGTAGGTACTCCTTCAATGGGTGGTGGTATTCCATCTGGTGGGCCAACTGCAATGAGTTTAGATCCAATCGCAACTCCAAGTGCATCTACTGCTCCAAGCGACGACGACGATTTACCGTTTTAATAATTCAAAAACCCTAGCAATTATTGTTAGGGTTTTTCTTTTTAATTATCTTCTACACACACTATGAATACTGAAATATCGCGCAAATTAACAAACAGTCTTACCTTGATTCGAATCATTTTCGGAGGATTACTATTTGGGATTGTTAGTTTTCTCACCGCTATGATTATCATCGTCCCTTTCAATTCTCAAACTAATCCTTCCAATGAACTGTTTCAGCTAATTGCTCCGATTTTTATGGTAATCGCTGTTTCTACATCCATTTTTCTTCGAAAATCAACATTAGCCAAAATTCACAATGAAACCAATCCAGCGAAGCTAATCAAAGCATATACCTCCTCAAAAATCATTCAGATGGCAATGATGGATGCTTCTATTCTATTTGCTATCGTGTGTTTTGTCCTCACAACCAACTCATATTTCGTTATTTTAAGTGGACTTGGAATTCTATATTTCATCTCTCTCTTTCCACTTCAAAAAAAAGTGATACATCAATTAAACCTGAACAATCCGATCGAATATTAATAAAAAAACATAAGCCATGTTATATTTTCGTTTTCTTTTAACAGTATTAATTCTAGTTAATTTGAGCAGCTCATGTACAACTACTACAGAAAAAACAAGCAACGAAAAAGCAGTAAAAACGGAACAATCGATTTCACCTTTTATAGGAACATTTGTTTCTAAAGACTATTCTAAAAAGGAAGAAGGTTCAGATTGGGTTTCTGTAAAAATCACATCCATCACCGAAAAGTTATTTCGATTGGAAGTCCGCTCACGTGCTGATATCAAAAAACCTACTTGCACGATTACTTGTGAAGCTCGTTTAACAGACGAAGGCGAATTAGTTGGGGTACAATATGACTTTGAAGTAGGTGTCAAAATAAATAAAGACTTGATTGAAATCTATTCTCCATCTAATAAAAATTTGAACTATTTCTGTTCTGGAGGAGCAACATTAGCTGGTAAATATACACGTATTTCAGGTGAAGCAGATCAAAAGCAAATCGATCATTCGCAATTTTGGAAATTCTTAGAATACAACAATTATACTTTTTCGGTTCAAGCTATTAGAGATACCTTAACACTTCAACCCGCTCTTCCATTAGGCCGTGTGAATGAAATCAAAATACCATTCAAAGGTTCTATTGCTGATGCTGAGATTGCTGATTTAGATGTCGATGGCTTTCCTGAAGTTTATGTGTATGTGCGAGAGGGAAAAGATCAACACATTCGTTTGATAGCATATAACTTAAATAAAGGAAAATCTTTGAGTGAGATAAACTTGCAAGAAGCAAAGAAAACTGATTTAGGGGAATTTGCTGGTGGCGATCAATTCCAAACAGTAGAAAGTACCTTAGTTAGGAGGTATTCAATTGCTGGAACAAACAAAACTCAGCAAATTCAGTATAAATTAAAACAAGGGGAAGCTCTACCTCAATTAATAGTCGACAAAGTGTTTTCCTATTAAACATTGAATTTATTTTTTCAAATCGGGGAGCATATTTTCAATTTGAATAAATAGTTCCTGATTCGATGAATTTGGCATGTACAAACACACAAGACAGACTCATGTGTAATAGATTGATGATTAATGAATTAAATGTCAATTTAACTTATTTTACAAAACGCAAACTGGTCACTGGCATCGTTTTCCCTAATGAGTAGTCAGCAATCTTTTAAAAATAAGTTATATGAAAAAGTTTATCATCGCAGCAGTCGCAATTACGACAACAGTATTTGCAAACGCACAAGCAGAAGCAGAAATCAGCCAAGTACAAACAGAAATAGCTGCAGCTAATCCTGACAGAGTACAAATCAAATTGGAAGAATTACCTGCTGGAGTTCAGAAAGCACTTACCACAGATGCTTTTCAAGGATGGAATGCTAAAACAGCATACATCATTAAAGCAGAAAAGCCATACTACGAAGTAGAATTGGTTAACGCAAAATCTGAAAAAAATGTGGTAAACTTTAATGAAGACGGAACAGTTATTAAAAAATAACTTCCAGTCATTAGCTAGAAAGGTCTTGTAATCACGTGATTCTTCGCGTCAACTACAAGACCTTTCTTGTTTTTAAGAAATCACAAAATCTATCTTCCCTTCCACTCTGGCTGAGTAACCATTGTATAAGCCAATAATGCAAAGAGGTAAATTGGATAAAAACATTCAAACAAGACCAAACCAATCAAATCAAAACTGGTAGTTTTCTTTTTATCCATTCGCACCAACATAAAATCACATCCAAATTTGAAGAGCAGCAAACAAAGTGTTAACCAATAAATACCTGCTGAAAAAGTAATAATAAGCAACAAGAAATAATACAAATGCAAGCCAACAGCCCAAATTCCCAGAAAATTGTTTAACCTGTCTGCAACATGACCCGTTTTACTCAACCAGCGAACACGTTGTTCCATCACTGCTGATAAAGTATTTGGTGTTTCTGTTTCCACTTTTAGCGCTTCGTTTTCCACAATTTCAATTCGTTTTCCAGAATCTCTAAACGCTCTTAAAGTATAAATATCATCTCCACTCAAAACATGATCATGATCTTCAATGTCATCTACTTGATCGAAACTTTCTACATGTATCAATAGATTTGCTCCACTGCAATTAACGGGTCTACTCCAACCAGCGATTCCTTTATTGAGGATCGTCGTAAATAAATACTCTAGAGTAAAGAAAGATTGCCACCATTTTGTTCCAGTCATTTCCACAGGTAAAATGAGTAACTCTCCTTCTGGAAGTAATAACAAAGATTTCGTGTAATCTTTTCCAAAAGTCACATCTGCATCCATTGTCAAACAAAAATCTGTTCGCACATGATCCATTCCAAACCGAATAGCACGTTTTTTTCCTCGCTGTTCTTCTGGCAAATGCAACAAACGAATCGGAAATCCGTCCATTTTTTGGATCAAATCAATGTATGCATCTGAAGAGTGATCATTGACAAAAATCCACTGAGCTGGTTGGTAACGTTGGGAATAAACACATTCCATGAATTTTTCCAGATTGTGTGCTTCGTTGCGAAAAGGAATAACGATAGATATTTCATCAATTGCCATCATTCTTTTTGCGTTTTTACTAATTCTCAATCGGTTTACGCCAAAAAAGACTGTCAAAATTGAAAGCATGTAAATAAGAACCCAAGAACTAATCAACCACATATCTTACTTTTTTCTTATGAAACAAAGCGACTAAAAGTCTGCTATCGTTTTTTTGGCAACCAAACAAAGCTACTCATAAATGCTGGTAGAGCACTATTAAAGAGGTAAATCAGAATACTCGATACAATGACATCAGGAACAGAAACCACAGTACCAGCAAATACAAATAAAGCGGCAGTTTCACGAATCAATACTTTCCCCGACCACAAAGATGGAACGAACGAAGTTAATAAGTAAATCAACCAAATTTGCGGAAATAAGAACCAAATATCGTCGTATCCAAAAGCAACAAACAGGAAAACATACTGAGAACTAAACACCAAAAACCGAATGAATGAAAAAACTAAAAGAGGACTTTTTAAATGCTGATACCTTCCATGGATACTTTGCAATCTCCGAATAAATGGATAAGAACTTCTTTTCTTGGGAAGAATATAATCTCCATAGAAATAAATCAAAATGATTACCGCTCCACCAATTGAGGTGGAAATCCACCAAGAGTTGGAGTTGCCATATTTCAGTAATAATGCTAATAATCCAAAAACAAGCGTTGGAATTAACTGACTCAAATTGGCTAATGCCGTAGAAAAGATGATGTAAATTGTTTCTCGTTTTTGAAAAAAGATCAATCTTCCCAAGAAATTACCCCAACCATTTGGAGTCATAAATCCAGAAGCAACACCTGCCCAAAAGGCATTTTTCACTAGAACAGGATCTGCGTTTAAGGGCTTTGTAATCGCTTTCCACTTCAAAAATTCCATCCAAAGATTCGGAACTAAAAGTATAAAGCTGATAACCAATGCCCACCAATGTTTAATCTCCAAACCTTTCGTATGTTCCCAATCCACATTTCGCAATTGGAAATACAAACTCCAAATCACAGCTACAAAGACCATTAATTTGATCAATGTCATTAAAACAGCTCGTTTTTTAGTAGCTTTATCTTTCTCTTTCATTTGCATGGCCGAAGATAAAATAATTTTAGGGATTGACCCCGGAACAACTGTATTAGGATATGGATTAATCCACATTAAAGGCACGAAAATTGAAATGCTCAACTTCGGAATTATTCAATTAAACAAATTGGACAACCAACCCGATAAATTGAAACGCATTTTTGATCGAATTGACGGTCTAATGGAAGAGTACAAACCAGACGAAATGGCAATTGAAGCTCCTTTCTTTGGGAAGAACGTTCAATCCATGCTAAAACTTGGAAGAGCTCAAGGAGTCGCAATTGCAGCTTCTCTTCGACGAAATATTCCGTACGAAGAATATACTCCAAAACGCATTAAACAGGCAATTACGGGTAATGGAAACGCTTCAAAAGAACAAGTTGCGGCTATGCTCCAAACTTTACTAAAATTCGATGAAATTCCAAAATACTTAGATGCCACGGATGGTTTAGCGGCTGCCGTTTGTCATCATTTTTCCAAAGGAATTGGTGAAAACAATAAAAGCAAAGGAAATAGCTGGACCAATTTCATTAGTAATAACCCAGATCGTAAAATCAGATGAAAAAAATCATTTTTCTTTTAATTGTTATAAGTTCAACCACTCTGAAAGCCCAAGAAACTTTCGAATGGTATGAAGGAACCTGTTACATGAAAGCTCAAATAGACACTTCAAAAGCAACCTATAATCAAATTCAAAATGCGCATTACACTTTGATTCAAGCTTCTGATTTAAGTCAACCGTTTTTAGCTTACCAGGTAAAAGACACGACTTACATGAACGTGAAGGGGATTCAATTCGAGTGCGGAAATTTCTTGAATGAATTGGATAAAATGGACTATCCAAAAGGAGAATACTGGACAAAAATAAAAAAGGAAAAAGCAAACAATTTACGTGAGCAATGCCTTTTACATGAAAAAGCAGTCATCGCATTGACTAATCCCAAAGCTTTAAAAGGAACACCTTACTGCAAAGAATGTTCGGAATATATTTCTGCATTAGAAAAAGGTGGGGAAATACTTCTAAAACTTTGGAAAAAAATGACTGAAGAAGAAATTGCAACTGCTAATAATCCAGAATTATTAAGCAAAACTTTCGAACAAAGTTGGAATAGTCCGAATAATGAGTTTATTGCACGGTTAGAAGTTCTGAGATATGGTTGGTGGAACTGCGTTCTTCAAAATCAAAAAGAATGGTTCAGTGAAAACCTTTACAAAGCTGAATTTCAAAAATTGATGATCTCAATCACACCTTGTAATTAAGATTTCTTCTGCATTTCAATCGATTTCTTTTGAAGATTCTCTTGAACTTTATCAATGATAAATTTGAACTCTTCTTTCGTTCCATTATAATAAATGTAAGAATCTTCGTATTGTTTTTCAGTAATATTCTTGGACTTAAGATAAGCCCTTCCAGAAGCATTCATGACTTTATAGTATCGATTTACGGTTGTATAGGTGTTTGAAATATGAGCTTCCAAAATATAGATATCTGTCATCAAATCAATCATTTCAGTTTTAGGTATTAAGTTGTCGGGTTTCTGCAAACCTTCTAACCCATCATGACATGACTGAGTAAGTACCAACAATGCTATGAATAGAATTATTTTCATCGATTAAACAATAAACGCTCCCCACTTTGAACTCCCGTTAACTTTCCTTCATCAAAGACCAATTGACCATTCACAAAGGTTTTCTCAATAGAAGCTGAAAAAGTCGTTCCTTCAAAAGGTGACCAAGCACATTGTGACAATAAGGATTCTTTCGTAATCGTTGTTTTTCGATTCAAATTCACCAATACCAAATCCGCGAAATACCCTTCTCGAATAAAACCACGATCTTTCACTTGAAAACAAATTGCTACAGCATGAGCCATCTTTTCAACGACTCTAACTAATGGGATTTTTCCGTTCGCTGAGGCATCTAACATCGCTAACAATGCATGTTGAACAAGGGGGCCGCCTGAAGGTGCTTGTAAATACTTTTGCTGTTTTTCTTCAATAGTATGCGGCGCATGGTCAGTCGCAATCACATCTATTCGATTATCGAGCAATGCCTCCCAAATTTGCGCTCTATCAACTTCTGTTTTCACAGCAGGATTCCACTTTATCCAAGCGCCTTTTTCAGTATAATCAGCAGCTGAAAACCACAAATGGTGAATACATGCTTCGGCAGTAATTCGTTTTTGTTCCAAAGGAATATCATTTCGGAAAAGAGCCGTTTCAATTCCAGAAGAAATATGCAATATGTGTAAACGAGTATTGTTCTTTTTAGCTAAATCAACTGCTTTCGAAGAAGAGATGTAACATGCCTCGGCACTACGTATTAAAGGATGAGCTGACATTGGAATGTCTTCTCCGTATTTTTCCTTGTAAATCTCCAAATTCGTGCGAATTGTCCCTTCATCTTCACAGTGAGTGGCAATCAGCATGGGAACATTTGCAAATAAATGCTCCAAAGTACTCGTATTATCAACCAACATATTTCCTGTTGATGATCCCATAAAAATCTTCACACCACAAACATTTTCAATATTTGTGCGCATGACTTCCTCGTAATTATCGTTTGAAGCTCCCATGAAAAATGAATAATTCGCTGGAGAAACTTCTGAAGCCCTTTGGTATTTTGCTTCTAATAATTCTTGAGTCAATGTATTTGGAACCGTATTGGGCATTTCCATGAAAGAAGTTATTCCTCCAGCAACAGCCGCTCTAGATTCCGTTTGAATAGTCGCCTTGTGAGTTAATCCAGGTTCTCTAAAATGTACTTGGTCATCAATACAGCCAGGAAGAAGATGTAAACCTTCACAGTTGATTTCCTCCACAATTCCATCTACTAATATCGAAGATGCAATTTTGATAATTCGCTTGCCTTCAATTAAAACGTCAGATACAAACTCTTTCCCTTCGTTAACAAGCGTTGCGCTCTTCAATAAAATTTTTGTCATTACACTTTGAGATTTCTCATTTTCCAAACTCCAAAAAATGCCTCTTTGAATATACTAGATGACATTTTTGATTCTCCAAATTGGCGATCAATAAATGTAATTGGAACTTCAATTAGTTTAAACCCTTTTTTCTTAGCTGCATATTTCATTTCAATCTGAAAAGCATATCCTTTAAAATGAATATTGTCCAAATCAATTGCCTTCAACACTTTACTGGAATAACACATAAATCCAGCAGTTGTATCTGAAATACCAATAAACAAAATCATTCTCACATAGACTGAAGCAAAATAAGACATTAAAATACGGCCCAATGGCCAATTTTGAACTTTTCCTCCTTTTGTATAACGTGATCCAATGCTAACATCTGCACCTTTTACAGTACAAGCCTCTAAAAGTCGGGGTAAATCCAATGGGTTGTGTGAGAAATCACAATCCATTTCAAAAATGTAGTCGTAATTATGATTCAAAGACCATTTAAATCCGTGAATATATGCCGTCCCTAGTCCCATTTTCCCTTGACGTTCTTCCAAAAAGATACGATTGGGGAATTGAGTCATCAAATCACGAATAATAGATGCTGTTCCATCTGGAGAATTATCATCAACAAAAAGAATATCGATGGATACAGGTAAAGCCATGACAGCTTGAGCCATACGCTCAACGTTCTCTTTTTCGTTATAAGTTGGTATAATTACAATTGCTCGAGTCACGCGGGTTTTATTTCAGAGGATAAAAATAGTCAAATTCCGCTTCCTTTGTTGATAATATGCTGTTTCTAACAAATTTTAAAAGTCTTAAAACTTAAAAATCTTTTAAACTAAATAACAAACGCACTTCACATCATATTCCCTACATTTAAAATTGCATGTAAAGTTAAGTGAGAATATTCCTTTACTTTCATCTAATAAACTCGATGCTTTTCAATTTTCTCAACACATGTTTCCTCTCAATTACTGTCGCACTAACGTTTGTTGTAATTTGCTCTTCAAAAGCTATTGCTTTTTCTTATCTTTGAAAGAGATGAAATGGATTGCTAATCGTATTTTTTTGATTGTATTGATTGTTCAAAGCCAACAACTAGTTGCGCAATCATTCCAAAATATCACGAAATTAGATCAATGGCATCAAGACAGTTTAATTACGAACACTTCTCTTAATCGCTATTCAGATTGTTACGGATTTGTGCAAAACGGACAGGAATATGCAGTTATTGGGTCCACTGAAGGAACGCACGTTTTTTTAATCAATGATCAGGATAAATTAATCCCTAAAGGTTTCATAAAAGGTCGTTATTCGAGCACTTTTGTTGAACACCGAGAATATGCCGTGTTTAAAAACTACCTCTATGCAGTTTGTGACGAAGGTGTGAGTAGTTTGCAAATCATTGATCTTCAACACTTACCAGACTCCATTTATTTAGCAAAAGAAGACAGTACCTTATTTGGAAGAGTTCACAACATTTTCATAGATACGATTCAGCAAAAATTGTATTCATGTATTCACAGAAGTACCGTAAACACTCAAACTATTGATGCACCTTTAAAAATTTTCTCATTAGCTAATCCTTTAGCATTGCAAGAATTATGGAGCGGCCCGAGTGATGTAAATGAAGTACACGATATTTATGTTCGAAATGGAGTCGCTATTCTAAACTGTGGTTACGATGGATTAAGAGTTTATAACTTCACGAATACCACGAATCCTGCTTACCTCGATTCTAAGTCCATATACCAAGATCAAGGATACAATCATCAAGGCTGGTTAACTCCAGATGGAACAAGGTATCTTTTCGCAGATGAAACAAACGGAAAACGAGTGAAAAACTGCAGCTTCGATGGCTCGATCGTTACCATTAAAAACTACTTTGGAACCAATTACCAAAACGGCTCTGTTCCACACAATATTAAAGCCACCAATGAATTTGCTTTTGTTGCCTATTACAACGAAGGCCTTCGGATTTTTGATTTGAGATATCCTATTCCTTTGGAAATTGCTCATTACGATACATATCCGGATGAAAAGGTCTATAAAATGAATGGAAACTGGGGAATTTATGCTAGTTTGCCTTCCAAACGCTTATTGGTTTCTGACCGAAAATATGGATTATTTCTACTTCATTTCAATCAAGAAAATGCCTTAAAAAGCTTTCCTCTTAGTGAATCAATCAATATCTTTCCAAATCCGATTTCTTCATCTGAATCCATTTTCATGACGATTCCTTTGGAGACGGAACGGGTTGAATGGCAGATTTTTGATTTACAAGGAAAACAAGTTTCAAAGGGTGAAATTGAACATTTTAATTCAGTAGAAATCCCTATGAACTTTGCTGTTGGAACCTATCAACTAAGAATTCATCTGTACGATGAGCGAAATAACCAAGAAGAAATCACTCGAAAAATTGTAGTTATCTAAAATCAAGTATATGAAAATCACATTAATTCCCGTTTTAACTATCGCATTAATCCTCTTGGGAGCTTGCGGTGCACCTGCTAAAAAAGATTATTCCAAAGAAGTAGATGAAGGTACTTTTGATGGAAATCAATATACAAGTCAGGCACTTGGCTGGACAATGGAATTTCCAGATAATTGGATAATTACTAAAAAATCGAGCTTGGAATCATTGGATGAAAGAACCAAAGAAATTGTAGAAGATACAAGCTCAAATATGGCAGGGATAAAGCGTACACTTGCTTTTCAAAAAAACTACGACAACAATTTTCAATCCACTTGGGAAGAATTTTCTGGCGATCAAACTTCATACAAGCGCATCATTTCAGATATTCACAAAACGATTTATAACAATTACTTGGATCAAAGAACTCCTTTAGACTCAGTTGCAGGACAATTAAAAGTAAGTGGAATCACATTTGATACCTACCAAATTTCGTTATTTGATAAAAACGCAAAGAATTTCGCCAATCAATTATTGATGACAGCTCTTGTGAAAAATAAGTTTATGACAGTTACCATTGCTTATAACAACGATGCTGACAAAAAGAAGATATTGGATTTATTCAAGGGGTCGTCGTTTAAGTAATCAAACTTCATCACTTGAAAATTTCAAGATTTCATAAATCAAATCATTTTCGAAACCCTTTGATTGTGCATAACGAAGTACTTTCGCTTTCTTTTTCCAAGGATCTTTCTCCGTAGAAAGGTCCTTTTGTTTTTTTAAGATTTCTTTTCGGAGAATCTCATAGTATTCATCTGGGTCAATCGTTTTGAAAGCAAGCTGAATAATCTTTTCTGGAATGTGTTTTAGTCGAAGGCCTTGTTTGATCTTAATTCTACCCCAATGCTTGATTCGGAGCTTTCCAGAGACATAAGATTCAGCAAAACGACCTTCATCTAGGAATTTATTTTCAATGAGATAAGCGGTCAATTGATCCACTTGTTCGAAACTCAATCCCCAAGAAAATAATTTGTTTTTGACTTCAAAATGACAACGGTCTTGGTAAGCGCAATACGATTCAATTTTGTGCTTGGCTTGCTGAAACGAAAAATTGCCCTCCATGATTAGAGAGCAATTTCGTTATTATCTTTATCTCGGAAGCTATATTCCAAGAGATGCTGTGATGTAACACCTCGAACATCGACCCATTTTTTATACTTCAAGAACCATTTCCATTGTTTGGAAATAAATCCTTTCTTAAAATAAGCCTCTAAATACGGATGAACTAAAAGCGATATTTTCTTTTCTTTCTTATCTGACAACAAGAAATTCAAGTTCATTTCAATCTCTTCAGCAAACAAAATAGATGCCTGAACTTCACCTGTCCCTTTACAGGTTGGGCAAGTTTCAGAAGTATTGATATCCGTTTCAGGTCTTACACGTTGACGCGTAATTTCCACAACACCAAATTTAGACGGAGGAAGAATATTGTGTTTCGCTCTATCAGAACGCATAAACTCCTTCAACTTCTCGAATAAATCTTTGTTATTTTCTTTATCGTGCATATCAATGAAATCGATACAAACGATTCCACCCATATCTCTTAGTTGCAAGACACGAGCAATTTCTTCAGCAGCTTCTACATTGGTAGCAAGCGCATTTGATTCTTGTCCGTCGGCACCTTTTCTATTTCCACTATTCACATCAACGACGTGCATAGCTTCTGTATGCTCAATAATCAAGTAACCGCCAGAAGGCAAAGGAACTTTCTTACCAAACATGGTTTTGATTTGCTTATTGATTCCGAAACGCTCAAAAATATTGAGTTTTCCATCATACAATTTCAAGATTTTTTCTCGACCTGGAGCAATTCCACTGATATAATCTTTCAATTCACCCATCAGTTTTTCATCACTAACGTGAATATTCGAGAAATCAGCATTCAATAGGTCGCGCAAAATAGACGAAGTCTTATCGATTTCACCTAAAACACGACGTGGTGGAGTAGCTTGCTTCAAATTAGCATGCATCGTCTTCCACTTTTCCATCAAATTACGTAAATCCTGATCGATTGCCTCTACTTTTTTGTTTTCGGCAACAGTGCGGATAATGACACCAAAATTTTTCGGTCTGATATCATCCATCAAGCGGCGTAGGCGATCACGCTCTTCTTGACTTTTAATTTTTTGAGAGATCGATACTTTTTCTGAAAAAGGAACTAATACCAAATAACGCCCAGCAAGTGTCAATTCTGCACTTAAACGCGGGCCTTTACTTGAAATTGGTTCTTTAGCAACTTGTACCAAAATTGGCGAAGTAGTTGATAAAATCTCAGTAATTTTTCCATCTTTCGGAATGTCTTTTTCTGACTTGAAATACAACAAATCAGAGACATTCTGCTTCCCTTGCAGGGTATCTTTGGTAAATTTATTCAACGATTGAAATTGCGGACCTAAATCAAGATAATGCAAAAACGCATCTTTCTCATATCCAACATCCACAAACGCTGCATTTAAACTGGGCACTACTTTTCGAACTTTCCCTAGGTATATATCACCCACAGCAAAATCAGTACTTCCCTGTTCTTGATGCAACTCAATCAATTTCCCATCGCGCAAGAGAGCAAGCCAAACACCACCATCACGGGTGTCAACAACTAGTTCTAAACTCACGAACGTATAAATTAGAAAGTAACTAAAATAGAAAAACTTAGTAAGCAAATCTACTTACTAAGCTCTTCCAATATCTACAAGAAGTTTTTATTTCTTCTTTTTATGACGATTTTTTCTTAGTCTTTTCTTACGCTTGTGCGTCGCCATTTTATGTCTTTTTCTTTTCTTACCGCTTGGCATAGCAATATTATTTTATGGTTATTAATACAATTATTTCTTTTTCAATAGCTTTTAAAAAAAGCACTCCCGTGTTAACAGGAGTGCAAAGATATCAAAATAAGTTTTTCTACAACTAGTTGTAAGAAAAAAGATAGAATTATTTTACAATTACTCTATTCTTAACCTCTTCAACGAATGTTTTAGCTGGTTTAAATGAAGGAATATTATGAGCTGGGATAATAATCGTTGTGTTTTTTGAAATATTGCGTCCCGTCTTCTCTGCTCTCTCTTTCACGATGAAGCTACCAAAACCTCTCAAATAAACATTTTGACCTTTAGTCAAAGAAGTTTTAATAGAAGTCATAAATGCCTCTACAGCTTTCTGCGCTTCATTTCTTTCCAATCCTGTTTCCTCTGCAATTTCAGCAACGATATCTGCCTTTGTCATCTTATTATAAATTAAAAATTTTCAACTTTGTGATTTTCAGGTGCAAAAGTAGTCAGCAAAAGCGTTTATTTTTGCTTTATTATTAAAAATTATGAAATTTTTCCCTAAATGACTGATTTTGCCCTACTAATAAGCGATTGGTACAGACTAAATGCTCGCGAGCTACCTTGGCGAAGCACCAAAAATGCGTATTTTATATGGTTGTCGGAGGTGATTTTACAACAAACGAGGGTTGATCAAGGGATGAAATACTACCTAAACCTCATCGAAAACTACCCAAATTTGAAACAACTTGCCGATGCAGATGAAGAATCTATCTTGAAACTTTGGCAAGGATTAGGGTATTATTCTAGAGCCCGAAACTTGCATAAGACAGCTCAACAAGTTCGGGATGAATACCAAGGAGAGTTTCCAAAAACGTATTCCGAAATCATTCAATTGAAAGGGATTGGTCCTTACACAGCTGCTGCAATTTCATCTTTTGCCTTTGATTTACCTCATGCAGTAGTAGACGGAAATGTCTATCGCATATTGAGCAGGTATTATGGAATTGACGAACCGATTGATTCTACACAAGGAAAGAAAACATTTCAAGCATTAGCAGATTCATTGATTCCCAGCTCAGATCCTGCTCTATTTAACCAAGCCATTATGGAATTTGGGGCCATGCAGTGCATTCCGAATAATCCGAATTGTGAATCATGTGTCTTGAATCAAAGCTGTTTTAGCGCATTTAATTCAGAATTAATCAAAAAACTACCCATCAAAAAAGGTAAAACAAAAGTAAGAAAGCGCTATTTCCACTATTTACATATTGAAAATAAGCATGAAATTGCGTTAGATCAGCGAACGGGAAAAGATGTTTGGGAGAAACTATATGAATTTCCTATGATTGAAAGTACCGATGAATCAATTCCATTGATTTTTGCCGATTCTGCCCAGTTAATATACCAAACTAAGCACATTTTAAGCCATCAACACATTTATGCATTCTTTTATACCTCAGATAAGTCTGAAATAGCGGGATTGGACTTTAAATTCGTTGAAAAAAGTCATTTCGAAGATTATCCGATTCATCGATTGATGGAGAAATACCTTGAGTCTAATTCCAAATGACCAATCCTGAATTACGAATTTGAAATGAAGGATGGAAAATTGAAATGTTAAACTGCGCTAACGCTTGTTTACATCAAAAGCTTTGCTTTCTCTTCTTTTAAATTATCCATTTTAAATTTTCAATTCATTTAGGAATTCGTAATTTTATGTTTGTTATATTTTGAGAAATATGTCTGGTAGCGTAAATAAAGTCATTTTAATAGGAAACTTAGGGAAAGACCCTGAAGTAAGACGATTGGAAAACGGAGCTGTTGTGGCTAGTTTCCCGATTGCGACATCTGAAACCTATACCGATAGAACAACAGGAGAGCGCAAAGACAATACCGATTGGCACAATATTGTGGTTTGGAGAGGATTGGCCGAAGTTGTGGAGAAATATGTGCGAAAAGGTCAGAAAATTTACGTTGAAGGAAAATTAAAAACACGTTCTTGGACCGATCAAGCTGGTGCAACACGTTATACGACAGAAGTTGTCGCTGATGAATTGACCATCCTTACACCAAGAAATGATCAAGATAGACCAGCGAACACCAACAATCCTCCTTATCCAACTGAAGAACCGCAGAATCAAAGCCCCATGGATTTAGGCATTAGCCCGAATGACGATTTACCCTTTTAATCATGGATAGTATACCCAGATTAAGTTCAGATATTATTCCCGCCAGTATTCAAGCTGGATTCACTGTATCAGACAATATCGCTTCACTAGTCATTATTTTCATTCTAATTGCATGTTCAGCGCTTGTCTCAGCATCTGAAGTTGCCTTTTTCTCTTTGAGTCCTTCTGAAAAAAAAGATTTAGAAGAAGAACATTCTAGAAGCTCGAAAGCCATTTTAAAGCTTCTTTCAAAACCAAAGGATTTACTTGCAAGTATTCTAATTACAAACAATTTTATCAATGTTTGCATCATTATTCTTTCAACTGGAGTAATTGATCAATTTTTTCCGAATTCGGATAAACCAAATACGCTTCGCTTTTTGATTGAAGTTGTTGGAATTAGTACTTTTCTTTTGCTTTTAGGCGAGGTTGCCCCAAAACTCTATGCTTCTCGAAATACCTTATCTACAGCCCGTTTCATGGCGAATCCAATCATATTCATCAACATCCTACCTCCTTTTTCCTGGTTACGTTGGTTATTGGTAAACGGAACGAACATGATCAATAAACGCGCTAAGAAAAGAGGAATTAATTTATCTTCCGATGATTTAGAACACGCGCTCGCCTTAACAAAAGAAGATTCAGATAACGAAGATGAACACCGAATCTTAGAAGGAATTATCAAATTTGGAAATACGGAAGTTCGCCAAATTATGAAATCTCGACTTGATCTTGTAACGATTTCTAGCGATGCCACTTTTAGAGAAGTACTCGATGTGATACTTGATGCAGGATATTCCCGTATTCCAATTCATGAATCCTCTTTCGATAATGTGATTGGAATTTTATACATCAAAGATTTGCTTCCATATATCAATAACGAATTGTTCGAATGGAAGACACTTCTGAGAAAGGCATATTTCATTCCTGAAAATAAAAAAATCGATGATTTACTAAAAGAATTTCAAGACATGAAAATGCACATGGCAATTGTAGTGGATGAATATGGTGGTTCAAGTGGATTAGTCACTTTAGAGGATGTATTAGAAGAAATTGTAGGCGATATTACCGATGAATTTGATGATGACGATTTGATTTACACAAAAATAGATGATCAAACCTATCTTTTTGAAGGAAGAACCTCCCTTGTTGATTTCTACAAAGTCTTGGAAATTGATGGGAAAGACTTTGACCAAACGAAAGGAGAATCCGATACCATTGGAGGATTTATTATTGAACAAGCAGGACGAATTCTCCGAAATAACGAATACATTCGTTGTGGAAACATCAAATTAATTGTTGAAAGTTCCGACAAACGAAGAATAAAAATGATTAAAACAATTCTAGAAAATGATTAAGCTTATAGGTTCAGCATTGATTTTAACAATCTTATTATGCAGTTGCGGAGGCGATGATTTATTAATTCCAAAACCACCAACCTACCTGAGAACGGACTTTCCAGAGCACAGCTATCGAAAAGTGAGCGAAGCATCTACTTATTCTTTTGAAATGTCGAAGATTTATTTTTCGAAGCAAATCATGTATCAAGGAAAAGCAACTGACCATGCTGAAATTAATTTAGGCCCTCTAAATGGGGTTTTGTATTTGAATTATTACCCCATTCCAAATAGAGACACTTTGGTTCGATACATCAATTTATCCAATGATAAAGTGGACGAGCATCAGATAAAGGCGACTAAAATCAGCGATCAGAATTTCATTTTCCCAGGAAAAAAAGTATACGGAACACTCTTCGAATTGGAAGGAAATGTTGCAACGAACTTTCAATTTTATCTAACCGATTCGACGTCTCATTTTCTTCGTGGGGAAATATTGATGAATTGTAGACCTAATTACGATTCGCTTCGCCCCTCATTGAATTACCTCAAAGCAGATTTAATTCATTTGATTGAAACTGTTGAATGGAAATAGCTTCGCTCATTACGAATTACGAGTTCCGAATTAAAAGTTAGAGCAACTAAGTTTGATCTCTTTTATCAACATTCAAAAATCAACTTTTTGTTTTCCAGTTCGCAATATTGCAAATTGGAGAATTGGCGAAATCAAAAAATCGTAATTCGTAATTCGTAATTCGTAATTCGTAATTCTACTAAGTAGTTTACTTAGAATGAGTAAGATTCATTATTTTTATAGAAACTATATTTCTCTCTATGAAAACTACTCTCCTTTTATTTTCCTTCCTGCTTTCTTGTTTGGCATATTCACAAGAATATTCTCGAGCTAAAATTTTTGCAGACTCAAAAGGTCTACAAACCTTAGCTGAACTAGGGATTGCCATTGATCATGGAACAATCAAACGCGAAACTTTCTTTATTTCTGATTTCTCCAAAGATGAAATTAAGCAAATGCGCGAAGTTGGTTTCGAAGTTGAAATTCTGATTGCAGACGTGCAAACTTATTACGTCAACCGAAATTTAAACAACTCAGGAACAACGTCAAATACGGAAAAAAACACAACCTGTCCGCCTAGTTCTAGTTCATCTACATTTACACCAACAGTTCCTTCGAATTTTAATTTAGGTACAATGGGCGGATTTTATACCTACCAAGAATTCCTTGCTGAAATTGATGCCATGGCTACTCAATATCCCAATTTAATTACAGTTAAGGACACAATCAGCAACTTTTTAAGTATTCAAAACAGACCGATTTATTGGATGCGTTTGAGCGATAATCCAAACTCAGATGAAGCAGAACCTGAGGTACTTTATACGGCTGTTCACCACGCAAGAGAGCCAAACTCACTTTCTGAGGTCATTTTTTATATGTGGTACTTACTTGAAAACTACAATTCAAGTCAAGAAGTTAAATTTTTAGTCGACAATACAGAAATGTACTTCGTTCCAATGATCAATCCAGATGGATACATTCATAATCAAACAACCAATCCTAACGGTGGTGGAATGTGGCGCAAAAATCGTCGATTGAATAGTGGTGGATCTTACGGAGTAGACTTGAATCGAAATTATTCGTATGGTTGGGGAACAACGGGAACATCAACTCAGCAAAACAATGATACTTACTGCGGTACTGCTGCTTTCTCAGAGCCCGAAACACAAGCTATTAAGTGGTTTTGTGAAAATAGAGATTTTCAATATGCTTTCAATGCACATACTTACGCCAACGATATTTTGTTCCCCATTGGAACAACAACTGCTGAATTTGCAGTAGACCACAATTATTTTGAGGCATTTACACATCACATGGTTCAATACAATGGTTATGAGAACAAGAAATCTTCGGCTCTCTATCCTGCTTCTGGAGATTCAGATGATTATATGTACAAGTCAGACACCATTGTGAAGCCTAAGATTTTTGCAATGACACCTGAAGTCAGCAATACGAGTGACGGATTTTGGCCAGCAAGTAATGAAATCACAGGGATTTGTCAGGACATGGTATTTCCCAACTTGATTTTATCTCATTTGACTCACCGATATTTAGAAGTAAACGATATTGATCCAAGTATGGTTTCTACAACAACGGGTAATTTCAATCACAGTGCTTATCGACTAGGTTTGGAAGACGGACCTGTAAATGTGAGTATTACACCGATTACAGGCATTCAATCTGTAGGAACTGCAAGTACTCACAATTTGGCAATTATGGGTTCTCAAAACAGCGGAATTTCTTATGTACTGAATCCTACTATTCAATTTGGAGATATCATCAAATATGTTTTAAATACAGAATATATTGGCTGGACAAAACACGACACCATTGTAAAAACCTTTGGGAATATCAACTCTCAATTCATTGATGAAGCCAATAGTGCGGCAAATTGGACAGGAAACTGGGCCACTACTACATCAATATTTGTCTCTCCGAGCACTTCATTTACAGATAGTCCAAGTGGAGATTATGCAAATAACACAACTAGAACTTACTTATTCAATAACACCATCGACCTGACACATGTGACAGCTGCACAAATTAATTTCTATGCAAAATGGGAAATTGAAGCAGATTTCGACTATTGTCAATTTCAAGTTTCAACAGACAATGGAACTACATGGATTGGTCAATGTGGGAATTACACAGTGCCTGGAAATAGTGCCGATGGATCTGTACAACCAAATGGACAACCCGTTTATGAAGGAACAGAATCCAATTGGGTAAGAGAAGAAATTAATCTGAGTGATTACATTGGTGACAGTATCCGTGTACGTTTCATATTAAAATCAGACGGTGGAACAAGAGGTGATGGCTTTTACTTTGATGATTTTGAAATCCTTTACAACATTGATGCAACTGGACTTTCTGAAAATGAGATTCAATTATTTCACTTAGTTCCCAATCCTGCTAGTAGTCATGTATCGATTGTATTCGATCAAAAAATTCAAGGTGGAAAGATTGAGTTAGTGAATCTGAGTGGTGAAACAATTTCTCAATATCCGATTAATCCTTCTAGTCAATCATTAAATTTAAGTACAGAGAATTTATCAGAAGGAGTTTATTATGTTCGCTATATTGGCTTGACTGAGCAAAAATGTCCAGTTAAGTTGGTTGTAATTCACTGACTTAAATTTTCATCTTTGTAATATTTAAGTCAACTCTGATTCTTTTGTTTTTTGTTACTACTTTTGTACAATTTTAATAGTTATCCTAATAACTCTCCTTAATAAATCATGCTTTTTAACTCCGTTCACTTTTCTATTTTTCTACCAATAATTTTTATTCTCTATTGGTCTATTACAAATAAAAAGGTCCAGATTCAAAATATTCTTCTTCTAGTAGCTAGTTATTATTTCTATGCTTGTTGGGATTGGCGGTTTTTATTTTTATTAATGTTTTCAACCCTTTTAGATTACTATACTGGGTTAAAAATGGAAAAATCGACACATAGTAAACGGAAAATCTGGTTTTGGCTAAGTATCTTTATTAACCTAGGTTTTCTTGGTGTTTTTAAATATTATAATTTCTTCGCAGAGTCATTCATGGAAGCTGCCTCTCATTTAGGATTTATAATTGATCCTTGGACATTGAAAATAATTCTTCCTGTGGGAATCTCATTTTATACTTTTCACGGATTATCTTATGTGATTGACATTTATAAAAACAGAATTTCAGCCGAGAAAAATTTTGTAAGTTATTCCGTTTTCGTGAGTTTCTTTCCATTACTAGTAGCTGGTCCAATAGAGCGTGCAACACATCTACTTCCTCAAATAAAGAGTAAAAGAACTTTTAATTATCAGCAAGCAATAGATGGTTTAAGACAAATTCTTTGGGGGTTATTTAAGAAAGTAGTTATTGCAGATAACTGTGCTGAATATGCAAATCAAATTTTCAATAATTCTTCTGATTATTCAGGAAGTACTTTGATTTTAGGAGCTATCTTTTTTGCTTTCCAAATTTACGGAGATTTTTCTGGATACTCAGACATCGCATTAGGAACTGCCAGACTCTTTGGAATTGAATTACTCAAAAACTTTTCTTACCCTTATTTTTCCCGAGATATTGCTGAATTTTGGAGACGATGGCACATTTCACTGTCTTCCTGGTTTAGAGATTACTTATACATTCCGTTGGGGGGCAGTAAAGGATCTCTATGGAAAAAAGTCAGGAATACTTTTATCATATTCATTGTTAGTGGTTTTTGGCATGGAGCCAACTGGACATTCATTGCTTGGGGAGCATTAAACGCGGTATACTTCCTCCCACTATTACTTACTAATAGAAATAGAAACAATCTTGAAATTGCCGCACAAGGAAAACTCATTCCTACACTAAAAGAATTTATTAGCATAGCTCTTACCTTCGGGTTGGTTGCATTTGCCTGGATATTTTTTAGAGCAGAAAACATGGGGCATGCAGTTAAATATATCCAAGAAATATTTTCGAAATCACTATTTACATTACCAAATAGATCTGATTTCGGAAATATGAATTTACAGCCACATATCTTATTACTTTTAATTGGAATCTTCTTTTTTATTGAGTGGTGTGGTCGAGAATATTCACATCCACTTTCTTATATTGGTCAAACGTGGAAAAGGTCATTCCGATTATTATTCTATTATTCAATAATCTTTAGTATTTTCTACTTTGGCGCTAAAGAACAGCAATTTATTTATTTTCAATTTTAAGCTTTGAAAACATTCATAAAACAATTACTGAAATTCTTGATTCCAATCATTTGCTATTGCATAATTTCTATGTTTTATATGCCTGATATTATTTCTTTGTCAAATGGTCCGAGTACGAGACAACAAATTCAATATTCATTTGAAAATGCTTCCCTTTTGAATTATGACATGGTAATAGTAGGTAATAGTAGAACTTATAGAGGTTTAAATCCCGATAAATTTAACCAGAGAACCTTTAATTTTTCACATGATAATGATTCTTACAATCAAATTTATTTCAAATTAAAATTCTTGGAAGGAAAAAGAAAAAAAATAAGCTCTGTGATTTTGGGGCTAGACTACTTTCAATTTAGTTTCATTTCTAATACCCGCAACTATATTTATGGGGATTTGCTCAGTGATGAGTATCTAAAAGATTATGATACACAAAATTTATTTTATCAAAAAATAGATTATTACATCAATAATATTGATCCGAAAAATCTGAAAGCCCTATCATTTAAATCTAAAGAAGAGAAGCCCTTTTTAAAAGAAAATGGCCAATATATATCTCCAGGACTGGCAACTGAGAATGATTCAATCGAAAGAGATATTAAACGATTAGATTTTCAAACCAAATACTTTAAAAAAGTAATCGATTTTTGTCAAAAAAAGAAAGTAAGGGTTTTTATTGTTATGCCTCCATGTAGATCTAATGAATTGATTTCATATAGCAAAGTTGAAATAGATGAATTCAATGCATTTATTAAAACATTTACAAAAATCAAAAATGTGTATTATTTGAACTATAGCACAACATCGAATTTCAATACAAAAGACTATACTGACATTACTCATTTGAATGAAAAAGCTGCCAATCGATTTTCAAAAATGTTAAATAATGATATTAATCATTTGATAAGAACGGAAAATAGTAAATAAAAAAGAGGTTTTTCATCCCGAAAAACCTCTTTTACACAATTTGCGATGATCGACTATTAGTCAATCCACTTATCATCTTTCATTTCACCAAGGATCACTACGTCTTTCGTACGCGAATAATCATCCGCTGCAAGAAGCATTTGCTCTCTAGTATCTCTTCTAATTCGTATACCCTGTGATCCGGAATTTCTTACTTCAATGTAAAAACCATCTCGCAATCTTGCTGGTTTCGTTGGAGGTCTACCCATTTGTTTGTGTTTTTCGTACGTCTAATATAACAATACATTAAACGATTTGTTTAAAATTATATTTTTTTAGGAATCTAATAAATCTGATCCCCTTATTTGTTTGGTTGAGGCTCCTTGTCTTTTATACCGAGTTGACTGCACAATTCCAACAATTGAAAATGCTGTAATCACGGGCACAAAAAAGAAAAAACCTATCCCTACTTCATCAAAACTTAAGTTCTCACTAGCACTTAACATTACCAAATCCCACAGCAAAAACAATGCAGTTAAAGACAAGCCAATAATTGATAAAACCTTATTTGTAACTCGCTTAATTTTAATTAATCCGAGTGTAAATGTAATCCCAAAAAAAGAAAAGAATAACAGACTAATCCAACCAGCTTCTTCTGTCTTCACGCCCCATTCATTCTGACCGTAAAAATCCGGAGCATTCCAAAATGAATCCGGGTACCTCACGTAGCTGACCATATCAATGTAATAAATGATTATAAACCCGAATAGTACGCTAAGAACCAAACTTGAAATATAAAGAGCTTTATTCAATCTTCAAATTTGGCGCGAATATATGACTTTATTTTGAAATTCCTAAAAAAAACAATCTGATTATCACAGAAATAGAGAAATCAATTTTCAATTACGCGATAAAAAGTACCGTTTTCATTCATTTCCATGGAAATCAAATCCCAACAAATAAACAAAGGCAATAACCGATCAATATGAGATTTATCCAAACTCGAAAAACGGTAAATTTTACTTAATGTAATGAGTGGATTCTGAGCAATTATTTGAAGTAATTCGGTTTCTTCGGCTCCTATTTTTTCTGGTATTTTTTGATCGAACCGCTCGTGTTTCCATACATTAAGTAAGATTTTATTTGCTAGTAAGGTATGATCCTTCCTTCTAACGTAAGCTTTCCATTTACCCTCTTCATCCAAAGCAAAAACAGGTCTATTTGTGTTTTTTTCGATGGTAATTTCTAGTACCAATTTCATGTCTTCTTGCCAAACGCGTGATTGAAACTCCAACTTCGGCTTTGAATACATATCTACTGCGGCTTCAATCATGTGAATTTCTTCCGTTGGATCGATTCCTGTGATTTTTCCATTGTCTTTCACACCAATCAAAAGTCTGCCGCCATCCGTATTCGCAAAAGCAACCAATGTTCGCGCAATCTTTTTAGAATCATCAATCCGGAATTTGAAATCCTGTTGCTGATGCTCTCCTTCTTTGATCAATTGTTTTACCGACTGCATCCTACAAATTTACGAAGAAAACGGAACTTTAGTTAGAAGATTGAAGTCGGAAAATTAATCTACAATACGATGACAATGACCTTTAAAACCTTAATTATTCCAAATCTCCCAAGCTTTATTCGCCTGTTCTTTGAGCATTGAAAGTCCATTTAAAATGGTGGCTCCATGCGACTTGGATTGTGTTAGAAATTTGGTTTCCTCTGGATTGTAAATCAAATCGATACACAAATGTTTATCCGTCAAAAATTCAAAGGGAAAAGGAACGCATTCATTTACATCTGGAAATGTACCAACAGGCGTGCAATTGATGATAACCTTGCAAGCATTCAACATGTGCTCGTTGATTGCTTCGTAGGAAAATTCTTTTTCTTTTTGAGGATTGCGAGAAATCCAAAGAACATCCAAACCAATATTCCGTAAAACATACGCGATGGCTTTTGAAGCACCGCCTGTTCCCAGAATAAGTGCTCTTTCGTGCTCATTAGTCAAAAAAGGTTTGATCATTTGATGAAAACCAAAAGCATCTGTATTGTGTCCGATTTTCATTCCATTTTGAAAAGAAATGCAATTCACCGCACCAATTGCAACAGCTTCTTCACTTAAAGAATCTAAGTAAGGAATAATGGTTTCTTTGTATGGAATTGTTACTGACAACCCTTTTAGGTCGTCAATACTAAAAACACTAGAAACATCATTGATTACTGGCAATTCAAAGTTTTCAAAAGTGTATTCTAAGCCTTCATTTTTGAATTTATCTTCGAAATAACTTTTTGAAAAAGAATGCCCCAAAGTCTTGCCGACCAGTCCGAATTTAGACATCTTTCTTAGTGAATTTTGACTTCAAAAAGCTAATAATCATTGGAAGTAAGGAAATGAAGATAATCCCCAAACAAACTTTTTCAATGTTCTCTTTTATCCAGTCAATTCCTCCTAAGAAATACCCTGCAAGTGTTAGCCCGAAAATCCAAAGGAATCCACCAATCACGTCAAACAAGAAGAATTTACGGTAATTCATTTTACCTATTCCAGCGGCAAAGGGTGTGAAAGTCCTTACAAATGGAACAAAACGTGCCATGATAATCGCTTTTACTCCATTTTTCTCAAAGAAAGCTTCCGTTTTTTCCAAATAAATAGGTTTTACCAGTTGTCTTCCTCTAATTTTCCAATTAAAGACATTTAACCCAATTTTTCTGCCAATCCAATAGTTTACGTTGTCTCCGAGAATTGCTGCAAAAACGAGTAAACTAAGTAATAGCGCAATACTCAAATGACCTGAGGCGGCAAATAATCCTGCTGTAAAAAGCAATGAATCGCCTGGCAAGAATGGCATGATTACCAAGCCCGTTTCAACGAAAATTACTAGAAATAATATGACATAAATGTAATTTTCATACGTATTTATGAAAGTGCCAAAATTTTGCAAATCAAATAATTGGTGAAAAAATTCTATCATGATTGATTAATATATTTCGTGAGTAGGTTCGAACGTTTCGTACCAAGCTGTAATTCCGCCTTCTAAAATAGAAACATCTTCAAATCCATGTCCACATTCCAACAAATTTGCAACGGATTCTGCTCTTCTTCCCGTTTTACACAGAATGATGTATTTTTTGGATTTATCCATCGTATCTGCTACACTAGGAATCAAATGCATTGGCGTTTTTATTCCACCGATAGCACATATTTCAACTTCCCACGGTTCGCGGATATCGATCAATTCGGCCTCCTTGTTTTGAATTAGTTGCTTACAAGCTTCGGGGGTAATACGATTCATTCTTTTTTTTGGCAAAGATAGGTTTTAATTCAAAATGCAAAAGTCAAAATGCAAAAGTGACTTCGAATCACTTTATCTTGACGGAGATTTCCATCTCAAATAGAGCAACTACTTCCCCATTCAAATCTTTAGCTGTTACTTTTACCCAATGATTTTGTCGTTCATTTGTCTGAATTGCTTTCAGTACTTGTTCTCTAATAACTAATCCTTCTGTACAAGTAAACACGATATCCGTTTCCGCGCGTTTCAAAAATTCTGCTTTCATTCCCTTAAAAGCAAATGATGGTTTCACATTCAATTCATCACAAAAATAGAACGCATGCAATCCTGCTGTTACATCTGCACCAACAGCCAAAGATCCGAAATACATACTTTTTAGATGATTTTTTGTTCTCCTACACAATTTAATTTTTACAACTACTTCTTCATCTGTAATGTTTTGCAATCTCGGACGTACATAACCAATCATTGGAATCTTGAAAATTCCCATGAGACGCAACATCAGTGCGTATTTTTTAATCGATGATTTATTCATGAGAGACAAGGCTTTGAATGATTTCTTTCACTGATTTTATTTCTTTCACGTGTTCAATACTTGGTCCAGCGCACCAAACCGTTTTATAGGTTGCGCTAAAAGCAGCTTTTTCCAAAGATTTCATTCCCCGGTAAAATGTCAACGCTTTCACCCATTTTTTCAAGCGTTTGTTCTTATTCAAAAATCGTTCAATCCAGGATTGTTCTGTGCCAATTTCTTGGACATATGGCGTATTTATAACTGTACATGGTGTTCCTGAAAGTTTTGAAGTCATAATGATATCCTTTTCACCATAATCTACACACGCTTGTTTGTATTCTTTCGAAACGCCCGCTTCATTGGATGCGATGAAAATGGAACCAATAGAAAAACCATCTGCACCAGCAGCAATCAATTCATCCATCTCTTTTTTTGTTCCCACTCCACCCGCTGAAATAACGGGAATAGAAACCGCTTTTTTGATCGTTTGAATCAATGCTTTCGGGTCGATTTTACCTGCATGTCCTCCTGCTCTGTTGTTAACAGCAATGACTGCATCTGCACCCAAATCTGCTACCTTTTTTGCATACTCAACATCTGTTACATCACAGAAAACTTTTATTCCTTTTTCTCGAGCTACTTCAATCACCTTTTTGGGAGAACCCAATGAAGTAATAAAAAAATCAACGCCTTCTTCCACACAAATCCGTAATTGTTCTTCCATGTAAATATTAGACGCATTGACGATTAGATTAATTCCAATAGGTCCTTTTACAGAAGTCTTCATCCGTTTCAATCCTTCGCGTAAAAGTTCAGTAGATCGGTAATTTAATGCTGGAATAGCCGCTGCAATTCCATTTTCGATTCCAGCAACAATCATTTCTTCATTGGAAACCAAAAACATCGGTGCCATGATAATTGGATATTCGATATTCAATAATTTGCTCAGCGCTAACTTTTCCATTTTCAATTGATTACTTTCAAATATATATAAAATAAATTATGCGTGCATATTATAATTAAAAATATGAATTTAAGTTTCGATAGCTACCGGAATGAAAAACAGTTGAGTTGAATTAAAAAACTTTTCAATTTTACTACTTGTCCCGACCAATCGGGATTCTCTATTTTGAATGAACAAAAAAGCCTCCCGAATTTCTCCGAAAGGCTTATTATAAAGCTGTTTTTTTATTGAATTACATTCCAAATCCAAATTTAATGCCTGTAGCAGCATTAAATCTAACTCCTTTATCTGTAGTTTCAACCCATTTAGTCGTATAATCCATCGTTACAGGGTCATATTCTCCAATAGCTTGATGATCTTTAAGATTGAATGTACTTAAACCAATTCCAAAGAACATATCGATACTAAACTTACCTCCTTTTGGCCAAAACTGTAAACCAAAGTTAAATCTGAAAATCCCTTGATTGATTCTTGATGTTTCATCATCCAGTAATCCTTGATTATCTTCAATATTATAATTGTATTGTCTAAATTTAAAGACAGGAGATAAATAAAGTCCTTTCAAAAGATTATCATCTGAAGCAGGGTAAAATCTTGGTGCTAAGGAAACATGAAAACCAATCGCAGAAGAAGCATCGTAAGAAATTGGGTCGAAATTCCAAATCCCCAAACCGTCTGATCCTCTCCACAATTTTTGATTTCCAAAGTTTAATCCGAATTGAGAAATTGTTGGTCCAACTTCTAACTCCAAACTGATGATTCTAGCTATTCTTTGCTCGTAGCTGAAATTAAGCTCTCCTGCCACAATTTGAGTAGGTGCAAATTTGAGCACGAAATTTCTGCTTGTTGCTTCTTCATCATCTTGTGAATAGGTAGCAAATGAAACGACAGAAAGAATAAAAATTCCTATTAGTTTTTTCATAAATTAAGTTTAATTGAAGCAAAGAAAGGATATTTTTTCATTATTCTATTCTTTTTGTCTCATCAAATAACAGATCGATGAGATAAAATACCGAAATTTGAGCATGGCAAATTCATCTGATTGGATTAGTGCGCTTCGTTTAAGAACACTTCCATTATCAATTTCCGGAATACTTGTTGGTTCATTTATTGCCGTTTTTCAAGGTTTCTGGAATCCGATTATTTTCTCTTTGGCATTATCTACAACTCTTTTATTTCAAATTCTCTCTAATCTTGCAAACGATTTAGGAGATTCACTAAAAGGAGCTGACAATTCAGATCGAGTTGGTCCGATGCGAGCTGTTCAGTCAGGAGCGATTTCTAAATCGGCCATGAAAAGCGCCGTTATATTGACGTCCGTTTTGTCATTTATAAGCGCTGGATTCTTGATTTATTTTGGAACGAAAAATCTATCTATATCAAGCGTTTATATCTATATTGGACTAGCAATAGCATCTGTTTTAGCTGCAATTACTTATACGATTGGAAAAAAAGCATACGGTTACAACGGAATGGGTGATTTATTTGTTTTCATCTTTTTTGGATTGGTCAGTGTTATTGGAGTTTATCCTCTGTTTTCAGATACTCTTTCTTGGATTTTAATTTTTCCAGCAATTACAATCGGTTTTCTAAGTACAGCTGTTCTTAATTTAAACAACTTAAGAGATCGTGAAAATGATGAAAAGGTTGGCAAAAGAACTCTAGTTGTGAAACTCGGTGCTTCAAATGCAAAAAAATACCATTACTTTCTAATTCTTAGTGCTTTCACTAGCTGGATTTTATTTTTGATTTTCACTAAAAATTGGCTCGGATTCATTTCTTTAATTCCAATTATTCTTTTTATCAAACACCTACTCTTTGTTTCGAAGAATACCGTTCCAAAAGAATTGGATTCCCAATTGAAAATCGTAGCTCTTGGAACCTTTTTCATCAGTATTCTTTACGTTATTAGTGTTTCTATTAACCAATGGGTTCTTTAAATCAACTCAAGGCTTCTTTTGAAGCATTCACACTGGACTTTAAACTCCCAAGTGGAACAAGTCGCGGTGTTTTAACTCAAAAGCAAGGCTGGAAGCTTAAACTAGCTAATTCAGAGGGTATAATTGGTTTAGGCGAATGTTCGGTAATACCAGGCTTATCTCCTGATTATAGTTCTGACAAGGAATACGAGTTTAAATTGACTGAAATTTGCCAAAATCCCACTCATTTCATCGAAAACAGAGAACTGTTAGCCGGTTATCCTTCCATTCTTTTCGGATTAGAAAGTGCTTATTTCGACCTGAAAAATGAAGGAAAGCGAATTTATTTTGATTCTGCCAAAAATCCTTCCGGATTCAATATTCCAATCAATGGATTGATTTGGATGGGCGAAGTAAGTTATATGCAAGATCAAATAGCCGAAAAATTGGCTGCTGGATTCTCATGCATTAAATTGAAAGTTGGTGCCATCGATTTCAAACAAGAACTGAGAGTATTGGAAGGAATTCGCACTCGTTATGATGCTTCGCAAATTGTGCTTCGTGTAGATGCAAACGGTGCTTTTACTTTGGAAGATGCACTTTGGAAATTGGAAGAATTGGCAAAACTCGATTTACACAGCATAGAACAGCCCATTAAAGCTGGTTCCTGGAATGAAATGAAATCTCTTTGTAAGAAAACTCCTTTGCCCATTGCTTTGGATGAAGAATTAATCGGAATCAATCAAATAGAGCGAAAAATTGATTTACTGGAAACTATCAAACCTCAGTTCATCATTCTGAAACCGAGTCTTCACGGAGGATTCAGCGGAACAAGTGAATGGATCGAATTAGCCGAAGCAAGACGGATTCCATGGTGGATTACTTCCGCTTTGGAAAGCAATATCGGTTTAAATGCAATTGCTCAATTTACAGCAACTTACAATCCAAATTTACCGCAAGGTTTAGGAACCGGCGGATTGTATGAAACGAATTTTGAAGCTCCTTTAAAGATTGAAAAAGGGAATTTGTATTATTTAAAGTAAGAGATTTTCCAATATTATTTCCCACGAAAGTCCACGGATGAACACTGAAAATAAGTCATTTATCAATGAGCTTTGTTTAAAAAATATACAAACGATGCT
This sequence comes from Fluviicola taffensis DSM 16823, assembly GCF_000194605.1. Lineage (NCBI taxonomy): Bacteria > Pseudomonadati > Bacteroidota > Flavobacteriia > Flavobacteriales > Crocinitomicaceae > Fluviicola > Fluviicola taffensis. The sequence continues at coordinate 203,884 of NC_015321.1, forward strand.
ATATTCATGACTACTCATTGGTTTAAAATTGCTTGGAATTCATAATTGTATGCTTGCTTAATAAATGAAATAAACAAGATTATTCAGTTTAATATTTTACTTCTCTATCCGATTTATCCGTAATTTTCAGTTACAAACACTCGTTCAAAAAAACACAAATTATGACTATCACAGAACTTAAAAACAGATTGACACTTCCAGTTATTGTATCACCGATGTTTCTAGTTTCTGGAAGTAAATTAGCAATAGAAAGTTGCAAAAACGGTATTGTAGGAACGATTCCTTCTTTGAACGGAAGAACTTCCGAAGCTTTTGAACAATTGTTGATCGAAATCACAAATACATTAAAACAATTCGAAGAAGAAACGGGAATAAAACCAGCTCCTTTTGGTGTGAATTTAATCGTAAACAAAACCAATCCTAGATTAATGCCTGATTTAGAATTGTGTGTCAAATACCAAGTTCCTATAATCATTACCTCATTGGGAGCTGTGAAAGAAGTCGTAGATGCAGTACACAGTTACGGCGGATTGGTCTTCCACGATGTGATCAAAAAACGACATGCTGAAAAAGCCATTGAATCGGGAGTTGATGGAATTATAGCTGTTGCAAACGGTGCTGGTGGACACGGGGGAACGGCAAATCCATTTGCATTAGTAGAAGAAATTCGATCTTTTTACGACGGAACATTAATTCTCGCTGGTACAATTACCAAAGGAAAAGACATTCTTGCAGCTGAAAATATGGGTGCTGATTTCGCATATATGGGAACTCGATTCATTGCTACCGAAGAAAGCTTGGCGCAATCAGATTATAAAAAAATGCTTGTTGCTTCACATATTGAAGACATTATTTACACAGATGGAATTTCAGGTGTCAACGCAAATTTCCTTTTGCCTAGCATTGAAAAGTCAGGAGTGGATCTCACTGAAAAGAAAGAAGAAGATTTCTCGAAATTATCAGATGAACATAGCAAAGCTTGGAAAGATATTTGGTCTGCAGGACAAGGTACAACTGGCATTGAAAAGGTAGAATCAGTTGCAAATCTTGTGAATGAATTGAAAAGGGAATACAAAGAAACACTTTTGGAGAATCAGCGGAAGCTGGAGGGTTTGAAATACAGTTAAGAACTTATCAATCAATGTTCTTACGTCCCAAACAACTCGCACTTACGTTTGCTTAGAATAAAAAAACTAACATTTTTTTCTTACCTTTGGTTTATGAGCGCGGCAGAAAATAAATTAAACTTGGTTCAGATGATTGTAGAATCTGAAGATAAAACTTTTGTCTCAAAGGTGTTAGAGTATGCTCGTAGTTTAAAAAAAGAAAAAAAAACAGATTGGGCTGAGGAGCTTCCAGAACATGTATTGGAAGAATTGCGTTTGGCAATTGAGGAAGCAGACAATGGAACCGATGTTGGTATACCTCATGAAGTGATGCTTAAGAAGTTCAGAAAACAGTATCCGCATTTGAATCTCTAATATGATTATTTGGAATAAGAGAGCCGAAAATTCTCTAGATAAAATAACGAATTATATTGGAAAACATTTCTCACAAAAGGAAGAAGATGTTTTTGTTATTCAAGTATTAGAAACGCTTACCGCAATTGCTGAATTTCCAAAAGCATACCCCGAAACAAAATTACTTAAAGGTGCTAGAAAAGCGGTTATTCATCCACACAGCACTTTGTTTTATCGCATAGACAGTAAGAAAAAGATACGCTTACTGCTCTTTTGGGATAACAGAAACAATCCACGTAAATTAAAGTAATCTCTGATTATCGTTTCAAAGGATAGGATTTTAATACGCCTTATTCTCTCCACTGTTCTTATACGCGAATTGTCTTTCCGCCAACTTGTCTGAGAATATATGCAGACTTTTTTCTTGTTTTGGAAGATGAAATTTTGGAGGAATATAAAGAGTTGACAATTTGATGCATTACCGCCTAATTTTCAATCTTTTCTACATATTTTAACTCATAAACTTTTTGGATTTTTTTATAAAAAAAACTCTTATTTTTCACCATTAGTTTTGATCCTATATAATTTTCAATGTCTGATTTATAAATTGTGAAATCGATATTGAAACGCTTATCGTATTCACTATCAAAATTACCAATTGAGACTTCAAAGCTATTGATGAAATATTTTATAGAATCCTCCAGAACCCTATTGTATAATCTAAAAGACAAATCTTTTGCTAATTGTCGTCTAAAAGCAGTATCATTCATTTGGCTATCCATTAATCCCAAAAGATTTAAATAGTATTTTTTACCATCATCCTCGCAAGTCAATTTATAATTAGGTTTATATTGATAATCAACTCTTAAAATTGATGCGTGATTATTATAAACCGAATTTAAACTATCAACAAAAAACTGTTCTTTTAATGTTTGTGGTCTTTCTTCACATTTGTCGAACATTGGTTTGGTTCCCATTTCGCATGCATATAATAGAAAAATCATAGACGCTGCTATTTTTAAATTCATTCTCATAACTATTCAAATATTAATTACCAGTCACTCACATTACAAGGTTTTTTAGTTTTAACATCTAAAGGTATACTTTTGCTGGCATCGCCATCCCAAAGGGTAGTAATCTTAATAAAAAACAAAAAATCCGTTGATCAATGACCAACGGATTTTTTACTATTTGAAGATTTATCCTTACTTCTTTTCGTTTTCACCTTCGTTTTCTTTCACTTCTTCGAAATCAACATCAGTTACTTCATCACCTGCATTTCCTTCAGCGTTACCACCTTGAGCTCCTTGATCTGCACCACCAGCGTTTGCTGCGTTGTACATTTCTTGAGAAGCTGCTTGGAAAGCTGTGTTTAAACGTTCCATTGCTGGTTCCAAGTTCGCCATGTTTTTTGCATCAAACTCCACTTTCAACGCTGCTAAAGCATCTTCGATTGGTTGTTTTTTGTCAGCAGGAATTTTATCTCCATACTCTTTCAACTGACGCTCAGTTTGGAAAATCAATGAATCCGCTTTATTCAAATTCTCTGCTTCTTCCATACGTTTTTTATCCGCATCTGCATTTGCTTCCGCTTCTGCTTTCATACGTTTGATTTCTTCGTCAGACAAACCTGAAGACCCTTCAATTTTAATTGATTGCTCTTTTCCAGTTCCTTTGTCTTTTGCAGAAATATGCATGATTCCGTTAGCATCTACATCGAATGTTACTTCAATTTGTGGCTCACCACGACGCGCTGGTGGAATATCTGTCAATGAGAAACGACCCAAAGTTTTGTTATCCGTTGCCATTGGACGTTCACCTTGCAATACGTGAATGTCTACTGCTGGTTGGTTATCTGCTGCTGTTGAGAAAGTCTCCGATTTTTTCGTTGGAATAGTTGTATTTGACTCAATCAATTTCGTGAAAACTCCACCCATTGTTTCAATACCCAAAGACAAAGGAATAACGTCTAATAACAAGACATCTTTCACCTCACCTGTTAATACACCACCTTGAATTGCTGCACCAACTGCTACAACCTCATCCGGGTTAACACCTTTTGAAGGCGCTTTTCCGAAGAAACGTTGAACTGCATCTTGAATGATCGGAATACGTGTTGATCCACCAACCAAAATAATTTCGTCGATATCACTTGTTGACAATCCAGCATTTTTAAGAGCAGAACGACATGGAGCGATAGTTCTTTCAACGATAGTTGCAATCAATTGCTCGAATTTTGAACGTTGTAAAGTTCTTACCAAGTGTTTTGGAATACCATTCACTGGCATAATGTATGGCAAGTTGATTTCAGAAGAAGTTGTAGAAGACAATTCTATTTTTGCTTTCTCAGCAGCTTCTTTCAAACGTTGTAATGCCATTGGATCTTGGCGTAAATCCAAACCTTCTTCTGATTTAAACTCTTCAGCTAACCAGTTAATGATTGCATCATCCACATCATCACCACCTAAGTGAGTATCACCATCTGTAGCCAATACTTCAAACACTCCATCACCTAATTCTAGGATAGAAACGTCATGCGTACCACCACCAAAGTCGAATACTGCAATTTTTTGGTCAATTCCTTTTTTATCTAAACCGTAAGCTAACGCTGCAGCTGTAGGCTCGTTGATAATACGTTTGATTGTTAAACCAGCGATTTCACCAGCTTCTTTCGTTGCTTGACGTTGCGCATCATTAAAGTATGCAGGAACAGTTACAACTGCTTCAGTTACTTCATGGCCCAAATAGTCTTCAGCAGTTTTCTTCATTTTTTGAAGAACCATTGCAGAAATTTCTTGTGGAGTATACATACGTCCGTCAATATCCACACGTGGAGTATTGTTATCGCCTTTTACTACTTTGTAAGGTACACGCCCAGTTTCCAATTTCACATCGTCAAAAGATGATCCCATGAAACGTTTGATCGAGTAAATTGTTTTTGTTGGGTTGGTAATCGCCTGACGTTTTGCAGGATCACCAACTTTTAGTTCACCACCGTCTACGAATGCTACAACAGATGGTGTTGTACGTTTACCTTCAGAATTTGCGATTACAACCGGCTCATTTCCTTCCATTACGGAAACACATGAGTTTGTTGTTCCTAAATCGATTCCAATTATTTTTCCCATTTTAATTTATTTTTCGTTTTTCGAATTTCCTTCCATAAGTCAAAGGTTGTGCCAGTGACTATTTGGATAAATTTCCTGTCAAAAATGTCAGTATTAAAACCTTGGAGCCAAAAATAACTGACGAACTTACCCAATCAAGACAATTATCCATGTCATTTTGTCACAAAACTTGCCATCTCGATTGTTATTAGGAAGCCAATTAGTCAATTCGCTAAATAGCGAACCATGATGGATTAATTTGAAGACTCTTTCTTTTTAAACACCAAATAATAAATCGGAATACCTGCAAGTATTAAGACAATACTTCCGAATGTATCCCAAAAAGTAAAAATAGTCAAGGAAACACAAATCACTGTTGCAAAAACCAAATACAAAAACGGAATAACTGGATAACCAAATGCTTTGTAAGGTCTCACTGCATCAGGCATGGTTCTTCTTAACTTGAATAAACCTAAAATCGTAACGATGTAAAAGATCATGGAACCAAAAGTCGCGAACTTGATTAAAATCCCATAAGAACCTGAAAAACACAATGCAATTGCCCAAAGGCTTTGGATCCACATAGCCCACGCAGGAACTCCAAATCGATTGATTCGACTTGCTTTTTGAAAAAACAATCCATCTTTCGACATGGCATAAAACAACCGAGATCCAGCCATAATGATTCCATTGTTACATCCAAAAGTGGAAATCATGATTAGGATTGCCATGAGGTAATTCGCTACATTTCCAAATAACATATATGCAGCTGAAGTCCCTACTCGATCTGAACTTGCAAATTGAATCCCAGTTGACTGAACTGCTTCTTTGGTGTACACAAAATCGCCTTCAAAAGGAGATCCATGAAGCGGAAGTAATCCCAAATAAGACACATTCGCCAAAATGTATAAAATGGTAACAATGAATGTTCCTAAGAACAAAGAACGCGGCAAATTCTTTTCAGGATTGCGAATATCTCCAGCAATAAATGTCACGTTATTCCATGCATCCGAAGAAAACAACGAATTGATAATCGTGGTAGAGAGTACAATCATTAACCCAACAGTTGAGAGATCAACGGCCGACAACCAAGAACCATCTTCTGCTTTTTTGATGGAACTAGCTTCCCACATGTTTTGAAAATTCTCGTCAAAAAAACCAGAGGAAAATCCAACGACTATTCCAGCAACAATTAAGACGGCCAATGCAATCAATTTGGAACTAGTGAAAACAGCCTGAATAATCTTTCCGTAGTTGATTCCACGAACATTTAACAAGGTTAGAATTAGAATCGTCCCAACTCCAACAAAATTGGCTCCGTTAATCTTAATCGAACCGTATTCTAGAATTGTTTGATCTACTAAAACAGGAAAGAAAACTCCTGCAAACTTTCCAAAAGCAACTGCCACAGCCGCAATAACTCCGGTTTGAATCACTGCAAAAGTCGTCCAGCCATATAAAAAAGCAGGTAATTTCCCCCAAGCTTCCCGAATGTAAACGAATTGTCCGCCAGCCTTTGGAAACATCGCTGCCAATTCACCGTAACTCAAAGCTCCAAAAAGAGTAATAACTCCCGTGATTAACCAAGTAAAAAGCAACCAGCCAGAACTTCCTAAATCACGCGACATTTCTGCCGAAACAATAAATATTCCTGAACCAATCATACTTCCCGCAACTAAGAAGGTTGCATCAAGTAGTCCGAGTGATTTTTTAGTGTTGTTTTCTTCCATTTGTAGTAATAAAAAAGTCCCGTCCACGATGTGGCAGACGAGACCTTAAATGCTTTAATTTATTCTTATTCTGGATTATCCATTTTATTTTCTCGTTCTTGTTCTTGATCGATTTTACTATTACGTTTACCGTATGTAAAATAAATCAAGAAGCCTACAAACATCCAAATTCCAGCAACAGTTAGTGTTGTTAAGTCTAATGCTACAATCATAAATGTACACACTAAAATTCCTAAAATAGGAACCAGTGGAACCAAAGGTGTTTTAAAGGGACGTTCCAAATTTGGGAATTTTTTACGCATGACAATAATACCTGCACAAACGATAACGAACGCGAATAAGGTTCCGAATGATGTTAAATCACCAGCGACACTTCCTGGGACAAACGCAGCAAATAACCCTACCAATACAAACAAAATAATATTTGATTTATAGGGTGTTTTAAATTTCGGGTGCAAATCAGAAAACACTTTAGGAATCAATCCATCTTTAGACATCGAATAAAACACACGAGATTGTCCCATCAACATCACTAAAATTACAGAAGAGAATCCTGCTAAAATTGCAATTGTGATACTTGTTGCCAACCAACCGTATCCAGGCATATATGTATTAACTGCATAAGCAACGGAAGCTTCTTTACCTGCTTTTTCATACTCTTCCCATGGAGCAACACCTGTAAGTACGTGAGCAAAAAGAATATAGAGAATTGTACAAATCACTAAGGATCCCAAAATTCCGATCGGCATATCCCGTTTCGGGTTTTTTGCTTCCTGAGCAGCCGTAGAAACGGCATCAAATCCAATAAATGCAAAGAATACAATTGCAGCACCACCAACAATACCTCCCCAACCATGTTGGAAAATACCTTCATGATTTTCAACTCCTTCAGGAATTAAATAAGGTGTATGATTAGCTGGATTAATAAATTGCCACCCTAAAAATATGAATACCAATACAATAGCAACTTTTAAGAAAACCATGATTCCATTAATAAATGCAGATTCTTGAGTTCCTTTAATTAATAATAAAGTCACTAAGAATAAAATAGCCAATGCAGGAGCATTCAAATAACCTGAAGTAGTCTGAACTAAACCTTTAACTTCAGGAGCTAATTTAGCTAACTCACCATCTGAAAGAATCACAACTCCATTCTTCGCTGTCATCGCCAATTCTTTGGTTAATAGTGTAATATTTTCAGTTCCGATTAACTTGTTTACATGTTCGAATGGCGAATGACACCATTCATAGGGTATGGCTCCTCCGAGCAAATTATTGAGATATTCGCTCCAGGCTATCGAAACTGTTGCAGCACCCAATGCATATTCCATCAAAAGTGCCCAACCAATAATCCATGCTACAATTTCACCTAATGTTGCATACGAATAAGTATAAGCGCTACCAGCAATTGGAATAGTAGAAGCAAATTCCGCATAACACAGACCTGCAAAAGCACAACCAATTGCCGCTAAAGCAAAAGATAAAGTTACTCCTGACCCCGCAGCTTCACCAGCAGCAGCAGCAGTTCTTACAAATAATCCAGCCCCGATAATTGCTCCAATTCCTAATGCAATCAAGGACCACACTCCCAGCGTTTTCTTTAATCCGCCTTCGTTTGCAGCCGCATCTTTTAATAATAATGAAATCGATTTCTTTTTGAAAATATTAGACATAAGCTATACTAGTTAATTCTTTGTGCTGTGAGTAATAAAACAGCCGTTAATTTGTTTTCAAGTCGTTAAAGATAGAAAAAATGTGAATGAATGCTAAAATCTGCCTATTTGTTCTCATTTTAATGCATCATTCATTAGATTACTAAACTTTAAGTTACATTTGATAGATATAACCTTCTAGTATGTGGATTTTTCGTTTTAGCTCCAATCTTAAGAACTTTTTTCGTTTACTATCTATTATCCGAATTATTCTCGGGCATTATATATCTAACTGGCTCACTACTGGTCCGCTCAGATTTATTTTTGATCCTAGAGGTAAAAATAGAAAAACACGCTCTGAAAGACTTCGCCTGATTATCGAAGATTTAGGTCCAACGTTTATCAAATTTGGACAAATCGTTGCTGATAGACCCGATATCGCCTCCGAAGGTTTAAGAACGGAATTGAAAAAATTGCAATCTTCGGCGCGACCAATGCCTGACGATATTGCAATCCAAATCATTGAAAACGAAATTGGAGCTTCGATTGATACCGTTTTTTCTGAATTTAACGAGAAACACATCGCTTCAGCATCTATTGGGCAAGTTTATACTGCAACTCTGATTACTGGTGAAAAAGTTGTATTGAAAGTACAACGCCCCAATATTCGAAATAAAATAAGACTAGATATTAAGCTTTTACAAATTTTCGCGCGAAAAATTCAAGCTCAATATCCTGAAATAAGCAACTTCAATTTGATCACTTTCATTGAGGATTTTGGTGAAATCATGCTGAAAGAGTTGGATTTCATGAATGAACTTTCAAACATGATGCGCTTTACAAACATGTTTAAAGACGATGACCGCGTTTATGTACCTAAGGTTTACAGCAAGTATTCAACTTCGAAGCTCTTAATCATGGAATATATTGTTGGAGAAGCTCCCGACAATCTAGCCAACTTGGTTACAAAAGGATATGACCCTAAAATAATTGCTGAAAACGGCGTAAATATTATCCTGACAATGATTTTGAAACATGGTTTTTTCCATGCAGATCCACATGCTGGTAATATGTTTATTCGCGGCAATAACCAATTGGTTTTAATCGATTTTGGGATGTGCGCCAGTTTAAAGCCCAAACAAATTGATGGTTTAATCGATTTCCTCATTGGGTTTTCCGATAAGAATCCCCACAAAATTGCCAAGGCATTGTTGAAATTAACAGAAGTTGAAAACTTACGTGAATTGGAAAGCTTGGAATTTGAGATTCGAGAATTAAATCAAAAATACGCTTTCTACACCTACGATGATGTAGACATTTCTGGCTTGTTTACTGACACATTCAAATTATTGATGAAATATGGTATTTCGATTCCTAGCAGTTTGTACATGCTTTTGAAAACCTTGGTAACAATCCAAAAGGTAGCAGAATCTCTTCAAGTGAAGCTGGACTTAATTGGAATGGTGAAGCCTTATGCGAAAGATAAAATCAAAGAACGATTTGGCTGGAAAAGTATCAAATCTAAATTGGTCAGTTCGGCAGAAGATTACTTGTATCTCGTTGAATCTCTTCCAAAGGATATTAAAACAATCGTCACTAATTTCAAAGAAGGCGGACTTCAGCACAATATTAAACTTGGCGAAACAGGAAATACAATCGGTAATACAGAAATTAGAAGGCATATTTACCGTTTCGGTTCAATCATGTTATTGGGTATGTTATTGATTTGTGCCACACTATTGAAAATTTTCAATGTCAAAACGGTTATCTATAAAAATGGAAAGCCAATTATGCAAGAAGCATTTGGAAATTTCCCAGATGTATTCTTTGTAACAACAGTTGTGATTTCCGTTTTCGTAGTTCTTAGATTGATGTTTAGGGCAAAATAAACCATGAATAAATTTCAAATCAAAATTGATCAATGCCGAAATCACTTGCTAAATCAAGATATTGATTTGGGGTTTCGAAAATTGGTTGACTGTGTTTTAGATACTCAGCAGCTAAATCTTTATTCTCAAGTTATTGAGATTGTAAGCTGGCAAGATGAAAATCCAACTGAAACAGAAGGATATCTCAATAAGCTACACCAATTAATTGTTCAATTAGAAAGAATTCAAATCCCTGATAAAGGCTTTGGAGGAACACTTATTTCTACTAGCAATCTCGAAAAGAAATATGCAAGAAGTTCATTTTCAATCGGCCCAATTGACATTGAATTGAAAGCAGGAGAGATTTGGGGATTAGTTGGTGAGAACGGAAATGGAAAGACATCTTTACTACGTGTTTTAGCAAAGGATTTAGCATTTGATTCTGGATCGATTGATTATCAACTCGAAGATTCAACTAATTATAAACTGAGAACACAACTCGTTTATATTCCGCAAAGAACGCCAAAATGGTACGGATCATTGAAAAGCAATCTGAAATTCACCGCAACTCAATACGGATTATTTAAAGAAGAAAATGAACTGACAGTCTTAATGTACATTATTCGATTCGGATTGTGGAAATTTAGAAATCATGCTTGGAGTGAACTTTCTTCGGGATATAAAATGCGTTTTGAGCTAGCACGAACCTTTTTAAGACGTCCCAAATTACTCTTACTCGATGAACCTTTGGCAAATTTAGATGTCTTGGCTCAGCAATTAGTTTTGGAAGATTTAAAGAACATGAGTCAAAGTCTTTCCAACCCTCTGGGAATTGTCCTGAGTTCACAGCAATTGTTCGAAGTAGAAAAAATTGCCGACAAACTGATTTTCCTAAAAAACGGAAAACCGATTTATGTGAATCATAACGGAGAAAGTGAATCATCTGAGGAAGAATCTCAAACTATTTTGGAGATGGATTTAGAGATTGAAAAGGAACAGTTATCAGAACTATTACTTCATCTCTCTTTGGAAAAAATAAATTTCAATGGTGGAGTTTTTATCGCACACTTTAATAAAAAATCGTGTATAAATGAAGTACTTCAAGTACTTATCAACAATAATATTCAACTGATCTACGTCAGAGATATTTCCAAATCAACAAGACGTTTCTTCATTCAAAAAGCGAACTCATGAACAGAATCAAGAAATTTGACTTATTCCTTCTGGAGCGCTTTCCTCTTTTGTGGCATACAAAAATTTGCTATATGCTTCTTTACAGCATTTTCCTTTCTGTTGTCTTCTATTTCTGGGGATATTTCGAGACGACGCAAGGACGCATAAACTATCAGAATATTGACTATTACTTCACGAGCAGCTTTGCAAACTATTTCCAGGTTATCTTCTTCATTATCGGAATTACTTTCTGGGCCTTGAGCTATTTCAAGAAGAATGCAATCAAAAATTATTATCCGCTTCAACGATTCTATTTTTCCAAACTATTTTTCCAGTTAGTGATTATCTTTTGGAGTTTAAGCTGGCCATACTTTACTTTCAACAGTGGTGTCAAGCAAAAAGTGAAGGAGTTGGTTTCATTGGAAGAACTCGTAAAAGAAATCGATACAATCAATCTTGCTCATGCTTTTTTACCTGACGGAAACGACCTCTACGAAATAGAATCTCTCATCCAATTAAAATTTCCAGATGTTCAGATTTTTGAATTGAATTCTGACGATACAACATGGAACAACTCCAGTAATACCATTTATGAATCTGGAAGTAATTTTAGTAAGCGAATCAGATACTTACCTGAAAACTATCCAAACTCTACCGTTACTGTTGAAAATAGAAAATTTCAATTCCTGAAAACCAAAGAAATTTTTAGTGCAGACGAATGTCATCCTAATTACATCACTCTGGTTTTAAAACCGTTAAAATATGCGGATTTGACAACAAACGAGTTATCTGATTTGAAAAACTACAGCTCCGAAGTCGTTAGTAAATCCTATTTCAAGGTTTCCTCGCACTCTATTTTTGATTCGTATAAATACCGATTCTCTGAACATTATTATTCCGATTATTATTCAACGAATGGAACTCAAACATTGGAAATGAATGAACAATTCAACCAATTTTTGGAAAATGCTTCTCAAAAAGACATCTCAAAACTCCTTCACAACTATAAAGGATTCTTAAATAAGCATGAAATCAGACATTATTTAGAAGTCGATACTATCCTTGATTATATATTCAAGTATCCAGAATATACTCGATTAGACAATATAGTATCCTCTGAAAACTGGAGAATGGATAAAGTTTTTAAGCAAAGAAAACGACTTCATTCCTTTGAGGAATATCAAAGAAAACGGCTTTTTCATCCAGAAGATTATCAACCCGCTTTTTTTATTCAAAAAGCACAACTAGATAGCCTTTATGAAAATGTAAAAATTGCTTATCATGCTCCAATCAATTGGATGACTCTAATAACTTCGATAGCACTTGCAATCGCCCTTTCTTTTTTGTTTATTTTGTGCTCATTCAGCGAGTTGATTACTTTATTATTAACCATTCCAGTTGGTGGTTTGTTACTCGTCATAAATATTCTGATTTTAGGATTTTCCAGTTTTGGGACAAATTACAATATAGAACTAAAAGTCAGCTCACAGGTTGTGGTATTCATGTTCCTGATGTACTTACTGCTTATCCTGTTCTATTATTCAAAAAAGGTTCATAAACGCATTCTAAACATTACTTTTTACCTCTGTTTTTTTCTGACCATTTTCTTACCGCATGCATTGCTTTGGATAATCGATAACTTGTTACGGACAGAAGTATTTTCTTCCTGCGGAAATCTGTACACCAAACACACCTTACTTTTCTATTGGCTCACAGATCCGCTATTTATAATTTTACTTCCATTAGCTTCTATGCTCTTCTTTATGAAATTGATCAAACCAATTACTTCAAAAGCAGATTAAAAAGCCTGTTTGTTGGAAAATAGTTGCTCTTCGTAAGTCTAAAAATTGACTAATTCGACTAAATTTGTGGACTTTATTATTATTGAACACTAGTTCTCAAGTTAACAGAAATGACAGTACACGAAATTCGCAAGCAGTTTTTTGATTTTTTTGCGTCGAAAGGACATCAAATTGTTCCTTCAGCACCAATGGTTGTCAAAAATGACCCAACATTGATGTTTACAAACGCCGGAATGAACCAATTCAAGGATTTTTTCTTGGGTAATGCGGTTCCAAAAAACCGTCGTGTCGCCAATTCTCAAAAATGTTTACGCGTTTCTGGAAAACACAACGACTTAGAAGAAGTTGGTGTCGACACGTACCATCATACGATGTTCGAAATGCTTGGAAACTGGTCTTTCGGAGATTACTTCAAGGAAGAAGCGATTACCTGGGCTTGGGAATTATTGACAGAAGTGTACAAAATTCCGAAAGACCGCTTGTATGTTACTGTTTTTGAAGGTGACGAAAAAGACGGTGTTCCAAAAGATCAGGAATCGTATGATATCTGGAAAAGATTCATCGCTGAAGACCGTATTATCATGGCTTCCAAAAAGGATAATTTCTGGGAAATGGGCGATACTGGACCATGCGGACCATGTACCGAAATCCACGTAGATAATCGTCCTGCTACCGAAAGAGCAAAAGAAGACGGAAAAAAATATGTGAATGAAGATCACCCGCAAGTGATTGAAATTTGGAACAACGTTTTCATGCAGTTCAATCGCAAAGCCGACGGAAGTTTAGAGCCTTTACCTGCAACTCACGTAGATACAGGAATGGGCTTGGAACGTTTGGCAATGACCCTTCAAGACAAAACTTCTAATTACGATATCGATTTATTCCAAACCTTGATTCAACACATGGAACAGGTTTCTGGAAAGAAATACGGAGAAAACGAAACGACGGATATCGCATTACGTGTCATTGCAGATCACGTACGTGCTATTGCATTCTCTATTGCTGACGGACAATTACCTTCCAACACAGGAGCTGGTTATGTGATTCGTCGTATTTTGAGACGCGCAGTTCGTTACGGTTACCAAACTTTAGGATTAAAAGAACCTTTCCTTTCTGGCTTGTCTGTTGTTCTTGGAAAAGTAATGGGTGATCCATTCTCAGAATTAATCAAACAAGGTGAATTAGTAGAAAAAGTAATTCGTGAAGAGGAACTTTCTTTTTTTAGAACTTTAGAACAAGGCTTGAAAAGAATGGACAATTTGATTGCTCAGGCACGAAAAACAAGAGAAACTATTTTGCAAGGTCCAGCAGTTTTTGAATTGTACGATACTTTCGGTTTTCCAATCGATTTAACTTCTTTGATTGCACGAGAAAACAAATTATTGGTAGATGAAGACGGTTTTGATACGGAACTTCAAAAACAAAAAGCACGTTCGCGTGCTGCTACGAGTATTGAAACTGATGATTGGGTAGTTTTGAAAAAAGATTCGGAAGAAGAGTTTGTTGGATATGATCATTTAACTACAACGGTAGAAATTGTAAAATACCGTAAAGTGAAACAGAAACAACGTTCTTTTTATCAACTGGTATTCAACTTAACTCCTTTCTATGCAGAAGGTGGTGGACAGGTTGGAGATACTGGGACAATTTCAAATGCCAACGAATCATTGACAATTTTTGATACGAAAAAAGAAAACGGATTGATTGTTCACTTAGTAGATGAATTGCCAGAAAAAATTGATGGACAATTCACTGCAAGAGTAAATGAAGAATCGCGTCGTTTATCTGCAAGTAATCACTCTGCAACACATTTATTACATCATGCCCTTAGAACTGTTTTGGGAGCGCATGTTGAGCAAAAAGGATCTTTGGTGAATCCGAATTATTTGCGCTTCGATTTCTCACACTTCTCAAAAGTGACAGATGAAGAAATGGCAAAAATAGAAGCAATTGTTATTGATGGAATTCGTCAGAATTTATCATTAGAAGAAAGTCGCAATGTTCCAATTGATGCAGCTCAAGAAATGGGTGCAATGGCATTATTTGGCGAAAAATATGGAGATACTGTTCGTGTGATTAAGTTCGGAGATTCGATAGAGCTTTGTGGAGGAACACATGTTCAAAATACTGGTCAGATCGGCTTGTTTAAAATTCAATCTGAATCTGCTGTTGCTGCAGGTATTCGTCGTATAGAAGCGATTACCAATGTCGCTGTTGAGGGTTATTACGCTGATCAGGAATCGAAATTGAAATCAGTAAATGAGTTATTGAAGAACCCGAAAGATGTTTCAAAAGCCGTAGAGGATTTGATTTCAAAAAACAACCAGCTTCAGAAGCAGGTGGAGAACTTCAAGAAAGAACATGCGAAATTGGTGAAAGCCGATTTGAAGACAAAAATTATTTCCAAAGGAGATTTTTCTTACCTCGATGCATTGATTGATTTGAATGCAGGTTCGGTAAAAGATATTTTATTCCAATTGAAAGGTGAAGTTCCAAATCTGTTTGCTGTCATCGGCTCCAAAGAAGAAGACAAATGTGCCATCAGTGTTCTAGTGGATGAATCATTAGTTTCTTCTAAAGGATGGAATGCAGGGAACCTAGTAAAATCAGTGGCTTCTTTGATACAAGGAGGTGGAGGCGGACAAGCTTTCTTCGCTACAGCTGGAGGAAAAAATGCAAACGGATTAAAAGAAGCAATCGAAAAGGTGAAACAAGAAATTGCTTAACCGATTTTAGAACGAATAAACGTCAGTGCTTTCTTCATATAATTGATTGTTTCCTTCTCAAGTGAAAAGACAATTATTGGAACGAAAAACAGGATAATTACAAGGGTGGATTCAAACAAACATTGAATCCACTTGTTGTTTATAAGCCCTTGGGTAAAATGTCCTGCAACTAATGTTACAACTCCCAAGCCAATGATGATAAACTGATTTTTGGTGAAAGGATGAATTTTGTAGCTTACCCAAATAAAAATCAGTCTACCGAAATTAAAGACCAACAAAGCAATGGAAGTTGAAATTGCAGCCCCTGCAATTCCCCATTTCGGAATCATTACCAAATTCAAGGAATATACAATACCAATTAGAACAACAGTAAAAATCAATTCAAATTTATACTTCTTGGAAGTGGTGAAAATAGCGCCGTTTAGCCCGAAATACATATCGACTAGTTTTCCAATCATGATGAAAAGGAATACCCAAATTCCATCCTGATAATCAGGAAACTTCGTTTTAAAAAAGGAAAACAAGAAATCAATATTGACCCAAGCTAATATAAACATCGCTAAACCTATCACCAACGAAACAGAACTTACTTTCTGATACAAAACCTTCATTTTATCAAATTCACGGTGTTTCCAATAATCAGAAACCAAGGGTGAACTTACCCGAATGATCGATCGATAAGGAACTTGAATAACACTACTTAATAAAATGACTGTGGAATAAAGTGCCACTCCTTCCAATCCAATTAACTGGGCAATCATCATTACATCCAATGAATTTACCAAAACTGCACCAAGTGTGTTCAAATAATAAAAGGAGGAAAATTGAAAGATAATTTTCTTAAATCGTTTGGATATCTGAATCGCAGAAAAAGCCAAATTTAATTCCTTCAATCTATACAGATAAACCAAAACAATAATCGTTGGAATCAGGTACAAAAGGCTATGTAGAATCACAAAAGAATCAAAAGAAACCCATCCCGGAATTACCAAGATAAGCAAGAGAGATGTCATGACCCTCAATCCTATTTCATATGCAAAAACCGCAACAATATTCTTATACAAACTTCTCAGATAAGCTTCTAATACTAGGAAAATTACATACGAAATCCCAATGGGTAATGTCCAGTAATAATAGTTATTGAACAAGGGGGAATTTTCAGAATATTCATGTTGAATTTGATTGCGAAAAACCACATAAAGTATCGTGAAAACTAAAATTCCACATGAAACAACCAACAAAATAAAGGGAAGAAAACCAAAATGTTTCTTTTCTGGATTTTTAAAAAAGGGAAAGAATTTCCAAACCGTAAAAATTGCTCCAAAATTTGCCAATTGAGCAAATAGGGTTCCAATTGAAATTATCAAAGTAATTAATCCAATTTGAGTTGGATTAAACAATAAAAGAAAAAGGAATACTTTATTCAGATAACCCAAAACAATTCCCAAATAGGAAATAATCATTGTTCTGAAAGCATCTTTTTGTACCAAACCCATTGGTGCGAAATTAAGGATTATTTTCTCTTTTTTATCAACAGTCACTTTGTTTTCCCGTTTCACAATGTGAATAAAAATGGTTATTTTTGAATACTCTTAAAATAACTTCAAATAAGGAATAAAGTATCATGAATATTGCACTAATCACAGGGTCT
Organism: Fluviicola taffensis DSM 16823; assembly: GCF_000194605.1. NCBI lineage: Bacteria > Pseudomonadati > Bacteroidota > Flavobacteriia > Flavobacteriales > Crocinitomicaceae > Fluviicola > Fluviicola taffensis. The sequence continues at coordinate 221,053 of NC_015321.1, forward strand.
GGAGGATTGATTGGAAGTGAATCAGTTATCTTTTGCGCTGACAAATTTGATTTAATTATCGGTATTGACAACGATATGCGATCTTATTTCTTTGGAAATGAAGCTTCTACTAATTGGAACGTGGAAGAATTGAAAAATAACTATTCCAATTACAAACACTACAACATAGATATTCGCGACCATGCTGGTTTGGAAAAAATCTTCAGCGAATACGGAAAAGATATCAAATTAATCATTCATGCTGCGGCTCAACCTTCACATGACTGGGCGGCAAAAGAGCCTTTAACGGATTTCGGAGTAAATGCTACTGGAACGTTGAACATGCTGGAGTTATGCAGAAATCATTGCCCAGAATCTGTATTCATCTTCACCTCTACAAACAAAGTTTACGGGGATAATCCGAATATCTTGCCTTTAGTAGAATTGGAAAAACGTTGGGAAATTGATGCTTCTCATCCTTATTTTGAACGAGGAATCGACGAACAAATGTCACTCGATCATACAACACATTCGATTTTCGGAGCGTCAAAAGTGGCGGCTGACGTTTTGGTTCAAGAGTACGGAAGATATTTCAACATGAACACTGCTGTTTTTAGAGGTGGTTGTTTAACTGGTCCAAATCACTCAGGAGCTAAGTTGCATGGTTTCCTTTCTTACTTAGTGAAATGCAATTTAAGCGGTGATCATTATACCATTTTCGGATACAAAGGGAAACAGGTGCGAGACAACATTCACAGCTACGATTTGGTAAATATGTTTTGGCATTTCTACCAAAATCCACGAAAAGGTGAAGTTTATAATGCTGGAGGAAGTCGTTTTTCGAATTGTTCTATGATTGAAGCAATTGATGCCATTGAATTGGTTTCTGGTAAGAAAATGAATTATTCGTATACGAACGATAATCGAGTTGGCGACCACATTTGGTACATCAGTGATATTCAAAAATTCAAAGATCATTATCCCGATTGGAGTTATAAATACGATTTGAATGATATCGTATCACAAATTCATAATTCGATGAAAGGACGCGTTGCAAAAAGCGTTTAGTTTATGAAAAAATCAGTGACTTTTATTACACGGAATTATCCTCCTTCTTTGAATATTAATGGGGAATCCGTTTGTGATTTAGTCGAATTTCTTCAACAGAATTATCCTGAAATTGAATGCAATATTGTGTTCATTGATATGATAACGGAACACGGCGGACGAAAACGTGAACCTCTTGGAAATCTGATAAAGATTAAAAATAAATTTGACCAGAATGTTGGATTTATGCGTTTATTCAAGATGCTTTATGATGGATACATTCTGATCAAGAAAGCGCGAAAAATAAAATCAGATCTTTATATTGTTACCACTTCCCCACCCATGTTGCCATTTTGGGCAGCTCGCGGATTGAGAAAAGATCAAAAACGCGCTATTTGGGATTTGGATTTATTTCCAGAAATGTTGATGGCAAATGGAAACATCAAACCTGAAAGTCCAATTTACAAGCATATTGTCAAAAAAACATATTCAGATAATCCTGATTTCATTATCGCATTGGGACCAAGTCAAGCCAAATATATCACCGAAACTTGCTATAAAAAAGAGATTGCGGTTACCTTATTACCCTGTGGTTCATTTGATGGAGACCCTCCGAAAAGTATTCCAGATTGGTACGATGAATCAAAAACAACTATTGGTTATTGCGGAAATGTAAACGATGCTCACAATCCTGATTTCATTAAATACATGATTGATTCGGTTTTACCTGAATCCCAACAATTAATACTAGCCTTATACGGCAGTAAATCTCCAGCATTAATTGAGTATGCTCAAAATAAACCAGGAGTAATTTTAGTAAAATCCGTTCCAAGAGAACAATTGGTTTATATCGATATTCACATGGTGACACTTCTTCCTTCGTTTACTCATTATGCTGTTCCATCAAAAGCTGTAAGTGCCATTTCTATGGGTAAATCGATTGTTTTTTGCGGTAATCAGGAAGCTGATAATTGGGTCATGTTTAAAGATGCCGCTTGGTTTATTCCAGATAGTCATGAAATGCATGTTGAAATTCAAAAATTCTGTCAGAATATTACAACAGATTTGATTCAACAGAAAGCAGAAAGAGCAGTTATTTATTCGAAAGAATTAACGCAAATGGTAAACGATTCTTACCGTTTCATTGGAAATTATATTACTCAGTCATAAGAAGTATGATAAAAGCAGCATTGGCAATCCGCAATTTTATTAGTTCGTTTTCACAATTTGTGTTATCATTTTTCAAGATTTTGTTTTTATCAAAATGGTTCAAAAAATTCCCTCCAAATAATGGTGATACCATCGCATTACTAGCAAATGGACCTTCATTGAATAGCGCTTTAGAGAAAATAAAAAAAGAGGAATTCCCCTCTAACATAATGGTGACTAATTTCTTTTGTAATTCCGAATTATATCAAGAATTAAAACCCAATTATTATGTGATTTGTGACCCTTCTTTTGTAAATCTACCAGAAGGCGATTCCGTTTTCAAAGATTTTTACAGAAATTTATATGAAAAAACAACTTGGGAGTTGACCTTTTTTGTACCGTATAAAAGTCTCAAAAAAGCACAAAAAATCATTCAGGAACTACAATTTTTTAATGAAAAAATTACAATTAGTGGTTATAACAATGTGAATTTCAACGGTGATAATTGGTTTAACTACTTCTTTTTCAAATTAGGACTAGGTATGCCACGACCAACAACCGTGGCGATCCCGGCGCTTATGCTTGCCATTCAGATGAAATACAAAAAAATAAAAATTGCAGGAATAGATTTGAATCAGCATCAGGACATCATCGTTGATGCAAAAAACATCGTTTGTCTCAAATCAACTCATTTTTATGACGATGAAATTACTTACAAACCTTTTTATAAAGACAAAAGTCAAAACAGAACATTTACGTCCTCCGAAATCTTCCTGATTTTTCACCATTTCTTCTATTCATTTGATATAATTGCTAAATTTGCTATCAACCAAAATATTGAAATAATCAATTATTCAAGTGAATCATTTTTAGACCAATTTAAAAAAATATAATGGGAGTAATCAATTTTGGTATTAACAGACCTTTGGTAGAAAAATTGGCAAAGGAATTTAACATAAACAACTTCATTGAAACAGGAACATATTTAGGCGGAACGAGCTCTTGGGCTGCTACTATTTTCAAAGAAGTTCATACCATTGAAATTAGTGAGGAAATATTCAACGAAACTTCCAATAAGTTTAAACATATCAAAAATCTTCATTTCAATTTAGGAGACAGCAAAACCGTTTTACCTCAAATTATTCCATCTATAAAAGGCAGTGCTGTTTTTTGGTTAGACGGGCATTGGTGTGGAAGAAATACAGGTGGTAAATACAATGAATGTCCAATTATGGACGAATTGGAACAAGCAAGCAAGGTAAAAGATTCTGTTATTTTAATTGATGATTTGAGGTATTTCCTAGGTCCAAATCCGCATGATCATGGCGAAAATTACCCAACTATTGATTCAGTTATGCGCTATTTGATGCAAGAACTACCAACTAATTTTATCACCTTTCATGATGACACGTTAATTTGCGCACCAGTTGCTTATAAAAAAGTGATTGATGAAAATTGGTTGGAAACCTATTCCAAAAGATTTCCAAGATCTTACAAGTCTTTAGTTTCTAAAATGTGGTGGCGAATTAAGCGAGGTGATTTTAATTTCAGTAAGTAAATCCAATGGACTTTAAAATGAAGATGGCTTCATCAATAAAATTACGAAACAATTATTCCAAGTAGACGCTCTCTTTTTTGAATATCTAAAGCAGGTATCAAGAGTTTAAATAGATGAATAACTGATTTGGTAAGAATTTGATAGCTTGACTCTTCATTTCTTTTGGTATTTTTAAATTTCAAAACAATACAAGTGGAAAACAAATCAATCCTTATTACTGGAGGAACTGGCTCACTAGGTAAAGCACTTACTAAGCATATCTTAACCCAATACCCAAAAATCAAGCGTTTAGTAATCTTTTCGAGGGATGAGCAAAAACAATTCGAAATGGAACAAGATTTTCCAGCTAGAATTTTCCCTCAAATTCGCTACTTCATTGGTGATGTACGTGATATGGAAAGACTTGAAAGGGCTTTTTCAGACATTGACTACGTAATTCACGCTGCAGCAATGAAACATGTACATATTGCTGAATACAATCCAGATGAATGTGTGAAAACGAATGTTGGTGGCGCAGAAAATGTTATTAAAGCAGCATTAAAAACCAACGTTTCTCATGTGGTTGCACTATCTACAGACAAAGCATGCGCACCTATCAATTTATACGGTGCTACCAAATTGACTTCTGATAAATTATTTGTGGCAGCTAATAATATCCGTGGTAAAAAAGATGTCAAATTTTCGGTAGTGCGTTATGGAAACGTCATGGGTTCAAATGGTTCCGTGATTCCATTCTTTCTGAAAAGAAAAAAAGCAGACAATACTTTACCAATAACGGTTGAAAGTATGACACGTTTCAATATATCCCTGCAAGGTGGAGTAGATATGGTCATGCATGCACTTCAAACAGCTTGGGGAGGAGAAATTTTCGTTCCTAAAATTCCATCTTATCGCATTTTAGATGTCGCAGAAGCAATCGGGCCTGATTGTGAAAAACCTGTAGTTGGAATAAGACCTGGAGAAAAAATTCACGAAGAAATGATTACTTCTTCCGATTCATTTTTCACTTACGATTTGGGAAAATACTATGCCATAATTCCGCAAACACCTAATTGGAAAATAACGGATTTTATACAGCAATTTGATGCCACCAAAGTTGAAGAAGGTTTTTCTTATACTTCCGATAAAAATTCCCAATGGGAAACAATCGATAGCCTTAGAAATTTGATTAAAGAACACGTTGATCCGACATTTGAACTATGAGTAAAATCATTCCATATGGAAGACAGGAAATAACTCAAGATGACATTCAAGCGGTTATTGAAACCTTACAATCCGATTTTTTAACCCAAGGACCACAAATAGCGGCATTCGAAATCGCATTTGCAACTTATGTTGGTTCAAAATATGCTATTGCTGTAAGTAATGGTACAGCAGCTCTTCATCTAGCTGTAATGGCTTTAGGAATTCAGGAGGATGAATATGTCATTTGTACCCCCATTACCTTTGCAGCTTCTATTAATTGTGTAAAATACTGCGGAGGACAAGTTTTATTTGCAGATATCGATCCTGAAACTTATTTAATGGATCTCGAATCGGTTAAATCAGTCATCAAAAACAACCCCGATAAAAAAATAAGGGGAATCATTCCCGTTGATTTTGCAGGACGAGTTCCCCAATTAGATTCCTTTCGAAAATTCGCTGATGAACAACAACTTTGGATTATCGAAGATGCTTGTCATTCTCCAGGAGGATTTTTTACAGATCAGAACAATCAGCAACAAACTGCAGGAAATGGTCTTTTTGCAGAATTATCCGTATTCTCGTTTCACCCTGTAAAACACATTGCAACTGGTGAAGGCGGAATGATTACAACCAATGATGAAAACCTATACCAGCGATTATTAACACTACGCACTCACGGAATTACTCGAAATGCAAATATCTTTGAAAACTCTGTTGAATTTGCCATTGGAAATAGTGTTTCAACTGGTGAATTTCCGCTTTGGTACATGGAAATGCAAGAATTGGGTTATAATTACCGAATTACCGATTTTCAAGCAGCACTTGGAATTTCTCAATTGAAGCGCGCTGAACAAAATTTATCCAAACGTCGAAGTATTGCTCAGAAATATACCAATTCTTTGAACTCAACACCAGGAATCATTCATTCCTCTGGATTGATTGAAGGACACGCATACCACCTTTTTATCTTGGAAGTGACAGATCGAAAAGGATTGTATGATTTCTTACGAAAAAAGGGAATTTATGCTCAAATTCATTACATTCCCGTTCATTTAATGCCTTATTACAAAAAACAAGGTTGGAAAGAGGGTGATTTACCACATGCTGAAAATTATTATTCCAGATGTATTAGTATCCCCATGTTTCCAAGCTTAAAAGAGGATGAAATTAAAACCGTTATTTCAAGTATCAAAGAATTTTACACGAATTAAAAATCAATTCATTGGATTGTGGCAAGATTAGCAATAATACCAGCTCGCGGAGGAAGTAAACGAATTCCTCGGAAAAATATCAAATCTTTTTTAGGAAGACCAATGATTGCATATGCCATTGAAAATGCATTGGAGTCTGGATTATTTGATGAAGTTATGGTATCGACTGATGACCAAGAAATAGCTTCCATTGCAAAAGATTACGGTGCATCCGTTCCTTTTATGAGGAGCCTTGAAAATAGCAATGATTTTGCTGGAACTTTTGAAGTTATCGAAGAGGTCATATTGGAATATCGAAAATTAAATCGATTTTTTGAAGAGACTTGTTGCATTTATCCTTGTACACCATTGCTTCAGATAAAAGATTTGACTGTCGCGTACCATACATTGATTGAAGACCATTATTATTCGGTTTATCCAATTGTTTCCTATTCTACTCCTATTCAAAGAGCATTAAAAGTTTCAGAAGAAAAGTTAGAATACATAAATCCTGAACATCGCTTTACAAGATCACAGGACTTGGAAAAATCCTATTACGATTCAGGTCAATTTTACTGGATGAAAATAGATCCTATAATTCAACAAAAAGGAATTTTTACAGACAATACAGGCTACATTATTTTGGATGAGCTTTTTGTTCAGGATATTGATAATGAAACGGACTGGAAATTAGCTGAATTGAAATATAAACTACTCAAAGCTTAGCAAATGAATACTTCTAAAACCGATTTAGTTGTCAAAAACAAATATGGCTACCTAGAAATTGCAGAAAAACCAACTCCGAAAGAACTGGAAAAATACTATGCTGAAACTTATTTCCAAACCAGCCAAGGTGCTTATGAAGCTATTTATTCGAAAGATGAATTGCAGTTTTTTGACAATTCCAACCACTTAAAATCAGAAGTTATCGCTGATTTTTTTAAAACAGATAGAAAATCAAAACGGAAACTACTAGACGTTGGTTGCGGTGAAGGTTTTTCCATGAATTACTTTTTCAAACAAGGCTGGGAAGTTACCGGAATTGATTATTCCTTTGACGGTGTACAGAAACAAAATCCTGCAATGGAATCTTTTGTTCTACAAGGAGATATTTACATGCGCATTGAGGAACTGATTGAAAAGGGAGAACAATACGACGTGATTTTAATTTTGAATGTGTTGGAACATGTCATTGACCCTGTTTTGGTCTTGAAACAACTCCGTAAATTAGTTTCTACTGGTGGTTTATTAATTATTTTAGTTCCTAATGATTTTTCGGCTTTACAAGAGAACCTTTTGGCAGATCAGAAAATATCCAAGAAATTTTGGGTAAAAACACCAGATCATTTAAATTATTTCTCGAAAGAATCATTAATAGCCCTTTGCGAAGATCATCAATTCAAATTCCACAAATGTCTATCCGATTTTCCAATAGATTACTTTTTAGCCAACCCCGATAGCAATTACATTGAGGATGGAAAAAAAGGAAAGAATTGTCACCAGGCTCGCATGTGGCTGGATAATCTACATTGCTCCATCTCAATTCAAAAAACAATCGAACTATACGAGGCATTTGCAAATTTAGGTTCTGGAAGACAATTAACCGCTTATTTCACCAAGCCATGAGTTACTCAAATTATTTGAATAACACTTCTTATTCGCTTAATGGCTTTCAGGTAACTCCGATGAGAGAAAGCGATATTTATTTAATCAAGGATTGGAGAAATGCACAGCTTGATGTATTAAGACAAACCAAATTGATCAGTAATGAAGACCAATCAAATTATTATCAATCAGTTGTAAAATCAAGTTTCGAAAAAGAACAACCTTCCATTATGCTTTTTAGCTTTCTCCACTTGGGTGAATGTATTGGTTATGGCGGCTTGACAAATATTCATTGGCAAGACAAACGTGTTGAATTATCTTTTCTTGTGAATCCTGTTCATACTAGAGATCCTGAAATTTACGAGCGTGATTTCAAACATTTCATTGAGTTGATGAAAGAAATTACTTTCAAAGAACTTGGTTTTAATCGAATCTTTACAGAAACATATGATATTCGAGAGAAACATATTCGGATTTTGGAATCGTGTGGGTTTATACTTGAAGGCAGAATGAGGTCTCACGTATGTATTAATGGTATCTTTGTAGATTCGTTAATACATGGAATATTAAACAAAGATTATGAATTTTAGTGGTAAACGGGTTTTTATAAGTGGTGGAGCTGGTGTCATTGGTACTGAAATGGTACAATTACTTCAGCAACAAGATGCAATTATCATGGTAGGTGATTTGAAACCTATTCCTGTTGATTTTCCTTCTACAATCACTTACCGTCAGGGAGATTTGAATTTCATTACACAACAGGAATTGGATCATTTCAATCCAGAATACTTCATTCATCTAGCAGCAACATTTGAGCGTTCAGCTGAAACCTATGAACACTGGGAAGAAAACTTCCATCACAATATTTTACTGAGCCATCATTTAATGACACTTATGCGAAATGTTCCGGGATTGAAAAGAGTCGTGAACGCATCTAGTTACTTAATCTACGACAAAGCTCATTATCAGTTCAATACTCCACAAGACAAAGCAGTAAAACTCAATGAATCAACAAGTATCAATCCGCGAAATCTAACCGGATTGGCGAAATTGGCTCATGAAATAGAACTGGACTTTTTGGCTATTTTCAAATCTGATAAATTCACCAATATTTCAGCAAGAATTTACCGTGGATATGGTAAAAACTCACGAGACATCATTTCAAGATGGGTACGAGATCTACTGAACAATCAAAAAATTACCGTTTACAATCCAGAAGGGTTTTTCGATTACATCTACGCACAGGATACAGCAAAAGGATTGTTAAAACTGGCTCTTTCTGATAAAACAGGAATTGTGAATTTAGGTACTGGAAGAGCTCGCCAAGTGGGAGATTTAGTTCAAATTCTTCAATCTCATTTCCCTCAAATGGAAGCAGAATACGTGCGTAAACCAGACGAACTGATTGAAGCCTCAGAAGCAGATATTACCTTATTAAAAAATTATATCAACTGGTCTCCAGAGCGTACTTTAGAAGATACTATTCCTGAAATCATTGCTTTTGAACAACAAAAAATGGTAGTTGAAGAATTAGTCTACGAGCACATTTTGGTTACGAGTGCTTCACGTAAGATCGGGCTGATTCAAGCAGTAAAAAAAGCTGCAAATAAAATTCATCCTTCGATTCAAGTTATTGCCGCAGATGCTTCTGACACTTGTTTGGCAAAATACTTCGCGGATGATTTTTGGAAAATTCCATTAATCAATCAAATTGATATTCAAGAATTCATTAAAGAGTGTAAAGCGCGAAAAATTCGTTTAATCATTCCTTCCCGCGACGGAGAACTTACCTTTTTCTCAGAAAACAAATCAATATTCAAAGAGGCTGGTATTCACATAATGGTTTCTGAGAAAGATGCTATTCGAAAATGTATTGATAAATTAGCTTTCTATGATGAAAATGGAACGATTCAATCTCGAATTATCCCAACATTTGAAAAAATAGATTCATTGAATACAACTCAATTTGTTGTCAAAGAACGCTACGGAGCTGGTTCAGACTCAATTGGCATAAATCTGAATAAACAAGAATCACTGGATCATTCGAAGCAATTGGAATTCCCCATCTATCAACCATTTATGCAAGGCACTGAGTTAAGTGTCGATGCCTACATCGATTTAAGTGGAAAAGTAAAAGGAATTGTTATGCGAAGACGCGAATTGATCGTAAATGGTGAGTCGCAAATTACAACAACAGTTCAGGATAACGATTTAGAAAAAGCATTTCTTGCTATTATTAATTCTATGAAGCTTTCAGGACATGTTATTTTACAAGCTATTATTGATTCCAAAGGAGAAATTCATGTGATAGAATGCAATCCCAGATTCGGAGGAGCATCTACCTTATCCATTAAAGCTGGATTAGATAGTTTTTATTGGGCTTACCTAGAAAGCTCATCCATTTCTCTTGACAAATATCCATTTATTCCAGACAAAAAAACAGTTACACAAGTTCGATATCCTGCAGATCTGTATTTATGATTATTGTAACAGACTTAGACGACACACTTTATCCAGAAATCGAATTTGTTTACAGCGGATTTCGGGCTGTTTGTTCTTATTTAAAACAAACATTTGACTTAGATCCAAAGATATCTTATGAGATTATGTTTCAGGAATTGAAAACAAATGGCAGAGGAAATGTATTCGATGCTGTGTTAAAAGAGCATCAACTCAACACTGCTTTCAATCGAAAAAAATGTCTATCTATTTATAGGTCACATCAGCCAAAACTGACACTTTACCCAGAAGCAGAACGTTTTCTTAGTCGGTTTTCAAACTACAGAAAATACCTAGTAACAGATGGAAACACGCACGTTCAAAGAAATAAAATCCATGCACTTGAATTAAAAAAGCACTTTGTAAAAACAATTCCAACCTATCAATACGGAATTCAATATTCCAAGCCATCTGCTTTTTGTTTTGAGAAAATTCTTGCTTGGGAAGGGAATAAAACTCCTAGTGAGTTGGTTTACATTGGTGATAATCCTAAAAAAGATTTTGTATCGCTCAATAAAATGGGCACAAAAACAATTCGTGTACTAACTGGTGAATTCCATTCAATGAAAGCAGAACCAGAGTTTGATGGGCAATATACAGTGAATACTTTGGATGAAATTACAGAAGAATTTATAAAAAAAATAGCATTATGAAGATTGGAAATTTTGAATTAGGTCCTGAAAACCCTTGCTTTATCATTGCTGAACTATCTGCTAATCATAACGGTAGTTTAGAAACTGCTATTGAAACAATTCGGGCAGCGAAACGTGCAGGAGCAAATGCTATTAAATTTCAAACTTATACCGCTGATACCATTACATTAAATAGCAAAAAGGAAGATTTTTTGATTCAAGGTACTATCTGGGAAGGGAGATATCTCTATGATTTGTACCAAGAAGCATTTACTCCTTGGGAGTGGCATCAGCGATTATTTGATGTGGCAAAAGAAGAAGGATTGATCTGTTTTTCTTCTCCTTTTGATCCTACTGCAGTTGATTTTTTAGAAGTATTAGAAGTTCCTGCTTATAAAATTGCATCGTTTGAAATTACGGATATTCCATTGATCGAATATACGGCATCCAAAGGAAAACCAATTATCATTTCAACAGGAATTGCTACTTATGAAGATGTTAAACTAGCGGTTGAAGCTTGCAAAAAAGCAGGAAATGAACAGATTATCTTATTAAAATGCACTTCTAGTTACCCAGCACCAATTGAAGAAGCAAATATGAACATGATCCCTTATTTAGCAAAGGAGTTTAATGTGCTTTCAGGTTTATCCGATCATACAATGGGTTCAACGGTTGCATTGGTGTCAATTTGTTTGGGTGCAAAAGTCATTGAGAAACATTTTATTCTAGACCGGTCAATCGGCGGACCAGATGCAAGTTTTTCGATGAATGAAACAGAATTTACAGAAATGGTGAAATCTATTAGGGATGCAGAAAAAGCGATGGGTATTATTACTTTTGAATTGAGTGAAAAGCAATTGGTAAGCCGAGCACACAGCCGTTCGTTATACATCTCAAAAGATATTAAACAAGGTGAAGTAGTTACTTCAGAGCATATTCGATCCGTACGCCCTGGATTTAGCCTTCATCCGAAATACTTACCTGAACTAATCGGAAAAAAAGCCATGCATGATATGAATTTAGGTGACCGCATAAAAAAGGAGGATTTTGAATAATCCTCCTTTTTTATATCCTTCTATTTCTTAGCAACTTCTATTTTCTTTCTTCTTTTCCAAGAATAATAAATTGAAAATCCGAACAATCCAATTAATAGAATGGAACCCATACGAGCATAGATGGTATAAGTACCGTATTTTGGTAAGTCATATACAAATTCAATCTTATTATCCCCATCTTTCAATTCCAAACCTCTCAATAAATAATCTACTTTTAAAATATCAGTCTCTTTTCCATTCACAAAAGCTTTCCATCCAATTGGATAATAAATTTCAGAGAAAACTGCCAATTGATTGCCTTTTACAGTTGCCTGATAAGTCAATTTATTCGGAACAGAACTCGTTAATTTAATGGTACCTTCTGCCGAGAACTTCTTTTTAGACAATTTATTTGCAAAATCACTTAGCATTACTGCTTCACTAGAAGGTTTAAAAGAACTTACAACTTTCAACTGTACAAGCGATGTAAATGATTTCGCTGTATCAACTTCTAAGGTCATCAATGGAACAAGGTTTGTGTTTCCTCTCACATCCATTACAAACATCGCTTCTTGTCCTTCTGGAAGTCCGCTAGCCAATTGAACAGGAATTGTATCTTTTCTTCCTGGAACCAAGTATTGTAAACTTTCTCCACCATAAACCTCTGCTTGTTTCACTGCTGATTGATTGACTAAAAGAATTCCTGCTCCTTTATTCTCAATTTTGAACTTGTTTCCAAGTGCTCTAATCTCATCATTGGCAGTTGTCAATACTTTTACGTCTTTCACCAACCAAGCATTCCCTAAAGCAGTTGGATTATAAATGGCAGTATCTAATCCAGATTGAGATGTTTGCAAGAAATACTTCACATTCAACATATCGAGTACACGATTGTTTGTTTTTGAAATTTGAAATTCAATAAGGTTATTGATATTTCTCAATTTTGCACCATGGTATCCACCCAATGATTTATGGAAATACGAAGCTCTACTATCCGAAAAAGCACCAGAAAAATCAAGAACGCGGTAATTTGTAGCCATTTTCAACGCATGGAAACGATATGAATTGATCACATTAGCTCTCGCCGCTCCATCATACCCCAGTTCTTCCGCTTTTTGTTTTCCTTTCGCTTCTCCATTAGAAACGACAGAAGCCAATGAAGGATTTTGACGGATTTCTGAAGCCATGATTTCTTCGTCACCTTTGGTCGAATATACAGGATATGTCGTTAATTCAGATTCCTCCCAATACTTATAACCATTTCCTGAAATGTTATCTACAGCACCTAAGTAATTATAAGCTACAGGAACAACATCCGCAAATGTCAATATAACTAATCCAGCTATTAAAATGCTATTTGCTGTTTTTTCATTCTTGGAGAAAAGGAAAACAACGAATAAACCTCCAGCAAAAATTGCAAATAAGATAGAACGATTCATACTTGAATGAAAAATGACTTTTCGAGCCGTTTTTACATCTGCATATGATTTCATTTGACCATCAACTTGTGTAGCTACAAATTGTTGTACTTGTTGTGGGTTCGTTAAATCTAACTGATACTGCTGAGCTGCCATTTGCGGATCCATTTCCATCACCTGCTTGGTATAAACCTCCGTCAATCCAGCGTATTGTTTCGATTCAGCAGGATTCGAATATCCATCTCCTAAACCAGCTATTTTTACGACAATTAAAAATACTACAAATGATCCCAAAACAATCAAAAATTTTTGCCTCTGGGCGATAATTGCAGCTCTTTGCTTAATTAATTCATTGAGGAACAAAACTCCCATTACAGGAATTGTTAATTCTGCAATTACTAAAATGATTGTTACGGCTCTAAACTTATTATATGCTGGAATATGATCAATGAAGAAGTTGGTTAATCCCATGAAATTCTTCCCCCATGACAACATAATTGCCAAAATAGTAACAGCGAAAAGCGCCCATTTAATTTTATCCTTCAAAAAGAACAACCCTAAAAAGGCAAGCATACAAACAATTACGCCAATATAAACAGGACCAGATGTAATCGGCTGAGTTCCCCAATAGGAATATCCTTTTAAGGCATTATTTATCTCATCTTGTGACAAATCACTGTTCTCGATTTTTTGAGCAAAGGGAGAATTAGCCAATTGTTCAGAAGCACCACCCTTTACATACGGAGAAAGTAAAGTGAATGTCTCTCCTACTCCATAAGACCACTGAGTAATATAATCACGATCTAATCCAGCTGATTGATTCTTAGCAGGTAAACCATTCGCTGAAATCGTTACATCATTACCTCCACGAATACTGTTTTTACCATAATCATTTGTCAAAAGAAGATTTCCGCTATTGATTACAAAAGAAAGAATGAAAATTCCAATAATTCCAAGAGAAGTAATACCAAATTTTTTCAGTTCCTTTTTCTGAATAGCCTCAATGAAGAAATAGATTCCAATGAACAATAAAACGAAAAAGAAGTAATACGTTACCTGAACGTGATTCATAGCCAATTCAAAGGACATGAAAATTCCGGAAAGGACAATTCCCCATATTCGATTCGTTCGAAAAGCATAAATAAATGCCCCGAGAATTGCTGGTAAAAATGCTGCTGCTGCTGATTTTGTCGCATGTCCTGCTTGTATGACAATCAACTCATAACTGGCAAAGCTAAAAGCAATTGCTCCTAATAATCCAACCCAAGGATTCAACTTCAAAAGTCTTGCAAACAATAAGAAAGACAGAAAATGCAAGAAAATCAAACCGTATGGGCCAGGAAAAACCTTGAAGCAATTGTCTAAAATTGTTTTAAACCAGTTACCTGGATAACGCATCGAAATTTGTTCTGTTGGCATTCCTCCAAACACAGAACTCGACCACATAGGCTCTTTTCCAGATTCATCACGATACATATCTGTTTCGTTACTCATCCCTCTCCATTCCTTAATATCGTGTTGCTTTACACCATATCCTTCAAGTTGGGGTTTGAAAAAAACGGCAAGAACGACTAGTCCTATTGCGATTATCGTTAAATACGTCCAGTTTTTTTGAAAAAATCCTTTAATGTCCATAAGTTGAAATTGTTCCAGCCAAAAATAAGAACTTTAATCTTCCAACGTTTATTTTACGTGAAATTATAAGCAATTTATCACTGAATGTTCTTGAATTTATTCTTCTCCTTCCGAAAATCAAATTTTTCGTTCCTTTGAACTTTTTTGAGGTGAAAGTGTATCTCAAAATATAAACCCTTACAATCATGAACATAAAAATTATTCTATTTATTCTAATGGGTGTATTTTCATCCCATTCTTTTGCAGAAGAACGGATTAAATCCTACCCCAATTTTCAAATCTACAACACCGCCAAAAATACTTCACTGAAAAATGGAACAGCAAACATTACATTTCATTTCGTTAGTGATAATTTTTACAATACTCCAAAAGGTTATCAAACAATTATCTATTATTCAATCAATGAAAAAACAGATACCTTGTTTTTGGATTCGACCTTTACACAAACAATCCAAGTCAAAAGTGGAAAAACGAATTTTAAATTTTGGGCTGGCCCTGGTTACAACGAAGTAATTGCTGATAGCATTGATATTTCAAATCAAACAACCAATGACGCGCAAGTCAATTTTTATTCTGAAAACATGGTGATTGAAGTCGATAAGCCAGTCATTTACTTCCAAAGTCCTATTAAACTCGATTTTAAACTAGCGGTCACTCCAAAAACGGAATTTTCATTCACCTATCCAGCTTATAAAGACTTTTGGAAAGGAACTGTTTATCCAACTGGTGAAATAGAGATTGAAAATCAAACATATCCGTATTTATTTTGGGATTCCAAACAGATATTCAGTCTAAAGAATCACTCAAACGGTTACCACATTTCGAAACAAGAAGTGATTCCTTTCTTGGAAAAACAATTGTCAAACGCAGGCTTAACTTCAACAGAGAAAACGGATTTCATTACCTATTGGGGACCAAGAATGACTCAATACGAATCTGTTTTTATTCAATTTTACACCCAAGAAGATTGCGATCAGTTTGCAACTCTTCAGTGCGAGCCGAGACCAGAAGCAATCAATCGGTTGTACATCGGTTTTTCGGAATGGAATGAAACACTTACTCCTTTTCTTCGTCCAACAGATCTGAATTCTTTTGATCGCTCTGGATTCAACCTCTTAGAATGGGGAGGTTTTGAACTAATAACACCTGAGTTATGATACGACATTTTATTATTCTATCCTATTTATTGATTCCTGTTTTCGGATTTTCTAAATCAAAAGAATCACTTCCTTCAGTTTGGATCATCAAAGACAGTATTTCGAAATCTATTCACAAAGACAGTGTTAAACTAGTTTTTACTGTTCACGATTACGACAATCAGTTGATGCTCGACCAACATCCTGCTATCATTCAAATGAAAACAGTTTTTGAAACGAAGCGCTTTACTGTTTCCGCTAAAAAAAAGATGTTTCAATTTACCGTTTCGAAAAATGCACATCGCTTTCAATTCTTTATTAATTCCAATTTTGAAGAACTTTTATTTAATCACGAACTAACTGGAGGACATTATTACGAAGTTGGTCTTAACTTCCAAGGAATGTATCAAGGAAGATCTCTTTCCCCTCATATTCCTCCCACTATCATTAGAAATCACATGGTTGAAAAACCAGTTATTTACTTGTATAGTGAATCGGAACAAAACTTTAATCTAAAAATTAAAACAGATGCGAACATACAATTTACGTATCCTTTTACTGAAAACGAGTGGAAAGGCACAAGTTCTTCAAATGGAACAATTCAAGTAAACGGATTAAATTATCCTTATCTGTTTTGGGATGCAGCTCTTCCTGCCGAAAATCTGAAATTAGATTGGTTGAATGCCGACCAAACTCCAGGAAAAGAAATTGTTACATATCTTGACAGAAGGCTGGATAATTTAGGTTTCAATGCCAAAGAAAAAACAGATTTCATTACTTATTGGGCACCAAGGATCGAAAAAATGAAATACGTGCAACTCATTTGGCTTCAAGATGAGGCCATTAATTCAATCGCGTCATTGGAGGTTTCTCCAAATTTTCAGCAAAATAGAATTTACTTAATCTTCAAGGAAACAGATCAAATATTCAAACAGCCCCTGAATTTAAAAGTGAAATCACTCAAACCAATGAATCGAACTGGAAATTACCTCGTAGAATGGGGCGGAATTCAAATTCAATCAAACTTATAAGTTATGCGTATTCTAATCTTATTTTTGCTTTTAAGTGAGCCTCTTCTTGCGGGGAAACCAGAATGGATACCTGATTATTTTGTTCATTATGAAAAAGACAAAAACCCTAGTAACACAGGATCTCGGATAAAGATTATCTGCGAATTTGACACAGATTATAGTCTATCTCGCAAATTACGTGTTGGAATCAACGGAAGTGATGAAACGATTCCGCTCAACGAAAAAAATGAAGCTGTAATTATTCGAAAGTCTCAAAAAGCAATATTTCAATTTTTCTACGACAGCAACTTTCAAGAAATTGAAACAGATTCTATCTCCATAAAAAAAGGAGAAATAACAATTATTTCTTTGCGATTTAAGATAATGAGCGAAAAACGTACAGTCAAAAAACCAGTCATTTATCTTTATCCCGAAACAGATTTAGCACTTTCTATCGATTTGAAGCCTGCAGGAAACCTGACATTTAGTTATCCCCAATATTCCAATGAGTGGAAGGGAGTTGCACATCCCGATGGTTCAATAACTATTGACGAAAAAACATATCCTTATTTATTTTGGGAATCAGAACAACAATTCAATTTTTTTGACAGGAATATTGGTTGTTTACTTCTGTATAAAGAAAACCTGATAGAAACTTTAGACAAACACTTGACGGAATTAGGTTTCAACGATAAAGAGAAAACAGATTTTATTACATTTTGGGGACCACAACTCGCTAAACATAAATTAGTTTTAGCACAATTCCTTATCAATGAATCATGTAATCAATTCGCTACATTGGATATTCACCCAAAACCAGCACATGTGAATCGCGTTTATCTAATTTGGACAACCTTTGATTTGAATACATCACAGATTCCGTTAATTAAAAGTCAGATTCTTAAACCACTCAATCGAGAAGGATTTGATGTCCTTGAATGGGGAGGAATTGAAATTCCAAAAATTCCAAATTTTGACTAGTTTTAAAGAAAAAACATGCGAAAGATACTCGTTTTTGGTTTACTCAGTTGTTTGATTATCAACTCATCTTGCTCCAATATCGAAGCAAATGATGCCGATTATGATGCTTTGGCTCAAGATATGTGTGAATGTGCAAGCCCTCATACATCCAAAATTTCGAAAGAAATGCGACAGGCAATGATTACTTCTGAAAAAGAAGGTACAAATGTTCAAGCAGCTATGAATGCAGTTTTTGTGAAAGACCCCAAATCAGGAGTGGCAGATATGCATGCTATTGATGAATTGGGAATAGAGCTAAAAAAATGTTCCGAACGTTTAAATTCAAAGTACAGCGCTGTTTACACCAACGAATCTGAAGAAGATGTCATACAAAAATTATTGAATGCGCTAAAAAAACGAAGGGGTTGCGAATTTACTTATGCTTTAATGAAGGCAACGAGTAAACCAGCGAAATAACACCTTATTTTTTCGGATTTGCAAACATTTTCACATCCTCACCTGTGATTTTTGAGCCACAAAGAATGACTAATCGTTCTACAATATTTCGCAATTCTCGAATATTTCCCGACCAATCAATTTGCTGTAACTCAATCAATGCATCGTCAGAAAATTCTTTTTTAGAAACTCCGTGATCGCTGCAAACCAAGGTCAAAAAATGATCCGCTAACATGGGGATATCATCTCTACGCTCATTCAATGACGGAACATGGATTAAAATTACAGCCAACCGGTGATACAAATCTTCTCTGAACCTTCCTTCTTCGATTTCTTTTCTCAAATCTTTATTGGTAGCTGCAACTACGCGTGCATCAATTTTAATGTCCCGCTCACTTCCAACTCGTTGTATCACATTTTCCTGTAAGGCTCTCAATACTTTTGCTTGAGCAGAAGCGCTCATATCTCCAATTTCATCCAAGAAAAGTGTTCCCCCAGAAGCCAATTCGAACTTTCCTTTTTTATCCTTCACCGCAGAAGTAAAAGCGCCTCTTTCATGTCCGAATAATTCACTTTCAATCAACTCCGTTGGTATTGCCGCACAATTCACTTCAATAAAGGGCATTTTTCTTCTATTCGATAAATCGTGAAGAGAACGAGCAACCAATTCTTTTCCAGAACCATTTGCTCCAGTAATCAATACTCTAGCATCCGATGGAGCGACTTTTTCAATCATCTCCTTGATTTTGATAATTCCATCGGTTTCACCAATAATGGATGAGCCTTTGAATTTTCGCACAGTTGTTTTCAACTGTTTCGTTTCTTCCACCAATACAACGCGGTCTTTCGCATTGCGAATGGTTACCAAAATACGGTTTAAATCAAGTGGTTTTTCAATGAAATCGAAAGCTCCTTTTTTGATTGCTTCAACTGCTGTTTCAATATTTCCATGGCCAGAAATCATGATAATTGGAGCCTCATTCTTTTGACTAATTAATGTCTCAAGAACTTCCATTCCATCCATTTGAGGCATTTTGATATCACAGAAAATAATGTCGTAAAGCGTGTTTTTTGCTTTTTCAACTCCTTCTACTCCATTTTCAGCTTCTTCTACTTGGAAATCTTCAAATTCTAAAATTTCGCGTAGAGCTCTACGAATAGCGCGTTCATCATCAATGATTAAAATCTTTGCCATGTTTTTTGATTGGTCAACGAAAATAGGTATTTAATGCCAAAACACGAATGCCATTCAGATAATTATCGAAATGTAAATTCAAAGATACGGACGCGAAGCATCGTCTCCCTTTCCTCAGAAGAATCTTCTTAAAACCCCTTCTTTCAATGAGCACGGTGAAATAACGATTTCTTTTATATCAAACTTTTCGACAACCCATTTGGTTTTCAAAGCTGCAATTGGTGCCATTTTTCGTCGGATTGGAATAATGAATGGGTGATTTTCTCTTTCTTCAAACGTTGATTCAATAATCCAATTTAAGGTTCCAATTAAATCTTCTCTTGAAAGACGAATATTTGCCAACCCTTTTGGAAATTCTTCTTCATGTACCATTTCGTAAAAGGTTTCAAAACTACCAGAAGCTCCGACTAATACCTCACAGGGTGCAAAGTGATTCATTTCTTTTGAATTCAACTCAAACCACTCAAGTAATTCTTGTTGATTTAGCGCTGTTAATGGATCTCCCAATTCAAAAAGTTGAATGGCTCTCGAAACACCAATATTCGCGCTGAAAAATTGCAGGTCTTTCTCATTTTCGACTCGAATAAATTCCGTGCTTCCACCTCCAATATCCATAATCAAAGAAGTCTGCTCGAATTGATAAGACCAACTAACGCCTTGATAAATCAGCATAGCTTCTTCCAATCCATCAACGATTTCAATATCAATATCGAACCGTTTTTTGATTTCTCGAATAAAATACGAATTGTTATCCGCATCTCTTACAGCCGAAGTTCCTACTCCAATAATTTTTGAAACAGTTAAATCATCGCAGATTTTCTTAAACTTCTCAAATGCGTGAAATGCTCGTTGCATCGCTTCATCAGAAATGGTTCCTTCATTGATTCCGCCCATTCCTAATGCAACACCTTCTTTGGAATTATGAACGATATCAAAATCGTCAGCATGCACATCTGCTACAAGCAAATTGAATGTATTTGTTCCTAAATCTATAACAGCTGCCCGCATCTTATTTTGTTTTCAACCAACGGATTAAGTCTCTAAAGCGCAAGGTGTGTCCAAATTGCAGAAGTCCGTTTTTGAATAAACGAGCGGCAATAGCAATAACTCCAACCGCACTTAAAAGCAACATAATCATCGAGACAAATAACTGATAACTATTTCCTTCTACAAAACCTATGGAAAGTTTCACCATCGCAACAACAGGTGCCGTGAAGGGAAAATAAAGCAAGAAAGTGGTCCAATTACTATCTGGATTTTCCAATGCAAAGTATCCTGCATACAATGCGAAACACAAGATAAGAATCAATGGAATTAAAAATTGTTGTCCGTCTGATTCTGAACCGGAAGTTGCTCCAAGTGCAGCAAAAAAAGCACCATAGAACAAATAACCAAACGTGAAAAACAGTCCAAAATAGAACAACATCACTCCAAAATTTACGCGGTCAAAAACCAGTTCTACAAACTGATTGTAATCACTCATTTGACCTTCAATTTGATTTGAAGCATCATAAATATCTACAAAAACAGTTTCTCTCATAAAATACAATCCAAAACCAATGATGAGAATCCACAAGAATACTTGGATAAATGCACTCAATCCGATTCCGAGTATTTTCCCCAGCATTAATGAACGAGGCTTCACTGTTGCCAATAAAATCTCAACCACTCGATTGGTTTTCTCACGAGATACGGATCTCAGAATGGTCATTCCGAATAAGAAAATGAAGATGAAGATAACAGTCCCAAAAAATAAACCAACCCATCCTGACAAATCTCCAGTCTCATCTTTAGGATCGTAAACATTACGAAAAGCTAAATTAAGTGGTTGTTTTATTTTCCGGAAATCACTTACAGATAATTTAGTAAATTCTTTCGCTAATACTTCTTCCAAACGTCTTTCCACTTGATACCTCACATTGATTGACATATTGAAGGATGGCTTTTCGCGATAAAATAAAAAACACGCTTTATTAGAAAGAATTTTTTCATTTATCTCCACCATTGCATCAAAAGGAGCAAATCGTTTATCTTGAGCAAACTGTTCTATTTCAACATAATTAGTTGCGAAAGAATATTCAATATTCGGGTCTTCTTGAGCACGTATTTTTTGTTCCATTACATTTGCTGGATCAACAACCAGAACATGCCATTTTTGCTGTTCATTTCCTCCAAACTGAAAAACCAAATAGGTAAACGTAAGAACAACCAATGGACCTAAGATCGCCATCAAAACAAACGAGCGACTACTCATTCGTTCCTTCAATTCTCGTAGAGCAATTATCCAACTATTTCTCATTACTTTCAGTTGTTACAGTTGAAATAAATACTTCATTCATACTTGGTAAAACTTCCCAAGCAGCTTCTATCTTCACTTGTCCGATTAAGGTTTTTAATAAATCTTCAAACGAGTTTTCTCCTCTCATTTTCACCCGAGCAATGAATCGATCATCCCCTAAAATTTCTTTATCAATCAACTCGAATCCAGTCCAAAGTGCGTTTACAAAAGCAATCATATTTCCTCGGAACTTAACCGCATATTCGCCATTTTTTTGCATTTCTTGGATTTCCGAGACTCTTCCTTCTAATACTTTTTTTGATTGGTGAATTAGAACTACTCGGTCACAAATTTCTTCCACACTTTTCATGTTGTGTGTCGAAATCAAAATGGTCTTTCCTTTCAACTTCATTTCCTGAAGCTCTTTTTTTATCAACTCCACATTTACTGGATCAAATCCTGAAAATGGTTCATCTAAAATGAGTAAATCTGGCTCATGTAAAATCGAGAAAATAAACTGTACTTTTTGTGCCATTCCTTTTGATAGCTCTTGAATACGCTTCTTTCTCCAATCTATACAATCGAATTTTTTCAGCCAATAATCCAATGAAATATTGATATCACTTTTACTCATTCCCCGCAAAGCACCCAAGAAATGAGCATGTGCTTCAACAGTCATTTGCTTATATAAACCTCTTTCTTCAGGTAAATATCCAATATTAGCCAAATGTTTTTGCTGAAGTAAATCACCGTTGAATCTAATCGTACCTGAATCTTGATCAATAATTTTATTAATGATTCGAATCAACGTTGTTTTTCCTGCACCATTTGGTCCAAGTAATCCAAATATCTCGCCTTTTTTTAGACTAAATGAGATTTGATCTATTGCTGCTTTTCGCTGATAGCGTTTTGTAAGCTCTTGAATTTCTAACATTTAACTGATTGATTCATACTATTTAAAAAAGTGTCTTTTTCCAATTTTTCCAACGAAACACCAAGGAAAAAACTAAAATCATTAACGGATAAAACAAGAATAGGGTTACAACCATATCCCAACCAAGAACAGGAGACGAAACATCCATAAATAAAGCATCAGTTTGAATTACCTGCCACTCGTTGGTGACAATAATTATCCCAAAAAGATTATTTGCCAAATGAAATCCCCAAGAAAGCTCTAGCCCATCATCCATAACAGTTATTAAAGATGCGAAAAAACCAGAAATAATATAATACCCCATTGCAAATGGACCCAACTTATCAATCTCAGGATTCATTGAATGCATCGCTCCAAAAAGAAGTCCCGTAATCAAAATTAAATAAATCCCTTTTTGAGTAGCCTTTCCAAAAAGTTGTATTAAAAACCCTCTAAAAAACACTTCCTCAAATCCAGTTTGAATAGGAACCAAAATGATTGCTAAAATTAGTAATATATAGAATTTTTCAGGTTTAAAATTCCATATCAAATCGTGATTGAAATCAATAAAAGTGATGAAAAAAGAAACGATCATTAAGATAGACCACAAACCAAAAGAGAAAAAAAATCGTCGAATATCAAATCGAGACCGAGCTGTTAGAAAGGTCTTGAAAGGTCTTTTGAAAATAACCTTTGCTGCAAATGCAATGGAAAAAAGACCAACAAAAAAAGGAATCATATTCAATGACAGATACCCGTTTTTTGAAAAAAGGTCACTAATTCCTTCTGATGTACTTTTTACAGCATGTAAACTTGGTGTTTGACTGACAATAATCAGACTCATGAAAACAGAACTAAGTACGTAAAGCCCAAACACAATAACTACAAGTGCTAAAATATAGTGTCTGATGCCAATAGAAGGCTCGAGTGGACTGGTAAATCTTCTCATTCGATAAATCTAGTGAAAAGAATTTTTATATGTTCGATTCATTCCAAATGTGTTCAAATTTCTTCTAGAAGAGAATTGATTTTATTCCCAAGTAAAAAAGGGGCTCACATCGGCTAAAGTTTAATTTTGGAGCTGTTTTTCAAAATTCCAGAATTTATTTCTTTTGGAATTTTAGAATTAGCTTGTTCATAAAGATGTGAACAGATTTAAGATTAAAACATTAATTATCAATTAATTAAAAAAAGCCGCTCATAAATTGAGCGGCTCCCCTGAATTTCAATTTACTTATTGAAACATATCTTTCATGCGTTGAAAAAATCCTTTCTCGTTTTGTCCAGGACTTGGCTTAAAGTTTTCGCTTTTCTTTAATTTTTCAAGCATTTCTTTTTCTTCTTTACTTACTTTCTTTGGCGTCCAAACATTGATATGAACAAACAAATCTCCATGTCCGTAACCTTGAAGAATAGGTAACCCTTTTCCTTTCAAGCGCAACATTTTTCCGCTTTGAGTTCCAGGCTCCACTTTTATTTTCGCTTTACCTGAAACTGTTGGAATTTCAATAGATTCACCTAAAACGGCATCCACAAAGTTTACGAATGCTTCGTAATGTAAATGTTCGCCATCTCTTCGTAATTCTTCGTGAGCTTGTTCTTCAATTACAACGATTAAATCCCCCGGAATTCCATTGAATGGGCCAGCATTCCCTTTTCCCGTAACACTCAATTGCATTCCTTCTTCAACTCCCGCCGGAATATCGATTTCAATAACTTCTTCTTGTCTTTTCAATCCTTGGTTATCTGCATCAGCTGGTTTCTGATCAATCATTTTTCCAGCTCCCTGACACACATTACAGGTAGATTGCGTTTGCATTGCTCCTAAAAACGTTTGAGCAACTCGGGTAATTCGACCAGATCCGTTACATGTAGCACAAGTCTTGTAGGTTACACCATCTGCATTTACCAGTTTATTGACTTTGATTTTTTTCGTGACGCCTTCAGCTACCTCTTCCAAAGTCAATTTCATCTTAACACGCAAGTTCGTTCCACGCACAACACGTTGTCCTCCACCTCGTGAACCACCAAAACTTCCGCCTCCGCCAAAAGCACCTCCGAAAACATCTCCAAATTGGTTAAAGATGTCATCCATGTTCATTCCGCCACCGAATCCGCCAGCGTTTCCACCTAAACCGGCATGACCATATTGATCATATCGTGCTTTTTTATTGGCATCTGAAAGGATTTCATATGCTTCTGCAGCTTCTTTAAATTTATCCTCCGCCTCGGAATCACCTGGATTTTTATCTGGGTGATATTTCAATGCCATTTTGCGGTAAGCTTTCTTAATCTCAGCCTCCGACGCACCTTTTGAAATACCAAGAACTTCGTAATAATCTCTTTTATCCATTTTCAATTAATTGAAGATTGAAGATTCTAAAAATCTTCTTTCTTAAATCTCCACTCTTTTTACTGTCCTACAACAACTTTTGCAAAACGAATTACTTTATCATTCAGGTAATATCCTTTTTCAACGTCATCAACGATTTTCCCTTTCAAGTCTTCAGAAGGAGCTGGAACATTAGCAATAGCTTCATGCAAATCAGAATCAAAAGCTTGATGCTTTGCTTCCATTTGTTTCAGTCCTTTCCCTTCCAACAAGTTGCGAAGTTTGTGATGAATCAATTTGAATCCATCCTTTACTCCTGAAATATCCTCTGAATTTTCGTTGTTTGCAATTGCACGCTCAAAATCATCCATTACAGACAACATATCTTTCAATACACCAGCACTTGCCGTTGAAATCAATTCTATTTTCTCTTTGTTTGTACGTTTTCTGTAATTATCAAACTCCGAATACAAACGCAAATATTTGTCATTCAAAGCTGCAATTTGATCTTCAGTTGAAGTTGCACCAGCATTTCCTGCCGAATTGTCAGCGTTTTCAACCTCTTCGTTCACCACTTCTTCTTGATTACCTTGATTTTGCGTATTCGCATCTTGGTTAAACTCTTCGTTTTGAACTACTTCTTCTGCCATGATTGTCTTTTTTTTGATTCAATTTAGTCAACTACCTTGCCATTGCGAATTTACAGACAAGCTGACAGATGGAACTGACACTTTTTCCATTTACATTCTCAATTCAAAAGAGGTTTTTAAAAATAATACTCGTAGAAATGTAATGAACGGATTTTTCTCCTGCTGAAACATGTAACAGATCGTTCATGTATCCTAAACTATAAGTAATTTTTTTATTTTTTGAGTGGTAAGAAACAAGCGCAGAAAATCGCGTTTCACCATATTCAAAATGCCTCCATGACTGGGTATCTTCTTGAAATTCGGTTGAAAACAAAAACTCACACCCTATAAGCGCAGTAAGCCTTTTGGAAGGAATTAGGTCAAATTCACTTTGAAATTTCAACCGAGATCTAAAAGCTGATGAGACTTTCCACGCTCGAAATTGAGGATTATAGAATTTACGATATTCTTGTCTGAAAGCGATAGAAGGAATCCACTTTTTCTTCCATGTTTTGGTAATTCTCGAATAGATTCTAAACTCGTGTTTGAATCGATCTTCAGTAGCTAAATATGGTGGTATTTTATTGAATTCATTTTGATGACGATAGCTTGCAGCCAAAGAAACGCTCCAAGTTGGTTTGAATTTAAATTTCACTTCTTCATTGATAACAAAAATCCCCAAATGTTCAAAAACATTGGTATTATCAACAGTACTTTCTCCTGCAAGTCCAAAATAAGTGATGGAGCTAAATTTTCCAACAGAATCCAATTTTTGATCTAAACCAATGGCGAACCACCCATTCATTTTCGAATTACTTCCCAAACCTGGAGGGGTTAATTGTGCAAAAGAATGGTCGAAAAACAATAGGAAAAGAAGAGATATTATTGGCAGCTTCATCATGAATATTTAATTCTTTAAGATAAATAGTCAAGACAATTATCAAGAGATATCCCATCCTTGAGAATTGATAATTATCTTGACTCCATCTTTTCAACTACTTCCCTATTTTTGTCAATACAAATGGATCTTGTTTCTCACCCTTTTCAGAATAAACCACTTTTTGATCTCCCAAAGCACCGTCGATTTCAATTTCATAATAGATACTTTTGCCAATCTCAATTCGTTTTGAATCGTCCAATTTGTAGTCTTTAAACTCAGCTTTCACTTTTGCCAAAATAACCGCAGGAATTTGATCATTCCTGATTTCTTCCTCTACTTTCAAAATCGTTCCTTGCGTATTCACCCAAACTTCATAATCATTCTTATCTAAATCAAATTCAGCTTCATAGATTCCGTTTTTCACTTCCCATTCCAAATCTTTTGCATTCGGATATTTTGTCATCACTGCGTTGATAACAACTGATGGGATTTCTTGCTGAGCAATTGTGCTAGCACATGAGATAAATGACAGTGGCAAAAAAGCCAATACGATGCATTTTAAACTTTTCATAACTTGTGTTTTTTAATTTATACTACAAATTTATGAGGCAAATTGGGAAAGAAACTGGAATAAAAATGAATTAGACTTTAGAACATCTGGATCTTAAGTCTTTTAAACTTTCTAATCAAACTTCACTGTAAATTGATGCATTGAATTAGAATAAGCATACTCAATTCGATATCCAGAAATATCAACAATAGATTTTGCGATTGCTAAACCTAAACCTGTAGAAGATTGGTCGGTCGACTCTTTCTGAAAACGCTGAAAGACTTTGGTCGAGTCCAATTCTTTATCGGAACCAGAATTGGAAATTTGAAAGGAAGAATTTGTAATCAAAAGTTCGATTTTTCCCTTGTTGAAATTGTGTCGAATTGCATTTTTAATCAAGTTAGTGATCAATATCCGAGCTAACTCAGGATTCATTTTTACTTTCAAATCATCTTCCTTTTTAAAAATGACCTCCAGTTCTTTGAATTCAATTAACTCTTTAAAATCCAACAATAGACTTTTAATCAAATCATTAAAATCGATTGTTTCTTCGTTTAAAAATTGCTTGTTTTCAATTTTCGAGAGAAGTAAGAGTGATTTATTCAGTCTTGTTAGTCGTTGTAAGGTTTCAATTGTTTGAAAAACTTCATTCACTACTTCTTCAGATAATTCTGGATTTTCTGCTAACAATTGTAATTTATTCAAAGCAATTGCAAGTGGGGTTTGAAGTTCGTGAGAGGCATTTTCAATCAGTTGTTTTTGATTGTGAAAGGAACGAATATTACTTTCCAAAACATCAGCAATCACTTTATTCAACAGCTTAAATTCAGCTACATTGGATTTCAGTAACTGAACTTGTTCGTTTTTACCCAATTTAAACTCACTCAAATGATTCAAAAACTTAAAAAAGGGTTTCCACATGCTTCTCAAAACCACTGTGTTTATGGCTAAAATAGTGACAATTAGAATCAGATAAAGCCATAATAAGGAGTAGAATAAATCTTCGATCAAATCGTCTTCTTCCACCATGGATGAAATGACCTTCAGTTGATAGAATTCATTTTCAGAAGCTTCAAAAACCGTTGTTAATAAACGCACGGGTTCCAAATCGTCTTCATTCTCCATGTACATCAAGGTATCTTTGTACACATCGTAATGATTCAAAGCATGATGTCCTTCTATTTTTCGGATTGCATAATTTCCTTCATCGAAACTCTGTTTTGCCAAAACGGTAGAATCTAAATTTGCCTGATGAATAATCAACAATTTAGAATTGTCCAATCCATCATCAATACTGTCATGAACCTCATCAATCATATTTACGTAAAAAATGAAGGCCCATGCAGTCAACGCAACCAATAAGGCAACAGCCATATAGATTATTGTGCGTTGAATTAACTTCACGATTCTATCAATTTATAACCGACTCCATAAATAGACTGGATTTCTAGTCCAGTGTCCATCTCGTTCATTTTCTTGCGCAAATTCTTTATTTGAGAATAAATAAATTCAAAATTATCGGATTCATCAATGTTATCTCCCCAAACATGTTCTGCCAATGCTGTTTTTGACACCAATCTTCCTTTGTTTGATACCAAATACATGAAAATCGCAAATTCTTTTCGATTAAGTACAATTGGTTCTCCATTCATCGAAAGAGCTTGGTTTGTAATATCAACCTGAAGATTTCCGATTTCGAATAATGCGTTTCCATCAAACTTTTTCCGGCGTACAATGGAACGTATTCGAGCAATTAATTCCGAAAAATGAAAGGGTTTGGTTAAATAATCATCCGCCCCCAAATTCAATCCTTCCAATTTATCATCTAACGAATTTCGGGCCGAAAGAATTAAAACACCGTCTGATTTCCCTTGATTTTTCAATTCTTGAAGTAACTCCAATCCGCTACCATCTGGCAAATTAATGTCTAGTAAAATACAATCATACTCGTAGATTAAAGCCTTATCGAGGGCATCATTTAGGTTCGTAGCAGATTCAACAAGCGCATTTTCTTGTTTTAAAGCTCGTTCAATTGACTCCAGCATTTCGGGTTCGTCTTCTACAACTAGAATTTTCATTTTTCAAAGTTCCTTTAAAATTCTGAAAAAAAACTGGAATTATTCTCCATTAATTCACAATAATAAAACAACTCAAATGAACTCAAATTAGAAATAAGCTCTAAATTTGAACCAATTTTAGAATTGCATGCTTCGTCCTTTTCGTGATGTACTTAAACTTCTTCTTTTCTGGATTGTTTGTTTCGACATTCATCGGATCTTGTTTTCAATACACCATTATGGGAAGTTAAAAGATGTAGGTTTAGGCGAATGGTTATTAGCATTTATCTATTCATTCAGATTAGATTTGGCAGCAGCAGCAGCATTATCCGCAATTCCATTCTTATTCCGATTACTTCAGTATTACAGCAATTGGATTTGGTGGCGGCGACTTTTTAGAATTTCATTAATCACACTTGTTTTATTTCTCGTTTTAGTTCAGGCAGGTGAAACGGTAGCTTATGGTGAATGGAATCACAAGTTAACATCTCGTGTCTTCATGCACTTATCTCACCCAGATGAAGTAGCTAGAACGGCGAATTATTCAATGATCTTCTGGTATATATTGTACGCTTTAATCCAATTGGTAATTTATATTTTCATTTCGAGGAAATTCTTCAAGAAAACCCCCATCGAAAAGGTCAATATTCGCCATTGGTTTGAATGGAGCGGTTTACCAGTAACTTACATTCTTGCAGGCTTTCTATTCTTCATGTCACTTCGTGGAGGGTTTCAACCAATTCCATTAAATATCAATGCTGCCAGTTATTCCAACAAAGCAGTGGTGAATGATATTTCGATTAACTCACTTTACTTTTTCGGAAAAAGCTATTTGTTGTATAATCGCTCGGAAATAGATGCTTTTATTCCAAAAGTTGATAAAGTATTGGCACGAAAAACTGTTGAAAAATGGTACAGTTATCCCAAGGAACACGATAATTACTTTTTGGAGGATAGCCGCCCAAATGTGGTGTTTATTATTTTGGAAGGATGGTCCGCAGAAGCAATAGGAAGTTTAAGTAAAAATAAAGGCGCGACCCCTAATTTTGATAGATTAACAAAAAGTGGAGTTCTTTTTTCAAATATTTACGCAACAAGCACCACTTCTGAGATAGGAAACTCAAGTATTTTCAGTGGGCATTACACCTTGCCAGAAGTTTCTATTTCTATGCAACCAGAGAAACACCGAAAATTGCATTGTCTCAATGAAGACATGGAAGCTTGGGGATACCACAGCTCATATATTTTTAGTGGTGATTTGAAATACGGAAATATTGGCGGTTACTTCATGGATCACGGTTTTGATGTAGTCAAAGATGAAACTGACTTCCCTTCTGATTTACCTCGAGGAAAACTCAACTTTTACGATCGGGATTTATACAAATTCTTGATTCAAGAAATTAACAGCAACAAGAAACCATTTTTACAATGTGCCTTCACAGGAAGTACACATGCTCCTTATGATCAGCCAAAAGGAAAAGGAAAACACTTTACTGGTGAAGAAGCCGATTTCATGAACTCATTGGTTTATGCAGATAATTGCCTGGGAGAATTCATCAACAATTGTAAGAAATATTCGTGGTATAAAAACACGCTCTTCGTCTTCGTAGCAGATCATGGCCATGCTGCTCCAGGAATGGTTGATCCAGGAAGTGGAAAATTTTACCACGTACCTCTTTTATTTTATGGTGAACCAATCAAAAAAACGTATCGTGGCAAACGAATGAATGTCATTGGTTCGCAAGCAGATATCGCTGCTACTTTGATTTATCAAATGAAAGGAAAACCAGCACGTTATCCTTATAGCAAAGATTTGATGAATCCAAAAGTTCCTCAATTTGCTTTCCATTCCATTATTCGGGGATATGGCTGGGGAACGAATAAAGGAAACTTCACGTATTACATGGAGCAAAAAATTGTTGGAGACAATACCTATTCAAAAAAAGACTTCGCACGAGAACGCTTGAATTGTTCTTATTTCCTCAATACGCTTTACGAGGATTATAAAAAATTGTAAGTTCTTGGTTTTTCCAAGATTGTACGAGAAAAGTAGCGTATCTTTGCGCCGACGCTAAAGCTATAGCGCAAGTGTTGTACCCCCATTGAAGAAAGCATGGCATCCAAATTGATCAATATTCGAAATTTAAATCTGGAAGAACTAAAAGCAGCTATTGTTGGTTTTGGAGAACCTGCATTTCGTGCAAAACAGGTTTATGAGTGGATTTGGAAGAAAAATGTCCACGACTTCAATGCCATGGCAAACATTGGAAAAAGCCTGCAGGAAAAATTGCAGGAAAATTTTTACTTTGATGGAATTACCATCGAAGATCAACAAATTTCCGTCGATAAAACCATCAAATGTGCTTTTGGAATTGAAGGCCAAAGTCAAGTAGTTGAAGGAGTTTTAATTCCTACAACGAATCGGATGACAGCTTGTATTTCTTCTCAGGTTGGTTGTAGCTTGTCATGTGCCTTTTGTGCAACTGGCCGCTTAAAAATGATGCGGAACTTGAGTGCTGGAGAAATTGTAGATCAAGTCGTTTATCTGAAAAACTTAGCAACTGGCAAATACAACACCAATCTGTCCAATATTGTTTACATGGGAATGGGAGAACCCTTGCTGAATTACAAAAATGTGGTTCGAAGCGTCGATATTTTGACGGATGAAAACGGACTTGGAATGTCTCCCAAACGAATCACAGTTTCTACCGCTGGAATCGCTAAAATGATTCGAAAATTGGGGGATGACGATGTCAAATTCAATTTAGCACTTTCTCTTCATGCAGCAAATGATGTGAAGCGTTCAAAAATCATGGACATCAATGACACCAACAACTTGGATGAACTTTCTGAGGCTTTGTTGTATTTCCATGAGAAAACAGGATCTCGCGTTACTTTCGAATACATCATTTTCAAAGATTTCAACGACGGTTTGGAAGATGCTAGAGAATTAGCAGATTTCGCGAAAGTTGTTCCGTGCAAAATCAATATCATCGAATACAATCCGATTGATGATGGAGAATACCAACAAGCTGATCGTCAGAAAGTAGATGATTTCGCGCGTTTTTTAGAAGAAAAATGCAACCTCATCGTAAATGTACGACGCAGTCGTGGAAAAGACATTGATGCGGCTTGTGGTCAATTAGCGAATAAAAATAAAATGATTGATAAACGAGTTTTGAAAACTGTTTAGAAGACAATAGACTTCAGTCTAAGAAAATAGTTCGCAATTTCTTCTAAACTATTTTCGCGTTTTGAATTTCACATTTTGAATTAAGTTAAATTTGTATTCATGACAGTTCAGGAGATTTTAGCACCCATAGAAACCGAGATGAAACTTTTCGAGGTTCGTTTCCATGAGAGTATGAAATCAAAAGTTCCTTTACTGGACAAAATTACCCATTATATTATTCGAAGAAAAGGAAAGCAAATGCGTCCGATGTTTTTATTTCTAACAGCAAAAATGCTGGGCGAAGTGAATGAAAAAACGTATCAAAGCGCTTCATTAGTTGAATTATTGCATACCGCAACTCTTGTTCATGATGATGTGGTAGACGATGCCAATGAACGTCGTGGATTCTTTTCTGTAAATGCGCTTTGGAAGAATAAAATTGCTGTTTTAGTTGGCGATTATATGCTTTCACGCGTTTTGCTCCATTCATTGGAAAATGATAATATACGCGCATTGCAAATTGTTGCACGAGCAGTTCGCGAAATGAGTGAAGGAGAATTGCTGCAAATTGAAAAAGCGCGCAAACTGGATATTACCGAAGAAGTCTATTTTGATGTCATTCGTCAAAAAACAGCGAGTCTCATCGCAACTGTTTGTGAATCTGCTGCTGCTTCCGTAGATCGGGAAGACATGGCTGATCGCATGCGAAATTTCGGAGAATTAGTTGGACTTGCTTTTCAAGTAAAAGATGATATTTTCGACTATGGAACTCCAGGTAATATTGGCAAACCAACAGGAAATGACATTCGTGAACGAAAAATGACCTTACCGCTGATTTATGCAATGCAGCACAGTGATATTTCGGTGAAAAAAGAATTATTGAATATTGTGAAGAACCACAATGAAGAAAAAAAGTATGTTCAACGTGCCATTCAATTAGTGATTGAAGCTGGAGGAATTGAATATGCTCATAATCGAATGATTGAATTGAAGACAGAAGCACTCTCACTCCTAAATGATATTCCAGATTCTGAATCGAAAAGAGCGTTGATTGGTTTGGTGGAATATACAGTTACTAGAGATAAATAATTTAAAATTCAATAAGCTGAAAGAAAAGCGATAAGTTTTCAACCAATCGATTCATTTCAACGTTGTGATAAGCAAATTTCTTTAGACAACTTTCAAATGACAAATCAATCATTCATAATTATCCATCGTTGCTGCCGAATTAATTTTTGTTATAACCCAGTCTTTCCAGCACGGCGAACTAACACTTTTCCCTAAATCATTTTCGCACTAATCCGTCAGCTGACGGATCATTATTTAATCTTCAAAAGCTAACGCTTTTTCCCAAATCATTTTCGCACTAACGTTTGTCATGATTTGGTCTTCAAAAGCTAGTGCTTTTTCTTATCTTTGAATTAATATTAAAAAAACATGAAACAAGTAATTGGAATTATTTCGGTGGTACTTTTTTTACTCACGCTAGGAAGTTGTGGAGATGACCAAAATACTGCTAAAAAAGAATCAGCTAGTGATTTAGTAGATATCAAAAATGGAATCTATACAGAATACTATCCTGGTAGAAAAGCAGTTAAATTCAAAGGTCCTCAAGATGATGAAAATTTAAGAAACGGTCGTTGGTTTTTCTATGATGAGAAGGGAAATGAGCTTTCTATGACAGAATATGTCAATGGAAAAAAACACGGATTTATCTTTGTCCGTTATCCAAATGGATCCATGCGTTATACCGGAGAATTTAATATGGATGTGGAATCTGGAGTTTGGAAATTTTACAATGAAGACGGAACAATTTCTTCAGAGAAAGATTACGCAAACACCGAAATTATCCAATAAGAGAAAGCACTGCTTTCGATAAGAACAAACGTAGTTTGTGAAGACTGAGCTAAGCAAGACGAATTGCTTAACGCTCGGGAACAAGCATAAGCGAAGTTAAATTTAAGCAAAGCTTTTGATGAAAATCAAGCCACAGTAAAGATCAAAGAATATATAACAGTATGTCACGCATTCCCCCGCATATCATAGATGAAATCATGCAAACATCTCGTATTGAAGAGGTGATTGGGGAATTTGTGAGCTTGAAAAAATCGGGATCGAACCTGAAAGGATTGAGTCCATTTGTGGATGAGAAATCACCTTCCTTCATGGTTTCTCCAGCGAAACAAATTTTCAAGTGCTTTTCTTCTGGAAAAGGCGGAACGGTGGTTAGTTTCCTCATGGAAAAAGAACATTTTTCTTATCCCGAAGCTTTAAAATGGTTGGCAGACAAATACGGAATTCAGGTTCCTGAAGATAAACCGCAAACTGCGGAAGAAATGGCTGCCATTACCGAACGCGAAAGTTTATACATCATCAATGAATTCGCCAAAGAGCATTTTATGCACAACATGCATGAAACAAACGAAGGCCAAAACATTGGACTTTCTTACTTTGAAGAACGTGGATTTCGAAAAGACATCATTCAGAAATTTCAATTGGGTTATTGTTTGAATTCAGGCGATGATTTCACCAAAGCAGCATTAAAAAAAGGATATAAAAAGGAATATCTAGAATCTGTTGGGTTAACCAGAACCAAAGAAGAACGCAGCTTTGATTTTTTTCGCGGTCGCGTGATGTTCCCTATTCATTCCATTTCTGGTCGCGTATTGGGGTTTGGAGGACGAACGTTAATCACAGACAAAAAAGTAGCGAAATACTTCAATTCTCCTGAAAGTATCATTTACAACAAAAGTGAAATTTTGTATGGATTGTACTTTGCAAAAGGAGATATTATCAAATATGACAATTGTTTCTTGTGTGAAGGTTATACCGATGTTATTTCGATGCACCAAGCAGGAGTGCCCAATTCGGTTGCTTCTTCTGGGACTTCTTTAACGAAAGAACAGATCCGCTTAATCAAACGCTACACGCAAAACATTACAATTTTATACGATGGTGATGCAGCTGGAATCAAAGCTTCATTCCGCGGAATTGATTTGATTTTAGAAGAAGGAATGAACGTCAAAGTGGTCCTTTTCCCTGATGGGGATGACCCAGACTCCTATTCCAAAAAAGTAAGTACAACGGAATTGATGGATTTCATTAAGGCCAATACGCAAGACTTCGTAAGCTTCAAAACATCTCTCCTACTTGCTGAAGGAAACAATGATCCGCTTCAAAAAGCACAAATAATTCGCGACGTAGTCCATTCTATTTCCTTGATTCCTGATCAAATCACACGTTCTGTTTTTACAACAGAAATTGCAAGGGTTTTCGGGTTTGATGAGAGTATTGTCATCAATGAACTCAACAAACTGCGCAAAAACAACATTGCGCGTGATTTAGAAGAACCACAAATTGCACAAAATCCTGCTTTTACAGACACCTTTACTACTCCTACCCCTCAATCGACGACTGCACAAGAAGTTAAAAACCCTTATGCCATTGAGGAGTTTGAATTGATTCGGATTTTAGTGAAATATGGAATTTTTGCTATCACAACTGATCATATTGATGAACATGGAGTATCTCACCCTGTAGAAGTGAGCGTTGCAGAATTGGTTCATCATGAATTATCCAAAGATGAATTAATCTTTCAATATCCCATATATCAGGAAATATACCAGCAGATAGTCGAAGGACTAAGTTCTAAAACACTCTACAAAATTTCATTTTGGTTGCGTCATGAAAAACCTGAAGTCGTGCAATTAATTACTGAAATTGAAACAGATCAATACGAATTAAGTCCAAAATGGCTTTCTAAATACAATGTAGATACGAATCGCGAAGTTGATAAGCTCAAAGCAACAGTAATGAATGGAATTTACGCCTTTAAAAAGCTGCGTATCATGCAACGAATCGAACAAATACAGAAAGACTTGAATGAACTGGCTGAAAACATTACAGACGAACAACTTCAGGATTTACTCTCTGAACAAATCGTATTGGAACGTGTAAAAATGTCTATTGCAGGAAAATTGAATCAAACAATTATTCATTAAATATGTTAGAAGAGCAATTCAAACTTGGTCTCATTCAGGTTTCCTATCTGAATATTCTAATTATTGCGGTTTCCTTCTTTCTCGCTTATGTTGCGCGAAAAATTATTTCTCGTTCTGTAAAACGTTACTTGACTTCTGCAAATATTCATTTGGAGGGTCGTAAAACTACATGGCTCAAATTACTCAGTCAAAGTGGATTTGCACTTGCAACATACATTTCTGTTAAAAGCTTCAACATCAACAATGAAGGAGTCACATTTCGAGAGTTTTTAGATTACAAATTTATTGACACTTCCAAAATCAAGGTGAGCTTTGAGAATGTCATTTTAGTCATCCTCATCATTTTCAGTGCGCGAGTGGTTCTCAATGTCGTTCGTTTATTCTTTCAACGTCGCTTTAAACGAAATAAAATATCCGAAATAGGAACGGAATACGTTTACACACAAGTAGCAAAGTACATTATCAACATATTTGCATTCTTCTTAATTTTAGTCGCTTTAGATGTCGATGCGAAACTATTTTTAGGAGGTTCTGCTGCATTATTGGTCGGTTTGGGACTTGGATTACAGGATGTTTTCAAAGACATGTTTTCGGGATTTGTTCTTCTATTTGAAGGAAGTATTCGTGTAGGAGATGTCGTAGAATTCAATGATGGTAAATCATCCGAATCAATGGTGGCTAAAATCATTCGAATCAATGTAAGAACCACTCAAATTGAAACCCGTGATGGAAATGTATTAATTGTTCCAAATGCAAAGCTTACACAAGAATACATTGAAAATTGGAGCCATGGGAGTACACTTTCCAGGTTCCGCCTTCCAGTAACCGTTGCTTTTGGAAGCGATACACATATGGTGAGTGAAATTCTAAAGCAAGCCGTCTTGAGCCATCCAAAAGTGCACAAATCCAAAGGAGTTGATGTGCGATTAAATGATTTTGGTGAGAATGGGCTTCAAATGGAAGTGCTGTTTTGGGCCGACCAAAGTTGGGATATCAATATCTACAAGTCAGAGATTCGTTTTGAGATTGATCGTTTATTCCGTCATTACAAAATCCGAATTCCTTATCCACAGAGAGATATGCGTATTATTCAAAATTCAAACGAGGATAAAGACTAGAGACTTTAGACCAAAGACTAAATTTGTCTTTAGTCTAAAGTCTTTTTACTTTCCAATCCATTCTCAAACTCATCCAAGTTTGTATATTTGCACCCTATGAAAGCAGAAATTAAAGCAGTTATTGATGCAATGAGTAAGCGTTTTACTTCGCATCCTTGGCATGGAATTGAAATCGGTGAGAAACAACCAGCAATCGTGAATGCCTATATTGAAATTATCCCAGCAGATTCAATCAAATACGAAATACACAAACCATCAGGTTATTTGATGGTTGATCGACCACAAAAATTATCCAATCACATGCCTTGTTTGTATGGATTTGTTCCGCAAACATACTGTGACAAAGAAGTGGCGGCTTTTTCAAATGAAAAAACAGGTCGTACTGACATTACAGGAGATGGTGATCCATTAGATATCTGTGTTCTTTCGGAGCGGGTTTTTCACCAAGGAAACATCATTTGTGATGCAAAAGTAATTGGTGGTTTCCGCATGATTGATGGTGGTGAAGCCGATGATAAAATCATTGCTGTACTAAAAGGAGATCAAGCTTACGGAGGGATTGAAGATATTTCGGAAATGCCAAAAATGGTGATTGATCGTGTGCGTCACTTTTTCTTGACCTACAAAGACTTGGATGGTGGAGCTAAAAATGTGGAGATTACTCACGTTTATGGGAAAGAAGAAGCTTTTGAAGTGATTAAAAGATCACACAACGATTATACAAACAAATACGGAAATGCCGATGAGAATTTGGCAGTTGCATTAGAAAAATTGTTAGGTTAATACCTGACATTTTTTTTATCACACAAGAGGAAGTATTGCTTCCGATAACGGATCTGCCTCAGTGGATTAAACATAAATTAAATTCAGAATATGAAACACTTGTTTATCACAACAATTTTAGCTCTTAGCTTAAGTACATTAGCAAACGCGCAATTAGCGCCACAATCAAGTTCAATGAGTAAATTGGAGCAAACAGTAGGTCTTACAGATCTTTCTATTCACTATTCAAGACCAAGTAAGAAAGGTCGTGTGATTTTTGGAGATGTTGTTCCTTTTGGAGAAGTTTGGAGAACTGGTGCAAATGAAAATACGAAATTCACGAATTCAGATGCTCTTATTTTTGGAAAAGACACCTTGAAACCAGGAACTTATGCACTTTACACAAAACCAACGAAAGAATCTTGGGACTTAATTTTCTACACAGATGTTACAAACTGGGGGACTCCTGAAGTTTGGGACGAGAAAAAAGTAGCATTGAAAGTAAATGCTAAGTCAACTAGTTTGAAAGATGCAGTAGAAACATTTACCATTTCAGTGGATGGTTTAGAATCAACAAACGGAGCAACTTTAACACTAAAATGGGATCAAACAGCAGTTGCTTTTCCATTTGCAGTTCCTACCGATTCAAAAGTGATGGCAAACATCAACAAAGTAATGGCAGGACCTTCTGCAAATGATTACGCTGGTGCAGCTAGTTACTATTTAGAGACTAAAAAAGACTTGAAAAAAGCATTGGAATGGGCAACAAAAGCTACTGAGATGCAACCTGAAGCATTTTGGATTTTCCGTACAAAGTCATTGATTCAAGCGGAATTGGGTGATAAAAAAGGTGCCATTGAATCTGCAAAAAAAGGATTAGCATTGGCTGAAAAAGCAAGCTATGCTCCTTATGTAAAAATGTTCAATGAGTCATTGAAAGAATGGAGTAAGTAAATCTCTTTTAAATAAGCGATTAGATTGATATTCTAATCGCTTATTTTTATATCCATGAAATTGAATTTCAACTCACTCATCATCTTCCTTGCCACGATAGTTTTTGCACTAACGGCTTACTTCAGTGTTGGTTATTTCCATGCAGACGAACACTATCAAGTCATTGAATTCGCAGGCTTAAAAGCAGGTTGGAATACACCGCAAGAAGTTGCTTGGGAATATCACACACAAATCAGATCCGCTTTACTTCCCACTCTAGCCTATTGGATTTTTAGCTTTAACTCTTTCTTTCACATTACAGATCCTTACACTTCTTTATTCGTACTGCGGTTGATTAGTGGATTTTTGTGTCTATTTGCTCTCGTTTTTTTCTTTCGAAAATCAAGTATAGTAATCTTTAAACCAGAGCAATCCAATTCCTTTTTTAAAGCGACTTATCTCATTTTATTACTCTTAAGCTGGTATATTCCATTTTTAAGTGTCCGATTTTCATCCGAAACGTGGTCTGCAATCTGCTTACTTTTCGCATTGGGATTCTACTTTGAAATCGGTAAAAACAAATACAATGCACTCATTATAGGAATACTCTTTGGGCTTTCATTTCTATTTCGGTTTCAAATGGCATTCGGACTCATCGGAATCGGAATTTACCACTTAATCTACGGACAACAAAAACTCAAAACGACATTGAGCGTTTTAATCGGTTTTTCAATCGTCTTATTGATTGGTATTTTTATCGATCGCTGGTTTTATTCGGAATGGGTTTTCACGCCTTGGAACTACTTTTGGTTGTTCTTCGAAAATGACATTCTTAACAATGTAGAATCAAGTTTTGGAACATCTTCCAAGTATTATTACCTCGAAGCATTGGTTCAACTTCCTACTCATTTCATTGGAATTGTTCTATTGATTTGCTTCGTAATCGCTGTAATTTTCAAACCGAAAAATCCAGTTGTTTGGTTTATTATTCCTTTCGTATTAATCCATTCACTCATTGCACATAAAGAAGAGCGGTTTCTATTTCCAATT
Organism: Fluviicola taffensis DSM 16823; assembly: GCF_000194605.1. Classification (NCBI taxonomy): domain Bacteria; kingdom Pseudomonadati; phylum Bacteroidota; class Flavobacteriia; order Flavobacteriales; family Crocinitomicaceae; genus Fluviicola; species Fluviicola taffensis. The sequence continues at coordinate 261,416 of NC_015321.1, forward strand.
GTATTTCTATTTCCCTTTTTTATTATTTCCGCTTTCTTGGTAATGAGTCAATCCACATTTCTTCGAAAATTTTTCAACCCCCTCGTTATCTATACCATTTTCGCATTGTTTTTCACCCATGTGGTTGGGCTATTTTTCATGACAACTAAATCTGCTGGACTTGGAAGAATGGAAATCACCCAATACATTCACTCGCATTACGACACACAAAAAATCCATTTAATCAATACCCCCTATTCAAACCCATATAATCCATGGGGAAGTCTTCCTGAAAAAATGTATCTGGAAAAAAAGATTGACTTTCAACAAATTGATAATCTCGCAAATTTCTCTGATACGTTATTCCAAACAAAGAGCATCAATCTGTTAGTTGTTCGTGGGTATTATCTAGAGAACAACAAGCTGCCTAAGAACATCGATAAAATGGGATTGAAGTTGATTGCTCAAAGTATTTCGAAAAAAGAACAATCCATGAATCGTTATGTCAAAGGATTTGAAAATGCAGATGTATTGTATCTTTATGAATGGAAAAGACACAATACAAGCACTACCAAAAGATCTCGAACTCACGTTAATGAATAAATAGTAGCTTTGACTCAGTGAAATTAACGAACATACTTACTTCATGAAGTTATCCATAAAATCTATTATTATCTTCATTTCTGTTGTCGTATTTACTATTACAGCAACCAATAGTGTCGGTTTTTTTCACGCCGATGAGCATTACCAAATCATAGAATTTGCTGGGTTAAAAGCTGGATGGAATACTCCGGAAGATCTCGTATGGGAATATCACACTAAAATTAGACCAACCCTTCAACCAACAATTGCAGTTGGATTCATTTCAATCTTCAAGTTTTTTGGAGCAAGCGATCCATACACTATTTCTTTTCTCTTACGTGAAATAACTGCTCTATTACTCATTTTTGCACTTGTTTTCTTTTTCACCAATACCAAACGCTTCATACCTTCTAAAAAAGAAAGTACAAATAGCAAACTTCTGGAAGCGCTGTATTTGGGGTTTCTCCTACTTATTTGGTACATCCCCTATTTAGGAGTTCGATTTTCATCTGAAACCTGGTCAGCAATCTTCTTACTCTTCGCAATGGGCTGTTTTTGTTCCGAAAACAAGAGTCGAAAAAAGATACTCCTTACTGGTCTTTTTTTCGGACTAAGCTTTCTATTCCGTTTTCAAATTTTGTTCGCACTGGTAGGTTTTGGAATGTGGTTTTTAATTTTCAATCGAAAAAACTGGAAAGAACTCCTTCAAATTATTGGTGCATTTTCACTCGTTTTTTGTTTCGGAATTCTTATTGACAGTATCTTTTACAACGAATTTACTATCAGTGTTTGGAACTATTTTGATCAAAATATCTTGCAACACAAAGCTGCTGAATTTGGAGAATTACCCTGGGATTATTACATCAGCTCCTTATTTCATCTCCCCACAAAATTGATTGGAACTTTATTCTTTTTAAGTATTACTTCTGCTATTATCTTTCGAAATAAAGCACCATTCATTTGGATGATTATTAGTTTCATTCTATTACACATGTTAGTGTCTCACAAAGAAGAACGTTTCCTATTTCCAATCGCATTTTTCTTTCCGTTGTTTTTTATTCAATTCTTTCAACTACTCATGGATTCGATTCCACGAAAAATTGCACTCATGCTAATTGGTTTAACTAGCTTGGGAATTGTAACAACAAGTATTGTTGGTTTGCCCATTTTGGCAAGTAGCCCAGCTGGCCTCGGTAGAAATGGAATCACTCGTTTCATTCATCTGAAATATCCGAATAAAATTGTTAATCTCATTGCGATGCCTTATGCAAATCCATATAGTCCTTGGTTTCGCAATGAAAAATTCTACTTAGATAAAAATGTAGGTTTCACACCAATTGATAATTTTGAAGCACTCAATTCATCTATTATCAAAAAGAATGAGATCAATTTATTTGTTACAACTCAGTTCTTTTTAGAAACCTATCCACATAAAGAAAACATCCAAAAACTAGGTTTCAAGTTAATCCAACAAAGCATTCCTGAATATCAATTAAAAATGGATAAGTATGTTCGAGGGATTGAAGATCAAAATATCACTTATTTATATGAGTTAAAAAAATAGGCATTCTTATTGCAAGCACATTTTTTATTCGTATTTTAGAATAAGTCAGACAACAATGAAAATCAGTTTAATCATTTGGCTCCTGTTTTTTACAGGATTTGTGCACGCTCAACAAGCAATTTCTGATGATGTGTTTGAATTTGGTGAAATTTATACCAATTCCAAACGATATATTGATTTGACTATTGGAAATTCAAAAACAACGAAGATTTACATTTTGCGGGTTGAACATAGCCCAGAAGTTACCTACCGTTTGAGCTCAGATCTAATTTCCCCCGATTCTTCCGTCAATTTACGAATTCAAGTTAACCCTAAAAAAAAAGGTGATTTCAATTTTGTGTTTAAAATGCATTTAAGCGACCAATCAGAAGCTCCTGTTGTCTATCAGTTAAATGGTTCTCTGGAAGATGAATTACCTACTAATGACTATCTCACGCAATGTCCTGATTTCAATGCTGTTCCAGTAAAATCAGCTCAACCAAGTGAGTTAACAATTCGTACTATCGACAAAGAAACGAAAGAAGTTATTTCAAAATCGACCATAAGTATCATACACAACGGTCAGCCAAGCGGAACATGGGTAACGGGGAACTTAGGATTATTCAAGGAAAAGCTACCTCCTGGCTTCTTCTATTTTTTAGTTAGTAAAGAAGGCTATCTAACCAAAGAAGCTGGAATTTATGTAGGACCTGAAATCTCTGAGATCACCATTCCTTTGTCAAAAGATCCGAAATACGATCAACCAGTTCCAGTCGAAATAGAAATTCCCGAATTAGATATTGCTCAAAAACTACCCGAACTAGATGCTGAGAAGAAATTAAACGAACAAATGAATAATGAACAGGTTGATTCTATCACAGAAAAAATTATTCCTGAATTAGCCGCCATTCCAAGTGACAATTTTGATGAGTCCTATTTCAAAGATGTCAATGTGATTTTCGTTATTGATATTTCAAGCTCCATGAAAAATGGCGAAAAAATGAATCTAATGAAGTATTCTTTAAATCAGTTGGTGAGTAAATTAAGGCCCAATGATGATATGGGAATGGTAACTTACGCGAACACTGCTGATGTTTTTCAAGCTCCCACTTCTGGTAGTAACAAGGAATCTTTGAAAAGTTCAATTACAAGCTTAAAGCCTTCAGGAATGACTGCTGGAGGAAAGGGAATCAAATTGGGCTACAAAGAGGTTATGAAAAACTATGATCCAGCAAAAGCAAATATGGTTATCATTATTACAGATGGAGCTTTCAACAAAGATTCAGATGATTATCAGAAAACGGTTCAAAAATATGCGAAAAAGGGGGTTGTTTTTTCTGTTTTAGGAATTGAAACACGCGAAAGGGATGCTAAATTATTGCAAGAAGCTGCTGCATTTGGAAATGGAAGGTATGTATCCATTCAAAAACTAGTTGACGCGCATTCTAATCTAACGGAAGAAATTAGGATTGCTGCATTCAAAGGAATTAAGAAATAAGTCATTCTAATTGTTTTTCACCGAAATAATTTTCTATAATTTTATTAAACAATGAATCTGTTAAAAGCAGTTTCTATTTCGAATCTATTCCTAGCTTTGCATCTGTTCTAAATAAATACGAATGAAATTCTCCTTTCTAAGGAAAAAGTGGTTCAAAATACCGTATACTCTTCTGCTTTATGGATTTGCCGCTTATGGATTTATTCTCACGGCAACTTATTTCGCTGTAAAATTCAATTGGACCAATGAAAAAGGTTCTGTCGATGTCAACAATCGTTATTTCTCCGAAATGCATGATAAGTATGATCAATCCTTTAAAGTTGATTCTGTTTCCATGATTAAGCATCGATTTGAAGTATTGAATCGTATCATGCTTGTGAATGAGTATTATCCCAAAAATGCCAATTTAATTCTCGCTACATACACTGAAAACAAAGACGAGAAATTAGCCTTACGAATGCTCGATGCTGTAGATTTACAATTAAAAAAGAACAAATCATACCGTAAAGCATGGTCAAAGTGGAAACACAAAGACCAAAAATCGGATCAAAAATCAACTGGACTGAGTGTTTTTGAATGGATGAACATTGCCGAATGGAAAGACTTCAAAGAAGCAGTTACCAAAGACAAAAAATACATTGATTCGGTGTATAAAGTTACTGGAGTTGAACCACGTTTAATCGTAGCATGTTTAGTCGGAGAACAAATTCGTTTGTTTAATTCGAGTAGAGAATCGTACAAAAGATATATTGGTCCATTAAAAGTATTGGCTCTTGAAAACCACCTTTCTTATGGCGTTACAGGAATAAAAAATGGAACAGCATTAACTATCGAGCGATTTTTAGCAGAAAAAGGAAGTGAATTTTACCCTGGCGAAAAATACGAAGCTCTTTTGGATTTTGATTCAACAATCAATTATGCAAGTAAAAGCAATGACACATTAGATATTCGTTTACAGCGATTGGTTCAGTGGGAAAACCACTACTATTCCTACCTTTATACAGCATTATTTTTGCGTGAAATAAAAACGCAATGGGAAAAAGCGGGTTATTCTATTGAAGACAGACCTGAAATTTTGGCTTCTCTTTTTAATCTTGGATTCCAACGCTCTGTTCCAAAACCAAATCCTGCTGTTGGTGGCTCTGTTTATAAAATAAAAGACAAAGAATACACCTTTGGTTCTGTAGCCTATGAATTTTTCTATAGTGGTGAATTGGCAAATGTTTTTCCTTTCAAAAAGAAAAGCTTTGATGAACCAAAAACAGTCATAAAAAGGATTGTTCCAACAAACTAACATCTCTGATTTTTTGAATACGAATAAATGGGATTAAAATAAATCAAACTAATTTCTTAATTTTATTTGTTGGATATTTTTGTGTAATTTAAACCTTCTAAATAGAACCAAAATCCGATGAATCAATCTATTTCTGTTGCTTATGCTGAAGATAACGAACCTTTAAGGCTTTTGTTAGTAAATGCGTTAGAAACTAAAGGTCCATTCAAAGTATTAATCAAGGCCCAGGACGGTTTAGATTTAATTCAGCAATTAATTCAAACTTCTGTTGATATTATCCTTTTGGATATCAACATGCCAATCATGAATGGAAATGAAGTTTTAGAGTACCTCAAAAAATCGCAATCCAATACAAAAGTGATTGTTTATAGCTTTCACAATTCTCCAGAAATCACAGAGAATTATCTAGAAAATGGAGCTTCTGCCTTTATCAGTAAAGATTCTGACATTGTACATATTGTTGAAGAAATTCAGCGAATTCATTATTTAAAATCGTAATCTATCAATTATTAGACACAAAAAAAGAGGACATTCATCCTCTTTTCAAATTGTTTAAAACGCGTTTATTTCGAAACAGGTAATGTTGCAGTAATCTTAATATTATTGCTCACATCTCCACCCGATTTTCCAACTCCATAAACAGAACGATCAATACTAAACGAAGCAACAAAAGTACCTTTGTTTCCTTTTTTAGCGAAAGTGAATGGAATCGTTACATCCTTTGTTACATCTTTCACTTGAAGTTTCCCTTTCACGGAATATCCAGCTGACGTTTTCTCAAACGAAGAAGAAGTAAACTTGATTTTTGGAAATTTCTCCGCATCAAACCACTCATCTCCGATGGCATGTTTATTCTGCAATCCATTTCCAGTATTGATAGAATTCACGTCAAGTGACATTGAAAACTTAGATGCAGCCAGTTTCGTTTCATCAAAATTGATAGTCGCACTGAATGTTTTAAAAATCCCGTCGACTCCTTTTGCAGAAAACTCAATAGCGTAATCCTTTCCAAGCTTCCAAGTCGCAACCTGTGTGAAAGCAAATACTCCCCCAACTAGGAGGAGTATTGACATAAAAGAAACTATTTTCTTCATCATTATTCTTTAACTAATTCTAAGTCAGCAGTGATTTTAACTTCATCACTTGCAGCCTCAACTGGCGTTGTAGCTCCAACCCCGAAATCAAGTCTTTTAAATGAACCTGTCATTTTGAAACCACTTACTTCTTTTTTGCTTCTTGGATTTGTAACAGTTCCATTGTGAACAGCAGTCATTTTAACTTCTTTCGTTACACCATGTAAAGTCAAATCACCAACAACTGTGTATTCGTTTTTCGATTTCGCAACTTTCGTAAATGATTTGCTTACAAACGTAAATTTTGGAAATTTTTCTGCATCAAAGAAATCTGCACTTTTCAAGTGACCATCACGCATTTCGCTAGCTGTGTTAATGCTACTGATGTCTCCTGATACTTCCACTTTAGCATCTGAAAAATCGGTGTTTGCTGAAGTGATTTTTGCTTCGTATGTGTTGAAACTTCCATTCAAATCAGAAACTCCCATGTGTACCACCGAAAAACCAAGTCTCGAGTGTACTGCATCTGAAGACCAGATTGAAGAGGTTGCTAGTGTAAATGAAAGTGATAATCCTGCAAATGCTGCAGCTACAATTGTTAATGTACGTTTCATATTTGTTTGTGTTTATTTATTTACTTATTTAAATTATCATTATCCGCTACCGCCGATATCTTTTTTCGCCAGCCACGGCTGGCTCTTATTTGTTATTAATTACTTGATTTAAACTTCCAAAAGAATGGAACGAGTGACAAAAAGGATAATGCAGGAAAAAAGTGCATTGGAATTGCTAATCCGGGAAACATTTCTGGAGATTCCATATCCAAAGGCAATCTGAAGGATAAAATGGATCAATCACAAAAGTTGGGGAGGAATTTGAATAGAATTTAGAACTTTGGAAAAAAAAGCGATTGGATCCACAAATTGAACTATTGAAACTGGTACTTCCAGAGTTATTGGTTGATTTCTTTGACTTCATGAAAGTTGAAAAGCAAAATGAAACGTTGCATCTTTACTTTGAAGAATTAAATAAACCACCAACAGAGCATCTTCATAAAGAATTAATCTCTAAAGGATTCCATGATGAAATTACGATTCAGGATTTTCCACTCAGAGGTAAACATGTTTTTCTGCATGTAAAGCGCAGAAGATGGACTGATAAGAACACCAAGGAGATTGTTCAAAGAGATTGGAATATCGTTGCTAAAGGTACTCGCATGACCGATGAGTTTGCCTCTTTTTTAAAACAAATCAGTCGCTTCTAAACCGTTCAGCTGTCATACTATTGGTTCATTTTATGGTGTCAAGGGTAAGAAACTACAACGACAGCATAAGGATTGGTTAAGTGATTTTAGGAACTGGGAACAGCTTGCTCATGCCAAAGAGTATTTACTTTTTACCGATAATATTGGAACTCATTTATCCCTGGATGAAACCTCTCTATCTCAGGGTGAGCTTTACACCATCATCACCAACAAAGCAGCCAAAGGAAAACAAGGATCCATTGTCGCAATTATAACAGGAACCAACTCCGAATACATTACAACAATACTTCAAAAAATTCCACTAAAGCTTCGTAAAAAGGTAGTAGAAATAACTCTGGATATGGCTGGAAGCATGAATTTGATTGCAAAAAGAAACTTTCCAGATGCTGTGCTTGTTACAGATCGTTTCCATGTCGAAAAACTAGCTTTGGAAGCCGTTCAGGAGCTTCGCGTAAAGCATCGATGGGAAGCGCTCGATGCAGAAAATGAAGCCATTGAAAAAGCAAAGAATCAAAAGAAAGCATACCATCCTGTTATCCTTGAAAACGGAGATACCATCAGGCAATTATTAGCAAGAAGCAGATACGTACTTTATAAAAAACCTTCTAAATGGACCTTCAATCAAAAACAACGAGCGGAAATCCTATTTTATCTTTATCCGGATATCCAAATAGCTTATCAACTAGCACAACAACTGAAAGGGATTTTTGAACAAACCAAAGACAAAATTTACGCTTACACCAAATTGGCCAAATGGCATGAAAAAGTAACTAAAGCTGGTTTTAAATCTTTCAACTCCATATCTAGAACAATCCAAAATCATTACAAAACAATCCTCAATTACTTTGATAACCGAAGTACAAATGCTTCCGCTGAAGCCTTTAATGCCAAAATAAAAGCATTTAGATCTCAATTTAGAGGTGTTAGGGATATCCAATATTTTTTATTCCGATTAACGCAAATTTATGCTTAGTCCCCAGAATTTGGTCTTGATCCCTTTTTATCGGATCAATCACAAAAGTTGGGGAGGAATTTGAATAGAAAAACAAAAGGAGAACGTTTTCACATTCTCCTTTTGTTTTTAGGGAGGGAGACGGGTCTCGAACCCGCGACCTCTGGTACCACAAACCAGCGCTCTAACCAACTGAGCTACAACCTCCGTATTGTGGTGCAAAATTAAATATTTCTATTGAAAATCCTACAGGGAATTTCATTTTTTTTTCTTAAAAGTAGTATTTATCAGAAAATGAGTGGTTTCCACAGTAAAATAACCAACTAAACATCTGTTGTTGATAACCAATCTCTTGGGTTTGTGATTCAAAAGCCTGAAACTTTACATTTGTAGTATGAGTACAAAGAAGCTTAAAATTGGGGTTTTCGGGGCGGGGCATTTAGGCCGTATACACATTCGACTTCTATTAGAATTAAGTGACTTATTCGATTTTATTGGTTTCTATGATCCTTCGGATGAATCGTCTGAAAAATCAATTTCAGAATTTGGTGTTACTCGATGGGATGACATGCAAGAGTTGATCGAAGCATGTGATTGCGTAGATGTCGTTGCTCCTACATTGCACCATTACGATATTGCTTACAAAGCTCTTCGTTCGAGTAAACATGTTTTTATAGAAAAACCAGTTGCTGAAACAACCGAACAAGCTAAAATATTACTGGATTTATCACGTGAAGCTGGTGTTATCGTTCAAGTTGGGCATGTTGAGCGCTTCAATCCTGCATTTAGAGCGGCTGAATCACTCATTGTTAAGCCGATGTTTTTTGAAATCCATCGCTTAGCTCAATACAATCCACGGGGGACAGATGTTTCGGTTATTTTAGACTTGATGATTCACGATTTAGATATCGTGTTAAGTTGTGTCAATTCTTCTATTAGAAGGATTTCTGCTAGCGGTGTAAGTGTTGTTAGCAAAACACCCGACATTACTTCTGTTCGCATTGAATTTGACAATGGTTGCGTTGCAAATTTAACAGCATCACGTATGTCTTTAAACAACATGCGGAAAACGCGTATTTTTCAAAAAACAGGTTATTTGGTCATTGATTATTTGAACCAAACAGTTGACCAAATCATGATTACTCCAAAAGATCAAGAAGCTCCTGGATTTTTCAGTTTTGAACTGAATGATGATGTGAACTTTTCAGCATTAAAACCTGAGGTAAAAAAATCAAATGCCATACAAGAAGAATTTCGATCTTTTCACAACTCTATCGTTCATAATCAGCCTGTTGTAGTTTCAATAGATGATGCTTATAGAGCGCTCGATGTTGCTTATCAAATTATTGATAAATTGAAATCGGGTCATCTATCGGTTTTCGACAATAATTAACGTAAATTTGCGTTAGGAACGGATAGACTTTATCAATGAAATATATTTATTTTTTTATTCTTCTAACTTTTGGATTATCTAGTTGTGTGAAGAATAATGCACTCCCAATTTGGCTAGAAATAAACACTTGGGACTTGAATCCAAGTTTAAATCCTCTAAACCCACAAGGTGAATTAACTCACAATATCACGGATGTATCTGTTTATGTAGACAATAAAATAATTGGGGTTTTTGAAGTTCCGTGCAAAATTCCAGTTCTTCTTTCTGGTTCGTGCAAAGTAGTTCTTTTGCCAACCATTCGTAACAATGGCATCTCCTCCACAAAAAAAGTATATCCGTTTTTAACTCAATTTGAAACTACCCTTGATTTGGTACCTGGACAAACCTATACAATTAATCCAACAACGGAATATTACTCAAGTACTGTTTTTTGGATTGAAGATTTTGAAAACTCTACCATCAAAATTATTGATGATTTAACGGTGTCAAACGCAACCATGAACAAGGAAAGTAATAGTTCCATTGGTCATTGGGGAAATTATGGTCATATCGCTTTAAACACAACCGATTCACTTTGGATGGGGGTAACATCAGATTCATTGTATTTACCTAAAAGTGGAGCCGAAGTATATTTAGAAATCGATTATATGAATACAAACTCTGTTTTAACAGGAGTTTTTTCTTATCCATATGGAGCTCTCCAAAACAACCCAAATATTTCTATGAATCGGCAAAATTCCGATTTGAAATGGAAGAAAATATATATTGATTTGAAAGATATTGTTTCAAACTCAGGAAATTCGATTTATTTCAGACAATATATCCGTACTTTATTGGATCCTGATTTAAGTCAAAGTGATATCTATATTGATAATATCAAAGTGGTTCACGCTTTATAGAATAATTAGTTCGAATGCAAAGATTGTTTAGATGGCTATTTATAGGAAGTGACTTAATTACTGCGGCTTTATCGTGGGCATTATTTTACATCTACCGAAAAACAACCATAGAACAAGAAGGATTTTTTTTCAATCAAACGTTTTATTATGGAATCATTTTCATCCCAATCCTTTGGTTGTTATTTTACACACTTCAAGGAACCTATCAGGATGTAAGAAGATTATATCGATTAAAAATCCTGTCTTATACAGCTTTTGCTACCATTTTTGGCTCTATCGTTTTATTTTTCGCCCTATTAATTGATGATGATGTAAGTACATACTTCAATTATTATCGCTCACTTTTAACACTTGCTTTACTTCATTTTGGACTAACTTTTTTCTCTCGATTAGTTATCACAAGTATTCTAGTTGGCCGAATTCATTCCCGAAAGGATGGTTTCAAAACGCTATTAATTGGTGGTTCTGAAAAAGCTGTGGCCATTTACCAAGAAATTGAAAGTATTGAAAAAGGAGGTGGAAACAAATTCATTGGTTTTGTTAATCTAAATGGGATTGACAAACTTTTAGAGAATAAAATGCCTTATCTCGGGCATGTAGACCAATTGGAAAAAATTATTGCTGAAAACAAAGTAGAAGAAATTATTATTGCTTTAGAAAGTACGGAGCATGAACGATTAAAAAACATTATTTCTAGAATTAATAGTGAAAACATTGTCATAAAAGTTCTTCCTGATATGTACGACATATTATCTGGATCGGTAAAATTGAACAATATATTTGGAGCATTGCTGATGGAAGTTAATGCTGAAGTTATGCCCTATTGGCAGCGCATTGCAAAAAGAGTATTCGATATTTTCTTTTCAATTCTTGCTATTATTCTCCTAATTCCAGTTTATATTTTCTTGACAATAGCTGTCCGGTTATCCTCTCCAGGACCAATTCTTTTCTTTCAAGAAAGGGTTGGATTAAATGGACGACCTTTCAAAATTATCAAATTCAGAACCATGTTTATTGATGCTGAAAAAGCTGGACCTCAACTTTCAAGTACCGATGACCCGCGCATTACTCCAATCGGAAAATTCATGCGCAAGGCTCGTTTGGATGAATTTCTTCAATTCTTCAATGTACTAAAAGGTGATATGTCATTGGTGGGACCTAGACCCGAAAGACAGTTTTTCATTGATCAAATAAAAGTCAGAGAACCGCAGTTTTTAGAACTTACCAAGGTAAGGCCAGGAATTACATCTTGGGGACAAGTAAAATATGGATATGCAGAAAATGTAGATCAAATGATTCAGCGTATGAAATTCGATTTGCTTTACTTGCGTAATCGATCCATTGCATTAGATCTGAAAATATTGATGCATACTGTTCTGATAATCGTAAAAGCTAAAGGGAAGTAGTGAAAGTAGCAATAACAGGTGGTAATGGACATATTGGGAATGCCATTATTGAAGAATTACTTCGCAGAGATTATACAATCAAAGCACTTGTTCATTCAAAAAGCAACTTCTTGGAAAGTAGAGCTGTTGAAATCGTAAAAGGTTCTTTGTTAGATGAGAATTCACTCACTGAACTCATGAAAGATTGCGATTATTTGATTCATTGTGCAGCTATTATTTCAATTTCGGGGGATCAGAATGGATTGGTTCAAGAAATCAACATCAAAGGATTAGAAAATGTACTCCGTGTTGCTTTAAAAAGCAATTTAAAACGTGTTATTCACCTTTCTTCTGTTCATGCATACAATCATCAACCAATGAATGAATTGTTGAATGAGAAGCGAAATTTTGTTTCTGACACAGCTTATCATTACGATAAAAGCAAACGAGATGGGCAACTTCTTGCACATAAATACTTTGAAGCAGGCTTGCCTATTATTGTTGTAAATCCAACTTCTGTTTTCGGTCCACCAAACTATGCGAAGTGCAAACAAAACAGCGCATTTATCTCTATGTCTAAAGGAAAAGTTCCATTCGTATTCAAAGGAGGATACAATTGGGTAGATGTGCGAGATATTGCAAATTCAATTTGTAATGCACTCACTCAAGGTCAAATTGGAGAATCCTATATTCTTGGTGGAAATTATTATACACTGAAAGATTTATCACGGGTAGTTGCCAAAGTTTCCAATAAGCGAATTCCTTGTTTTGAAGTCCCTATTGGATTGGTGAAATCATTTCTGCCAATAATTGGAAGATATTATAAAATAAGAAAACAAGATCCTTCTCTGACCAAAGAAAGCATCGAAATTTTAGAATTTGGAAATAAACAAATTAATTCTGAAAAAGCAAGGAAAGATTTAGGTCATAATCCGCGACCAATAGAAGATACGATGAAAGATTTATTAACTTGGCATAGCGAGAATCAAAAATCATGACACAAGAACAATTCTATTACTTCTGCTACGTCTGGATCGGAGTGGGCGTTATTGCATTTTTAGGGCTTCAATTCAAGGATGCGCCTTACGGTAAATTCACCACTTCCAAATGGGGGCCAACGATGTCTAATCGCTGGGGATGGGTTATTATGGAAGCATTTGTATTGGTTGTTCTTTATTATTTCATTCTTACAAGCTCTAAAAAACTCTCAGCTGTTGATTGGACAATCGTTAGCTTGTTTACTGCACATTACATCAACAGAAGTTTCATTTATCCATTCAGAACACGTACAAAAGGCAAGCAAATACCTGTGAGCATTGTAGGAATGGCACTATTCCATAATTTAGCAAACGGATTCCTAATCGGCTATTATCTCTCTCATTTTTCTTCCTATACGAATGATTGGTTTACTTCTTGGCAATTCATTGTTGGAATTACTCTTTTTGTAATTGGAATGTTCACGAATATCTATTCTGATACTGTTTTGATCAGGTTAAGAAAAAATCCTACAGATGGATACAAAATTCCTTTCGGACGCCCATTTAACTTGATTTCTGCACCAAATTTAGGTGGTGAATTATTGGAATGGATTGGTTTTGCGATTCTGTGCTGGAATCTTCCTGCTTTCTGCTTTGCGTTCTTTACTTTTTGTAATTTATTTCCAAGAGCACTTGCGAACCACAAATGGTACAAACAAACATTCGCAGATTATCCGAAAGAAAGAAAAGCGGTGATTCCTTTTATTTGTTAGTGATTTACTCTAATTTTCATAAATTCAAACGAAACAAAATCAACCATTTAATCGGGTAAACTATCTATTTTATTATTTCACTACACGCAATAATAAAACCAAAAACACTTATAAACTTACTGAATACGCTTAAAAAAAATGAATAACTATTTTTTTATAGAAAATGTTCACATGATATTTTTTTTTTATTAAATTAGTTTTTCAATAATAAAATTGAAAAACCATTTATTTATAAACCATTAAATCAAAAATCTTCATTTATTAACTATTTAAATGTGCGGTCACATGTTTAAAAGTATCCAAATAATATATTGACCGGTATATTACTCGGGTGCGAACGTAGCAATTATTGGTTGCCGAAAAAATTATTGTTATATGAAAATAACTGATTTTCAGTTCTTAAAAGAGTAGGCCTATTTTTAAACACTTAATATTATGTCAAAGTTCAATAAAATGATTTCAAAAATTGAATCAAGTGAAATCTCAAAAAAACAAATTAAATCCATGTTAGGGAGTATCCGAGGAGGAGAAGACACAGGTTCTGGAGCTGTAAGTTCAAGATATACCTCAAACAGTAATGCTTGTGATGGTACTGCTCTTTGCTTTACCTGTCTTCCTCCAGTAAAGAAATAATAAACTAGGAAATAAATTCAATATTTTAGTAAAGGCGATTGTAAAATACAATCGCCTTTACCTTTCTTTTATTAGACTAATTTACGACTTCTATGAATTTCAAAATTTTCGCAATGATTTTCGCTCTCTACTACTTGAACACAACTATTGCTCAAGTAGATAGCCTTTCTCCGAAAATTTCAAATTCTCAGCTAGTTGATTTTGAAATTTCTAAAAATTCAGATCTAAAAGAAGGAATATTAAATTTACATTCCTTTATTTCAAAACAGGATACAAGCTTAACAATATGTAAAGACGGAATTGAATATCGAGATTTTATCTTATCTGAATTTTTTCCTGAGTATTATCCGCTATACTATTTAGAGTATCATTTGCTTAATATACTTCAAATAAATGACACCAAATTTGAAGTTGAGATTCTTAATAAACTTGACTATGAAAAACTAGGGAATGATTATTGTTTTCAATTTGAAGCAAATTTCATTTATAACGCAATTTTATCTAAAGTAAATAATAAGTGGGTGGTTGATTTATCACTTAGACATGCTAATTACCAGAAACAAAAAACATCCTTTGGGAATATTTATCACCTAAACAACTTAAATAAAGGTTTTTACAAAGACTATAAGATGTTTTTGAAAAAAACATCAAAACAATTCCATCTTTCAAAACCGAATGAGAAGCTCAATTACATTATAGGAAATTTTGAAATATTTGGATTTCCATATAGCATGTCAGCCACTAATCGTTATTTCAAAAAATTTCATCTGATTGTTAGCAAACATAATATCAGTATAGATAAGCACGAATTCTCACATTATTTTTTTCAGGACTACTCATTTGGCTTGTTTTTAAACGAAGGACTTGCTGTATATAATGGGGGGAGTATGGGTATGACATTCACGAACTTCTTGAAGTTTGTAAAAGAAACGTACATTGCTACCTTTTCAGATGAAGAACAAAAAGTATTAATTGAGAAGCTCCTTATGAATCAGATAGAAGGTGGTTCTTTCTTACCAATTTATTATGCCTGTTCCGGATTAATATTGCAAGAGTATTTTAAAAAGAATGGAACCGAACATTTTATAGAATTACCTGAAAATGATTGGAAAATTAAACCTGCAGACTTTTTATCTAAATATTTAGAAGTACCTGCCGATAAACAGGTAAGCTATTTAATTGAATTACTAAAATAAAAAATCATCACATCATTAAACACCATTATGTTTGATTTTAATACCACCAGCGAATCCATTGACTTTATTCAGAATCTGAATAAGCATATTCTAATAGAAGAGAACCAACAGGTATTCCCTTTTGCGGAAAATAATTTTTATGGGATGATATTTCCATTGAAAAGGTACATTACAACTAACCTAAATACAATTATTAAAAAAAAACAAGGAACTGATACAAATTGGGCAAGTTATTCTTCCATAACGGAATCATTTTCAAACGACATGTATTCTTATCTCATAACCGAACTCCTGAGAAACACGTTAAAAGCAGAAAAAAAACTTGCATTAGAGCATGCGTTTATTGATGAAGCTGATACCCACTATCAGTTTGTTGAATTGACAAATGATTCAGAATGGATTCGATACTTCTTCCAGAAGTATCCAGTACTAGAAACATTAATTAATCATTTTATTGAAACTCAGCTATTATTTTGCAATACTCTTCTTGAACGCATTACAAACGATATAAAAGAACTCCAAGGATTTTTTCAATTTTCAGGTAAATTGGAAAATATTGAGCTTTATAAAGGCGATCTACATTGCGGAAATAAATCAGTGTGTAAACTAATTTTCACAGATAGAAATATTTATTATAAGCCACGTAATTTTAGAAACGATCAAATTCTTATGCAATTGCTGGAAAATGAAGATCTAATTTTGAAAATTCCGCCATTTATTGAAAAAGGTGATTACGGGTATTCTAAAGATATTTTCAACAGTCAAAATGATGTCCCATCACACAAAAAAACAGAGGATTATTTTTATCAATTAGGTAAAGTAATCAAGTTTATAACATGTAATCAACTGGAAGATATTATAGGTGAAAACTTAATCTATTCAAATGGGAATTTATTTTTGATTGATTCCGAAAGTATATTCATGCCAAAAATTATTGATGAAAACAATCGGTTTCACCAACAATCAAAATTGCTTGAATTATCGGTTGCAGGCACATCTTCCATCCCAAGTAAAATAGGACTTTTTGAATATGATTATTCCTTTATACTGCCATCAAAGAGAAGTAAATCCAGAAATATCAATAATGATCAGGAGTTATTCAATTTCATTTTTAAAAAAGAAGTAATCGATACTTATCTGCCTGATTTTTATTTGATCGAAAATAGTGAAGGGTACATTGCCTGTATTTATCATTTAATCTCAGGATATAAAGACTATCAAGTAGAAACAAAAACCGACACAATCAATCAGATTGATCAAAATATGACGCGTATTATTGTAAGAGATACTGCGAGATATGCTCAATTAATGGATTACTTATATCATCCGGAATTTCTAATCGATAAGGAAATTTTCCTGAGGCAACTGGCTGTTTTACTACCTATGAAAGAAGAAAAACTGGCAGATATTAATCGCTCTGAAGTAAATCAAATTCTTAAATTGGATATTCCGATGTTCTATCTTTCCAGTGGAAATTTGTATAATGACAGAAAAGAATTAATTATACACGATTTTTACAAAAAAGAAGAGAGGCTTATGAAAGTCTATGATCATGTATTTAATGAAAAAATTCTATTTTCTAATTTATTAATGCAACTACCTGATAAAGATATTTTTAATAATTTATTCGGAAACGTCAGTAAATTAAAAATAACTGAATCCAACCTGATGTCTCAAGTCGTAGATATTATTCAATCTAATATCTATTATAACGAAGTTCCATTAATTTTAAATCCAATTCCAGACACAAGTAATTTACAAATTTCAAAGAGATTTTCTGCAACTATTAGCTTAATGAAAACTGGTTTGTATGACGGTACTGATGGGTTATTATTAGCTATTTCAAACTTAAAAGAAAAAGATAAATCACAGGAATCAAAGCAAGTAATAGAACAACTATCTAAGTTCGGACATTCCGTTTTCAGATCTTCTCTAGAAAATTTAGGGTTCAGTGATTTTGGTTTGTTTCATTCAGCATCTGCATCTATAATTTCGTTCATTATATATGATATGATTTATATCAAATCCAATAATAATCTTTTATTAGAACGATTTATTCAGCAGTTTTCTAACTACTTAAAACAAGAGGAAGACCTCAACTTTTCTTTTGTGGATGGAATTAGCTCAACCATTTTGTTTTTGGTAAACAATTCTCATTTATTTGAAGATAAAACGAACTCAGAGTTCGAAGATCAGATTAAAGCTACTCTTAATAAATTTTCCCATGTTATCGAAGAAAGAGATATCAATATCTTACGAAAATGGGATATGAGAAGCCAGACTGCTGGTTTTCTTATTTTATTAAACACTCTTGAGAAAAAAAATATTTCAGATAATTTTATAGCAGCGAAAAAAGCTGAATTAACCAACCAATTGATAAATGACATTGAATTCATTCTAAATAACATTCACACCTTAGATAATAATTATAGCTGGTATACTGGTTTTTCTGGTATTATTTCTCTTTTGATTTCCCTTGAAATTCCAGAATCGACTAATCTATTGAGTATTTTTTCAGAGAAATCCAGTTTCGAAAATATAAACGGCTTTGGACTATCAGGAGGCAGTTTAGGTCTCTTATTAATCAATCAACAATTAGCGGATTTAAATCCGTCGAAATATAATAAGACAGTTAACATGACCTTTGAAGATCTCTTTCATCTAGATGGTGATATTCATATGAAGTCGATGACTTATTTTGGTTTGTACAATGGGTTATCCGGATTCCTAGCTTATGGGAATGACGAAAGTATCGAATTTTTAATCCCCAATAACAAATGGCTCTCCCTTGAAAATTTCGCTCTTAAATAACACCATATTGAACGAGGTTAATACTTTAATTGACTAGAAGAAAACTCAAATTTAAAAAGTATCTAAAGATGATAATCAGACTAAACTTTTTCATACACAGCAATCGCCTCAATGTGACTGGTATGTGGGAATTGATCTACCAACGATAATTTGGTCAATTTATATCCCCCTTTTTCTAAAGTCTCAGTATCTCTTGCTTGAGTTGATGGATTACACGAGATATAAACCAAATGAGACGCACCCAATGCAATTACTTTCTGAAGTGTTTTAGGCGCAATTCCAGCTCTTGGCGGATCTAAGACGATTGTATCAATTCGATTCAAATATTCTGGATGCAAGGTCAAAAATTTCCCAACATCCGCAGCAAAGAAATGGAGATGACTTAAATTGTTGCGTTTCGCATTACGTTTCGCATCTTCAATCGCTTCTTCAACGATATCTACACCGATAATTTCTCCCGCATTTACACGTTGTGCTACTAATTGACCGATGGTTCCTGTTCCGCAAAACAAATCCATGATTACTCCACCATCTTTTGCATGATCGCACACGTAATCAATTGCTTTGGTATAAAGACGCTCAGCACTTTTCGGATTCGTCTGGAAGAAACTTTCCATGCTAATCTCAAATGAAAGACCCAACATTTTCTCAACTACAACAGAATCTCCGTATAATAATTCACTGGTTCCGTTTTCAATCTTGGCACGATCTGCAATATTATCATTGATTGTATGCCAAACACCAGCCAATCGATTTCCTAATTTCTCAGTCAAAAAGGCAACAACCTGCTTTTTATCAAACTTCTTTATTCCTGCAGAACTTGTTACAATATGAAGCAATATTTTATCCTGATCAAATGATTTGCGAACGACAATGTGTCTAAAGAATCCTTCTTTTTTTGGTGGATGCCAAGCTGGGAGTCCGAAGGTTTTTAAAAGATCTCTAAATTGAGGCAAGATTGTTTCCCATTGTTCATCAAACAAACCACTTGGCTTATTCAAATTTTCGACTTTCCACCATGTTCCTCTTCGTTTGAAACCGAGTGCAAAAGCATCGTCAAGCTCTTCTCCTGTTTCTGGAACATGCTCGATACATGAAAAGCTATACTCCATTTTGTTTCTGTAAAAAAACGCTTCTGGAGATGAAATAAAGGTGTCAAACAAAGCCGAAGGATCTGGAATTCTTCCAATTTTTCGGTAAACATCCAGCGTAGCTTTTTTCTTGTATTCTTGTTGAAGTTCAATCGGAACAAACAAATATGGTGCTCCAGAAATTTCTTGAAATGGCAATTCCTTTTCAAGTGGAGAGCGTTCTATAACATCGAGTAATTTACATTCAGCATGTCGTTTTCTTTTCTTGTCTACACGTGCTCTTACAAATTGACCTGGAAAGGTGTTTTCAACGAATAAGATAAAATCTCCTTCTTCGGATTTCATGCGCGCAATTCCTTGACCGCCAAATGCGAAATCGTCGATTTTAATTTCTATAATTTGATTTCTATGTACCACTTTGTTGTTCTTACAATTCTTGATCGACTATATCTTGAATTGATTTATTTTCTAAAATACGCAGTGTTTCGTTTCGAACATCGATAAACACTTTGTTTAATCCACATGTTTTCTCATCCGTACATTCATCACAACGCTGGTAATAATTGAGACTTACACATGGAAGCAAGGCTATTGGACCATTAAATAGGCGAATGATTGTTGAAATTTGAATTTCGGTAGGAGTTTGTCTTAAAAAGTATCCACCTCCCTTCCCCATTTTGGAGTTGAGAATCCCTTGTTTTTTTAAATCCAAGAGAATAGACTCTAAAAATTTACGCGGAATATGACCGTTTTCTGAAATTTCAAGAATTAAAGTTGGTTCATTAGCTTCCTTCTTTGCCAAATAAGTCAAAGCATGCAATGCATATTTTGTTTTCTTTGATAACATAAGGTTTTATCTATTGAGGCTAATTTACAATTAAATTCAAAAAGACTATTACTAAATCAATCCTTTGATAACTCCTTTATCAGAAGCTTCAATAAAAGAAAGTATTTCTCTTCGAATTGGTGAATCCGGAATTGTATCTTTTACAATATCCAATGATTTTGTAACATGGCTATTCTGAACGAAAATAATACGGTAAATATCTTCTATTTCACGTACCTGATCATCCGTATAACCTCGTCTTCTAAGCCCGACAGAATTTATTCCTGCATAAGTAAGTGGTTCGCGTGCGCATTTGACATAGGGAGGAACGTTCTTACGAATTAATGATCCTCCTGCAATAAATGAGTGGGCTCCAACATGAATGAATTGTTGAGATCCGCAACGTCCTTCTAAAATTGCATAATCTCCTACTGTACAATGACCTGAAAGTCCAGAATAACTAGCCATTATGACATGATTTCCAATCTGACAATCATGGGCAATATGTACATATGTCATCAACAAACAATCGTGTCCAACAGTCGTCTTCCACATATCCTTTGTACCGCGATGAATCGTAACACACTCTCTGATAACAGTTCTATCACCTATTTCAACGGTGGTATATTCTCCGTCGAATTTCAAATCTTGAGGGATTACTGCAATGACAGCTCCTGGATAAATTTCGCAATTTTCTCCAATTCTAGCACCCGGATAAATGGTAACATTTGGATGGATCTTCGTTCCAGCTCCAATAACAACATCATCATATATTGTACTGAATGCTTCAATAATTACCCCTTCTCCTAATTTTGCACTAGGAGAAACATGTGCTAGTGGACTTATCATACTTCTACTTTATCTTTAATGACCTGCGCAAGCATTTCAGCTTCCATGACATGTTTTCCATTTACATACGCATTTCCTTGCATATGCACCAATCCACGTCTAATAGGTGAAATTAACGTTAATTCAAACACCAATGTATCTCCAGGGATAACTTTTTGCTTGAATTTTACATTATCAATCTTCATAAAGTAAGTCGAATACAAATGTGGGTCTTCTACTTTACTCAAAGCAAAGATACCCCCACATTGTGCCGTAGCCTCAATTTGCAAAACCCCTGGGAAAATTGGATTCCCTGGAAAATGCCCTTGAAACATCGGTTCATTCATAGTTACATTCTTCACACCAATAATTTTTTCATCGGTGATATCCATTATTTTGTCAACCAACAAAAATGGATATCTGTGAGGGAGCATCCGTTCAATATCATTGATGTTGTACAAGGGTTCTTTCTCTAAATCAAAATGGCGTGCGCCTTTCTCTTGTCTTTTGATCTCTTCTTTCAATACTTTCGCAAAGCGTGTATTCCCTGAATGCCCTGGACGAGCTGCTAAAATATGTCCTTTGATGAATTTTCCTACTAAAGCTAAATCTCCAACAATATCTAATAATTTATGACGAGCTGGCTCATTTTCGAACTGCAATTTCAAGCTATTCAAAACACCGATTCCATCGTAGTTCACTTTCAACTTATCTTTTCCAAGCAATTTCGCCAAACGGTCCAATTCCTCTTCTTTCACATCATTACGTTCAACCAAAACGATGGCGTTATCCAAACTTCCACCTTTGATTAGGTTGTTTTGAGCAAGGAACTCCAATTCTCCTAAAAAGCAGAATGTTCTGCATGCTGCGATGTCTTTTTCAAACTCACCCAAGTGATACATACTCGCATGCTGTGTACCCAATGCCGGTGAATTGTAATCCACCATCACGGTAACACGATATTCTTTATCAGGAACGGCTAAAAATTCAATTCCTCTTTCAGCATCTTCCCATTTGATATTCTCTGTCAACTCCAAATACTGGCGATCTGTTTTCTGCTCTTCTCTACCAACTCGTTGAATTTCTCTAACAAACAACAATGAAGAACCATCCATAATTGGAATCTCAGGCCCTGTCAATGTAATCAAAGCATTATCTACTTCCATTCCATACAACGCTGCCAAAACATGCTCTGTTGTATACACTTTCCCACCATTTGACTCAAGTGTAGTTCCTCGATCCGTTGAAACTACTAAATCTGCATCTGCTTTAATAATGGGTTGACCTTCTAAATCTAATCGTTGGAATTTATATCCATGGTTGTCAGCCGCTGGGTGAATCTCCATTACAACTTGTTCTCCAGTATGTAATCCAATACCATTGAAACTGATTTTTTCTTTAAGGGTGAATTGTTTTTCTGACATATTATTCTGCAGATTTTGAGAGTGTTTTTATTTTATCTTCTAATTCAGACAATTTCTTAATAATGATTGGAAGTCTTCTAAATCCAACAAATGACTTTTTGTAATCATCCATCGGTATTGCAGGAGACCCCATTAAAATTTCCGCTTTTTTAATCGTATTTGGAATACCTGATTGCGCCACAATTCGTGTCCCATCAGCCACATGAAGGTGACCGCTAATTCCAGCTTGACCACCAACAAGTACATGTTTACCTATTTTTGCAGACCCTGCAACACCTGCTTGAGCAGCTATAGCAGAATGACTACCAACCTCTACATTGTGTGCCAAATGAACCAAATTATCAATTTTCACTCCTTTACGAAGAATCGTTGAGCCCATTGTAGCGCAGTCAATCGTTGAATTGGAACCAATCTCCACATCATCTTCTAAAATGACATTTCCAATTTGAGGAACTTTTGAAAAAACACCCTTCTCATCAGGAGCAAACCCAAAACCATCACTACCAATTACAACTCCAGCATGCAAAACACAGCGATTACCAATTTTGGTATCAGCATAAATCTTTACACCAGCATGAATTGTACAATCATCACCAATAACAGTACCATCACCAATGTATGCCTGCGGGTAAATCTTCACATTCTTACCTATGACAACATTCTCACCAATATATGCGAAAGCACCCAAATATAGCCCCTCACCTATTTTTGCGCTTTCAGAAATAAACGAAGGAATTTCAATTTTCGGCTGCTTTTGACGCATTTGATTATACACCTCTAAAAGCTTAGCAAAACATGCATATGCATCTTCAACTTTAACCAACGTAAGTGTTTGAGGCAAAGCCTTTGATGGAACAAAAGTGCTATTTACAATGCAAATACTTGATTGCGTTGTGTAAATATACTCCTCATACTTTGGGTTCGACAAGAAAGATAAAGTCCCTGTAACGCCCTCTTCAATTTTAGCCAATCCATTAACAGTAATCTCAGAGTTACCAACGACCTCACCGTTTAAAATAGCAGCTATTTGCAGCGCAGAAAATTCCATGAAACAAAATTAGTAAAAACCTTTAGGTTAAGCGTGTGTTAATATACGATTTATTAACACTTCATTGTGATGAAACCCCCTATATTTTGCATTAATTTTCTTCGAATTCGTAAAATTCAATATGATCTTTAAACCAAGTTGTGCGAGCTTTCAAAGTATCACCACTTTTACGCGGAATTACAATATATTGCTCTGGCGTAGGCTCTGCGTTCAATTTAGATTTTGAAAAATCAATCAAACCTGATTTTTTCAATAAAAACTGTACCGAATTATCATCTTTCAATCCGAATTTTACCATTTGTTTAGATAGTACATCATTTTCTTTCAGATAAACAAAGTTTTTTACGTTTGGAAAATGAATCATCCGCCCAAAACCAGTGATTGTATTTTTATAACTTTGAATGGAACCTTTTGGCCATATCACTTCTGAAACGAATCCACCTTCAGGAATGGAAAACCACAAGTCAATCGATTTGCCATTCACTTCTTTGGTCACTTTGTACACTTTTAAATTACCCTGCTTTTTACTTGATCCAAATGAAATGGATCCATCATCCAAAAAAGTCACAATCGTTGAGTCATTCAAATGATGTTTGTCTAAAAGTTTCTGATTCGCATCTGAAACCACAAGTACTTTACCCATAATCGTGTTTTTGACTCTGTTTTCAGGCAACCAAGTACAACCTCTATTTCTAAAAAAGAAAAAAACAAAGATTAAGCCGATACCAAAACCCACCCCGTAAAAGCGCACACGTCGCCAAAAATTTTTCATGAGAAACTATTTATTCAAAAAAAAAGTCCGATCCTCGATAGTTATCGGGACGGACTTTTACCTATTCAATTTTTACTTAAATTAATGCGTCCAATTTGGCCGTCAATTGGCCTTTTGGAACTGCTCCAACTGATTTATCAGCAATTTCCCCACCTTTAACAAAAATAATTGTTGGGATATTACGAATACCAAATTGTGCTGATACACCTGGATTTAAATCCACATTTACTTTACCTATGATTGCTTTACCTTCGTATTCATTTGCCATTTCTTCAACGATAGGACCAATTAATCTACATGGACCACACCATTCTGCCCAAAAGTCTACCATTACCGGTTTGTCTGATTTCAATACAAGCTCTTCGAAGTTTGCATCTGTGATTTCTATTGCCATAATTGTTTGTGTTTTAATGTGACTTCTTTCGTCGGTTTAAAAGTACTATTTGTTTTTGTTTGTCAAAAGCTTTGCCAAGACAAATTACACTGTCAGATTGTCATGCTGAACATGTATTTTTTTCATAGTTTTTTGATTATCTGTCTCCAAACAATAGAAAAACACTCCATTATCTAAGCCTTTCGTATCATAACGAATGATATGTCCGCCAGATGGAAATTCCTTATCCTGAACCACTTCAATTGCTTCCATTTTTGCGTTCAAAATTGAAAACACAACATTCTTAGTTTTTTCTATCGTAAAATAGAACTCCAAAATGCCAGTTTGATATTTCCCTTCCAAATCGAATAACAAAGCATAATCTTCTTTTTGAAGCATTCCTTTTGAGAAACGTTTGATGACAGCTTTGTATGCAATATACAACATAGTAATCGCCGCCAAACCAATTAATGTAGCAAGCAATTTACTTTCCCAAGATCTTATTCCTTTTACAAAGTTTACTCTAAAAAGCACTAATGTTGTAATTAATAAACTTAATCCAACAAGTGTAAGTAATGTTTTTTTCATGGGTTTAAAGTGATATTATTCCTTCTATTTTTTGTGCTTTGTTGTAAACCTCAATGATTGAATCAACATCTAACATCATTTCTTTCACACTCACACTTACGAATTTTGCATTACTTGATTCATGAAATTGAATGTGAGCAGTTTCATCAAACAAAGCCGTCGTTTGAGCTAATAAATGAGGGGTGTTTGGAACAATAAATTTAAACAAATAGACATTTGGCCATTCTTGCAACTCCAACTGCTCTCTCAATTTATCAAAAGTACCTTCACTCATATTTTAACTGTTATTTCTATTTACATGCGCTTCAACTACACTCATTGCACGTATTTCGGCAACAAAGATAAGCGCTTTAAAGCTAAGAGCAGATCTTTTTTTAACTCACCTTTATTCTTTTCTAAATCAGCAAACGTTATCCATCCTCTTTCAAGTGCATTTTTCAATCCGTTTTGAATCAACATGGGATCTGGTTCAATACCAAAAACAGGTTCTTCATCAGTCCAATTTAAAGTTGGAAATTGGTTTGTAAAGTATCCCTCTATCTTTAATCCATCTTCTAAAGCAGCTTCTATTTGTTCTGGTGATTGCATTTGTGAAAGCATCATTTTCCAGTAATTCTTGGCATGCATATACGATTCCCAAAGTTTCAAGACCTCGTCTGTTTCTATCGAATCAATTTTAAAAACAACTTTCGAATCGTTTTGAAACAAATTTTGATCTACTGCGATTTGCGCAAGGATTTTCAATCGAAGTAATTTCGATTTGAGTGTTTGACGAAGCAAAGGTTTTCCTAAAATGTTTTTTTTTATTTCAAAAAGTTCCAATTCAAGCGCATCAAAAACTTCCGAAAGATCATTAACACGCAGGGTTTTTAGTATTTCCTCTTCGGTCACTGCTCAGGCTCATTTTTATTTTTACGCATCCGAATATTGAGAAACTCTACAAACAGAGCGTAAACCATCGCAAAATAAATGTATCCTTTTGGAATGTGTTGACCAAATGATTCTGCGATTAACAAAACACCAATCGTCACCAAAAATCCAAGGGCTATCATTTTAATTGTTGGGCGAGCACTGATGAAATCTGCGATTGGTTTTGCAAAAATCAACATAACAATCATTGAAATAATAACAGCTAAAACAATGATTATAAAAGGATTTCCATGAGTTTCATGACGGATGTCATTGGTCATACCAATAGCAGAAATCACTGAATCAAAACTGAAAATAAAATCGATCATCACGATTTGCATAACAACAGCACTTAAACGCACTTTTTTCTTTGTTTTACCTTCCGAGTGCTCTCCTTTTACACTACTATGCATTTCTCCTACCGATTTGTAAATCAAGAAAAGTCCTCCAATCAATAAAACCAAGGAATGCGCAGTAAACTTGATGTCGAAAACTGTAAACAGTGGCGTTTTATCCAAAGTCATGATATAGGAAACGATACTCAACATCAACAATCGAATAATCAATGCTAAACTCAATCCTAAAATCCGAGCTTTGCGCTGATCTTGTTTCACTAATGAATCTGTGATAATAGAGATGAAAATAATATTATCAATCCCTAATACTATCTCCAATAAAGTTAGTACTACTAAATAAAAAATTCCGATACCGGTCGTTAATATGTTAAAATCCACTTTGCTATATTTTAGGACAAATTTAACTTCAATTCAACTATAAAAAATCGATTTGTGATAATTTTCATTTTTAACAGATTTTTTAGTTCTGAAATTTTGTTTTAAAACTCTGATTTACTTACATTAGCGTTATTGAACCTTGCCCTATTATGAGGCATTCAAACCAATCAGAGAGTCCAGCTGTCTTTTTCGTAGTAGTTTTTAGCAGTTTGGGCTCTCTTTGTTATTCAGAAAGTTCAAAGTGATTCAAATGGTTAAAAGAGTTCAAAACAAAAAATCAATTTCAAAGAATCAAAATATTTAAAGTCAATTTTGAACATTTGAACATTTGAACATTTGAACATTTGAACATTTGAACATTTGAACATTTTATACTCTTTTCTTAAACGACTTGAAATACGTCTCCAAAACCGCGCTATTCTGCTCATTCATCGTGTTTATTTCCAGTATTTTCGGTTTATCATTGGAACTTTCACCAAAAAATAATTCCAAATTTCCTTCTAAATCAGAAAGAGATGAAGCTTCAAAATAATCTAATCCATACGTTTTGGCAATATTCTCAGCTGACAACTCTTGTTCTGCAACAAAAATCTTTTTCCATTGATTGGTCGACTTCGGACCTGGGATAATATTGAAAATATCACCTCCTCCATTATTCACTAAAATGATTCTCAAATTGGAAGGGAGGTATTTACTCCACCAAGCATTCGAATCATAGAAAAAAGAAAGGTCTCCTGTTACCAATACATGAGATTCTTTCGAAGAAACGATGGCAGAACCAACAGCTGTAGAACTACTTCCATCAATTCCACTGGTGCCTCGATTACACCAATATTTAAGCGTTTTGATAGGATCAAATAACAATGCATAGCGGATGAGCGAACTGTTCGAAATATGCAAATTACACTGATCTGGAATAACATCCATCACAAACTCCATCGCCTTTAAATCGCTCCATGGCTGCGCATTGCAAATCTGCTTTTGTTCCTCAGCCCCAAACTGATCTATTTTTTTCCACGCAAATCCAAAGCGTGATTTATGTGGTTTCTCTTTGATAAAAGAGTGGAACAATTGAATCCCTGAAATCGCAGAAAT
Source organism: Fluviicola taffensis DSM 16823 (assembly GCF_000194605.1). Lineage (NCBI taxonomy): Bacteria > Pseudomonadati > Bacteroidota > Flavobacteriia > Flavobacteriales > Crocinitomicaceae > Fluviicola > Fluviicola taffensis. The sequence goes on from NC_015321.1 coordinate 289,356, forward strand.
AGAAGCAGTAAACTTCAAATTTTGAAACGTATCCATAAATGGAAAATCGACTCCAAAACGAATCACTGGTGCTTTTGATTGACGTAAAAAGACTTTGATTTTTTTCGAAATAATTGCACCACCAATTGTCACGATACAATCCGGATAAAAAGAAGACAAATCAGACTCAGGAATGATATTTAGAGCGCGATCAATGTTGGAAACAAAATATGGGCTAAACAAATTTGATGTGTGCTCAACCAAAACAGCTACAGAGCCATCCAATGCAAGACTTTCAAGTAATTCTTGCAAATGAGAATCGTTTTGTTGTTGACCAACAATTATCAACCGCTTTTCAGAATTTGACCAAATGGATTCTAATTTACTCCTACTGTTTTTGGTTAAAACACATTCTGTTTCAGCAAGTTCAATCCAATTACTCATTGCTTGAATATCAGAAGTTGTTTCATACAATGGCTCCGAAAATGGAATATTCAAATGAATGGGTCCTTTTCTATTTCCAACTGCCGTTTGAAGTGCTTCAGACAATTTTCGTTCAAAATACCAACGCTGATTATCTGTATGGATTTCATTCAATTGAGCGCTATTCAAAACCATCTGATTAAAAACACCTTCTTGTCGAATTGTCTGTCCATCTCCTTGATCTAACCATTCTGCAGGTCTATCAGCCGATAAAACAATGAGTGGAATTTCTTGATAAAAAGCTTCTGCAATAGCTGGATAGTAATTTAAAGGAGCTGAACCGGAAGTACAAGTAATAACAACTGGTTGATTTAATTTCTGAGCCATCCCAAGTGCATAGAATGCCGCAACACGCTCATCTGGAACAACAAATACCTGAAAGTCTGGATCTTCATCAAAAGCAATACTCAAAGGAGCATTCCGAGATCCTGGAGAAATAACCACATGAGTTACACCTACTTTTTTACATCCATCAACCAAAAGTTGAACCTCCAATTTTGCGCTTGAAATCATGATGTAAATTTAGCTCCTTTAAAGGTTCAAAGAGTTGAAAAGGTTCAAAAAAATGTTCAAATAGTTTAAACCCTTCAAGAGAACAGAATGTTTAAAGTCCATTTTGAACGTTTGAACTTCTTAATTAAAAACCTTCCGGTCTCTCAATAGTTTTAACAGATCCTTCAAGTTTTCCTGACTAAAATGAATCCGTTTATCCAACGATTCGGATTTCAAGATCAATTCTTCCGCTTTTCGATAATTCTTGAGATAAAATTCCACACATGCTTTTTGATAATAACAAACTGCTGCCACTTCATTATCAATACGGGCTTTTTTATCTTTTGGCTCATGCTCTAGTAACGCTTCATCGTAAATTAATAGTGCTTTAACAACATCAGGAGCCAATGCATCCGTTGGATTTGTTGCAAACCAGTTCGTTAATAAATCACCCGCATTATTGATGTCTGAATAATCTTGTTTTCTTGATTTTACACCGATTGCATACAAATCAATATTCCGATTTCCAATGAAATAATCGGCACAAATTTTTGCATAAACTCTTCCAACCATTTCCTCTATTGTTGAGGCAACTTTTTTAGATTTATTGGTACCATATTCGGTTCTTGCACTTTCGTAATTCAATGTAGAAGTCCCACTATATTGGCTATAACCAGATTCTTGATACATTTTCACAGGAGTTCCATTTGCCAAATTCAAAGTGAAAGTAAAGTCAATTTGCTCTTCTCCATCGTAGCGATAAGTAGTCGTGGTTGTTTTATTGCCCTTTTTATCCGTCTTTACTGAAGATGAAGTAGAAGGAACAGTGTTTTTCTTCACAATCCGATTTACCTGAAAAGTAAAATATAACTCACTCGCTTCTATCGAGCTTTCAAAAGTATAAACACGCTCATTGAAACGTTTCAGGAATAATCCGCGAATATTCGCAAAATCCGTTGAACTTGGTTGTACATAAATCTTTGTAAGACCAATATAGTCCAAATTGATTGGAGGAATATCAATCTTTAGCGAAATTGCTTTTTCGGGCTTTAAGTTCTGTGAAAAACTAAGATGGGTAAACAAACATGCTAAACCTAAAATAGGGAGTATTCTAATTTTCATAAGTAAGAGTTTAAAACCTTTAGTCGATGAAATGATTAAGTGGGGTCAAAATCACCGAGTAAAACTGAGAAATGAATGAGTAAATTGAATCAAATCTGCTTCATCACACGGGACAACGTTTCTGCTTTTTTTTCTGTTTCATCCCACTCTAAATCTGGAATTGAATCAATGGTAAATCCTCCACCAACGTATAAAAAAGCCTTGTCAGAAAGTAATTGAGCACAACGCAAATTTACAAACAAGTTTGTATTTCCTTCTTCAAAAAGGCCAATAAAACCTGTATACAATTCCCGATTATGCATTTCTCGAGTTAATATTGCTTCCATGGCATTTAGTCGCGGAGTTCCACAAACAGCTGGTGTTGGGTGTAAATCCAAAGCGATTGACCAAGCATTTGGTTTAGTTAAAAGTGCTTTAAAATCCGTTTTTAAATGCTGAACTGGTCCAGCTTGAACAACATAAGGCCCATCCGCTTCAATTTCGACACATTCATTGCGTTCCAATGCTTCGCGAATAGCTGAAACAACAAACTGATGCTCTTTCATTTCTTTCGGAGTCCATTCATGCTCTTCGTTTTCACCATGAGTTCCTGCCAGAGCAACCGTTTTACAAAGCATTCCTTCTTGGTTCATCAGTAATTCGGGGGTTGCTCCTATCCATGTTCCAAAATGCGCTGAAGAAATGAGGTAACAAAAGGCATTCGGATACGTTTTTTCCAGCAAATGAAAGAGTTCAACCGCTTTTTCTCCTTTAAAGGGAACTTGCTTGATACGAGAATACACTCCTTTTTCCACTCCTAGAAGCGGAAATGAATTTAAAAAAGCTTGAGCTTCGATTTGATAATCTCTTCGCGAAATAATTGTTGGAATTTCGGAACTGTAATGAAAACTAAAGTTAGATTCAGATTCAGGACTTTCTTCAAACTTGAAGATTTGCTCGTGCAGGAAATCGGAAATCACAAAACCCAACGGTTTATCTCCTTCTTTGAGAATCGAAAATGTTCCTCTTTGAATGTGAGGTGCTTTTTCCGTGGGCAATCTATAAATCAATAAGTCTTTCACGTTATTGGAACAATCATAACAGTTAATCGACCTGTACAAATCAATTTATCGTTGGATTCATCAAAAATATCTACTTGCCAAAGATGTGTACGCGAACCAGCATGAACAATTTTTCCAATTGCCTTTACTGAGCCCGATTTTACACCTCCAATGTGATTCGCATTAATTTCTATTCCAACTGGAGCTTCTTTCGTGATATCAATTAACAAAGTGGAGCCAATAGATCCAATTGATTCGATTAAAGCAGCACTTGCACCACCGTGTAAGAGGCCCATTGGCTGATGCGTTCTGTGATCTACAGGCATGGTAGCCACAATGTAATCTTCACCAATTTCAACGCATTTAATATCCAAATGTCCCAACAAAGTATTGGTTGCATACTTATTAATTTCTTCCAGCGGAACGCTTTTGATTTTTCTCATAGATACTGATTCTATTTGCGCCATTGAAATTTGAAACAAACCAATACATTCGCAAACATTAACATCTATAAAATTAATACTTATTAAGAGAGAGAAGTAATAGGTAAGTAATTTTCTTGCACCCATTTTATTAAAATAAACAAATCTAGATCCAACTTCCACGGCTCAAAATACCCAATTAAAACCTCCGAATCAAAAAATGATACACTTTAAGTTATTTCTCATAGGTAGATTCAAATAATTTTTACTTTCATCTCATCAAACTACGATTATGAACAAGCCGATCATGTCACTTCCTTGTAATCAATCTCATACGAAGATGGAAAAGCGAGATGGTGGTTATTATTGTTCCAATTGTGAAAAGGTACTGACCGATTTTCGTCATAAATCACCTACTGAAATCAAACAAATTATCACTTCGAGCCCTAAAAAAGTTTGTGGGGTTTTTAATAATGACCAAATCAGTTCTAAAACATCACATGTTGCATTGTCCAATGCTTCCTATCGAGTGGGATTATCTTTACTAGGTATACTTGGTTTTTTGGGTCCGGTAATTACTTCTTGTGAGTCAGCGAAGGACGATGCAGCATTTGTGAAACAAAAAGCATTCAACAAATTGAAGTTTCCAATGACCATCAGTGGTCAGCTGAAAGATGAAAAAACGGGAAAGCCTTTGGCGAAATCTCCAGTAGAAATTCAGCAGGATGGCAAAACGATCCTCAAAGGGTATACGGACGAAAGCGGAAATTTTGAGCTGGTAGTGAATCGAAAAGATTTGAAAAGCGAGACATTTGAGTTGATTTATTTGGCAAAGAGTCACCTTGCTGACACGTTAAAAAAGCAGCAATTAAGTTCTTTTAAAAAAGGACAAAAACTGATTCTCACTCTAAAAGCGGAAGCTACGAAGTGTAATGTAACCCGTGGAGAAGTTCCTATTGCTGTTCCAGGAGAAATGATTGTAGAAGGTGAAATTGCACCTGATTATTACGACCCGCCAACAGCTGGAATCCCTGTAATGGAAGTTGAACCTACTAGTAATCTAACTATTGAGAAACCGAAAGAAATTAATCCGAAATAATGAATACCGATTTTCCACCTACAACCTAAAGTCAAATAAGGGGTTTTGTGAAAACAGGCTCCTTATTTTTTTTTGGAATAACTGTTGTAGGCTTGTTCTACAAATCCGAATCCGAACCTATGTAAGTTTGAATCAGTTAACAGTAGAACGACCACCTGATTTTCTAATAACTTCTGCTTCAAATTCTGGTTTTTCACCAGAACTTCCTTGCTATAAGAGGCTGAATAAACTTGTTCATTGTAGTACCAAAACTCTCCGTTATTGAATAAATCCGCAGAAACATGCGAGTTAAACAAACTCCAATAAAAACTATCCCCAATTACCAATATTTTTGGATCATCCTTCTTTGGTTTTCTATTGGTATGAAATTTTGGATAAGCCAATTTTATATCTGGAATTTGAAAAAATAAATTCATTCCAAGTCCAATATCATCATCTCCAAGAATCGGTTTAGTTGATTCGACAATTGTATCAAGAACAAAATAGGGAATTTGATAATTGCGAATAGATGAAATATACTTTGTTAGTGAATCAACAGCAAAGTACTGACCATAGGCACTCCAGTGGATTCCTGTTTTTGAAAACAATGGATATTTAGTGGTTTTCTTCATCGACTTAAACCAACTATGCATATCAATGTAATTAATTGCTTGTTGTTTAAAACAATTGTTAAACGCTTCATAATTAGTTTTGCCAATCCCAACATGTTTGTAATAATCGGGAATGTATTCTGGATAATAACTCCCTTTTCCTGGGGCAAAAACAACTACAAAATCAATCCCTTTCTTCTTCAGCGTGTCTTGAACAAACTTTAATTGCTGAGTGATTTGTTTGATTTTTTCATCTCCAATGAAATCGATTCCATAATACGCTTTAATATACCCTTCTTCATAGAGGTAGTTTTCTTTCCCCACAATAACTCCCGAAGCATTTGTTTCATTGAAAAGCGAGTAATTCCATTGATTATACAAACGAACCCAACCTGGTCTATATCCTGCGTGTTCCGTAATATAAGTATCTTGTGCTTGTTGATATTTTCCCGAGAACCAATTTTCAAGAGTGATTTTCGGCTTTTCCGATAAGACGTAAGATCCAATCAATGGCTTTTCGGCAGTGAATCGAAATTTATGTTGAACCATTGGCATAAACAAAGCTCCAATGATTCCGAAAAACAATACTTGCTTCAATCGTTTATATGTTCGTTGTTCACTCATCTAAAATCGAAAATAAATAAATGGATTAAACCCAGAAGAAACAATAGAACTAACACTCAATGCAAACAAAACAAGCGAAAGGAATAGAAATCCAAAATATCCTGTCAGAGAATAGGTGTTTCTAGCAAATACAAAATCTTGCATTTTCTTCCCAATTGGGAAAGCGTATATAAAAGAAAAGAATATGGCCAAAATAGCAATGGGCCAGAAAGAAGGAAATACATTCACCAAACAAACAGAGTCAAAATCAATCAGCTTTTGTAAATAAATCCCCATTCCGTTTAAATCTTCTATACAGAAGATAATCCAGCCAACCATAACCACTAAAAACGTAAATGGAATTGCAACAAACGCTCCCAAACGCCCCAATAACTTTGCTAAAAAAATGCGATCCAAAATCAAGAAAAGACCATGGTAAGCACCCCAAATAATAAAATTCCAAGAGGCGCCATGCCAAAATCCGGATAAAATAAAGACTAGTCCCAAATTAAAATACAACCGTGCTTTAGATGAAACCCGATTTCCTCCAAGTGGAATATACAGGTAATCCCGCATGAAATTTCCTAATGTCATGTGCCAACGTCTCCAAAATTCGGTAATACTCTTAGAACTGTATGGACTATTGAAATTCTCTGGAAAATGGAAGCCGATCATTTTACCCAGTCCAATTGCCATGTCTGAATATCCCGAAAAATCGAAATAAATCTGCATCGTATAAGCAAACATTCCGATCCAAGCTGTTGTAGCATCTAATTGATTAAAGTCGCTCCAGAAAACAGCCTGAACTTGTTTTGCCATCATGTTAGCAATCAATACTTTCTTTGCTAAACCAATGCAAAAACGGAAAAATCCAATGAGTTTTTCATCGATATTCTCTGTACGTTCTGTTACCTCATCTGCTATTTCTTGAAAACGAACAATTGGTCCAGCAATCAACTTTGGAAACGCCAATAAATAGACAAAATAGTCTTTCAAACTGCGTAGTGGAGCATGCTTACCTCTATAAACATCAACAGTATAAGTAATAGACTCAAAGGTGAAGAATGAAATTCCTATAGGCATAATAACCGTCGCCCAACTCACTTCCTTAAAGCCAAATCCATTTAACAACGCATTTGCATTTTCAATGAAAAAGTTTGAATATTTAAAATAGGCTAAAAGACCTAGATTGATAGTTACAGAAATTATCAAGAGCACTTTCTTTTTCCTGACTTGATGCGTTCGGTGAATTATTCGAACCAATAAAAAATCTAAAAACGAAGTTCCTAAGAGGATAAAAATAAAAACAGGAGCTCCCCACGTGTAGAAAAGAATACTAAAAAAGAAAATGACCCAGTTTTTTAATGATTTCGGAACCACATGATAAACCAGTAAAAAGAATGGCAGGAAGTAAAAAAGAAAAAGCGTACTACTAAAAACCACTCGTTTGAGATATTTGGTTTTCAAAGATAAAAAAATGTGTGGACACAAAGCCTTGCTTCCAAACAGATCTAAATAATTCTTTTTTATTTCTTCCTAATCAATTCCAAAGCATATTCCTTCACCACATCTCTTCTTTCAAAATAATCTTCCATGCTTTGACTAATCTGGTAATCGGGCAAAATCCCTGTTTCATCTGGAAGCGTTGTGGCGGTTGATTCATGCGTATTATCAGCTATAAAAACGAGCATTTTGGTGTTCTTGAGCCTGCGGATTTTTTGTCCGGCAGAACAAAATTGATTGGAACCTAATTCTTCCCCTACAATCGTTCCTAGTTTCCAGGTTTTCACCAGCGACATAAAATGCCCGGTGGTAGAATTCCCCACTCCATCGATCAGGAACCAAAGCTGGCCTTTGTAGCGATTTTTAAACGGCTGGATTTCATTTTCTCCATACAAGGGTTGAGTTTTTCCCTCAAATTCAGACCTGGAATAGTAGACAAACGGCTTTTTAGCCAGGTATCTCAACAAATAAATACTCGATTCCGAAGATCCTCCGAAGTTGAAGCGCACATCGATAATCAGGTCATGAATATCTTTTTGACTGATCTCTTTAAACGTGCTGTCCATAAAATGTTCGAAAAAATTGAGATTATTCCAGGGATAATAATTAAATGATTCGATGGTAAGTAAAGCAGTTTTGTCTTTGCGAACTTCCAGACAAAGGCCTCTGCATTGGTGTAGTGGATCATCATACGGCGCTGTAAACGATTTGATCGGATCCAATTCGATTGTTTCATCACTTCCATTAAGAGTAACTGTATACTTTTCCGGAAGTCCCAGCGCATAAGCTATCATTCCAGTTGACCACCAATTAAATACATGCCGTTTGGTGGTTTGGATCAATCCTTGCGCAGAAATATGTGGATAAATCGAGCTAACCAGATTTGAAACAGAAACTCCGTTGATGCGTATGATCTCATCTTTTACTTTAACTTTCCCTGTATTGCTGAGCGGATCAACGACAACCAAATGTCCTCCAATCAAATGTGTTTGCAATGGAAACCGGAAATCAGAAGGCAACATTTCGTTCTCATAGTAAAATCCGCCTGAAGTATGTGAACATTGAACGCTGGCAACAATTTCACTGCAATGCCAGGTGAATTCACCATAAGTAGTTTGATCGTTAATCAATGCTTTTTTTGCTTCAACAACCTTAAGGAACGCTTCTTTCGAAATAAACTTGAGGGCATTGGGATGGATTTTCAATAACAGCTGACCCAGTTCATCCAAATCAGCTTTATACTCTTCTACCAAGAATTTTTGAGAGAACTTTTCCTGTGAAGTCGGGTAAATGCTGTCTGGAAACTGGATCAATAAGATTTGATCTTCCGCGTGGAAATTCTCGGGATCCATTTCCAGAGAAATTTTGTAATTCTTCATTGCAAGAGTGCTGTCGCTATTTGCCAGATACGCATCACCTAGGCAATCATAAGCATTGGAAGAAGTCGGAAATTCTCCACTAAGCAATTGAAATATAGCAATGGATTCATTTGTTTTCCCAGACCAAAGCAAAGAATAACCATATAAGGTCAATTCGAGTTCATTCCGAAAATCGTAGGTATTGGAATGTTCTTTTTTGAGTTTGTAATAAAGGGAAATTCGCTCTTCAACAGGTGAATAATCCAGCTCTTTTAGCTTTTCCACAACCGATTCTTTTCTGTTTGGAGAAGAATCTACTTGACTCTTGTTATTTACTCCGCAAGAGATCGCACAAGCGCAAATCAAAACAAATAAAGCGGTTTTTCGTAGGTTTATTGACATAACATTGGTTTGACACAAAGATGAATTACGTCATTCTAAATATATGTCAACGAATGTAAATTAGTGCAAAAAAAAGTAGGGCTGAGATGAATCATAGCCCTACTTTTTTTTGTTTTTATCTTTCGCATGACGTCCTGTAAGAGTATACGAAGTCTTAATCCGACATGGCGGATTCTTATTTCTCTTTTTTCTCCAATGCCAAGTCAATGACTTCTCGCATCTTTTTAACATAGTGAAATTTTAATCCTTTCACGTAATCCGCAGTGATTTCTTCAACATCTTTCCGATTGCGTTCACACAAGATTATTTCCTTAATATTAGCTCGCTTAGCTGCTAAGATTTTTTCTTTGATTCCTCCAACAGGAAGTACTTCACCACGTAAGGTAATTTCACCCGTCATTGCTAAGTTCTTCTTCACTTTTCGACCAGAAAAGGAACTCGCTAATGAAGTCAACATAGTAATACCAGCACTTGGACCATCTTTAGGTGTTGCACCCTCTGGAACGTGGATATGTACATTTTTTTCGTCAAATAATTCTTGTTCCAAATCCAACCAATCGCTGTGTGCTTTCAAAAACTCCAAAGCAATAACAGCAGATTCTTTCATGACATCTCCTAAATTTCCTGTCAAAGTCAATTTTCCTTTTCCTTTCGTTAAGGAAGATTCGATAAACAAAATATCTCCTCCAACGCTTGTCCAAGCCAAACCAGTGACTACACCCGGAACATCGTTATTATCGTATTTTGTTCTTTCACGACCTGCCCCCAAAATAGTTGTCAATTCTTCGACATCAATCTTTTCGTCGAATTTCTCTTCCAAAGCAACTTGTTTTGCTCTGTGACGAGCCAATTTTGCTAATTTTTTGTCCAAACCGCGAACTCCTGATTCATTGGTGTAATTTTCAACTATTCTCTCTAAGGTTTTACGATCAACAACCAACTGTTTCTTAGTAATACCATGTGCTTCGAGTTGTTTGGGTAACAAATGTTTTTTTGCAATTTCAATTTTCTCTTCGATTGTATAACCATTGACTTCAATAATTTCCATTCGGTCTAATAAGGGACCTTGAACAGAAGACAAGTTATTTGCAGTTGCAATAAACATCACTTTAGATAAGTCGAACTCCGTTTCCACATAATTATCATAAAAAGAACTGTTTTGTTCCGGATCTAAAACTTCCAATAATGCCGAAGATGGATCTCCGTGATTACTTCTTCCCAGTTTATCAATTTCATCCAATACAAAAACTGGATTGGCCGAACCTGCTTTTTTCAAATGTTGAATCACCCGACCTGGCATTGCACCAATATATGTTTTTCGGTGACCGCGAATTTCGGCCTCATCATGTACTCCGCCTAAAGACATACGCACATATTTACGACCCAAAGCCTCAGCAACTGATTTCCCTAGAGATGTTTTTCCAACCCCAGGAGGGCCATAAAAACACAAAATAGGTGATTTCATATCGCCTTTTAGCTTCAAAACTGCCAAGTACTCTAAAATACGCTCCTTGACTTTTTCCAATCCAAAATGATCGCGCTCCAAAATTTTTGCAGCTCGTTTTAAATCCAAATTATCGATTGAGTATTCATTCCAAGGTAAATCCAACAAGGTATCCAAGTAATTCAACTGAACCGTATATTCAGCTCCTTGCGGATTCATACGTTGTAATTTCGAGAGTTCTTTGTAGAACAACTTCGAAACTTCTTTTGTCCATAATTTTTTCGAAGCACGTTCTTCCAAATCACGCACATCTTGTTCTTGTGGATTATCTCCCAATTCATCCTGAATAGTACGAATTTGTTGATGCAAAAAATATTCCCGTTGTTGACGATCCATGTCTAAGCGCACTTTCGATTGAATCTCGTTTCGCATTTCCAGCAATTGAGATTCTAAAGTTAAATGCTCTACCACCAACCGTGCACGCGCTTTGAAATCCAATTCTTCCAAAAGCTCTTGTTTCTTCTTCACATCTGCATTCATGTTGGAAGAAATGAAATTCACCATAAACGTTGGCGATTCAATATTTCCAATCGCAAATGCCGCTTCAGAAGGAATATTCGGACTGTCTTTAATAATTTGAAGAGCCAACTCTTTTACATTTCGGAACAAAAGATCCATCTCGTGATCATCCTTTTCAGGAAGAACTTCAGACAAGAATTTCACTTTTGCCCGCATATATGGCTCCGTTTGATTTGGTTCTACAATTTCAAACCGCCGTTTCCCTTGAATAATGACTGTTGAAGAACCATCAGGCATTTTCAGCAAACGGACAATTTGTGCAACTGTTCCAATTTTATGTAAATCATTGAACTCCGGACTTTCTTCGTCTTGGTCTATCTGCGCAACAACTCCAATAATCTTCTTCCCACTATTTGCATCTTGCAACAACTTCAATGATTTATCACGACCTATAGTAATCGGAATCATTACTCCTGGGAAAAGAACATTATTTCTTAAAGGTAAGATCGGTAAATCTTCTGGGAAGACTTCTTTGTTCATATTGTCTTCATCGTCTTGAGACATCAACGGCAAAAACTCCGCATCTTCTTCAACTCCTGACGAGACTATTAATGTGCTATTATCGAATGAATCTTTCATGTATGTGTATTTAACGTCAAAATGTCATTGTTCTTATCGTTCAATCGAATAAGTTTCCAATAAATGTTCGACGACTTGGTTTGTCAAGTGTTGTGCCAAGACATAAATACTGACGAATTGACATCTTTTCTAAGTCGGGAATTAATTTGAATAATCTAATTTATATTGGATTCCTATGATTGATTAAACTTCTCTTAGTCTTTATTTTAGCTGAAGTAACTTGTTTTAAACTTATTATCACAAGTCAAAAACGTGAAATCTTTTGGAAACGGGATTTCCAAATGGAGACTAAGCAATATTTTATACCTATCTTTCGCATCTAACAAATTTAAATGAGTGAAATTGGTTCAGTGAAATGGAAGAAAAATGACATGGCGCATTTCTTTCCTACACTAAAAAAACGCGTTGATGGTTATTTCAGTGAAAATAAAATCAAAAAGCAAGGAAATCGTAAATTGTATCTTAAAGCAACCATTCTTTTGAGCGTTTATCTCACCCCTTTCATTCTTCTTCTAACCCTTCCTTTTTCGAATGGAATGCAATTGATTTTGTGGTCTATCATGGGTTTTGCTTTAGCAGGAATTGGTATGAGTGTCATGCATGACGCCAATCACGGCGCCTTCTCTAAAAACAAAACACTGAATTATATCATGGGACATTCACTGAACTTATTGGGTGGATCTGTTTGTAATTGGAAAATGCAGCACAATGTTTTACACCATACTTATACCAATATTGCAGATATGGATGAAGACATTGACGATAAATTAATGATGCGTTTTTGCCCACATTCTGAACGCAAAGGATATCACCGTTTTCAATTCATATACGTAGTTTTCTTCTATTCTATTTTGACCTTGTATTGGGTTACTTTAAAGGATTTTGTTCAATTCATTCAATACCGCAAACACAAGGCTTTTTGTGAAGAAAAGAAAAGTAATGTCCGCAAGTTTATTCAGATTATTTCCCTAAAAGCTGTTTACTTTTTCATTATTTTATATTTACCCATTGGAATCATTGGTTTGCCTCTAGGAACAACTATTGCAGGATTCATTATCATGCAAGCAATTGCAGGATTCATACTTGCACTTGTGTTTCAATTGGCTCATACCGTTGAGGGAACAAGTCATCCACTTCCAAATGAAGAAGGAATTATTGAAAATGATTGGGCCATTCATCAATTGCAAACAACTGCCAATTTTTCACGTAAAAGCAAACTAGTTTCTTGGTATGTTGGAGGATTGAACTTTCAGGTAGAACATCATTTATTCCCTTACATTTCACACGTTCATTACCCGGAAATTGCACACATTGTAAAAGAAACCGCAGAAGAATTTGGTGTTCCTTATTTGGAAAACAGAACATTTATGGATGCCGTGAGTTCACATTTTGCATTTTTATATCAGTTAGGGAAACCTAATCCAATGACTGCGCAGTCTTAGAAAGTAATTAAATCCCAATTATTTTTAATTCTGTTCTGCGATTTATCACATGCAATTTTTCGTAGTGAGCTTTATTGGTCTTTCGGTATTTATTGATTTCTTCTTCAGAAATAATCCATTCAGTTTCTCCATAGCCCTTGGCTACTATTTGTGATTCAGGAACACATCTTTTTACAAGAAAATATTTCACATATTCAGAGTGCCTTTGTGTCAATTTTAAGTTCATAGTATCATTCCCTCTACAATCTGTATGCACTCCAATTTCAACAGAAACATTTTTATTCTGCTGCAGAAAAAGCACAACACTGTCGAGTTGAATACTAATCAGAGTATCCATAAATAGATGATGTTTTCCGCCTAATGGGTAAGGAATATCTGTCAATCGACACTTCTGCCCTATACAAAACATTGTATCAGATAATCTGAAGATTCCTTGTGTATTTCCCAGAAAAGAAAACAAAAGATAGAGCAGAGTAAATGGAACTAATTTTCTCATAAACACATATGTCATTTCATACAAAAGGTAAACTTCCTTTAAGATGATTCCAACAGATATTGAAGTGAAATGATACCTGATCATTAATATTTTTCTGAATTTGGGATTTTTAGCGAGCTATCTTAAATCAATTTAATAAATAATGTTAATTTTACCCGAAAAAACTGAACTATGAAATTTACTCTTTTCACGATTCTATTATTGATATCATCAACAACTTTCTCACAAGAAAAAGCCATAAAGGCATTTGGAGATATTCAATTTGGTGGCGCTACTACATTAAGAGGACACGGGATTCTAAATAGTACTGTAGGATTTAATTTTGCACTTAAAAACGGTTTATATTTTAGAGCTGGTGGAGAAATTGGTTTTTTCGGAAGACGTTACGATGCGTATGTGAAATCATCTTATACTGGATATAATTTACGAATTGGATTTGCAAGTTCTACTTCAGAAAAAATAACTATCGTTCCATATGTTGGAATTGGAATGGAAAACAGTATTGTAACTACCTATGAATTAGACGCTCTTGCTAATGCAGTTTCAGGTATTACTGGTGATGCAGTTTCTTCTGTTACAGGTAAGGACGCAAAAGCAAAAAGAAACAAATACCTAACTGAAAAGCATTCTTACATTACTGTACCAGTTGGAGTTGATATTCATATCCATGCTAAAAGTGTAGGATTAGTTCTTGGTTATTACATGAACGTTTCAAAATATGTTGAAGGTGGTCTTCGACTTGGAATTTCATTTGGAAAACTTTAATTTTTCATCTTGAATTAAAGGGTGTCTAAAATTTTAGACACCCTTTTTTGTTGAAATCAATTTGAATGATTTCAATCGTTGGTTCGATTTTGTATCTAAACGAAATTAAGTCGAAATATAAAACAAGGTAACTTACTACTTAAAGCCCTTTTCGGATACAATACTCCTTAACGATTTCCATCTTTTTGCAATTACCCAGATAGTAGTAATTACTTGTAATCACCAAATTTTCATCATCATATACTTTCATTTGATCAAAGGATGATTCTCCTGATTCAAATATCCTAAATGGTTCCAGCCTGACTGTCTGAGACACAAAAAAAACTCGCTTACTTCACACTCTCTGACACGAAGAGTTATACAAAAGAAACAGAAGAGAAATCAACAGGCCTTTCCAAAAATAAGGTAAAATTGATCATTCAGACGTTTCAATTCTAGCTTTAAGCTATCCATTCGTTCCTTATTCATCATCCTTCCTCTGGTACAATCAAACAATGCTGCTATCTTTTAAAGGACTGAGTTCCCTCATAAATAAATAAAGGATGTATATTCTGAGAAAAGCAATGAATGAATGAATGAATGAATAGATGAATAGAAAATGATAAGTGAATAAATAGATTTCATAAATGGAATAACTAATTCTTTTAGTTATTCCATCTCGTTCAAATCATCCCAACAAAAAAGGCGATTCTTACGAACCGCCTTTCCTATTGATAAAGTGTATTTTCGATTTTTATTTTTTCACAGAGTCAACTACAGCTTTGAACGCCTCAGGGTGGTTCATTGCTAAGTCAGCTAAAACTTTACGATTCAATTCGATATCGCTTTTGTTTACAGCCCCCATAAATTGAGAATAGCTCATTCCGTGTACACGAGCACCAGCGTTGATACGCATGATCCACAATGAGCGGAAGTTTCTTTTCTTTTGCTTACGACCTTCGTAAGCATAATTCAATCCTTTTTCAATAGCATTTTTTGCTACTGTCCAAACATTTTTTCTACGGCCGTAGTATCCTTTGGCCAACTTCATAAAGTTCTTTCTGCGAGCTCTTGAAGCAACGTGATTTACCGATCTTGGCATAACTTTTTCGTTTTTAATATGGAGTGCAGTATTATCTCAACTGACTTTTGTACTCAATACTTGGTTAACAATACCTCTCGCTTTTGATGTCTAACACCCACCACGAGATTAAATTTTAAAATAAAGCAGAACTTACGTTCTATTTTATTTCATGTTCAACATTAATTTAACGTTCGACAAATCAGCTTGGTGAACCAAACCTGCGTGCGTTAAATTACGTTTTTGCTTCTTGGTTTTTTTCGTAAGAATGTGGCTTTTGAAAGCGTGTTTTCTCTTGATTTTACCAGACCCAGTTACAGTGAATCTCTTCTTTGCACTGGATGTTGTTTTCATTTTTGGCATTTCTTTTCTCTTTTAAAAAATGAACACTTTATCAATTATTAATTTAGAATGCAGAATTAAGAATGTAGAGAAGTTCTCTCTCAATTCTACATTCAGCATTCTTCATTTACTTCTTTTTAGGGTTGATCATTACAATCATTCTCTTCCCTTCTAGTTTTGGCATTTGTTCCAATGTTCCCAAATCGGCTAATTCTTGAACAAATTTCAACAATAGAATTTCACCTCTATCCTTGAAGACAATTGTTCTACCGCGGAAAAACACATACGCTTTCACTTTTGAACCTTCTTCCAAGAACTTACGAGCATGTGTCAATTTAAATTGAAAATCATGATCATCTGTATTCGGACCAAAACGAATTTCTTTCAAAATAACTTTACTTTGCTTCGCTTTTAATTCCTTTTGTTTTCTTTTTTGGTTGTATAAGAATTTACGGTAATCCATAATCTTACAAACCGGAGGAACGGCATTCGGAGAGATTTCCACCAAATCCATGTCTTGTTCTTCAGCTAATTGCAAAGCTGCTGACAAAGTTAAAACTTGTGGTTCTTCTCCCTCTACAACTAAACGAATCTCACGAGCTGTGATCTTAGCGTTTATTTTGTGTTGGTCGTTGTCTTCTTTTCTTACTGGTTTTCTACTGTCTTTTCTCATTCAATTAATTAAACATTTGTCGACAATTCTTTTTCTATCGCTTGGTTTACAATAGCTGCAAAAGCATCTATTGACATGGAACCTTTATCTCCTTCACCACGTTGCCTTACAGAAACTTGCTTTTCTTCAGCTTCTTTCTCTCCAACAACCAGCATGAATGGGATTTTTTTCAATTCCGCCTCGCGTATTTTCTTGCCTATCTTTTCGTTACGGTCATCAACGAATCCGCGAATATCGGAATTATTTAGCAATTCCAAAACATCTTTCGCATATTCATTGTATTTATCACTAATTGGTAGGATTGCAACTTGGTCTGTTGCCAACCACAATGGGAAGTCTCCTCCACAATGCTCTAACAATACAGCAACGAAACGTTCCATCGATCCAAAAGGCGCGCGGTGAATCATTACTGGACGGTGTTTTTGGTTGTCAGCACCTGTATATTCCAACTCAAAACGCTCTGGTAAATTGTAATCAACCTGAATCGTTCCCAATTGCCACTCTCTTCCCAATGCATCTTGCACCATGAAATCTAATTTCGGTCCGTAGAATGCTGCTTCACCTAATTCAACTACTGTTGGAAGATTCTTCTCAGCGGCTGCTTCAATGATTGCGCTTTCTGCCTTTTCCCAATTCTCATCCGAACCAATATACTTAGATGGATTTTCTGGGTCACGCAAAGAGATTTGAGCTTTGAAATTCTGAAAATCAAGTGTTTTAAAAATATACAACACCAAATCAATCACTTTCTTAAATTCTTCTTTTACCTGATCTTGCGTACAGAAGATATGTGCGTCATCTTGTGTAAATCCACGAACACGAGTTAAACCATGCAATTCCCCACTTTGTTCATAACGATAAACAGTTCCAAACTCTGCAAAGCGAGCTGGTAAATCTTTGTATGAACGAGGCTTACTTTTGTAAATCTCACAGTGATGCGGGCAATTCATTGGTTTCAACAAGAATTCCTCATCCGGATCTGGAGTTTTAATCGCTTGAAATGAATCTGCTCCATATTTCTCGTAATGACCAGAAGTCACATACAATTCTTTGTTTCCAATATGCGGAGTGATTACTTGTTCGTAACCAGCCTTGCGTTGAGCTTTCTTTAAGAAATTTTCCAAACGCTCACGCAATGCAGCACCTTTCGGCAACCACAATGGCAAACCTTGTCCTACTTTTTGAGAAAAAGTAAACAATTCCAATTCTTTCCCTACTTTTCGATGGTCGCGACGTTTTGCCTCTTCCACTCTCTCCAAGTACTCCGTTAACTCAGCTTGTTTTGGGAAGGTAATTCCGTAAACACGCGTCAACTGCTTATTTTTTTCGTCGCCACGCCAGTATGCACCAGCAATCGACATCAATTTCACTGCTTTAATGAATCCAGTATCTGGAATATGTGGTCCACGACACAAATCGGTAAAATTACCCTGTGTGTAGAACGTAATGGAACCATCCGGTAAATCCTGAATCAATTCCAACTTGTATGGATCTTCTTTCTCCGTAAAGTATGCCAATGCATCTGCTTTAGAAACCTCCTTACGTACATAAGGGTTCTTTAGCTTTGCAAGTTCTTTCATTTTTTGTTCGATTTTCTCTAAATCTTCTTCCTTGAAAGGTTGATCCATAAAATCGACATCGTAGTAATATCCATTTGCAATTGGAGGTCCAATCGCCAACTTGATTCCAGGATAATAAAATTCCAGTGCCTCAGCCATTAAGTGAGCTGAAGAGTGCCACATGGTTGACTTTCCTTCAGAATCATTCCAGGTCAACAATTGCAATGTACAATCATTGGTCAATGGAATATTCGCATCAATTACCACGTTATTTACTTTGGCTGCCAATACGTTACGAGCCAATCCTTCAGAAATGCTAAGAGCAACATCTAATGCTGTTGCTCCTGCTTCGTATTGTCTAACTGATCCATCAGGAAGAGTTATATTAATCATCACTTATAAATTTTAATGCAAAAATAGGCTTTATCTAGCAATTACAGCACATTTTACTGTAATTAAGGTTCAATCCCGTAAACTAAAACAATCCCTTCTTTAGCTGGTTTTCCAGAGCCAATACTATATTCAATGTGAATATTTCTCAAGCGGTCTGCATCTGGATTTTTAGCTACGTACAAATCGTTCAATTCTTTGGTTCCGAATTTCACATTTTTTCCTTGCACTTTTTTAAACTCTTTAATCAAAAGTCTGTCTTTGTTGTCTGACCCAGCATCATAAATTTTGATATTCAATGATACACTGCATTTCTTCGCACTAATTGCAAAGCGATATTCATCCAATAAAAAAGTATAAACCTCAATGTTTTTAACTTGTTTTGATCCAAGTGTGTAATAGGTGATTTTTGAACCTTCGTAGCGAGTTCCTTTAATCAGCTCCTTACATTCTTGTTTCAAGGTACTCATTTGAGCTTCTAAAGCGCTATCATCATCTCCAGAAACCAATGGAATCCATAGTAAGCAGATGATGAATAAAGGCAATGTGTTTTTAAATAGCTTGATCATTCGATTTTTATTTACCAGGTTTTACAATATTATCACGTACCATTTTCACCTCTTTTGCCAAAGATTGATATTCCTCCTCAGACAATTGTGGTGTTTCTACATTGATATTTTTAGATACTTTTTTCACGGATGCCATGCTTTCATATGTAGATAAAATACCTTCATACATTTTAAGAACATCTTTCAAACGCGTATCTTGTTGTGCAGGATGACTTTTAATTCCTTTGATAATGTTTTTCAACAAACTCATTTGTTCCACCAATGATTTACCAATTCCAGTTTTATCTCTTGTATTATCAATTCCCAAATACAATCCTTCAATCCAAGCACCAGCAAATTGAATATCTCCTAAATACTTCAAATCATTGTTTTGCATGTACTCATCTGATTTATCTTGAATATCATAAATCATGTCTTCCAAAGCATTTACATCGCCTAAGCTTTTATCAAACTTATTGATCATTTCTTTATCTGAAAAAACACTTTCCAAACCAACTTTAGAACCCAATTTCTGAACAGCTACTAAATACTCCCGAGCCTCTTGTGTTTTAGAATTGATTGCGCAATATGCCAAATCTGTTGAATAAACTCCCAAGTTGATTAGTTGGTCTATTTTCACAGAATACTTATCAATACTTGAAGTTGGATTCGTTTTTCCTGCAACATACTTCAAACCAGCAGCTTTAAATGCATTTGCAATGGTTATCGGCTGAGGCAAAACGTAATCATCATCAGAAGATTCAGTAGTTTCTTCGGTAGTTTCAATTGTTGCAGCTTCTTTCTTATCAGATTCACCACCTCCACAAGATGTTAAGCTTAGTGTAAGAGCAAAAGCAGGCACGAAGTAATTCAGTTTCAGCATAATTTGGTTTGTAAAATTTTGAATGTAAAGAAACAAAGAAATTTTATTTAGCGTGCATAATTGTTACATTTTATTTAGATTCGTATCAAAATAACACCACTATACATTTATGCCACTACTCCCTCTTTTAATTGGCCTAGTTATAGGCATTTTCTGCCCTGTTGTTTTTAATGACAGCCCAAAAATCGTCGTTTTATCCATTACTTCTGGATTATCAGCAACATGTCTTTCTCTGTTTTTCGCTAGCCTATTTCAAAAAAATAGTATGAAGAGGAAACTTACTCCACTTGCTTTTGGTTTTGCTTCCATGCTCGTTGGCGTTCTTCTCATCGAACTGTCGAAGCAGGAAACCTCCCAATTGGAAACATTGTCGAATAAAATAAACATAGGGACAGTTTTTAGAACCAAAATTTCAGAATCTGGTTATCAAACCATTCATGTTTCATTAGAAAAACAACAATCAGGAGATTATTTTCAGTCAGTAAATGGGTCAGTTATTCTAACATTAGATACCTTGGAGGGAAAATTCACTATTGGAGACATCATTGCGTTCAAAACAACTCTTGAAGCTTTTAAAAACGAAACAAATCCAGGAAGCTTTGATGCTGAATATTATTATGGAACACATCATTACGTTGGTCGAGCTTTTATTTCCTCGAATTTAATTTCAAAAATCGGTACTGGAGAAAGCATCTCACTCTTCTTTTCAAAAAGGCAAAATGAAATTGCGGAAAAACTAAAATCATGGCTTCCTGAGTCTGTTTCCGGCATTGGAATCGCTTTACTAGTTGGTGCAAAAACAGATATTAATCAGGAAGTTCTGGATTCATTCTCCAATACAGGAGCTATGCACGTATTAGCAGTCTCAGGTTTACATGTAGGAATCATTCTAATTATTTTTCAAGCGATTCTTCAATTGTTTAGCAGATGGATTTCAAAAAAACAATCTATCATTCTTTCCGTGGTTTTGATTTGGAGCTTTGGGTTACTAAGTGGTGCTTCACCTTCTGTTATCCGAGCAGTGGTGATGTTCAGCATCCTTGTTTTAGGACAGCTTTTAAATCGAAAAAACAGCGGATTAAATAACCTCATTTTCTCAGCCATTCTACTCTTGATGTATGATCCCTATTACTTATTTGACATTGGCTTTCAGCTTTCCTATGTGGCACTTGTTGGGATTTTTCTGTTTCAAACTCCTATCTACAAACTCATTTATGTTTCAAACAAACCACTAGATTGGATTTGGAAAGGAAGTGCTGTTGGGATTGCCGCAACTATTACCACTACTCCATTTATGCTTTATTGGTTTCATCAGTTTCCCAATTACTTTTTGCTGTCCAACATTGTGGTGATGCTTCTCGGCTTTGTTGTGCTATTATTGCCTATTATTCTAATGGCTACTGCTTGGATTCCTTATTTCAAAACACTCATTATTTTTCTCACTGCTTTATCGCTTCAACTATTAATCCTTGGAATTCAGTGGGTAAATGACATTCCTGGCGGAGTTTCAGCTGGATTTGAATTGAGCTTCGTTGAATTTTTAGTGACTGCGTCTTTGATTGGATTTTGTGCTCATCAGTTTTTGGTTCGAAAACTCATTCCTAAAGGTGCTTTTCTAGCATTAGCTCTCTGCTTTTTTCTTATTTCATGGAAACGCGAAGAGAAATTCAATCAAAACAATCTTTACTTGTTTTCAAGCAAGCATTTTTGTGGAATGATTCAATGGAATGGACAAATTATTACTTTCTCGGAAATTCCTGAAGGAAATAAGAGTATTGAACAAACATTGAAAAACGCCGTTCGTTTTTCAGGATTAAATCTCACGAAGCCAATCATTCTTCAATCGAGTAACAAGCTAATTATTGGAAAGAAAAATCTCCTGATTAATCAAACAAAAAATGGCTGGGAAATTCATGTAGATACATTGAAGATTCAGTATCGAACAAAAGGAACGCCCAATAGTTTTGAAAACAAGCAATTAATGAGTGTAAAATTGCAACGATACTTATACGGAAATGAAACAATTCAACCTTTTAAAATTTCAATTTAAGGGCATGAAAAATGAATCATATTTGCGTGTAATAAGGATGTTTTTATCCTCAACTGATAGCGCTTCAACGATGTATTCCGTTTGTTTTGTAAATGGATTCAACTCCTTCTTGAATGAGAATTCATAATCCCCCACTTTAAAATCGGGAATTTCATTTTTCAATTGATGAGCAGCAAGCTTTATCATAATCGTTTGGTACGACAAATTTCCAGCTCCATTTGCAAAGCGCATGACTAAAAAAACATTCTCCAAAAAAGCAGCCTTCTCTTCTCCTACCAAATTGAACTCCTTCCCTTTCATCATTTCATAAAACTTCAGATCTTCATTCGGAGTATATCCTAGATTCTGGGTAAACCAATCTTCTTCCATGTAGCGCTCCGCCCATGTATGATTCCATTTTCCAGTAGTGAAATAATCCACATACTCCATTTTCCGAAGTATATTGCGATTATTCAGGTAACAATTCGCAATAATAAACTCATAAGTTGTATCCTGAACCAATTCAAACCAATGAGTCTCCATAAACAAGACCTCTGTGGTATCTGAAAGCAAAATCATTTTTTGAGTTTCGATTTGTGGATCTATTTCTTTGGTCGACATTCCGCGCTGACTCAGTTGGTATTTCGCCTCAAACAACGAATCCAATCTCTGATAAGAAATGGGTTTCACCGTAACTGATTGTCCATACGTTAATGGAATATATGCTTTATTTACGGCATCAAAATCTGCTCTTAATTGATCTTCTAACTTCGTTTTTCGTGTATTAGCCAATTCAGCCAAAC
Source organism: Fluviicola taffensis DSM 16823 (assembly GCF_000194605.1). NCBI lineage: Bacteria > Pseudomonadati > Bacteroidota > Flavobacteriia > Flavobacteriales > Crocinitomicaceae > Fluviicola > Fluviicola taffensis. The sequence goes on from NC_015321.1 coordinate 312,041, forward strand.
TCGGACTCGGCGTAAACTTCAATCCACAAGCATGTAATCCAATTGCAAGAAGTGAAAAACAAATGAAACGAAAGGGAAAATGAATTCCTGACATAATGATGACTTTATATTCTCAAAAATAACGATTTTTGATGGGTGAAATCTTGCTACTCCATTCTAATAACGTTTATTCTGATTTCGGGATCTCTTTTTGCACAAAAAACAGTTTCTGGAAAAAAAATAAATCATGCCATTACTTTGGATGGAATGCTGTTGGAAGTAGCGTGGGATGAAGGTGAAAAAGCAACTGATTTCATCAATAATTATCCCGATCCCGGAAATGCAAGCCGTTATAAAAGTGAAGTGACTTTTTTATACGACGATCAGTATATCTATATTGGAGCGAAATTAGTAGACAATCAACCCGATTCAATTATTGCATTTTTATCAGAAAGAGATGACTTTGGGAATGCGGATTGGTTTGGTGTCTTAATCGATCCTTACGGTGCTGGACAAAATGCATTTGGGTTTTATGTCACGGCTGCTGGAACTGAATTGGATGCTATCATCAATCAAACCACGGAAGATTTTTCATGGAATGCTGTTTGGAGAAGTAAAGTAAAACGAATATCCGAAGGATGGAGTATTGAGATTCGGATTCCGCTCACTCAATTGCGATTCCCAAAAGAACTAGTTCAAAACTGGCGCATTAATTACGTTAGAAACGTACGCAGAAACCGCGAAACTTCTCATTGGTCGGCAGTGGACCCGCAACAATACGGAGAAATTGCACAAAGCGGATATATCAAAGGAATCGAGAATTTAGGTTCACCTCTTCGCCTTTCCTTTTCACCTTATTCCACCATCTATTTGGAAGACAGTTATGACGAAAACAAACAACGTCAAGATTGGGGATTTAGACCTCGATTGGGAATGGACATGAAACTTGGGTTAAGCGAATCTTTCACCTTAGATGCCACTTTAATTCCAGACTTTGGACAAACAGTTTCAGATCGATTGGTTCTGAATCTTTCTCCATTCGAAGTACGCTATCCCGAAAACAGACCTTTCTTTTTAGAAGGAATGGACTTGTTCGGAATTGGCGATTTGTTTTACTCGCGCAGAATTGGTGCGGAAAGTTATTTGAAATACGAAGCCGTTGACTCCGCCTCCAAAGATCCAAATAACAGGATTACTTCTGTTCCTGACAGAGCACAATTAATCAACGCATTAAAAATTTCTGGTCGCACAAAAGGCGGGTTGGGAATTGGTGTTTTTAATGCAATTGAGAACAAATCCTTCCTACATTATGAGGATTCAGCAGGAAATGATTACAAAATTTTAGCACATCCGGTTTCCAATTACAACGTCTTTGTTTTATCTCAAAACTTAAAAAACAATGCAAATATTTCTTTTCTAAACACCAATGTTTTTCGTCCTGAAATCAATCTCATATCAAATATAAGTACACTTGAAGGCTTGGTTTTCAATAAATCAAGAGATTACAGTCTTTCAGGAAATACAAAAATTTCGCTAAATTCAATTGGAAATTCAATGACTGTTGGTCGTTCGTCTTCTTTGAGTTTCCGAAAGGTAAAAGGCGCGCATCGGTTTAATATTGATTATTACGATTCAGACCATAAATACAATTCCAATGAATTAGGGTTTCTTGCTCGAAACAATTTTTTAGGATTTAACGGCGAGTATTTCTGGACAGGATATAAAGCAACTAAAAAATTATTGCGCAGAAATCTCTCCGTCGAAAGCACGCTGGAATACTTGTACAAACCAACAAAAATTGGATATTGGTCCATTAACACAGAATACATTATCACCACGAAAAAATTCCTTTCCACAGGTGTTTCACTCAATTTATACCCTTTGGGAGAACACGATTTTTTCGAGTCGCGTAGTTTTGGAATTCCAGTTCATTTCCCTGCTTCCTTTCAGTATGGAGGATTTTATTCCAGCGATTATTCCAAGCGATTTGCTTTAGACTTCTTCGCTTATCACCGCATTTTTGATCGAAAAGAAATGTCAAACCTGGATTTGAATCTGAGTCCGAGAATTCGAATTACACCCAAAATATTTACTGTTTTGAGCTCCAGTGTATCACGCTTTTTCAACAATTTTGGATATGTGCGAGTAACGGATACCAATTATACGGATCAAATTACGCTCGGAAATCGAGAACGTTGGGTTGTCACCAACTCCATTTCTTTGGATTATAACTTTACCAAAACCTTCGGATTGAAATTGCGCTTCAACCATTATTGGCAGGAGGTTGCCTATAAATCATTCATGGAATTACACAATGATGGAAGCTACACAAGTTCTTCCTATATAGGAGTTGATTCATTAGGTCAAAGTTACCACAATACGAGTTTCAATGCATTTACAGTAGATTTTGATTTGCGTTGGGTGATTTATCCAGGAAGTGAAATTCGCTTTGTGTGGAAATACAATATTTATGCTTCGAAGCAAGGATTGGATGAAGGTTATTTCAATACGTTCCGTAATTTATTCGACAATCCGTATTTGAATTCATTTTCTGTGAAGGCTCTTTTTTATATTGATGCAGGGAAGTGGTTTCGAAAGAAGGTGGTATGATTCAAACTAATTATCAATTATGAATGACTTAATTATCAAGAAGAGTTGCAACCTTGATAATTAATAATTGAGAATTTTACTTTTTAACTTGTCTAGAATTCACCAAATAAACTCCACCAACAATCACAATCATCCCTAAAAACTGAGAGATATGAAACGTCTCCTGATTCAAAAAGACCCCCAAAATAACAGCAACAATCGGAATCATATAAGTAACCGAACTGGCAAACATGGGAGATTTCAACTTGATAATCTGATTAAAGATAAGAAGTGCCAAACAGGTTCCGAAAACACTCAAAATACTGATATAAAACAAGGCTTCGTATGCATGTTTATTTGTTTTAAAAACGCTCAGAGTATCCAAATTCCAAGTTGTAATCCAAGATGGAATTGCTAAAAAAGTAAACGCTAAGGAAGCAATCTCCAACGATTTGAACTCAGCCAATTTATACTTAATGGTATTCAAACTGGTTCCATACATCAAGGTTGCTAGCAAAATTGCCCCAACATGTAACATAGAAATTTCAAGTGGTGCATTATTCAGTATTCCGACTAAAATACAAATTCCTGCAAAAGCAATGAAAAGTCCGAGTACTTGTTTGAGTTGCACACGCTGTTTGAAAACCAAAAAACCAATTATCAAGGTGAAAAATGGTGTAAAACTATTTAGCATTCCAGCCAATCCAGATGACAGTTTTGTTTCTGCAAACGTAAATAAAAATGCGGGGAAAAAATTTCCGCAAGTACCAACTACTAACAAATAGAAAACTTGTTTCCAATGGGTAATTCTACGTAAACTCCAAATCCCAAAAGGAAGCATGACTAAACCTGCAATAGCCATTCGGAGCGCGCCAACTTGTGAATCGGAAAAAATGGATTGGCCAAGTTCATCATACATTCCACGCTTCATCAGAATGAATGAACTACCCCAAATAAGTGCTAAAATAAATAAGAAAATCCAGCTCCGAAAATCCTTAGTCATTCGAAAAATTTTCGAGCTTTTGTTCCTTTTCTGAAGCTTTAGCATAAGCGTTGCGAGCATTACTCAACTTGAAACGAATAATAATTAATGCTGGAAGCCCAATATGGATTAACGCGAAAAGAACGTAACCAATGGGTTTAAATTCGAAATGTGTTGGAGGAACTCCATTCACACTTGCTTTATCTAATCCAATCCCCATGAAATAACTCAATGCGATTTTAGACTCTAATTGAAAATGTACCAATGCGTTATCGTAATAAAAAATGCCATCATACATCGGAATTCGAATAAACAAGCACACAATGAACAATAAAACCGAAACTAAGATTCCAATTAAAAATGGCTTTTCGACTAACTTTTTCATCATTACAAGGCTTTAAATCCTTCCGAAAAGAATACGCGATCTCGGTTTACACGTTCTTCCATTACTTCACGAAATTCAGGATACTTTTCTTTTGGAATACAATTGATTGGAAAAGACAATTGTAAATCTTCTATGTATTCAAAATAAAGTGTTTGCTGATGAGTTTCAACCCTTCTCAATCCAGAGAAAAACAACAATCTCACTTCTCTATCTGCCACCACAACTGCCTTGTGTGTAATCCCTACTCGGAACCAGCCCTGAGCAATTAGTAAAAAAGCTAACTGATCTATCACCATAATTCCGTAAACTAGTGCAACAGGCCAAGCTTCATCCGTTAACATCAATACTGCTATCATGGCAAAAAACGCAATGACTGCTTCCAAAATTAAAAACAAACGAACTTGCTTTTTTCGGTCTTTCGAAACAGGCGTACTCCAAATAAAGCGTTCTGGTTTGCGGGTCATCGTAACACCCACCCAGCGACTCACAGATCTCCGAATAATGAGTAAGAGCAAGAATGTTGCTACTCCTACCAAAATGTGGAATCTGTAAGGTAAATCCGCAATTGGAATATTCAAAAAACGGATATCAAACGCTAAGCATATAATAAATGCAAGAGAAGGAAACGAAAAGAATATTAGTAAAATATTGATAGATCGATTCATCGATTATTGGATCATTTTAATCTTTGCTCTCAGCTCTTCAATTTTGCGTTGCGCAGCTGAAATTTTTGATTCTACTTCTTTTTTCAATAAATCAGCACCTTTCGATTTTGCGAAAAAGCCCAAGTTATTCTCGAATTGCAAAATATCCGATTTCAATCTGTTTATCTTTTCATTCAAATCGTGTTTCTCACGTGCAAGAGCTCTATCTGAATTTGGATCACCCTTTAAAGTTTCTAAACGAGCTTGGAACAACATCTTCTCTTGTTCTGCACCTTCTAGTTTCAATTTTTTATAGTGACCATCTAAAACCTCTTTGTACGCATTGAAAACACGATCTTTCTCTTTCATTGGAACATGCCCAATTTCATTGAACTCCGTTGCGAAAGTCTTTAACAACGACAATGCTTCTTTTTTATCTTCGGGAATTTCAGTTGTTTTAATTCGCTCAATCAATTCCATTTTCAAAGCCAAATTGCCTTCAAACTCTTTGTCTTTTGAACTGAAATGAGTTTGTTTTGCTTCAAAGAAATGATCACAAGCAGCACGAAAATCTTTCCATAATTTTTGTTCAAAACGTTGACCAGCACTTCCTAAATTTTTCCATTCTTTTTGAATGCTCAAGATTTGATCAGTTGTTGCTTTCCAATCAGTAGAATGTTTCATTTCATCCAATCTATCAACCAATTGTTGTTTTTTAGTGGCAACTTCATCAAACTTCCCTCTGATTGAATCGAAAAACGTCTTCTTCTTCGCGAAAAACTCATCACAAGCAGCACGGAATTCTTTCCAAACATCTTCATTTTCTTTTCGCGGACCGAAACCAATTTTTTTCCACTCTTCTTGTAACGCCAACAAAGTTGCTGTTGCAGTATCCCAATCTTTTGTATTGGTAGATGTAAAATCAGTTACAATTTCAATAGCCTTCTTCGCAATTTCTTTTTTAAGCTCTAGATTTGCAGCTAGTTCCGTTCGCTTCTCATCATAAAACGTTTGAATGCGAGTATAAACAGCTCTTACTGCATCCCAATAGGAATTTTTCAAGCTTTCCCATGCATCATTTCCAACAGGACCCGTTTCGTCCCATTCGTTTTGAAGTGATTTGATCGCTTGTTCAACATCCTTCAAATTCTCTACTTTTGATAACTCTTGAATTCGCTGAATCACATCCAATTTCAATTGGTGATTCCGGTGTAAATCATGCTCGCGTAATTCACGGTAGATTTTGATGTGATAGAAAAAAGTCTCGAGTAAACGCGAGTATTCTGATTGAATATCTTGGCGTTTTTCACGAGGAATATCTCCCACTTCTTTCCAAGCATCATGTATTTCCTTGTATGCAGTCATCGCTGCGCCAATATTTTCTTCTTTTTCAACCACATCCTTCATGCGCTCAAGCAACACTTTCTTTCGGCGATAATTAGCTTCTTCAGCCTCTTTCTTCGCATTTTGAAGCGATTTTTTGCGATCACGGAATTCGTTGTGTAAATTGTAAAACTCTTCTCGAACAGTATCAAAAGGTCGTTCTTCAACCGTTTCACCATTCTCTTTAGCCTCCAATTGCTTTATTTGAAATTGGCGATCCTCTTCCAATATTACGTCTTCAAACTGATTGCGTAATTCACTCACTTCTCGCGCTACTGAAAGCGCATCCTCTTGCTGAACGAGATTTTTTAATGCTTCTAACAAACTTGCCTTTTCCATGATAAAGCTTTTTAGTGGTTTCTCAATTTACAAATAATTAACCAACTACAGTTGACATTTCGAAATTTGTTAAAGTCACAAAACGATCAATTCTTGCTTCGATTTCCTCTTTTGAAATTTCTAATAAACGCTGTGTTCCAAATTTTTCTACACAGAAAGATGCCAAGGCAGAACCCGCAATAATTGCACGTTTCATATTATCAAAAGATATATCATCCGTTGAAGCAATGTATCCAATAAATCCTCCTGCAAATGTATCTCCTGCTCCTGTTGGATCAAATACATCTTCCAAAGGCAAAGCTGGCGCGAAGAATACTTTCTCCTCTTGGAATAACAATGCTCCGTGCTCACCTTTCTTAATAATCAATGTTTTTGGACCCATTGCACGAATAACTCTACTCGCTTTAGTCAAAGAGTATTCTCCCGATAATTGACGCGCTTCTTCATCATTAATGATTAAAACATCAATCAATTTCAGTGTTTCTTTCAAATCATCTAATGCAATATCCATCCAAAAATTCATGGTATCCATTGCAATTAACTTGGGTCTGGTTGTTAAACGCTCAATTACTTGACGTTGAACTTGTGGACTCAAATTTCCAAGCATTAAATACTCAGCTCCTTGATATGATTCAGGAATAATTGGGTCAAAAGTGCCCAATACATTTAATTCAGTAACCAAAGTATCTCTAGAGTTCATATCGTTGTGGTAGCGACCAGACCAAAAGAACGTTTTCTCTCCCTTTTTGATTTGCAAACCTTCCAAAGCAACACCTTTTGATTTTAGTAAATCCAAGGTCTCTTGAGGGAAATCATCACCCACAACGGAAACAATTCGTTGATCTTTCACATAGTTAGATGCTGATAACGCAATAAACGTTCCTGCCCCACCTACAATTTTATCTGTTTTTCCGAAAGGTGTTTCAATGGCATCAAAAGCCACACTACCAACTGTCAATAGACTCATTTTCTTAATTTATTTGGGCAAATGTACACATTTATTTAGGTTTAAATCGCTCAAAATCTATTATCTATTTGTCAAAAAAGCCTGTTTTAGCATTTCTTGAGTTTTAAATTTAAATGTGATTGAATGGTAAATTGTAATTATTTTAACAAAAATTGATCTTTTCATTTTTCGGTACGCTTATTGATTAATCGATTTCAGAATTAAACCAACAGTTATGAAAAAATACTTTACTTTCTTTGGACTATTCGCTCTAGCGGCATTGGGAACACTTCATGCTCAGCAAAATTCAGCCTTAGGGTCAGATTTTCAATCAATCAGAAAAGAAATGGTTGCTTGGGATGCAGTGCGCGGTGAATGGCTAGCTTCTTCTATGGAGGCAATGGCGGATAAAAAACCGACGCCGGATCGTAATTTTCCGGAAGAATATACTCCCGCAGAAATGTTTAATGCGATGCCAACTGCTACACAAGAAAAAGTAAGGGGTCAAATTCAACGTTCAACTACTAATTCTGATAGTATCTCTCGCACGAAATGGAATCGTTTAAACAGTTTTACTTCAAGAACTCCCAATTGCAAACCTGTAATGGGTCGAACTTATGGAGACCCGCATTTAAAATCGTTTGATGGAGCGACTTATTCCTTTCAAACTGTAGGAGAATTCACTTTGGTTAAATCTGGAAGTGGTAACATGAATGTACAAGTACGTCAGCGCAATCAATCTGATGACTTTTCACTAAACACAGCAGTAGCAATGAATGTTGGTGGAGACCGCGTTTGTTTTTATGCCAATGAAAAACCCGATGGAAATAATTCTACACCACTTCGTATTGGAGGCGAACCCATTTATGTGGAAGGTGAAAATTATTACCTAGAACATGGTGGAACGATTAGTCGTTCATCTAAAAATGACTATGTGGTAACATGGCCAACTGGCGAACGTGTGAAACTAGATGCTTCACAAACTGGAGGGATGGGATTCTATAATATTGCAGTAGAAATTTATCCTTGTGCTGATAATTTTGATGGAATCTTAGGAAATGCAAATGGAAGAAGTTCAGACGACTTCGATGTTCGTAACACACAAGGAGGAATCGCTTCTTCTAACTGGAACATGGGTGTTTTTGGATCAACTAACCAACGTGATCAGGTTTTAGAGAAAGAATACTTGGCGTTTTTAGCCAAAGATTTTGCACGACAATACCGCATTTCCCCAGAAGAATCTTTATTTGATTACGGTTTCAACCAAAGTACTTTTGCATTCACCGATGAGTCATTTCCTCGTGTTCATAGAACTTTAGGTGATTTAAACGATGATGACCGCAGACGTGCACAAAGAGAGTGCGAACGTAGAGGGTTTACGGGGTATGATTTAAGTGCATGTGTTTATGACAATGGTTTCTTGCGTATCGAACCTACTCCGAAACCAACTATCCCAAACCGCACGACAGGAAGACAATTGGATCCGGTAAGAACTCCATCTCCAAATAGAAACCCAGGTCAAAAGCCTTTCAGAGAACGTTATCCAACTCCAATAGTTGAAGAACCCAAAGTTCGGAATACTAGTCCAATTGAAACAGAAAAACCAGTCGTTAGAGAACCCATTAAACCAATTCCACAAGATCCTGGTGCGGTAAGTAATCCTGGAACGAGACCTGTTTCGACTACAGGAAGAGGTACTGTAAAACCCGTTGAAGAAAAAGTGAATGTGCCTATTAAAGAGCCACAAGTGACTAAACCAGAAAGAACGGAGCCAATTCGTAATGAACCAGTTAAAGAACCTGAAATTAAACGACCAGAAAGAACAGAACCTATCCGCAAGGAACCTGTAATCTCAGAACCCATAAGAACTCAACCGATAAGAACAGAACCTATTCGGACGGAGCCTGTGAGGGCTCAACCTGAAAGAACAATACCTATTCGCACGGAACCGGTGAAATCAGAACCAAGATATACACCTCCACCAAGTAACCCGGTACCGAAACCAGTTCAGCGTCCTGCAAGTACGCCAGTTTCGACACCAGTTACAACCCCTTCAAAACCAATAACTACCCCTATAAGAAGAGGTGGTTAACGCGAGAGGAGTCTTCGGACTCCTTTCTTTTTACCCAATTTTGAAACAAATTAAGAATCGAACGTTAATTACTATTTGTAGGTAGGCTCAAAAAAGCCTTTCTTTCGATGTAAATTTGATGTATGAAGTGGAAAAAGTGGCTGGTGAAAACATTGAAATGGTTCTTTATAATCTTTTCAGGCCTCTTTTTGCTAATTACCATCCTTCTCTATGCATTCAAAGACGATATTATTGATTATGCTGTTTCAGAAATTAATAAATCGTTAAAAGCAAAAGTAAACGTTGATAAAATTGATGTTACTTTCTGGGCTACATTTCCAGATTTAAGCCTGGACTTCAATCACGTATTCATTCAAGATCCTTTCAAAAACTCCACATCAAAAGACACCCTTCTATACACAGAACAAATTCGGTTGAAATTTAGTCCAGCAGATATTTGGAACGAAAATTACCATGTCAAGAAAATAGTCATCAAACCAGGAACGCTTCAATTGAAAATTCGCAAAAATGGTGAGGAGAATTATGACATATTAAAAGAATCTGATTCGAAGGAGAAAACAACTTTCAAGTTAACTCTAGAATCAATCAAAGCTTCTGGCATCCGATTTTCGTATTCAAACAAAGTGAATGAAAATAGTTACAAAGCCAAAATTCAAGACATTCAGCTTGTAGGTAATTTCACACAAGACCAATTTGATATTTCAACCAATGCAGATTTTTACATTCAGCGTATCCAAAACGGATTGGTTCCTTTCGTAATCAATCAGCAGGCTTCTACCCAAGTTTCAATTCATATAGACCAAGTAAAAGAACTGTTTGAAATTAATAATGGAAAATTGTTACTGGCGCAAATTCCGTTCGATTTTAATTTGAAGGTCGACTCAACATCCATCAAACTAAATATTGATGCAGATAAAATTCCTTTGGCTGAACTCGCAAATAAACTCGCTTTTAAGGAAGTAGAAACCGTTTCAAAATTGAAGGGATCAGGAACTGGAAGCTTTCACCTTTCCATGAACAATGAACTCAAGAAAGATTCCTATCCAAAAGTAGCGTGTAATTTCTCTATTGACAATGGAAAACTGACTGAACCTACTAAAGGACTCACCTTGAGCAATATTGATTTGAAAGGAGAATATTCTTCATTAAAAGGAAAAAACAAGGAAGAATTGACCATTCGAAATGTGTCGTTTCAAACTATCAGCGGACCATTTTCAGGAAAGTTAGCTATCCGAAGATTCTCGCAACCAAGCTATAAAGGATCTGCTAAAGGTGCTCTCGATTTAGAAGTTATTCATGCACTATTTAAAATTCCGAAAATTGAAGAGCTTTCAGGAAAAGTAACTGTCAATACCAATTTTTATTTGGAAACTGTTTTTGAAAACAACGAAGCAGTTGTAGAAATTAGAGATGGAAATGGCACTGCTCTGATGAACAATGTTGATTTTAGTATGGAAAAAGATTCTCGACAATTCAAGGACATTTATGGAAATCTGATTTTAAATCGCAGCGATGCCGTTTTGGAGGATTTGAAAGTTCGTCTTGGCGAGTCTGATTTACAGTTAAATGGAAGTTTTAATTACATCGATCAATTTTTACAAGACAAACACACTTTAGATGTATCCGTTATTGCAGAAAGTAAAAAAATCAATCTGAAAGATTTCACCAATACGATTGCTGGAGATCCAAAAGCGACTACAACTGCTCGTGAATGGATGCTGCCAACCTTAATTAATGGAAATGTGAAACTAAATGTGGATGCTATTCATATGGAAAATCATGTTTTTACACAAATCAATGGAGAAATGACCGTTGGAAACAGAGCAATTTCTATCCAAAAACTACACGGAATAACTGGAAATGCAACCGTACGTGGAACTTTAGCCATTGTAGAATCTGCTCCCGAATATTTTCAATTGGCAACGAATTTGAGCTCCAAAGACATTTATTTTAAGCCCATTTTCAGAGAATGGAACAACTTTGATCAAAGCGTTATTAAAGAAGACAATATCAGTGGAAGAGCCGAAGCTATTTTGGATTTCAAAGCTCCTTTTGACCTACAATACGGAATTCTAAAGGATGAAATAGAAGCGCAGATTCAACTAAAAATTATCGGCGGACAATTAAAAAATGTAGAAACATTTACTGCTTTGACCAAAGATTTGAAAACTGCCAAAACAAAATTGATTCTAAAACAACGAGATATTTCTGCTTTAGAAGGAAAGTTGAACAACATTCAGTTTGAAACCTTGGAAAACACGATTTTCATTAAAAAGAGTACGATTATTATTCCGAAAATGGAAATCAAGACCAATGCGCTAACCATTGCAATTGATGGACAACACAAATTCAACAACGATATTGATTACAAATTTGCTTTCCGTTTTAGAGAATTGAAACAAACAAAAGACGAATCTGAATTTGGTATTGTGGAAGACGACGGAACAGGAATTAAAGTCTTTGTTCGCATGTATGGAAATCTGGCAAATCCAATCATTGAATGGGATAAATCTTCACGCAAAGAAGACGCCAAACAAAACCGTGAAGAAGCGAAAACAGAAGCCATCTCCATTCTAAAATCAGAATTGGGATTGTTTAAAAAAGATACCACCATCAAAAAATACCAACCTCCGAAGAAAGAATACGAAGTACTTGAAATTGAATTTGGAAAAGAGGAAGAAGTCAATCCATTTGAAGAGAAAAAGAAAATCGAAAAAGAAAAAAAAGGACTCAAGAAATTTGGAGAGAAACTCAAAGAAAAAGGTAAAAAAGAAGAGACAGAAGAATTTACTGTGGATTAGTTACGGAGTATGTCCATCTCGATACTTTCGCCTTGTCAGTTCGAGTCCTGGAAATACGGGATATCGAGAACAAATGGCGAAAACTCGATTTGACATGATCAGGTCATAGATATTCATAATAATACTGTATTATTACACACTAAAAATGTTAGAATGAGTGGGATTCAATCTTTTATTGACATGCTTTTTATAGGAGTAATCACACTCTTTCCTGTTGTCAACCCAATTGGATCTGCATTTATTGTAAATCCGTATCTGTCGAATTTAGAAATTCAAGAAAAAAGAAAAGCTGTCAAGAAAATCGCGCTTTATGCATTCATTTTATGTACAATCGCTCTTTTTGCGGGGCATTGGATTTTGGAAATTTTTGGTATCACCATACCCGTAGTTCAGCTTGCTGGAGGTATAATGATTTGCAAGATAGGATGGGAATTTCTTTCCTCGGATAAAAAAGAAGAAAAAACACTCATAGATGAATCTGGTGAGAGTCCAAATTCCAATTACACACTCATTCAGGACAAATTATTTTACCCCATTACATTCCCAATAACAACAGGAGCTGGATCTATTTCGGTTCTTTTCACATTGAGTGCTCACAGCGCCAATGCCCATATAAACATGTACCTAATCAATACTGGGGCAATTCTTTCAGCAATCGTTGTAATCTGTTTACTTATTTATTTTTTCTATCTGAATACAAAAAAAATAATTCGAGTAATTGGTAAAGAAGGAGAACAAATCCTCAATCGAATCATGGCATTCCTCATTTTTTGTGTGGGGCTTCAAATTGGAATAACAGGTATTAAATCACTTATTATTGCATAAAATGCTCTCGAATAGGTAGATTCAAAATAGAGTTTCTACACTTGCAAATCGGTGTGTAAATATCTGTTCCAATTGTTTACGGACAAAAAGCCAATGCGCCAATTTTCCCAAAAAACCTAAAGGAAGTTGATAAGTCACAATATCGGTCATTTCAACCCCTCCTTCAACTGTTTTGAAATGATGTTCATGATGCCAAATCCGATATGGTCCAATACGCTGTTCATCGACAAAAAATTGCTGATCCTGAACATGGGTGATTTCTGTCAACCAATTCAATTTGATTCCCAATACAGGACGGACTGTATAGCCAATCATCAATCCTTCATACATTTTTTCTGGAACAGTTGTCAAAACTTGAAAACGCATGTATTCTGGCGTAATTTTCTGCAAGTTGTTTGGATTGGAAAAGAAATCCCAGCAAACTTTTAAATCTGCTGGGATAAACTGGGTGCGTTTGAGTTGGTACATACTTTTTTATTTTATAAACAACTCAATAACAAAGAAGGTTCATTCAATGATGTTGAACTAGAACACGTTTGGTTTTTACTCCGTTGTCTGCAACGATTTCTAACAAATGCCGTTGTTTAACGATGAAATATAAATCATCAACTACTACAGTAAACCAAATGAAGCACCTTTATTTATAAGTTCAAGAAAATATTGGACCATCAATAACAAATATGTGCAACAAAAAAACAGGAGATCACAGAACCACATTTTCGAAATTAGAAGTTTGTAATTGATTTATGGATTTTTGAACCCAATGGCATCTTAGGTGTAACTAGTAATAATTCTAAACTGGACATTATGAAATTCGTTGCTCTACTTTGCATGCTACTACTTGGTTCTAGTATAGCTTTTTCCCAATCTATTTCTGGAAACATGAATTCAGAATCCCACAATGAAGCACTTCGCTATGGAAATGTGGACATCTACAAAGGAGATAAATTAGTTGCCTCAGTTCTCACAGATAAATTAGGGAATTTTGCCATCGCACTTGATACAGGAACGTATGTGTGTGTGATGAATTATGCAGGATTCACTCCTATCACAAAAGAAATAAAAGTAACTGGAAATGAAGTCGCTGATTTCAAAATGAAAGAAGATCCAAAGGCTAAAAAACCAACAACAAAAGCAGATGACGGTGATCTAGATCTGAGAAAAGAAATGCGTGAAATCGAAGAAGTCGCAATAGTTAGTTCCAAAAGCGATAAAAAGGGAGTAGCCTTAAGAAAAAGTAGAACCGACGCTTATGATGCTTCTCCGACTATTTCAAGCGGTAGAGTTATGAGCACTCACTCGGGAGATCTTGAATTTGAAGGGCTTTCAACCAACACAGCCAGCTCAAAACTATTAACTGCGGGTGAAATCAATGATTTTTCGAAATGGAAAATGTGGCAAGACCTTTCCAAAGGAGAATTGTCAGCTTATCAAAAAATGTGGCAAATTGCGCCATCAGGAAGATATACCGTGATGCTTCAATCAGAAGACGGAATTCCGATTGTTGATGCAGTTGTACAATTGCTTCTGAATCGCGATGTGCTTTTTACAACAAGAAGCGATAATACAGGAAAAGCAGAATGTTGGCTAACCATCAAAAATGAAACCCCTGTTTTGAATGGAAAGCTCTCCATCCAAATTTCAACCAATGGAAAAACCGTTACAATTAATAAAGTAACTGCCTTCGACAAAGGATTGAATCACCAAAAACTGAAAATTTCTTGTCAAGAAGTTGAAAATGTAGACGTTGCTTTTGTAGTTGATGCTACAGGTTCTATGGGTGATGAAATCAACTTTTTGAAAGCAGAAATGAACGATGTTATTTTCGAATCAAGGAAAATTAGCAACAAATTAAACTTCCGATTTGCGAATGTTTTTTACAGAGATATGACCGATTCATACATTACTAAAAGCATGAACTTTAATCGTATTCTAACCGAATCAACGGCTTTCATTGACGAACAAAATGCTGGCGGAGGTGGCGATTTCCCCGAAGCAATGGATGTAGGTTTGGATTCTGCTATCAATAACCTAAGTTGGAGCGAACATGCAAGAGCACGAATTTTATTCTTGATTCTCGATGCTCCCCCTCACCAAAGTCCGCAAGTAAATGAACGATTGCAAAAATTAATTCTTCAAGCAGCTGAAAAAGGCATTCGGATTGTTCCAATTGGAGCCAGCGGAATTGATAAAAGCACGGAATATTTAATGCGTGCATTGGCATTAGGAACGAATGGCACTTATACGTTTCTGACCGATCACAGCGGAATTGGAAACAGTCACATTAAACCGTCAACTGATAGTTACGAAGTAGAAACGCTGAATGCACTTTTGGTACGAATCGTAAAAAGCTATACCTATATGACCGATTGTCAGCAACAGATTCCTGATTTAGCATTGAACATTCCAGATTCGATTGTATCAAACGTTCCGATTAAAGATTCGAGCGATACATCTGCAAGTGATCCAAAAGCCTTACATATTACCTGGAGTTATTATCCGAATCCAACAAATGGAATTGTCAACATCCTTCCAAATGCGGATATCAAAGAACTGTATATCTCGGATTTAAGTGGAAAAGTACTTCAAGTACTTCCAAAATTGAGTAAAAACGAACGTATTCAAGTAGATCTTTCTGCATATCCAACAGGAATCTACCTCATTCGTTACTTAGATGAGAACAATCATTGGTTGAGCGGAAAGGTTGTATTGCAGAGAACGAGCTAAAAATAAAAACTGTGGGGACGCGGGACGCGATGCGTCGCGTCGCCACAGTTTTTTTTGCAATATCCATGTAACTTTTTCCATTTTTGTCAAACATACAGTTGTACCCAATTGTGATTTATCAAGAATGAAGGAAAAACAAAAGGCATTTCTCACACTCTACGAGCCGGTTCATGAACGGTTTGAACGCTTCTGCAGAGCTAGAGTTTACAATGAAATGGATTTTAGAGATTTAATGAATGATAGTCTGCTAGTGGCTTATGAAAAGTTCGATTCTTTGAAATCAAAAGAAGCCTTTCTCTCATTTTTGTTCAGCATTTGTGTACGTGTTTTAGGGAATTATCACCAAAAGAAGCGTGAATCCCGAATTCCTGAAGGAAGTGCTCACTTGGAAGTTTGGGATAGAAATGCCAATCCACAATCGCATGCAGATGTTCATTATCTCTACGAAGGGTTGGCTAAACTATCTGCTGACCAACGAGAAAGTATCATTCTGTTTGAAATTTCGGGATTCAGTATTCAAGAGATTTCTGTCATTCAAAACGCATCCGAATCAGCTGTGAAACAGCGATTAAAAAGGGGGCGGGAAAAATTGATGGAAATTCTCACCTATGAATCTTCTTTAAAAATTGTAGAAAGTCATGGATAAGCAATCACATTTAGATCAACTCTTCTTGCTTGCAAAACAAGATCAAGCAGCGCAGTCTTTTGAACAGACGAGTGATCGCTTCATTTCTTCTATGGAATCCATTTCGGTGAATAAAACCAAAACAAAACGAGTATTCACTAAAAAATGGATTATCATGTTAACAACTGTAAGTGCAATCAGTCTTTCACTGTTCCTATTTTGGAATAACAAAGAAGTTAGTAAGTCAGACCTAAAAATCAATACAGCAGATAAAACCCAACCTATTTCAGTAAATAAACACGAGAAATTCGAACAAATCCAAGAAGAATCAAAAAGGAATGAAAAAACGATTCAAAGACCTGATCCTTTCTTCAATTCGATCCAAAATCCAATGTTACAACTCCCTTTTATTTCTGAAAACAACCAATTTGAAAATCAAATCATTGTTCCACCATATCAACAAGTAATACCTCCAAATTTATTGGACGAACCAGTTCCTTTTCCAAAACTCACCGAAGAAGAAATTGCCATTACCAAAAAGAAGAAAAAGGCTATGCTGAAGGCATTTGTCAAACACGACAAAGATGAATATATCTTCGTTCCAAGCGGCACATTCGATTACAACGGTAAACAGGTTTCTGTTCAGGCATTTTACATGGGAGTTGGAGAAATTACCAATTTTGAATACCGCACCTTTTTGTTTGATTTATTGATACAAGGAAGAAACGAAGAGTTTTTGAAAGCAAAGCCTAATCAAGAAGCATGGTTCAAAGAGAGAATTCATCCAAAAGTTGCTGAGCAAAATAAAAATAATTACTTCTCGTATACTGAATACAACAATTATCCTGCAGTCAATGTTTCTCGTGAAGGAGCAGAAATGTATTGTCTTTGGCTTTCCGAAGAAGTTCGAAAATACATTGGTAATGAAAAAGAACCTCTTTTAAATGATATTCGTTTACCACTTCGGGTAGAATGGGTGAAAGCAGCAAGCAATGAAGGGAAGCAACTTCCTTATACATGGGACGGACCCTATGTACGAAATTCCAAAGGATTGATATTAGCAAATCACATTTGGGAAAAATACGATCCCGCCGTAGATTCTATCAACAAAAAGAACAAAAATACAAAGCAAATAATGATTATTGCTCCTTCGATATCCTTTTGGCCAAGTAAATTAGGATTCTATAACTTATGTGGAAATGTGGCAGAAATGGTTTACGAGGAAGTCAATGAGGTGGGACCTGGAACAGCTGGTGGGAGTTGGAGAAATAATTCAGAAGAAATAAAAATTTATGCCACAGATCAAAACAAAGGGGTCATTGATCCCAAACCAACAATAGGCTTCCGAGTGGTCAGTACTTCTTTGGTTGTTCCCAAAAAATAAAATTGGTTGGTAAAAAAAACTGTAGTAGGGACGCGACGCATCGCGTCCCCACAGTTTTTTTCGCATCGCGTCCCCACAGTTTATTTTTCACATCCCATCCCCATAATTTATTGTGCATCGCGTCCCTAACAATTTATATACCCATTTAAAAATAATAACTGAACCCAATTCCGCCCCAAGCATGATTTGCTGCATTCTTAAACAATTTGGATTGAAAGTGTCCATAAGCTGAACACGAAAAGTGATTGTGAACAATTTTAAAACCAAACTCCTGTTCAGAAATCAAGCGAGATATTTGTGAAGTTGCAACACGCACCTCACTTGGTTTTACAAAGATTGCGCCTTGAAGTGTTCCATCATAAACGACCAATCGAGCTTCTGGATTGTAATAAATGAAGTATTGTTTTTGATTGCTGATGTATCCCAATTTCAAGATTCCCAATGCACGTGTTTCATTCGTTAAAGTTCCAAAGGTTGTGAAACTTGTTCCTTCGATTCGTAACCATTTGGTATTTGTAAACCACATCTTTGTATAGCCAAAGCTCAAGTTGATACTCAACCCCGTATTAATTTGATGCTCCCAACCCAGTGGTTTCTCATTATTTGTCCAGCGGTGAATGGCCGTTTGCGTTTCCTTTCCAAATGCTGGTTTGCCAATCCATCCAGTATTCAAACTCCAACTTAGGATGTAATTTTTCGATTTGCTTCGAGCGCTAAACTTAGCCGTATAACCATAAGTTGCGGCATAAGGTCTATCACCCAAAAGCAAGGTGTCGGAAGTAATAGAAGATGGAGTATAGACTTTTTGAGTAACTCCTGTTTGCAAACTCCGCTGAATATCTGGAACCTTGAAGAAGAACTTGTTCAGCCATTTCAAATTGATGTCCAAGTGATCGTATTGTAAAAAAATACCTTGCGAGTAATACTGATCTCTTCGAGCAAACAAATCATTCTCATACCGAATAGTATACGCTTCTTTATACACCAGACTATCCTGTGCCCAAAGTTGAGAAGTAAAAAGAATGATTGGGACAAACACTAGTAAACGCATACTAGAAATACGAACTTCCACGATTATTGGATTTTTTCAGCGGAAAGAAATCCGATAAATCGTTATTTACAACCAAAAACCATCCAATTCCATCCATTTACTAAAATATCAATGAGACAAAACCACGACAATTGTACGACAATACTTCCATTAAATTTTAAACATAATCTACAAATAATAAATATAAATAATTGTAAACCAGTATTTTAATCATGTTTAATCACAAACTAAAAATGTCCCGAAATTTCACAGCTCATCCTATTGAAAGGAACTCTCTGCTTTCCGTAAACGAAGTTGAGCTAATTTTGAAATTAGCGAAATATATGAATATGAAAAAAATAGTTATAGCTTTTACAGTAATCTTTTCATCACTGTATGCAACGGCTCAATCCACCATTAATATCATGAATGATGTTGTGTTTTTTGATGGTTATGCCAGTGTTGTAAGTGACCCAACCCCAGCTGGCGTTATTCGTTTTAGAAATGATTTAATGGCCAAGCAAATTACCTCTCAGCAATTAGATATGATTGGTAATCAATTGACGATTAATATTACCATTTCTGCTCTTTGTGACAATTACGATCGCATTGGAGGAGTAAACCTAGCAATGGTTCCAAAAGGAAGTACCACTTATAATCCAGATGCTGTTGGTAGAATTGAAGTTGGTCGTTTTATTACACCTTTCATGAATAAAAATGTATCACCAACTTCCGTTCCTTATACTTTTGTGGTAGACAACGTTGCACAAATTCTGAATTCATCTGAATTAAATGCACTGTACGATTTTTGGTTAGAACTAGAAGTTTTTGGTGTTCCTTATGCTGCAAATACTCAAGTTGCTGGTTGTTCTGGAAGAAATGATGTTTTTAAAGGAAAAGTAGATTTTGTGACTAATGGACCAATTGCGAACTACGATCCAAGTGTCATCATTCAACCCTTGTCTTTTAAAGCAAACTTTAACAACTACAACGCAGCCGCAACGGATGCTGTAGGAACAACCGTTAAAACGATTAATTTCACAACAACTCAAACTATTTACGGTGCGAAATTCTATTTAATCACTTCCAATCATGGAGCTGGTAACAATGGAGAAGAATACGTAAGACGCGTACACAATGTGACTTTTGATGGAAACCAAGTATTAACATATACTCCAGGAGGAAAATCATGTGAACCATACCGTCAATTCAACACACAAGGAAATGGAATTTATGGGCAAAGTCCACAATCGGCTTCTTGGTGGACAGGATGGAACAACTGGTGTCCTGGAGATACAATTGCTATTCGCAAAATTAATTTAGGGACTTTAGCACCAGGAAATCACACATTCAAAATTGCTGTACCTGCTGCACAATTCGCTGGACAAGATGGAAATTTCCCCCTTTCTCTTTACTTACAAGGAAGCGAAGATTTTGTGAGTTTGGAAGAATTAAATCAGTCATTCATTCATTTATTTCCAAACCCAGCAAATGACATGATCCAATTTCAAACAGAAAAAGAAGTAGAGCAAGTTGACATTATCGATGCTTCAGGGAAAAGAATTTTAACAGACACTAAAAACACAATCAACCTCATCGGATTAGACTCAGGATATTACTTTCTTCAAGTTCGTTTTACCGATGGAATGTATAGTAGACAGCGCTTCATAAAGCAATAATTTATATTCGTTTGTTTTAAAAGAGAAGTATTCATCGTACTTCTCTTTTTTGTTTTGTACCAAATTAAAAGTAGATTTTTATTCAAAGATTCACCTAAAAAGGGGATTATTCAGTAACTTACTACTCGTTAATTTTATCTCAAAAAACGGAACATGGAATACCGCATAGAAAAAGATACAATGGGAGAAGTGAAAGTTCCCGCAAACGCATATTGGGGAGCTCAAACCGAGCGCAGTATTGAAAACTTTAAAATAGCTCAGGATACCAACAAAATGCCCAAAGAGATTATTCGTGCTTTTGCGTATTTAAAAAAGGCTGCAGCTCTTACGAACTTAGACGCGGGCATTTTGCCTCAAGAAAAATCAGACTTAATTGGAAAAGTAGCTGATGAAATCTTAGCTGGAAAATTAGACGATCAATTTCCATTGGTTGTTTGGCAAACTGGAAGCGGTACTCAAAGCAATATGAACGTCAATGAAGTGATTGCTTACCGAGCACACGTTTTGAACGGAGGTTCTTTGACAGATAAGGAGAAAGTATTACATCCAAACGATGACGTAAACAAGTCTCAATCGTCCAACGACACCTTCCCTACTGCCATGCACATTGCGGCGTATCAAACATTGATGCAAGTGACGATTCCTGGAATTGAAAAACTACGCGATACCTTGGCTCAAAAAAGTACCGATTACATGAAAGTCGTGAAAATTGGACGAACACATTTCATGGATGCAACTCCTTTGACATTGGGTCAGGAAATTAGCGGATATGTGAGTCAGTTAAATCATGGATTGAAAGCAATCAAAAATACCTTGGCGCATTTGAGCGAACTCGCTTTGGGAGGAACAGCTGTTGGAACAGGAATCAACACACCTCCCGGATATTCTGAAAACGTAGCCAAACACATTGCCAATTTAACGGGTTTACCTTTCATCACTGCTGAAAATAAATTTGAAGCTCTCGCAGCTCACGACGCCATTGTTGAAGCTCACGGAGCATTGAAAACCGTTGCTGTAAGTTTGATGAAAATTGCAAACGATGTTCGGATGCTTTCTTCTGGACCGCGCAGTGGAATTGGTGAGATTCACATTCCAGATAACGAGCCAGGATCTTCCATTATGCCTGGGAAAGTAAATCCAACACAGTGTGAAGCTTTAACGATGATTGCTGCTCAAGTAATGGGAAATGATGTTACAATCGGAATTGGTGGTTCAAACGGCCATTTCGAGTTGAACGTATTCAAACCAGTGATGATTTTCAATTTCTTGCATTCTGCAAGATTGATTGGCGAAGGCTGTGTTTCTTTCAACGACAAATGTGCTATAGGAATCGAACCTATCACAGCAAATATCAAAAAGCACGTAGATAATAGTTTGATGCTTGTAACGGCGCTGAACACCAAAATCGGTTATTACAAAGCAGCAGAAATTGCTCAAAAAGCACATGCTGAAGGAACGACTTTGAAAGAAATGGCTGTGAAATTGGGATATTTGACCGCTGAAGAATTTGATCAATGGGTGGTGCCAGAAAAAATGGTTTAGTGAATTACGAATTGAAAAGGTTAAGACCTGAGATGAAAGACTAAAGACCTTAGACAGATCCTTGTCTAAGGTCTTAAAATATTGGATGTTGAATAAAGATTAAAATGACACATAGACATGTGTCTATTTACCCAATGGCAGCAAAGGGTAGCAGATTTTTCGATTAATCAAACATACTAATCTATATCCCGAATATTTCATGTCCATCTCGATACTTTCGCCGTGTCAGTTCGAGTTTTACGCTTGTTTTCTCAATACATCCCGACAGGAAATGTCGGGACACTCGAAATGACAAGCGTAAAGTATCGAGAACACATGGCGAACACTCGATGTGACAGGAATTCACACTTATTAATGAGGTGGTCCAAACGGTCCGCCAAATCCTCCTTCTTGTGGTTTTTCTGCTTTCGTCTCTGGAGCTTTTGTTCCGAAATTGCGGATATTGTAAGTCACCGTGAACATGAAATAGCGATTCAATACATTGGATTGAACATCTTCGATATACGATTCGGTAACATTTCTACTAATGCTGTTGTTGTTGTTTAAAATATCGAAGACCGAAACACGGAGTTCCAGCTGTTTTTGTTTCAACAATTTGTACCCAATTCCACCATTCCACAACATAATTGTTTGGTTGAATCCTGAACCTAAACCTGCATACGCATTCACAGAATAAGTACTGTTGATTACCAAACGTTCTTTGATGATCCAATTGAAACGAGCGCTCACATTGTGCACAAAGTATTCGTTCTTCGCTACATTCTGACGGGTATTTACCACGTTGTTATAGTTGAGTGTGTAACCAACTGTGAAATCAATTTTTTCGCTGATATTACTTGAAACAGTTAATCCTCCGTTTGCATTCGTTGTCTTTGCTTTATTCACCACATTGTTAATCAAACCAGGTGCAACGGTATACGCTCCTCCCACATAGAAATTCATATTCAGTTTCAACTTCGTCAACGGAATTCCATAAGAAACGGTGGTGCGGGCATTCCAACTTCCATCTAAATTCACTGGTTGACGAAACTGTGCTCCTCGTTGCAAAACCACATTTCCATTCACCACAGTATCTGAAGTTGCAATGATTGTTCCGTTTGAAATGTAATTACTGTTTGCTTCTCCACCAAAAAACACGTTGAAATTCGTTGCTTTGTTCATATTGGTGGAATTAAAACGACCAAATAATCGGTGATTATACTGCTGCTTCAAATTTGGATTACCGGAAGACAAAGACAGCGGATTTGAGTTGTCGATCACATTTTGCAATTGGTCAATCGTTGGGTTTCGTGTTCCAGCTCGGTATCCCAACATAAAACTTTTCGATTTTGAAAATTCGTACTTGAATCGTGCATTCGGTAAGATGGAGTTGAACGATAAATTCGTATCTCTATCCGTTGGGAATTGCTGCACATTCATCAACATCGAATTCTGATAGCTCAATCCCAGTTGAAAGCTCACTTTATTCTTCTGAAAGCGAAAATTGGTTCCACCTTCTTGCACAATCGTTTGGTTGTTGAACACATTCGAAAGGGTTGTATCCATGAAGTAATAGCTATTCGTCACATTATCAAAATCATACGTACGTTTATCTGCATTACTCACCGAATAAGCCGGCGCATAGAAAAATTCGCTCGACCACCATTTGCTCAAGGGTTCTGTAAATGAAAAACGACCATTTACTCCGTATCCGTTGGTTTGATTGTTGCTGTTTTGATTAATAGAAGCCAAGGAATCATTGTTGAACTCATCGTAATAGCGCGATCGCGATTCCTGACCACTACTTCCCTCTTTCAAGGTATAAGTTCCTGTTAAATTCGCAGAAAAAGTTCTTCTTGGTTTCACAAAACGATGACGCCACAAAACACTTGTACTTGCATTCAATCCTCTATTATCACTAAATGTTTGATTGTTAATTTGATTGATTAAAGCACTATTCCCATCCACGGTTGTTCCGTTTGTTCCTTGCGTGCGGTTACTTCCTTGATAACTCACTTTTGGAGTAATCACTAAGGAATTCATAGAATCGAGTGCGATATCAAATTTAAAATTCAAGCGGTGGTTCGCATTTTTCAGAATCGCAGAGAAGTCTTCGTCGTAATTTTGGCCAGCAGTGGTTGACAACACGTAACTTCTACCTGTCAACTGCGAATTATCTGTCCGCGATGCATTGAAAAAGTAGCTTCCCGTTACTTTTGTTGTTTTGCTCTTTCCCCATTTATCGGAATAATTCAAGCCCAATCCGTGTGAAGTACTGACTCCGTTTTGTTGCGAAACGAGGTAATTCTCATTATCACCACCGCCCATTCCACCACGTCCGCCTGGACCACCTCTTCCCTGTGTACTTGCCGTAGAACCAGTAACACCCAAAATATCGTCCGTAGAAAAGTTTTGTTGATTCACATTATTCGACATTCCAACAATCGAAAACCGGCGCGTTCCTTTAAAGAAATTCACATTCGCTCCAGCCATGTACAAATTATTTGGTGTTCCGTAACCGGCATAAATTTTTCCGAATTGTCCTTGATTCTTTCCAGCCTTCGTCACGATATTCAGAGCCTTCGCCTCATTTCCATCCGAAATCCCTGTAAACTTTGCCTGATCACTCGCTTGGTCGTACACCTGAATCTTGGCAACTATTTCCGCAGGTAAGTTTTTCAACGCAGCCGCAGCATCGTCTCCAAAAAACTCCTGTCCGTCAATCATCACCTTCGTAATTTGCTCACCTTGCGCCTTTACAACCCCATTCTCCAGCGTAATTCCAGGCATTTTGGTAATCAAATCCTGCACCGTAGCATCTGGATTCGTTTTATACGCATCCGCATTGTATTGTGTGGTATCTCCCTTTTGCTCCACCCGAACGGATTTTGCCTCTATCGTTACCTCATCGAGTTTGGTATCCGTTTTCAGTATAAAATCTACCTTAGTATTTCCCGCAGGAAGTTCCACGCGTTTAAACTGATCTGCATATTCCAAACTAGTTACTTTCAACAAATACGCTCCTGGTTCATATCCTGCAATTGTATATTCCCCACTCTCATCTGAAACAGCAACTTTAACTACCGAAGAGTCACTGATTGAAAGCAATGAAATCCGAGCATCCATTAAGAATTCGCCTGTTTGTTTATCGGTAATTTTACCTGAAAGTTGAGTTTGTGAGTAGCTACTAAAAGCAAAAAGAACTGTTAGAAGAATGACCTGAAGTAATTGTTTCAACACTTCAGGTATAAAACGAATCTGCATAAAATGGGTTTGTTTAAAAGCTTTGATTGTTTCGGAGGCAAAAGGTTTAGTTAAACCATGAAAAAAATCTATGCCTTCGCTAAAGCTTCAGCATAAGAATTGGAGCAACAAGCAAAAATCGTGCCTGCGAAGTCTCCTGCGGAACGCTTGCGCCTTAGCTTCAGTGTTGACGCATGGCGTGGAAGTTTTAATCAATTACATACTTTGCATACTTCTTCTCTTTGCGGTTCATTTAAAACGCCTACTTTTGTTCCATCATCAATTGAGTCAACCACATGAAAACTTCCGTTTTGTTTCTGTTTCTTCTGCTTGCGGTTTCAAATACTAACGCGCAATTCGATACGATTTCACATGTTAACCAGGTAATCCGGGACATGATCGTTTACGACAACAAACTCTTTATCGGCGGAAACTTCACCACGCTCCAGGATACCATTCAGAGCTATTGGACCGCCTATTACAATGGCACCGAAATGAAACGCCAGACTGCGGTTATCTATGGCGGAGGTCCGCGCAAATTTGCTATTTTCGATAACGACCTCTACTCTGTAGGAGACTGGGAGTTCCTTGCTGATTCGGATATTGGTGTGGCTAAATGGAACGGCTCATTCGGGAACTGGGTACAGGGTGGACTTTGGGAAAACGGTTCCCACACGAATTACTGGAGCATGGTGGCAGATGGCAATTATTTATACATTGCTACCTCCAACGGACACATTCTCCGGAGGACTCCTGATATGCCTTTCGAAACCTTCCGCAACACCTCCACGGGTGGCAATGTTTCTATTTTTGAAATGATCATGTACCAGGGAAAACTTTGCGTGATGGGAAATTTCACCACATTGGAAGGTGTTCCCGTACGCAATATTGCTTTGTGGAACGGTACTACTTGGGAAGCTCTTGGAACAGGTGTTGCCAGCAGCGTTTCTTCTGCTGTGATCTATCAAAACGAGCTTTACGTGGCCGGATCTTTCGTTGAAGCTGGCGGAGTACCAGCTAAAAAGATCGCTAAATGGAACGGCACTTCCTGGTCGGACGTAGGCGGCAGTGTTACTGGTACTAGTGCAAATGGGATTCGCGACCTCGTACCTTGCGGCAACCTGCTTTTCGCAGTTGGTGATTTCGACGGCATAGGAGGTCAGACTGCAAACGACATTGCCAGCTGGGACGGACTGCAGTGGACCACCTACAACTTACCACATTCGGAAAGTATCCTGGGTTCGGGGGCGGAATACAACGGACGTCTATACTTTGGCGGGTGGAATTTTACACGTTCTCACGTTTATGGATACAGCGGTAACTTCTTATCACTAAATGAATTCGCAGCAACACCAGTAGAAATTTACCCGAATCCATCAAACGGAATCTTTACCTTATCTGATAATTACAAAGGAACTTCTTATGAGGTTTTCAATTCCTTGGGACAAACTATTTTGACTGACAATCAAGCTTTAATTGACCTTTCTGGAATGGAAAATGGTGTTTATCTACTACGTTTTCTAAATAGCAACTCAGAAATTATTCGATTGACAAAGAATTGGTAACGAGTCAGGAACGGAAAGTGCCTAAATCTTTGCGCCTATGGGTCCTTCGCGGTGAAAGAGTCAGTAATGATTTATCGCCCCAGCATCTTATCTCGAATAACTCGCGGATCATAGTCAAAATACTCCAAGTTCATTCTATGCCCTAAATTCTTAGCGACTTCCACTCCTTGCGCTTTTTGTGTAAACTTCGTCAATTCTCTCTTACCTCGGTATTGTTTAGTGAGCAAGCAAACGGAATGATAATAATCCGTATAATTGGTTGAAGTATTCGTTCGAGCATACATGGTATTGCTTTGCTTACTTGGAACAACCGTTATAATAGCATACTTTCTAAAATCAATCTTCTTCTTGATTTTAATGAATCCCAAATACGACGTATACTCGCTAATTGTGAATGTTTCAGGATCAATCTCCACGCCATAATTGGTAAACGAAAGAAATAGTGAAAGGAGCAAAACCCCAAATCCAATAAAGATATTTCCCAGAATAAAAACTGCGACAGCCGCACCCACAACAATATATCCCATGAAAACAACATTTGGCGGGAAAACTTTTCCGTTTTTGAAATGAAGAGATGTTGGTTGATCAAGGATGTCCATTGGTTGATTTTTTCGTGAAAGTAGTAGTTTTTAAGGAAATGTTTGAATTCTACTTCGGTAAACCACATTTTTGAAAAGGGTGAATTGCGGTAAATACTGAAAATGATGGTGGGAGAAGTTATTTTCAACTAAAAACGATTGTGGGGTGACGGGGAATTTGCAAGTTTGTTTTCTACAACTGAAAACATGGAAATCTTAAAGCTAGAACTTAACGAAAAAGAATCTTTTCTTAAAATAGAAAATAACCCCGAAGACCCATACATTTCGTTTTCATCTTCAGGAAGTGGTTATAATACAGTGTCTTCTAATAACACATTAATAGCAGAAGTAGTTTTCAAATTTCATCATGCTAAGCATGGTATAATCGAAGAGAGTATTATTTTTTCAAATCAAGATTCCCTTAATACAAAAAATGGAATAAGTTCGATTACACCAATTTCTGATCCAAATATTGAATTAGTTGAAATACATCTATCAGAAAAATCAACATTGAAGGATTTTCACATTTCAATTGTAGTTCAAAAAGGCAGAAATCGTATTAATGTTGAAAGTCCAATTAAATTGTTCCATGATTTTATACAAAATAGAGCTAATTCAAAAATTCTTTTTTCCGGCGGATTTGGTCAAGGAAAAACTACATTTCTAAATTTTTACTTTAATGAGGCATATGAAAAATCATATAACGTTTTTCGGGTTTTTCCTGTTAATTATTCAGTAGCTTCTAATGAAGATATTTTCAAGTATATCAAAGCTGACATTCTATTTCAATTACTAGGCTTTGATATTGAATTCGATAAATCTTCAATCGATATTAAACAAGCCTTTCAAGAATATGTTTATCTCAATCCAAAGAAAACGATTTTCTCTTTTTTAAGAAATGTGTCCAAAATCAATGCGCAAACAGAAATGCTTGATAAATCTATTAAAGCATTTAACAAATTCATGGAACCAATAATTAATTATCATGAATCTCAACAAAGTGATGACGAAGAAGCCGCAAAAACATATATTAAAAGTATATATGATCAAGAAGGATCATTGTTTGAAGATAATTTTTATAGTCAGCTTATTAGGCAATTACTAGAACGAACTAAAGAAAGAAACAACATACCAAATGTTCTCATTATAGAAGATCTTGATAGAATGGATCCTGATCATATATTTCGTATTCTAAATGTCATTTCCGCGCATTACGATACTTACAAGTATAACGGCAATGAAACACATAATAAGTTTGGAATTGATAAAATCATCTTGGTTTGTGACATTGAAAATATACGTAGTATCTTTCATCACAGATATGGCGTGAACACTAATTTCGAGGGCTATATAAATAAGTACTATAGCACAAGACCTTATGTTTTTGAAAATCTCAGCAGTGTCAAAGGATATCTTGATGAAATTTTAGAATCCTATGATAAGAAACGATTTAAAGATCCCAGAATTTTTGCCCACAGTGTGCTTTTAAGACTTCTTCTTGAAGGAGAAGAATTATCTCTAAGAGAGATGTTAAAATTATTGCTGAATGATTTTGAAAGTTTTAGGATTACAAATACGACTTCATCTCCTTTTGAAAACGGTCAGTTCTATAAATCTCTTCGCTTCTTGAAGAATTTATATACTTCCAGAGAATTATCTCTCAAATTCGAACGATTAAAATCAAAGAATTTTAAAACTTCAATTGATTTTCAAAAACAGTCAGCTCATCTTCTAGCAGGATTAGGAACATGGGCAACAAATGGGAAAAACATAACAACAAATTATTCAGGAAATTCTTATGAAATAGATTGTGACTTAAATATTCACTATGACATAATAATAAATCCAGAAATTAATCAACGCAACCACGCAATGATGCCTGGGAATCCAAGGATAACAAATTTCTCTAAGAAACATTTCTGTGATTTAGTAATTGAACACCTTGATGTTCTAACTTAATAATTAATTCAAAAGACGCTTAAATATGATCACTAAAGACAAAATTGAAAACTATTTATTCATTCGTCATAAATTATTTCGAATCAACGTAGACATCTCAAACGTCCAACTTGGGCAATTAACTCCCTGGACTAAATCAGCTTTGGAGAATGATTTCGGAAAAGGCGCAACTCAAAATATAAAAGTCATCAAAGACCCAAAACTGCTTTCTGATTATTTAAAAGATTTATATGTTCAACATCTTGAAAGTAAAGTTTACAAATGGGATAAGTTGATCTAATATGAGAAGTGAAAAATTATATAATGTTTTAGAAGGTTTTGATTTTGAATTGTTAAACGACCCTGAATTTAAAGAAGACTCTGTTCGTGAAGAAATAGTGGTTCCCATTGTTAAAGCTTTAGGCTATTCCGCTCAACAACCATTTCAAATAATTAGGAGCAGAAATCTTACGCATCCTTTTGTTTCAATTGGGTCTCAACAGAAAAAGATCAATATTATTCCAGATTATTTATTTGAAGTCAATAATACTCCTGCATGGATATTAGATGCTAAGTCTCCATTACAATCTATTGTTAAATCAAAACACGTTGAGCAAGCTTATTCATATGCAATACATAGTGAGGTTCGTGTTGATTTTTTTAGCTTGTGTAATGGGAAAGAGTTTGCCCTATATCACATTCAAAAAGTCGATCCGATAATGTACTTTTCAATCAAAGAATTGTCAGTTTATTGGGGTGATCTAAAGAAGGTACTTTCCCCTGAAAGAATACTTAATAAATCAAACTTAGAACTTGCGAAAGATCTCGGATTACATTTAAAACGCTTAGG
The DNA here is from genome assembly GCF_000194605.1 of Fluviicola taffensis DSM 16823. NCBI lineage: Bacteria > Pseudomonadati > Bacteroidota > Flavobacteriia > Flavobacteriales > Crocinitomicaceae > Fluviicola > Fluviicola taffensis. The sequence continues at coordinate 342,146 of NC_015321.1, forward strand.
ATTTGACGAATTCAATAGTTTAATCTTTCCTAGTGTTCCAATTACACATATCGGTCAACTTGATAATAATATGTTTACAACCTCCAGCGGTACTGAGATTGAAGGGAGCAGATACGCTGTATCTTTTGACTTTGATTTAACAGTACTAAAGCAATTAATTGGAAAAATCCCAAATGAGGCAATTGAAAAACTGTTAGAGAGAGATCCTAAAGTCAGAAAGTCCATAGCTTTTGCTGATACAGTCTTTTATATTAATATTGATTGCCGAGTTGGTGAAAAATTTGAGGAAAATGACAAAGAAATTTTTCTTCCCTTACAAATAAATCGAATTATAAGTTAACGATAAACAAATGAGAATATTCAAACTACAAATTAATGATAACAATGGAAATAATCATGTGGATAAGGTACTAACTGATTCAAGAATTACTGCCGAGCGACTAACAGACAAAATATTGGAGTTTATTGAGACTTTTATTAATGGGATAATTGGGTAATATGAGTAATAATGAACTTCTCATAATATCAATTCTTTTTTTTGGATTAGGGCTCTATCTTTTTCTCCAAACAAGAAATATATCCAAACAGTTTAAAAAAAGTGAGGATAAAAAAGATTATTCAAATATTATAATGATGATTCTACTCATTATTATAGGTATCCTTTTTATCCCCTGGATTTTCTCTAACTCAATTTTCAATAGTTATGGTAAAAGCAATGAAATTGGAGATACTATCGGGGGAATCACCGCTCCATTTATAAATGGACTATCGGCAGTTCTTGTCTATTTAGCATTTAATGCACAAGTTGAAGCAAACAAACTAGTCAATGATCAATTCCAATTACAACAAATTGAAAGCAGATTCTTTGAATTGTTAAAATTACATCGTGATAATGTAGCTGAAATAGGAATCGGAGATAGTTACGGAAAAAAAATATTCGTCACCTTGATTCGTGAGTTTCGTTTAATTCATATAAAACTCCAGAAAATAAATCTTGAAGAAAGGATCAATTTAAATAGTAGACAATTGATGGAAGTATCATATCTCATTTTATTTTTTGGTTTCGGTCCAAACTCATCACGTCAATTAGAAATAGCACTGAATCATTATAATAAAACTGGTTTATTCGATTTACTTAAATTGAAATTCGATAATAAAGATTTAAAGTTAGTTGCTATGAAAGAAAGGAAACTTCAATATACTCCTTTTGAAGGTCACCAATCAAGATTGGGGCATTATTTCAGACATTTATATCAAACGGTAGATTTTATCCACGAAAAAAAAATAGATATTGACAAGTATTCTTATGTCAAAGCTTTAAGGGCACAATTAACCACCCATGAGCAAGCTCTTCTGTATATAAACTCATTAACACAATTAGGAAACAGATGGTGGACAAAAGATTACTTGATAAAGTATAAAATGATAAAAAATATTCCTCCTGGATTTTTTAATCCGGAAACTGAGTTTTTTCGAGAAAGTGATTTCCCTGAAAAATATTTTGAACACCAGCTCGATTAAATTAAGATATTGAATTATTCCCCAATCTAACATGGACAAACAACTACTTAATCATCTTTTTGATTCAGCACAAATACTTATTTCCAAGGAAGAACTAATAAAAAAAGCCAAAGGAGAAACTTTCAATGTATTTTCCCTCCTTGGTATGGAAACCAAGGAAAACACTACCCATTCCAATTTTATTGGGAACTTACTTAATCCGAAAGGTACCCACTTAATGGGTAAAGTGTTTCTTAAGTTATTTCTCGAAGAAATTGACAGTTCAGATCATATCAAGTTAGATACTACAGCAGTGGTTCTTGAATATTCATGCGGACCTACAAATCATTTAACAAAAACTGGAGGAAGAATCGATATCTACCTTTCAGACGGGATAGGACAAAGTATTTCAATTGAGAACAAAATTAATGCAGATGATCAACCAAATCAAATTCAGCGATACGTAAATCATAATAGTGATAGAAACAGAGTTTTTTACTTGACACTTTTTGGATCAGAACCAAAAACAACTAGTAAAGGAGAGCTTAAATCAGGTGAACATTACTTTTTATTATCTTACAAAGAAGGTATAATTAATTGGTTGAATAACTGTATCAAGGAAGCTGCTAATGAACCAATACTGCGCGAAAGCATTAAACAATACCGGATTCTCATTCAGAAACTAACCAAAACAATGGATAATCTTAATAAAGAAGAATTACAGCAATTGATTCTCAAAAATTACGAAGCTGCTGAGTTAATCACACGAAACTTTGATCAGGCAAAAGAAATGGTTTGCACACGATTACGAAGTGCGGTAATCAATCAAATAGACAAGTTGCTCGTTGAAACAAATTACTTCGCCATTCCCGGAGCAAAAATCACATTATCCTATGCACAGGTTTGGATACTGAATAGAACAACCAGTAAGGCAAAAGTTCAGTTCGGCATTGAGCCTTTTGGCACCAAAGCCTCTGACAGAATGTTCGTTGGGACATTTACTTACGGCGACTCAGAATTCGAGAAATTAGAATCTGTTGACCGCCACAATCAATATTGGTCTAATCTCGAACGAATACCGCCATATAAGGGAATTGAACTAAGAATGGATAATAGCAATTTGATCAGACAGCTAAATGAATCAGAAGATTTTTTTTCAGGAGTAGTTGAACATATAGCAATATTCTTTCAGAATTATTTCAACGAGAATAAAGGGCTTATCGAAGAATATTTGAATAACCACGATTCATAAACTTAAATATCATGCAAGCTAAAATTGAAAATCTAATTAAAAAATACGCCGAATTATATCATGAATTTGAGAGGTTACAAGAGGCAAACATTCTTGCTAAAGGCGATCAAAAAACGGGTGTTATTGGTGAGTACTATGCAAAATGTTATATCCAAATGCAACAAGGTATTGTTTCTGTTAATTACGCAAAAGCTGGAGACACTCATGACCTGACTTATAAAACATTTGGCAGTCGTGATGAACTTAAGATTCAAGTAAAATGTGTGTCTGCACATTCAAAAACAAGAACGATCGCTCCAATAAATTTAAGTAATAACGCTTTTGACGAATTGTATTTAATTTCTCTAGATGAAGAGTTCAAACCAATTGGTTTTTATATAAATACATTCAAAGAAATTGAGAAAAAAGCTTTGGGTAAAAATAAAATCGCGGGCGCTCGTATGACTGATAAATCTAGAAAAGATGGCAAATATTTAAATTTCAATAAAAATCAAGTTAATGCGATGAGAGAAATTTTGGGACTTTCTATCTTAAACGAAAATAACTCTTAAATAATCCCCCACAATGCAATCTATAAAAAAGAAAAACATAGTATCGTTGTTAGTGGAAACCCCTAAAACACCCTCCCTGGCTCTGCCTTCTTCATCCTTTTCTTCGTTTCTTTCGGAAAATCCGGGCTGGTCTTCAATCGACCCGGAAAAAGCTTTTCCAGTTTTCGATGCAAGCTCATAAAACCGTCACCCGCTACAAAATACGCAGCAGTATGATCGTTTCTAAAATAATAGGCAAAACTGCTTTTGGGTCTAAACCAATACAATTCCGTCCATTCATCGGGTTGAATCACCAGTTCCCTTCTCCTCTTCCGAAATAACAAACTGTATTTTCTCAGCGGGCGCTCAAACGTTAAAGTGCCATTCAAATATCGAATGCGGATATACGCATTCACTCCGAGTTCATAAAGCAGGTATAGGAGAACAATGCCTACCCACAAAGCATGTATGTATTTGGGATCATCGATAAAAGCTACTATCAAACCTATCGGAAGAATCAGAAACGTTGCCGTGTTGAGACAAATCATAATGCCATTATTCCAGCTACGCAATTGATCATCCATCATCCAATCTGGTTCCTTCATACCTCAAAAATAATGAAATACCCAAATCTATTTCCCTCTCAATCCCCCAAGCATGCCCTTACAATTCGAAAAATGACCCTTACAACGATGCGTGACACCCCTTACAACTCAATCACACACCCTTTACAATGAAGGAAGATACCCCTTACAATTCGATCTGCTACCCCTTACAAGGAAGGAAAGTACCCTTTACAACTCAATCGCAACTCTTCGCAATGGAGAAAAGCAACCCTTACAAAGCCATCAATAACCCCTTACAAGACATCATGTTACCCCTTACAAGTCGATTGAATACCCCTTACAATGCACCAAAAATCAAAATTAGTGGAATAATGAAGCCACTTTCCTCTACTTCATCGGTAAATCAAAGCACTACTTTGAAAAAGAAGAAACACACTTTGCTCAACAAAACGCCTGATTTAACGCCCGTTAACAATTGACCAACAACACTTTGGCACGGAATTTTAAAGGACATTTCAGTATTCACTTTAAAATAAAACAGTCATGAAAAAGACCACATTAAGCCACATGGCGATGTATCAGAATGTACTCGCAGTGGTAAAAGACCACCAAAGTAGCTGGAGCGGAATTCCAGGAATTGTAACCGTAGTAGACCAGTTTGAAAGTATGCTCAACAACTTGGGTAGCAAAATGACCTTACAGAGTAAAATCACTCAGGGAATCACCCTCGAAAAACAGGCCTTCATCCATGAGTTGATTGAACAAATGAGCTTGCTCAAAAAAGGATTGTTCCTCTATGCCACGCAAACAAACAATCTAGATCTCCGAGCACGACACAAGGAAGCCATTAGCACGCTGAAACGATTAACAGAAGGACGGCTTCAGTTTGAGACAGCTAAACTATTGGAAGATCTGCAAATTCACGGAAGCTCATTGGATACCGTAGGGATCAGTTCATCAGACATTCAAGTTTTTCAGAATAAAGTAGCCTTACTTGAAGAACGCAAAAACAGCGTCAGACAAGCGATTATTGAACGCACAATAGAGACCAAAGGGATTTACGAACTGGAAAAGAAACTGAACGATCTACTCATCAATCAGCTAGACCGCTTCATCAGCTTCTTCCAATCCACTAACAATACCTTCTTCGCTACTTACAAAGCTGCTCGAAGGATTATCGGAAATAGTGGCGGGAGCAAAAGTAATCCAGTAAGTGCTGGTTAACCACATAGTCACATAAAACTCATAGCTTTAATTCTAGATTACAGAAAGGGATTGTCTATAGCAGGCAATCCTTTTTCTATTTATAGCCCTCCGAAGGTGGACTGGATAATCCGCCCCCTTAATCCCCCTCCTCTTCGAAGCCAGAAATAAATCAACGAAGAGAAATTCCAATCGGCCCTTGCGCTAAGAATTGTAACAAACAAGGAAATGCAGCGAATAAAAGCATTCCGTGTTTGACGTTCCGAACGCCTTAGCGGAGGAACAAGTTTTGAATGCTTTCGCGAAATGCCCCGTAGTTTGTAGATTCTTTAGTACAGGCCTAGACTTTGGGCTCCACCTTTTTGGCAATGAAAAAGGTGGAAATTATTCGCTCGAAGGATTATTGGAGTGACTCAGTGCTTTGTTCATAAGCCCAGAAAGGAATTATCCGAATAAAAGATGATTCCTTTTTCTATTTAATAGTCCTTCGAAGCCAGAAATAAATCAACGAAGAGAAATTCCAATCGGCCCTTGCACTAAGAATTGTAACAAAATATAAACTTATTAACAGGTCGATTGGATCAATATATGGTTAGAAAAAGAACGAAAATCGTCAATCGCACACTCAAAATCAACTTATATACTCTCAAAAGGATCATTCATTGATTTGAAAGATTAACTTCTTTTTAGAATAGGTATGTTTGCCAAAAATTAATAAATCTAATTATTATGAAAAAGACAATTTTTAGTTTGATGGCTTTAAGTGTTTTAACGGTAGCTATTTTAGGCTGTAAAAAGAAAACTGAAACACCCCCTGCAACAACAGGAACTGCTACTGTAGAAGGATACATTAAAGTGAATCTTAATCAGAGAAACGATACATTGCCAGATGGTAGTTATAGCTTAATCCGTGAAGGAATTCCAACATCTGTAACCCTTACATTCGTAATAGATTCAGAAGATTTAGAGAAAAACCCTGACCCTTCTTACAGCTATGAGTTAATTCAAAAAACAACAACTGTTGATGCTTCAGGTAAATACTCAATCAGTTTACCAACTCCAAAAGGATCCAATTCGATTAACGGTGAGTTAAAAATCAGTGCGTTTGAATACAATCCAATTATTACATCTTCTCAAAACACGGATTCTACTGCTGCTCGTGTTGTGGTGAATAGTACTAATATGAATTTTTCTATCTACAACGGTGGAAAAACAATCATCGATCATAATTTCTAATTGACAAAATCAATAAATCATTCGTATGAAAAAATTTGCATTCGGTTTGGTGGGATGCTTGTTTTTAGCCTCTGTGGCTAATGCACAAGATGAACCCATTAAAAACAAAAAAGGTCAGGTTATTTTACCAGAGGCTGGAGATTTCGGTCTTGGATTTAACGCTGTTCCTGTTTTGACGTACATTGGAAATGCCTTTAACGGTAACTTGGACAATACGAGCATGGGGCAAAACAAATTTGCTTCTATGTTTGGGCAAAATGTCATTTTTGGAAAGTATTTTCTTTCACCAAAAAATGCGATTCGCATCGATTTCCGTTTTGGTCTTCATTCGCGTACTTTTAAAAGTGATGTTTTTAACGATTTAGCAAACTCTCCAGATTCTTTGGTAGTTGATAAAGCGAAATTGTTGAACCAAAACTACACACTTGGCGCAGGTTATGAGTGGCGTTTAGGAAAAGGTAGATTACAAGGAGTTGTGGGTGGAAGTGTGTTTTACACATTTGCTTCTTCTACACGCGGAAAATACGAATATGGAAATGCCTATGCGGATGGATTGGCAGCTCCAACATCTACAACCTGGGATAACTTCGGGAACATTCTTGGAAGCGCGCCAACTGGTGAGCGTATTACAAAGATGAAAGGTGGAAACACTTGGGGAGTTGGTGCTCGTGTATTTGCAGGTGTTGAATATTTTGTTGCACCTAAAATCTCAATCGGGGCTGAATTTGGATGGTCTTTGGGTTATTCTCAAACAGGTAGCTCTAAAAACTCATTCGAATCGTGGGATGCTGTAAATTCAGTTCTTTCGACAAGAGAACGCTCTGTTTCAGGAAACAGCCGTTTTGATGTTGATACAGACAATTTCGGAGGAGCACTTTATTTAATGTTCCACTTCAGATAAGAATACCTGAAATAACTAAACTAAAAGCCGGTGAAAACATTCATCGGCTTTTTTGTTTGGAAGATTTATTTCTAATTCTAAATATCCGATACAGGTTTTAGACTCAACACAATTTATTTACCGCTAATGCACGAAATATAAGTTCAACTTATCCCCTTAAGACAAAAATATGAGCGATTTAGTTTTTAGAAAGTACCACGCGATTGTAATCGCGCGTTAGCGGGGGTCAGTTAGTGGGGGTTTACCTCACGAGTTGCAAAAAACTCACACCAGCTAAGCTTTATTTCTAAAAGGATGTACGAGTCGGAAAAGTAATATAACTAGAAAGAAAAAGCCAACTCAAAATCAAGCTGGCTTCTAAAAGTTAACTTACCGATGTAATAATTCTTACATCATTACTACTTTTTGTTGCGTGGTCATTCCATTTTCATGGATTTTGACGATAAAGATATTTCCATCAAGCATTTCTAAGGAAATTGATCCTTTAGAACTCGTGTTTTCTTGAGTCAGTAATAATTTTCCATTTAAATCATACACTTCAATGGAAGCATTCATTGTCGTAAGTCCATCAAAAAATAATTTACCAGTTGTAGGATTCGGGTAAATCTTCACATTCGATAATGAATTGTCTTGAATTCCAAGTTGAGCAACTGTAAAACAAGAAGAAGTATCCTTGCAGTTCGTTGCATTCGTTATTATAACAGCGTATGAACCGTTTTCAGTTGCTTGATATGTAGAGGAAGTTTCATTCGAAATAACCTGATTCGTTGTACAATTGATCCATTGATATTGATATCCTGTACCAGTTGTTGCTTCTAAAGTTCCAATCACATTTTCAGTAATGGTTGCAGAAACACTCGGATTGATTGTCAAGTTAAGTTTAACGATTGAATCACATCCGTTTAGAGATGCATTATTAATAATGAATTGAGCTGTATTATTCGATGAAGTGTAGGTGTTCCCATCAATCCATATAAATGAAGTACAAGCATTGTGTGTATCGATACTTGTTCCAGAATTTTTAATAATCAGGTTCAGAAATACAACAGAATCACAGCCATTTACAGCACCTCCAGGAACTACATATTCTTGGTGAAATGTATTGGCAGTATATTCATTTCCGTCAATCCAAGTATATGAATTACATGAAGTTTCATTTTGCTCACTAAACATGCGGTAATTTAGTTCAAACACAAAATCTACACCAGGAGTTGTATTTATGAAATTTCCAGAATTAACATCCATTAATTGTGCATTTAACCCATAATTATCTACTTGTATAGTATCTACTTCCCAAATTGTTGTTGTCGAAGCATCTAAGTTTGATGAATAGATAGAAATCCAGTATGTTTTTCCTGTTGAACCACCACAAAGATCTAATGTTTCAACCAAATCGAAATCCAATTCATACTCTGTATATCCCGCAAGGAATCCTGTAGTAAATGTTTCTATTGGAGTAGCTGTATAATCAGTTACATCAACATACGAGTAGCTGTAGGAAATCAGATCTCCTGGTGAAAAAGGACTATCCTCAAATACATTAAACTCAAATCCCAAACTATTAGAAGGTACATTTAGAAAAAAAGCTGCCTTAATCTGGTCAATAGACCAACATTCGTTTGCTGGAACAAAGAAATCATCAAGCCCTTGATATTGATCGAAATCACTTGGAAAACCCGTGTTTAAATTCCCTGTTTCCTGTAATACAGAGCACCCGCTGTTTTTAGTGGTTGAGTTGGTTTGTTTTTGTCCAAATGCAACTATGCAAAAGGAAATAGTAAATAGGGTAAAAATAATTTTCATGTGTTTTAGTTATTTTGATTTATTCATGTGCGAAAATAGGATTTACACCCAGTTTCTTGTTGCATTGTTTTTATAACTTTTAAAGGGTTAATTGTTATTAACCTGAATTCGACTATTAAAACAAAGTCAAAATTAATTAAATGACTTGGGGACAAGGCAAATTTCATAAGAGATAACGAGTTATCGCGTTAAAATCTAACACAGTAAACAAGTTGTTTTAATTAACTAAAACAAGACTAATTCGTCTATAAACAGCAATCTACTTCCCTTACTATTTATAGCATATAATGAGTCAATGATATACTTCGAAATTGATAATTTGAACTGTAAGTGTTTTTGCTATTCGAACACTTTTTCATCTAACTTTTGAAAATACTCGCTTAAACAATAGGTAGATGAATTTTTGGAAACAATATAACCGTGATTTTTATATAGGCATTCCAATATTTTTTTTCACTTGCAGCATGTCCCAACCCTTCGGGATTATGTTTGTGTCAATGTTTCAAGAACGAAAATTGAATAAATTTTCTAAGACGTGAAATAGCGGGACATTCGCGACAGCTTCGGGAGTTTTGTTATTTTATTAGAGCTGCAGAATCTTTGTATGCTTTATCCGCCCAAAGTTTTACTCCACTTTTCCAATAAGAGTACTCCCAATAGTCTTTTTCATTATCAATTCGTTTGCTATCTAATATCCATTTGTATTTGTATCGCATTTCATAAGGAAATCGCCCACTTTTAAATTTTGCATCAAACCATTCATCTCGGATATTTCCATTCTGATCTAGATAACCATTAATCGAACCGATTCCAGAAGAATGAAGCTCTTTATAGCTTATTTCCTTTTTTTGATCGTGACGAGCAACAGGAGTAGAACCTCCCATCCAGAAATACCATTTATTATTGATTTTTGCACCAAAAAACTCTCTCATTTCATCACTCCAAATTTTAGCTTCTGAATGTTGAGACTGGTAAATAGCGCCAATTAATTTATTTCCCTTACTATTTACAGCATATAATGAGTCAATGATATACTTCGAAATTGATAATTTGAACTGGGTACTTTCGTCTTTTGTTGTATCTGCCAATAAATTATTTAGATACCAATTAGATAAAGTATCAGACATTGTGGCGTACAAAACCTCATAATCATTTTCTGTACCGAGAACCGAAATAGATTTTTTGCGCAAATCTATTTCACCCAACAAAACCTTTTTCGAATCATTACCTCCCACGCATCCACCTAAAAGCAGTAGAAAGCATAAAAACAAGTTTTTCCTACCTCTTTTTGACATATCCTAATTGTGAACTCATTAAACTAAATATCCACGTGTAATTTCCAATAGAGTGACAACCTCCAAAATTACCTAACATTCCACCTGGCATCTGGACTGTTTTTGGTATATATACCCGCCCTCCAATAACCCCTCCAGGTAAAGGGTCAATCCCCAAAACACCGCATTGAGGAGCAATTCCATCTTGTTTCCAATAAGGATCCCTTGTCCCTTCTTGAATTAGAGCATTTGCATTATCCTGATCTTCGGGATTATTGTTACTCCCATATTGCCAAACCTCTTCAAATAGTGCCCAGTCATTTCCTCCACTACATGCATTTTCAGGCGCAATGATATAAAATCTTCCTAGATGAACTTGGGTTTTAATTTCTTCAACAAATCCCACTGCATAAGCATACCCCATACTATGTGCGACAATATCTACAGTATCCATTACACCTTGGGATCTGGGATCTCCTTTTATTTTAGATAAAAAAGCCTTCCCTGCAAGTTTCCCCTGATATTTCCGATAATTGAACCCATCAATTTCAGGTGTTGCGTTTGCTAAGTTGGTAAACCAAGTTAGGAGTAGATATAATATCTGAAATATGAGTTTCATTAACTTATTTCTTCTTCAGTTTTTAACCCATTAATATACTCCTCAAAGCTATCTGCAATTACTAAAAATTGCTCTTCGGGCAAATGGTCTGTCCAACGATTAATAATTATTTTACCATACGTAGCTTCATCAAAACTTAAGCAAAAATGCCAACCGCCCCCATCGTATGCAAATGGAACTAGTTTACGGTTATATTTTTCCAAAAATTCTTTTGTTAATTCATAAATTGAAGTGAAGTTGTCAAATGCTCCCAACGACCATAGGTTTTCGTCTTTATCAATAAAAATATTTTCATATACATTTAGCCCTGCATATTTTTTTAGAATTTCTTTGAAGTTGTTCGAAAATTTACCCTCAACTAAATTTTCAATTATTTGAAAATTTTTTTCGCCCATTCTAGGGATAACATTTAAATCTCTCATTATATCAATTTTAATATCCTGAACCAAAATATGACCTCCATTGTGATGCTGAGCCACTATGTGCCATTCCAAAAACTCCTGTACCTTGATGTGCTGTTTTTTGAACTAATTGCATCGTACAATATGCTTCACCATTTATAATTTCAAAATCATCCATATGATGCCAAGTGTAAAGACTGCTTTGTTCATCTGCTATTGAAATTCCTAGTTGCTGTCTTGACCGTACAAAGTCTGTCGCTCTATTTCCGGACATTTTTATTTTCACAACTGTATTTCCTTGAAGTGGGTGCATATATTGTGTTCCTATATAATCAGGGACTAATTTATTTGCACTTGCTGGTACTGGAATATTTGTATTTAAGTTTGGATTGTAAGCAGGTTCAAAAGTTGTCATTTTTAATTCGCCTGTGCTGGTTGGGTGCACACTAACAACTTGGTGTGTTTGTCCTGGTCTTTCTAATACTACTGATAACCTTCCTTGTCCATCTTCAATAGTTGCCAATACATTTTTGTTGCCAATAGCACTTTCTAAATCTTCAAATATCTTCGCCTCTGCTGTTACGCCTGTATGATTTGTACCTAAAAGTGATTTGTAGTTTAATGTTTTACTACTCGTCCACGCTTTTAATTTAGTTGCTCCTTGTTGCGTAAGCTTAGTAATTAAGCTACTTGGAACAACATTCCCCGCCCCATTCACAACCCCATCAACCACCTTAACCAACCCCGAATTGGTTTTTACAATGGTAAACTTCTTGTTGTATGCTACTAAATTAGTAGATTTTTTGAAAATTGAGCAACTGCAAATTGTTTTTGAATAGTTGTTTTTTGAAAATCTAAAACACAAGAATTTTCCTCCTTCAAAAAATTTGAAAGTGATAATGACTTTTGGTGAACTCCAATTTTTGCTTTTTCTGATTGGTTTACTATATCAGTTTTTAGATAAACTTTTGTGTTTGTGAGAACAACAATTTTTGTTGCAGAGAAAGTTGCACTTGAGGTAAACCAAGTGAGGAGGAAAATGAATATTTGGAGGAACAGTTTCATTTATTTACTATCAGTAATTAGTAATGTTGAACTACCACTGTGGAAGATGTTTAACATGAAAATAATAAGATTATCATTACCTGATGTTTCTAAAATGTACTCTTTCTCTTCAAACTCTAAAATATTGTAGCATTGTTTATATTCAAAGCGTTTACCAAAATCAATTGGAACTTTATTTTCTCGTTTTGAGATAAGTTCTTTAATTTTATTTTTAAGTTTTTCCTTATCAACGATCACAATTGAGTTGACTTGAATATTAGTTGGTGCATTAATGCATTCTAATAGCATCTGTGATTTTATCGAATTAGCTTTCAACACTTCTATTAGTTTTTGTGTATTAACATCCTTTAAATACAGTCTCATAATATTACTTTATGGATTAAAGATTATTTTAACTTCACTAGAAGTATTAATCAGTATGGTAGGTGTTCCACCAAAACCATTTGCTTTCAAAATTTTACCTGTTGGGGTTTCAAAAGCAGCTTGAATTTCAGTCATTCCATCGGCTATTTTTTGTTTGAATATTGTCAAGTTAATAGATTCACCTCCTAAATAATTATCACTTGATTTCCATAAACCTTGTACTTGAGATGGGGAATAATCATTAATAGCTCTAGAGAAAATTTCAGTTCCTACACCTTGACCTTGAAGATTACTTGGTAGATTAATGTCAAAGTTTAAAATACCATTCTCTTCAAATGCTATTCCTGCACGAACTCTTCCTGTTTGGTAGGTTACGTTAACATCATAAAAAGTAACATCTTTTCCATTAAATAAGCCTTCAAACTCATCAATTGAAGTCCAAAGTTGACTGCCCCCCGGCCCACTAACAACCCCATCAACCACCTTAACCAACCCCGAATTGGTTTTTACAATGGTAAACTTCTTGTTGTATGCTACTAAATTAGTAGATTTTTTGAAATTAGCCCCTTCTACAATTTGTAAAACTTCTGCTATTTCAGATGAGTTGGATTCGATAAAATTCATTCCTGAATAAATCACCTTGCCGCTCAGGTCTGGATCCAAGTATGCTAGATTATGAGTAGTTCCGCTGTGAGTGATTTTTACAAGATTTTGATCGCCCGTTTGTTCGATCAGTAGCGTAATATTCGAATTGCCACTTGTGGCACGGTTAATTTCTATCCTTCGGAGCATTCCTGAAAGCTCATCTCGAAGATTGGTATAACCTCGCTGGAATAAATTCTGTTTGGAGTTTTGGAATTCATCAAATTTTACACGGACCTCGGCGCTTGTTCCCAAAAAGAACAAAACCACCAGAAAAATTATCAATTTAAACTTGATTATTTTTAGCTGTATAAATCCTTGCTAAGATAAGAAAAATGGGGCTGAAAGGATTGCTGAAGCTTTAGGTGTAACACTTGATTATCTCGTAAAAGATGGAGAATACGAACAAGTGGATAATGAAACGTTAAAACGTCTCAGAGATATTCAAAAACTAAAAGAGAGCGACAAACAACACGTTTTCGCTCTTCTCGATGCTTTTATTAAACAAACTAAATTGCAGGGGATTTTGTAGAAGTGTAAAAAACTTCCTCTTTTGTAATAGCATAGATTCCGCCTATTTTTTTGAATTGAAAAAGATAATCAGCAGTATATGGGGTATTTAATAAAGGTTGGAATAAAAATAATTGATAATCAAAATCATAAGTCAGACCATAGAGAGCATTATTTAATTCATAAACTTTCTTATCTGTGATTATTTTTTGCATTCGCATATAATCGTGAAAATCCTGTACCCAAATATCATCAAGTATTAAATTTGAGACCATTTTCAAATCATCGGTATATGTAAACTTTGGATTTTTATTAAAATGTGAGAAATTCGGAAGGATTCCAAGTACTGATTTCCTATCTTCAAAATCAAGTCTAATTAATTTGTCTAACTGATTCCTTGTCTCATCAATACTAAAATTTGATGTTTCAGTAAATAAGTAACGCTTCATTCTCTCGACTAATTTAGCCGAATTAGGAAAGGAGTTATAAATTGCTTCGATTTCCTCAACCGAAACTCCCTCCATAAAAAGTGTATAAAAATAACTATCTTCAAAAGCGTTATTTCCTTTGCAAAAACTATCCCAATCGTTAACTATCTGTTTCATGACTTATTTAATTAATGGAGGTAATAGATTCGGATCAATTTGCCATCTATTAATAAGCTGTACTAATCGGGTGTTAAAGTCAGCTAATGAATTACTTGATTGAATTACTGCCCTTAATTCATTATGAAATAATGTAGAGCCTGCACCACCATGAGTAAAAACAGCACCTGAATTAGGATTTACCCCTGTTAAATCTAAAGTTTTGGTTCTAAATCTATGTATTTCAGCCATAGATATTTCCCAACTTTTAAATGTTTTGACTTCACAAACCATACACCATTCATGTAAACCGCCTGGGTATCTTATCCTTGCTTCAAGTGCTTCTTTTAAAGATGGATTACCTAAAACTAAATCAAGTTCTTCTGGAAGTAAATCATCAAACCATTTATGAAATAGATTATTAGTTTGACTATTGGAAGGAATAATTCCATTAGGTACAATCTCTTCAAGAGTCCTCACAATTCGACTCCCCGCCCCACTAACAACCCCATCAACCACCTTAACCAACCCCGAATTGGTTTTTACAATGGTAAACTTCTTGTTGTATGCTACTAAATTAGTAGATTTTTTGAAAATTGAGCAACTTTAAATTGGTAAGGAAAACCCGTTTTCTGAAAATCAAAAGCACAGGAATTTTCCTCCTTCAAATAACTTGAAAGTAAAAAAGTGTTTTGGTGGAAAGTGGTGGTTTGAGATTGTTGTTCTTCTAATGAACTTCTAGCGAAATTTTCTAAACCAATTTCTGATTTTTCTGATTTTCCAAAGTTCTCTGTTTTATGAAAAATAGTTCTGTGGGTGGGTATTACAATTTTTGGTGCAGTTCCGATAGCTATCGGGAGAGCACTTGAAATAAAACAAGTGAAAAAGTAAAGAATTATTTGGAGGAGCAGTCTCATTTACCGCTCCAATTCATAAAGATTTCCTAGCGTATCTAAACAATATGTTTTGCTATCATTTACTTGCAAATTTTCAACTCCACTTTTTAGTTGTTGATGCTGTTTTTTATCGAATTCAAACAAATGGTAGTCAATAATTTTTTCGGACTTTGGGTCGAAAACACCTATTAAATTTGTGTCTCCATAAAAATAAAATAAACCATCTTGGTATATTGAAGTCCCAACTGAAAGCCAACAAGGACTTTCATAGGGAATATTACCAATTCTTTTTAATTCATTCTGAATATCAACCTGTCTTATAATTTCTCCAGTTTGTGCATTTAACTCTAAAAATGTATAATGTTTTAAACCTAGAAAAATTGGGCTATTTTCTTCTTTTTGAAAAACTCCTCCTTTTACTTTTGCGTCTTTGAAAAACGCTTTTATTTCTCCCGTTTCTATATCCAAAAGTAAAATTGCACCACTAGTCATAGTACATACTAATGTGGTTTTATAAATTTCACAAAACTCTGCTACTTGGTAAGGCTTTTCTATACCCCCGTCTAGCCAATTCCCTAAAATAGAAAGTGAAAAATTAACAATTTTAGTTTGGGATGGAATGTGTATCACAAACAAGTAATCATTTCGACCAATTTGCCCTACTGAATATTCATGAAAAATTCGATTTCCAGCTAAATCATTTATAAATATTGTTTTCTTTTCTTCAATAGAATAAAACGCCTCCTTAGTGCATATGAAAGTTTCAAAATCTAAACTATTAGAGTCAACCAAAATAAAATAGTTCTTTGATGCACTATTATATTTATAAGTAAAGTTTTCAGGAATATTAGGAAAATCATTGTTATTTATAATTTTTTGTTCCTTCCCAATTAATAATGTTGAATGTTTAAAGCAAACAAATTCTTTTATACAAGAAAAATGACTTTCAAAATTTATTCTTCCTATTGTATCTAAATAAATATTTTCATGAATATTAAATTGACTAATGTCATTTATTGAGCTAATGATTTTCATATTAAAAAACTTCTATAAAATTAAAAAACTGATGCGATGTATTTTGACTTTCAAGTAGTAGTTTCAATTTTCCCTCATCAGTTAATTGCATTGAGTTAAACAAACTTTTATTAGAGTTATAAATCTCTTCATACTTGTTTCCATTCAACAACATATTTTTAAATTTCTGCACCCTTTCGATTTTTGTGACCCCAGAATTAGCTCTAAAATAATATTTGATTTGATTGATGTCGGTAACATTTGCATTACTAATATATGCCTTGAATTGGTTGTAAAACGAACTAGAAAAAGTAGTTGATTGAGCATAGTTTTTAGTCTCCAAATATACAAAATTTGTTCCATCTGTGAATTGCATATCAAATCTACAATCACTTAAATCATCAATACTGGCCTCAAATTTCGATAATGTTTTTCCTTGCAAAGCAGGTGGTAAATCATTTAAAATTTCCAATCCAAAAGCCCCACCTTTAAATTTAGAGGATTGTTGCATTAATTCATCTACATATTGTTCTATGTTTGGCACTGTAGAGTGGTTTGTAACCAAGTTGTCAAAATCATCTAAAACTTCATCTAATGATTTTATTCCACTTGTTGTTTCTCCATGCAGTCTTATAAATTCATTTCTAAAAGATTGTAAGCTTGCATATCTTGATTGTTGTGCAGAAGTGTTTTTAGGCAACTTATTAAAAATTCCGTTTGGTCCGCTAAAGCCAGTTTTTGCTAGAATATTATCTAGTTTTGACAAAGCACTCCCCGCCCCATTCACAGCTCCTTCAACCACCTTAACCAACCCCGAATTGGTTTTTACAATGGTAAACTTCTTGTTGTATGCTACTAAATTAGTAGATTTTTTGAAAATTGAGCAACTTTAAATTGGTAAGGAAAACCCGTTTTCTGAAAATCAAAAGCACAGGAATTTTCCTCCTTCAAATAACTTGAAAGTAAAAAAGTGTTTTGGGGGAGAGTGGTGGTTTGATTCTGTGAAGCTTCAATTGAACTTCTGGCTTTTTGTTGAACTCCAATTTTCGCTTTTTCTGATTTGTCAAAGCTCTCCGTTTTTTTAAAGGTTGGTGTATGGGTGGCTACAACAATTTTTGGAGCAGAGAAAATTGCACTTGAAGTGAAGCAAGTGAGGAAGAAAATAAATATTTGAAGGAGAAGTTTCAAAACTTTTTATAGAAACAAGCTTTTGTAAAATAAAAACCGCTGTTATGCGGTTTTTTCTGATAAAACTGTGTTTTTTAATGGCTCTATATTTTTAAGCCTTTCATATACTTTCTCAAATACTATCGGGTAGTTTAAAAAGTATTCTTTGCCTGGTGTTTTTGCAATTTCATCAATTTTATTGAACCTGCTTTTAAATAACTTACAGATATCGTCATAAATGCCATTGCCTGTAATTTTTGCAAAAATCATTCTTTTAAACATAAAAGCCCCATCTACATTGAAAATCTCATTTACATTTTGAGGAGAATCTAAATCGCTATTAATGAACTTGTCAACAGTCTTTAAATCTCTTAATTCTTGCAGTTTAAAAACAATTTTCTCATTAAAAATATTGTCGACTATTTCGTTGATTGTTTGTAATCCCTTTTCTGATATTTCAAAAATAAAAGAGCCGTAACCATCGTAGTACTCTTCATTTATTATTTCAGGGTAAGCATTTTTTTCAGTGATGTATAGGGTTGTAATATCGTTTGGATCTTCAATATTTACATTTACTAAATTGCTCCACTCTTGCCATATTTTTTCAACAAAATCTATCCGCCTGTGAACTGTTAGGCTAAATAATATATGCTCTGGTTGAAAACGTACATGAGGTAAAAAACAATAGTCATAGCCCCAATCATAACACTTAATATACTTATTATGCTGATTTTCAGCATCAAGCATAAAACCATTTTTTTCTAATTGTACTTTTACTGCATTCTGAACATCTGCAATTATACCTTCTCTTGTAAACATTTTTATACTATTGAATGACCATTTCCATTTGTTGATTGACAGTAAGTTTTTCAACTGTCTTTATTTTTATTGATGCATTTGGAATAGCAATTTGAACATCATTCACATTTTTAATTCCAAAAGGTGCTATCGTATTTGCCAGACCGCTATTTGTTACTCCATTAACTATTTCTACTTGACTTGTAGTAAAAGGAGAGTCCCATAAATATTTGCAGTCGATGTACTTTACATTATTTAAATCATAGGTAATTGCGTTCGTCAATGGATCTATTTCTTTCTTAATCAACAAGTAATCAGGAACAGGGTTTTTACCATTAATGGTAAGTTTAGCTTCTACTGCTAATTCATAACCTTGATTTTTTAATGCTTGTAATTGTGTAGATACTGAACTGGGTAGGTCTGAAAAATTATTTGTTTTCCATGCATTAACCATTCTCGTTTCAACTGTTTCATCAAAGAGTTTTCCAATATAGGAAGCACTTGTTTCATCCAATGAAACAGTTTTTAGTTTCAGTTTTTACCCTAATGATGTAACTTCAATTTCTCCAACCATTTGTTTAAATGAAGCCGGCAAAGTTGAATTGGTTCGCTTTGCTAAACCACCTAAAGCATATTTACTCCACCAAGTTGTTTCTAAACTATTGAAGTGATGTAGTAATTGATTATTTGCTACAAATTCAGCTTGTAAGCCTGGGAATAATTCTATTTTTGAATTTAAGGAAGTTAGAATATCATCACTCCAATTTTTGATGATATTTTCAACGTTTGCTCTTGATGTAGTATTAGTAATTCCTTTCAGCCACGTGTCTATTTTAGTGTATTTCGCAAAGTTCCCCGCCCCACTAACAAATGCCAATGATTGCAATGAAAGGATAAGGCAAAGTAACAATAACTTAAATTTCTTCACTTAAAATATCTTCTTTACTAAATTCTTTACCCCAACCTTGATTTTCTGAAATTGATTGATTAATAAATAACTTTTCATTAGGTAATTGAATACTGTTTTGTTCTAAAATTGAAATAATTTCGTTCAAATATTTAATTGTATCTGGCGAAAAATTTGAAATAGAAGAATACGAATCCCTTGTACCAATGTCAAAAATTAAATTAATTATTTTTAAAATTTCAGCATTTGAATTTTTATAGAGAAGCTGTAGTTCATTATGTTTTTTTTCATTAATACATTCACAACCTTTTTTTTCAAATGGAATTTCTTCTAAAATTGAAAAAGGAGTCATTTCAGATATTTTCTCATGCCATAGACCGATATTTGAATTTGTAAAACTCCATAATTCATCTATAATTATTTTCCATTTTGAAAAATCGTAATTGAGATGTTTTATAAACATTTCAAGGCATAATATGCCAAATGCTACTCTTCCTCTAATTGATATTTTTTCTATTTCCATATTTATTTATTGACTTGTTACTCTCATACCACTGAATATATTTAAGCATTCCAAACACTGAATTACATCAGTCATTGTGCCATCAGGTCTAATATCTATCGTATGGATTTGAATCTCATCCCATTTTGCACCTTTCCAAAGAGCCTGATTAACTGCATCACATTCTGCACAGTTAGCAACATTTGGCCATTGAGTATTAGCCGGTAATTTACTTTGAAGTGTTGGATGAATACCTAATCCTTTTTCAGCGGAGATTGTTGGGAAAGAAGATTGAGTATTTAATATTCCTCCATTTCGTCCATAAAAAATTTCATCAGCTGTGTTCGTTGCATTTTTCCATCTTGCTGTACAGGCTTTATTAAACTTAGATAACTGCGTATTTGATGTTAAACCTTGTCTATAAAATGAAGCCCAGTCATTAGTCAGAGTTCTCATTTGTGTCGTTGGAAGCCAGCTCCCCGCCTCACTAACAACCCCATCAACCACCTTAACCAACCCCGAATTGGTTTTTACAATGGTAAACTTCTTGTTGTATGCTACTAAATTAGTAGATTTTTTGAAATTAGCCCCTTCTACAATTTGTAAAACTTCTGCTATTTCAGATGAGTTGGATTCGATAAAATTCATTCCTGAATAAATCACCTTGCCGCTCAGGTCTGGATCCAAATATGCCAGATTGTGAGTAGTTCCGCTGTGAGTGATTTTTACGAGATTTTGATCACCCGTTTGTTCGATCAGTAGCGTAATATTCGAATTGCCACTTGTGGCACGGTTAATTTCTATCCTTCGGAGCATTCCTGAAAGCTCATCTCGAAGATTGGTATAACCTCGCTGGAATAAATTCTGTTTGGAGTTTTGGAAAATACTACTCGTTAAAATTTGTAACTCATCAAGTTTTGATAAATTATTCTTGAAACCCGTAATTTTTTGATTAACAATGGCTCTATCAATTTTGAAGTCAATCGCATCATCAATAACTTTTGTAATCCCATAAACACCATTCAATACACCAACAACAGTCACTAATTGGTTCCAATCCGCTAATAAATCCTTTTGTAGTTGTGTTCCATTATTCAGAATATTCGTTTCAAGGTCAGCAATTACAAAATCAATACCTCCTATTATACCATCCACAATCAAAATTGGACCTGGATTAGTAGTCAAAACTGAAGCTGCAACAGCAATCACATCAAAGACCTGTCGCGTTAATTTAATAGTGCTTATTTTTTCTTTTTCTTTTATAAGCCAGTAAGCAAAAATTGCTGGAACTAAGAATTTATCACCTTCCTTAATTGCTTTTCCATTTAATCCTGCAAATGTATAATCTGCATTTGCAACAACAATAACAGGCTCGTATGGGTCTAATTCAAAATCAGTCTGTAAATGTTGCCCATTTTCATCAATCTTTAAACTAAAATACAGCTTAGTACCATAATAATTCCAGTCTGTCTGCTGAACAAACACTCCCATATTCTGCCCAAGAAAAACAGTCTTAAACCCTGAAGGATCAGAAAGGTTTGAATTCGGATTGCTTATATAAGATACGGGGACGTGGGTTTCAGGTAAATTCTTTATCTTGCTAACCCACTTGCCAATCGTTGCATACAATGCAAAGTTATTAGCATTCCAAAGATCGCCATCTAATTCTCTTAATATGGAATAATTATTATTCGCCAACACAGCAAGCATATCTTCATATTGACTTTTTGGTGTTGAAATCAATAACTCAACTAATAAATATTCTTTCTGACTGCCAAGTGTCCATTCTCCTGCTTCGCTCAAAATTCGAGCTCTATTATTACTGCTTAACTTTGACAAATAACATAATCGCTGTTGATATGTTGAATATTTAAAGAATTTATCACTTAATCCACCAATATCTATATTTTCATCAGTCAGTGCATCTTTAGTAATAAAACTTAATTTGTTAATTGCACTTATCCAATTCAACGATGCTAAAAATAATTCTTTGAAATAGTTAGGATTGTTCAAAATTTCCTGAGAAGAAACAGAATCTATTTGATTCATAACAGATGCATACATGCTTTGGATCTGAACACTTGTTTCATCACTCTCTGGAACATTGTATTGATTTTGAATAATTTCACCTTCAAGTGCTCTAGATTCTAAAATTTCATTTTGAATAGTTGTTGAATTATTAGAGGTGACAGTTGAGAAACAAGATTTGAATATCGGATTTTTTTTGAGTAAATAAGCTAATTCAAAAGCATATACTGCATCAGCACCTTCTACCGTTGATTTGATGTTTTTAATATAATTCAACTCATCAAGTGTAATTCCTCCTTGATAGGAAACCAAGACAATTATACCTTCCTGAGAGCTTGTAGGAGTCAAATAATTGTTTAACAAACTAAATTTATATTCAGGTATTAGTTTCCCCCCAACTTCATTTTGATTACTACTTGAGCTTAAAATGGATTCTTTATTTAGTGGTAATATCTTAAATTTAGCAGCTCCATCAATCAGAACCGGAATACCTCCCAATACATTTTTTATCTGAGACAAAGTGGTAACCGTATCTTTGAATAAATAATATATTGAATTCTCTTTAGTATAATAACCAGTAAAGTATGAATTAGTCTTATGAGCATAATAAACTTTATCATTAGACAAGGTAAAATATGAAAGAGAACCAATTGGATCTATATTATGATCACTAACTTCTTGATTGCTATTAATCCAATATGAATCAGGGCTGGCAAAAGTCAAACTCTTTACACCGGGTGGTAAAGTAACATACCCCCCAGATGGATCAATAAAAGTAATGGTACCATTATCATTTTTAAACTTTGCATATACTTCTGCTAAATCACCAGTTTGAACTGTGAAATTTTCTCCATCCTCTTCCTCATCCCAAAAGCTATTCCCTTTCGGATCTCTCAATGCTTTCCACTGAGCCAAAATCAGATTCTCACCTTCCGCATAATCCATCAGGTTATTGGTGCTTCCTCTTTCTGGACCATTGTCTTTCCAAGTATGTTCCAAAGCTCCCATTCCATGACCCAATTCGTGCGCGAAGGTCTGAAGAGACGCACCGTTTTGGATAAATCCAATGCTTTTTCCGCGCACCATGTAGCCGTCTGCTGAAAGGTTATTGACCGTATCCATTAAACTGGAAACTACAAACAAGTAGTAGGTATCATCCTCAGATTCATGTTTGTCGAAATAACTATTACGGATCTGGCGCATTTTCCCCGAATACTTTGTCATCAATGTAGCATCTGGAATATTGATCGAACTGTTTGAAGCGTATTTCCCCACTCCAATGGTATCGCTGATGCTTACCGTGAAGTTAATTCCTGCTTCTCCCAGTGTTTTTTTGAGGTAAGTACTCAGCTGCGGGCCGTCAACCGTTCCTGCTATTGGAACCACCACAACCTTCTTTTGAAGCAGTTCAAAAACAGTGACATTCAACTTCCCTATCTTTTTCGAACTATCTGAAACAGCATAAATAGCAAACTCATCTTCGTTGTTGAATACTGGTAAATTGAATACAAACAACCGTTTCCCATTCGAAGTTGAACTCGAAGCGGGCGCCAAAGGTGTTGGAAGTCCACTCCAAGAAAGTTTTACATTGTTTTCTGTGTAGTTGTTTTCTGGAACACTGACATTGATTTTGGAAAGTTGACCCTTAATCAACGATTTATTGGCTACAAAATAATTGACCGTGTCTTTGGTTCGAATAATCTCGTAACTGGCATTCCATTCCGAATAAGCATAAGGGTCAAATCCACCATTATTATCAGTTATTGAGTTATTTTGTTCGAAGGAAGCAATTTTCGAATTTGGAACATCCAACTGTTCATTACTTATATCTAAATAACTCGACCAGATAACCGTTCCGTTGGGGTAAATCGTGATCTGATTTCCTGCCACATCGTTGATAATTACTGGACAAGTAGTACATGGAAATGTGAACGTTGTATCTACTCCATCAATCACTACATGCGCCAAAGAATCGGAAACATAAGCTGAATCCACGGTTCCATTGACGAAAATAGGATCTTGGAATTGTTGGTATTGATCTTCCAGCCATGCATCCAATCCGTCAGTAATCACATGAGCAGTTCCTTCCCAAACATCGTATTCTTTGTCAATTTTCAGGTTATCAAACTTCACACGAGCTTCTGCTCCAAACAAGAAATCGACTGGAATCAATCCTGTTCCACTGAAACGTCCTGGTTGGCCCGTATTTTGAACGGATACGAACTCCAATTGGAACATTCCAATCTTCACTTTCATGCCCGGATCTGCAAATTGTAAAGGCTGGAAGGCAGTTGCTCTTCCTGGAAAATTTGCAACTCCACACGAAAATGTTCTTGGTGGTGCAGTAGTAAAAGTTCTTATTTCTGTAGGCGTAGAAACAAAACTACCTAGTTTTCCAGCAACACTTGCTTCATAAGTAGTTGCAGGTTCTAATTGATAAATGGCTTTACTCAAATCATTCACTGTGTCTGAAAACCACTCATAAGGTTCCTGACCAGCAGAAACTTTTCTTCGGTATTTTAGAATAAACTGATTGAAAGTTGCCGATGAATTAGGGTCTTCTTTGACCACTTTCCAACTTGCTGCTCCTTTGGATTCTGATTGTGAAACCAAATTAATCCATTCTACTGAAAGGCCTTGTGCCAAACTTTCTTCGATGCTTTGTGCTTCGCCATATTTGAATTTACAGGGAATAGACCAGCCACCATTTTGAAATTGGTTGGTCGATCCATTTAAGGTCGATTTCACGTACCAAACGTATTCCTGGCCAACAATTAGTTGATTATTGATTGGCAATAAGGTATGAGCTGTAATTTGTCCCAATTCAATGGGATCCATGGCTAAGGGTAAACCAATTGGAATCAGTGGTGGATTATTATTTACTGTTCCCAGCCAATTGTAAATGTAAAGGGTATTTTCAACTTCTTGTTGCAAACCTATTGGAGCAAGTGCCGGTGAGAAATTGAATTGCAGCGGAATTGTTTTTAAATCTGTAGTCGCTGAAAACCCCGCTGGAATCTGAATAGTTGAATTACAAGCAGGTTGAAGTAAACTTGCCGGTTGTCCATAACCCATATAGAAATAACCACATCCATTATTGGAAAGCAATTCACCTGATTGGTTTTTGATCACATCGATACAAATAGAACTGTTCCCTTCTGGAAGTTTACTTGGATTAAAATTGAGCGATTGACCTGTGGAACTGAAGAAAACTGCCAAATCTTCCATTGGAATTTGGGTTGGTTGTCCCGGATTTAAGACATACACCAAGTTGTTGGGAAGTGAACGAAATTGGTAGCCTGGTCCATTCAATGTGAATTTCAATTTAACAGAAATTGGTCCAGAATTGAAATCCGTCAGAGTTACAAAAACATTTAAGGCACCTTGCTCAGAAAACGAATTCAAATAATTGCGATGCGGAGGTGTTGGAATGACCGTAACCTGAACTGGATACACTTGAGCCTCTACTTTTGCACCTGTTATAAGCAGTAATAGAAATAAGACAACTGATTTTATGTGGAACTGTTTAAAAGGCATTAGAATCCGTAGTTAAGATTGAAAATAAGTGCAATGTCACCCTGACTTTTTGAGGTTTTGATTACCGGGAAACGATTCACTAAACTTGCATTCAGAGAAAAGTTCAAAGAACCGTATTTTTTGTCCCACCAAGTGGGTTTACATGAAAGTCCCAAACGCGTGTTCAATACATGGTTCGACAAGTGACTGTTGGTGTAATTTTGATTATAAGTCAAACCTGAAGTTAGGTTAATCCACTTCAAAAGAGGTCTTGAATAATTGACTCCTGGTCCAAAATAAAGAATTTTATTTCCCAAAGCTTTGGATTCACTTCCGTTAATTGTCCAACCCAAAGATGATTTGGAGGTTTCAAACGAAAGGGTATGTCCAAACATTCCCGTAAGTACATTGACCGGCCCTGTTTGATTCGTTCCAGACACATTGAATCCAAAAGCAGCGGCATCTTCCAAACGTCCTGTAATATTCTCACTCACTGAATAACTTCCGTTAAGGATCAGGTTATTCTTACGTTTCTTTCCAAAAGTATAGGAAACATTTCCGCCGGCATTACTCGATATTTGGTAAAAGTTAAGGGTATCTCCAATCGGATTATAGAAGGGATCTGACGCTGGATTACGCTTGGAAAAAGAAGAGAAATTGGAATAATTCCCCGAAACAGTAAAATTCTTAAACGGCATACTAGAAACAGAAATCGTTCCCACCCATCTTTTTAGTTCGTTTGCACTCAGTTTATTCAGGTTGTTTCGTTGAATTCCCGTATTTACATTCACATTTAATTTCCCTTTAAACAAAGCAATGGTTGGTGTGATCGTGATATTCTCCAAATCGTTGTTAAAATACATTCCTCCAAGGGTTGTGTATCCCGGATCAATTCGTTCGTATTTCGCTCCAATAGAAAACACCTTATACTGATAATTAACAGATCCGTTGAATGCTCCAAATGCAATAGTTGATTGATTTCCATTAACCAAGGGAGACATTGTTTTCGCATAATTCTTCCGATCTAGTTTTTCATTGATTTGCGTATTTCTCGTCAAAATACTGGAAGCATATTCAGCTGTCATGGTAATCGACTTACCAATTTTTCCTTTCAAAGCCAAAGAAGCCACTACATTATCCATGGGAGTAATTGCGGCACTATTCGGAATGGTACTCAGTGAGGTTCTCTGATCGGCAGCTTTCAATAAAACAACCGTCGCTCCGTAACCTTTATCTTCATATCCCACAGAAATTCCACCACCCCACCTGCGGTAAGCCATCGTTTCAATATTATTGATATCAGGAATAAAAGCCACCTGTTTTTTTAATCTTCCTCCAAAACCTTGAATTTTCCATTTACCTGGCGTGTATTCCACTCCAGCACCCGCAAAATTCAATCCTGCCAAAGTATAAGGAGAAAACGACATAGAAACAATTCCCACATGTCCTTTGATTTTCTTGTAAGTAGGATGCAAAGCAGTAATATTAAACGGCTGGGTAAAATTTCCTCCTTGATTGGTATATGAAAACGTAAAAGGCATGGAAAAATCCAAGAGCGAAAACGTTACGTTTCCGCCAACAACCCATGAAAAAGGATCTCTTGTTAAGGGTTTTCCATAAGACTGATTTATATTTGAGGAAAAATTCAATCCTCCAGATACTTTCATCATTCCTTTTTTTCCAATCTTATCCAAATTTTGGGAAAAAGATAAAAAAGGAAATAATAGAATAAAACAACCAATTAATCGCATCATTGCACAACCAGTTTAATTTGTGCAGCACCATATTCCGCCAAAATGTGAATGAGGTAAGTTCCAGCAGCCAAAGCAGGTAAATTATAGGTTTTAATAACATCATCTTGGGCAGAACCTTCATCAGAAATATAAGGGAGAATTTCACCTAAACTTGTTGTAAAAAGCACCTCATATTGTTGCAAACTTGCTAAGTTAAAACTCAAAGTAACAGATTGACTTTGCCCTGCTTGAATTGGATTGGGATACAATTGAACATTACTGATACTATTATCAACCACAGAATCTCCAAAATTTAGCGCGAAATTGCCAAAATAAACGGGCTTATTAAAAGAATAGAAACAGGTATCAGCTGGATTTACAGAATTGTCTATCAGATAACCTGTAAATTGAATATTATACCAACCTGTATCTATGGCTGTAAAAATGGCCACTGAATCGGTTGCATGAATCAATTCAACATCAGTAGGAAATGTCCAGAAGACTCCGTCAAAGTCTGAGAAATCTGAAATATTCACCAATGCAATTGTATCTCCTACTTGGTTATAAGTTGACACTAAAAAATTGACATCTGGATTTTGTATTTCTCCCGTAATATTTGTCGTAAAACTGTATTCACATCCTAAAGTATCTTTGATCAATAAAGGATATGCAGCGATTTGAGTTACTGGGAAATTGTAATTGGAAGAATAAGCTCCTCCATTGAATGCAAATAAATAATCAGATAAGGCAGATGCTCCACCACCATAAATAGAATCGACTTGAATAAAACCACCGCTTCCACAAGAAGAAAATGCTTCAAATGTTGCCACAATTGGAGATGTAATCCGCGCCATTAAAGTATCAATCCCCAAACATCCAGATCCGTTTGTTGCCTGTACAATAAAAAGTGAGTCTAGTCCACCAATTCCCGTTGGGTTAATTGTTTGGCTTCCGTTAGACCAAGAATAAACCATTGTTCCAGGTCCAATTGCAACAGCATTAACGTTAAAAGACAGACCTGGACAAACGAGTGTATCCATGGAAGAAGCAAAAAGTAATTCATTGGTTTGTTGAACAGTCACTGTATCTATGTTGACACAACCATTGTTTCCTACCACTTCATAATAGAATTCTCCGGTTGAATTCACAACCAAGGTGTCCGCTCCATTGGAAGTGCCATTGGGAAGCAACCAACCTTGAGTTGGAACTCCAAAAGTAGGAATATGATCCAGTGTGATATTAGCAGCTGAGCATGTCAATGTATTTACGCCTGTATAAGAAACAAGATTTGGTTTTCGGATATCAAAAACAACCGCTGCAAGAGGTCCAAAAGTTGAACAGCCATTTAGTGGATTCATCCGATATTCATCGATGGTAACCGTAACAAGATTTCCACCAAGTGTATCTGCGATTGAATAGCTTAAATCAGAAGCAGTGACCCAAACGGAATCTTGAATTGTATCTCCCTGATAAATCCAATAATTATTGGTGTTCACAGCGTTGAAATCGCTCAAGACAACTAACAATGAATCGCTCAAGCAACTAATAGTACCAACTTGCTGAAAACCATTTGGAAAACCAGCTATTTGCGGAACTGGAGAAGCTATATCTGAACTCAAAGGAAAATTAGTAGTACTAACACAACCGTTGGAAGGATAAGCTGCCAAAAACCATAATGGGTCAAGTGCACTGTAAATTGTCAATGGATTTGGATTGGAATAATCACTCGTCAATTGATTCCAAGAATTGATTACTGCAGACTCTGGAGCCATAGAATTTGTATCTATGACCACAATTTGAAGTGAATCTGTGTAGCAATTCCAAATTGGCAAAGTTCCTGATATAATCAATTGTGGTTCTACAACATTCCGGTTTACAAACACACTATCTCTTACTCTACACATATTTCCTGTATTTTGCTTCACTATTGCCTGAAAATAGCGTGGAAAAGAAATTGATAGCGATCCAGTTTTGGTCAATTGAATGGAATCATTTGGAACAATAGTTCCATTTTGGTCAATCCAAGACAAATTTACCGCTGGCGTACTTGACGTCACCACTAAATCTAAGGTGTCATTTAAACAGCTCAACACCAATGAATCAGCAATAGTAATAGCTGGCAAAGGAGCCAAAACCAAATTAGCAGTTACTGGTTTTGCTAGCAAATAATCAGTTAATGTGTTACAAAGAGAATAAGGTTCGACTTTTAACTGTCCACCAGTAAACGATTCATCAAACATCAACCAAATTTTGTACGCAAATTGTTGATCTGAGTAGATAGATCCGTTTAACTCTTGGCCAGTACCGTCAGAAAATTGAGATTCTGTAGGTACAAAAGCAGCATTCTGAGAAATAATGTACTTCACTCCTGGTCCATTGAAGGTCCATTTATATCCTTTTGCATACATTGCTGGTGGAACTGTATATGCTTTAATATTTCCAGCACACACAATGGTATCCAATTCGAATGGCACTGGGGTTGGTGGCTGTGGCTGAGGAGCATTCCATAAATTATTCATTTTTTTGGGGTTCTCAGGTTCCAGACAAATAACCGCCAAACCTGTTCGAGACTGCCCTCCCACGGTAGATAAATTATCACTTGAGACAAAAAACAAATTCTTCACTACATGAAACAAGTCTACTTCACAAGTTCCTTCAGGGTTCGAATTAAGTGGTATTGCAGTAGTATTCGTCAAGTGAAAAACAGTAGTACTTCCAGAACCAGTAGTGCTTATCGTTGAGCGTTGAATTGAATTAGTAGTCGTATTCAAATAGAAAAAATTCCCATTATACATTTCAAAAGCATGGTCTGATGCAGGTACATCTATTAGCCCTACTTTATAATAAGCAGTATTCAAGGTATTAAACGCCCCAAGTGCATACCCCGCATTTTTGCCAATACTTGTAAAAATAATTGAATCGTTAATTTTACACAATGACGTATTTCTATTTGCTTGTCCTGGAACCAAATTGTAGTACGAAGGCTTTGTATTCCCACTAATAGTAACACCTGAGGGGTTAAATGTCATCATGGAAGTATACAAAGTTTCATAATATGGATTCTCAAATCTATTTCCTATCAAAACGTAATTCAATCCCACACGTTTAACTTTCATCGTCAACCCACAAAAACCTACTCCGGAAGCTTCTGCCCAAAAACAATCGCTATCTGGTGCAAACTTATTAGAAACAGTACCTGAGGAAGCATTAAAAGCCAAAATTCCTTTTCTTGGATTATCATAAAACAATCCTGTCGCAATGATTTCGGCACCATTCATATCCATATCATTAACAGATTCAAAAACTCCAGTAGAATTAATAGGCTGAAAAGATGGTTGATCAGTAACTACATACGGATTTCCTGAAATTGGTGGTGCAGTAATAATAAAACGGGCTAATCCTAGTTGAGGATGTCCATCAACAGTTGTAAAACTACCTCCAATATATACATTGTTCCCAAAAACTTCTACAGCTTTAATCTCGTTATTAATTGGCGGAAAATTGGCACTTACAAAGTTGAAATCTGCATCCAGCAATGCAATGTTATTAGCTGGACTACCATCCACAGAAGTGAACTTTCCAACAAGGATGTATTTATCAATGGAGGCAATGTATTTCACATCTGCTACCTGTCCTGCACCATCAAGGTGAATGGTTACATTCTTTAATACTTGAGAAAAAAGAGTTGATTTGATGAAAAAAAGTAGCAACAATAGAAGTAGTGACGGTAATTTCATGGGCGATTCAAGTTTCTAAGTACAGATGATTTGCGAATTCAAATCTAAATATTACTTTCGTACTATGCAAACTCGACAACTACTTTTTTTCGTTTTTGTTATCCTCCTAAATTTCAACGGAAATGCGCAAATGGACTCGGTCTCACTCGCTCAATCTAAAATTAGAGCAAAGACACTAGACTCTATCATTCGTGCAAATCCAGATAAGCAAACGGATAACTTTTCACCTACTGATCATGCCTCTTTACCTATTGGTATTTGTAAAAAAATTGGTGACATCATTTATGTAATTTGTATCGATTCAGCTCGATTCACTCCACAAGGGGCCACATTTGATGTCTATATGGCAATTGATTGGCCTGGTGCTTATGGGAAACTCGCTTTTGCTGCAAAAGGGGTTTCATTCAACCCAAAAGGTGTGATGCCTGGAGGAGATGGAAATCCAATTACACTGAAACTTTTGGGAGATCAACGCTTAAACCTTGGACCAAAAAACGCCATTGTTTTTAAAGGAGATGGTAGCAACTACATTCAATGGGGATGTAATGGCTATGAACGCGCAAATATCAATGCCGATATCCTTTTTAGTCAACAAATGATTCACAAACCTGGAGGCGGACAGGTAAAAGCAAATATCCAAGTAAATGTGGCGGATCTTTCAAAGATTATGTTTCAAACAAGCATGGATCCATTTATCATAAATGGCTTAGATGATTTTGAATTTAGAGTGAGTCAATTAGTTGTTGACCGAAATGATTCAATCAATCCATCTGGAATTAATCTCCCTCTTGCAACCCGAAATCTATATCCTGATATTGGCAATTGGACTGGATTTTACGCGCATAATTTATCCGTCAAACTTCCTCCCAAACTAAGTAGAGGGAGTAGTGAAACAACTGTTGGAGTAACGGATTTAGTGATTGACGACAATGGTGTTTCGGGTGATTTCTTCGCTACAGGAATTTTTAGTGTGGGGGAGGGTGATATGGATAGTTGGGGGTTCTCTATAGATTCATTGGTACTTGGAATAGAATACAACCGACTTGTTGATGGTCGTTTAGCAGGAAAAATACGAGTAGAACCATTAAACAACGCTGAATTTGTCTATCGAGCTGGAGTATACAAACCAAACGACAACTCGCCACTTATCTACGATTTCACAGCAAAAACTACAAACAACTATACGTATGAGCTAACCATGTTTAACTCAACTTTACGATTAGCTCCCAATTGCATGATTCATGTACAAGTTGTTTCTGGAAAATTCACTCCTGATATTACCTTGAACGGAAGCTTGACCTATAATGGTGCAAAAGCTCGTTTAAATAAATTAACTTTTCAATCATTGAATATCGGGACAAAAGCTCCCTATATCTATGGGGGAACATTTGCTCTAACAAGTGACTCAGTTGGAGATGATGGAGAACCCAACAAAGTTGCGCGACTTCCCATTTCACTCAATTATTTAGAACTTGGAATTACGCAAACTCAAGTCATTCTAAAAGTCGATTTGAGCTTAAAATTGGGAGGTGAAGACAATTCAAACTCATTTGGAGCATCCACCTTTGTGGGGGTTATTACAAAAAGAGTTACTGGAGCTGATGGAAGGCAGAAATTGAAATTCGACAAATTTAAAATTTACGACATCTCATTAGCAATCAGTACAAATCCTTTCACATTAAATGGAGTGATTGCCATTCGGGATGATGATCCAGTTTATGGAGATATGTTCTTTGGAGCTATTTCGTTCAAATTGAATGCAATTATGAATGATTTTGCAGGTGTATCCGTTGGTTTTGGAAAACTAAACTCAAAACGTTATTGGTATGTGGATGCTTCAGTTCCAATTTCTATTCCAATTGGTCAGTTTGCACTGATTACCAATCTTTTTGGAGGTGTTCAATATGGAGTAAGGAGTACACTCACCCCTGCTCAAAAGCTCGATCGTGCATTTAGCGGAGCAATGAATCCAACCCAGGGAGCTCCCACTTCATCTGCAATTCCTTTTATTCCGGATCCAACTTTAGGACTCGGTTTCAGTGCAGGAGTTGCATTAGTTGCTATCCCAGGAGAATCCGTATTGAATGGGGAAGCTATTTTTTCAATCCAGTTCAATGCAAATGGAGGCTTGGCAAATATCAACTTTTTTGGGAGGGCTACTATGCTTGTTACGCGTTCCGATCGATCGAAATCAAACGCAACCAAAGTGGAAGGATCCGTTTCTGTAAACTACGATAACGTCAACAAAGTTTTCGATGCACAAATCGACGCACTAGCCATTGTTCCTGGAATTCTTCAGGGAAATTGCAATTTAAAAATCCATATAGATAAACATGACTGGTATTTTTGGTTAAACCGTCCTTCCAACAGGGCAACTATCGAAGTATTAAACTTGTTTACGGCTAGTACTTATTTTATGGTTGGAACTCAAATTGATCCCATGCCACCACCGCCATCTTACGTCACCAATTTAATCAGTGCCAGTCCAATTATCAGTACAGATATGAGCAGTGTTAGTACTGGAAATGGTTTTGCTACAGGAATGATGATTGCTGCCAATTTTGGAGGAGAATTTCCGAAAGAAACGAATTGGAGAGGTTATGCATATGCAAGTGTAGGAGCTGGCTTCGATATTACGATGTTCAAACTCAGTCCAACAGCCCATTGTGAAGGATCTACGGGAAAAGTAGGATTTAACAATTGGTATTTAATGGGGCAAGTTTACGCCTGGTTAAGTGGTGGAATGGGAGTAAGACATTATAAAGACGATGGAGAACTCAAAAAAGAATATTCCGTTGCTTCCATCGATGCCGCCGCCTTGCTGCAAGGAAGATTACCAAAACCCACATTTGTTTACGGTGCAGTCGGATTTTCAGTTAAACTATTGGGAATAATCAATTTAGATTTCCAAGCAGATATTGAAATAGGAAATGACTGTGCAATTATCAATTAGAAGAATGTTACGATTTATAGTATTTATAACAGGTTTAATCTGCATCAGCAATTTTGCAGTCTCACAAAATAACAATGCGTTTCCAGTAGTTAGTCATCTCACAAAAGACTCTGCTTTCATTAAATGGATTCCAAAAGATATTCAGATGTTTAATGTTGTTTTGGAAAACGGTGCTCGTGTTACCATTTCAGCTGAAAATAATCGGAATGATTTTGAAAATGGATTCAAAATAGATTTGGAACCAGTTGTAAAAAAATGGGAGAAATGGGATTTATCGAATGAAAAGCTAGACCGAATACATGAGATTCAATTTGGAATTCAATCTGCATTAGCTCATGATAAAACAGCTCAAGATTATGCTTTTACAATTGCTAGTTTAGAAGCTTCTCTTTCTTTTGAAATGAATCTTTTATCGGATTTGATGATTGCTATTCCTCGCCCGAAAAGTACGGGATCATTTGCAGTTAAAGTAGAAATCAAAGGCTATGAACCCGTTATTCAAATCATTGAAAATAAAACATCTAAAATTGGGGAGGTTCCAAAACTTATTGGAAAAGTTGACAGAAAAAAAATTGCAACTATTTCATGGAATGCAGATTCGGTAGTCACAGAATACTTAGGCTTTCAAATTGAACGAAAAATAGATAATGGGAAGTTTGAAAAGATTCTCACCTCTCCCTTTGTAAACTTCAAGACAAACGCCGAAAAGCCAGATCGCCTAGCAAGTTACCGTGATGAAAAACTAGAACAAGGAAAAACCTATACCTATAAAATTTATGGAATCAATTATTTTGGATTCAAAGGCAAATATAGTAATGAAGTAAAAATCTATTTACCAAAGCTTGTCAATGCAACCGTGAATATTGATACCGTTGAATCAAAAGGTTATGAGCGCGAAATATCCGTTAGTTTAATGAAAGAAATTGATTCCTTACCCCTTTTGGTGAATCGACTTGTATTGATGCGATCAGATAGTCTATTAATTAATTACAATGTTGTTGAACAACGTATGATTAAACCAAACGAAACCAAAATCCTATTCAAAACAACCTCATTACTTCCTTCAGGAGACCGCAACTATTTCAAAGTATTTGCTTTTTCACCAGATAATGATACCGCTTATTCAACCCCCTATTACTATTTTACGCTCGATCAAGAGCCACCAAAGGCCGTTTCCAATTTAAAGGGTCTTATAGATTCACTAGGGCATGTTACATTGTCTTGGACCAAACCAAAAGACAATGATCTACAAGGATACCGGGTTTATCGCGCCAATTTAAAAACCGAAGAATTTGTAGAAAAAACAACTTCTCTCAAATTGGAGACTATTTATCTAGATACCCTTAACTTAAACACTTTGAACAATGATATTTATTATTTTGTAGTATCCGTTGATCAAAACTATAACAACAGTCCTAATTCAGACACCATTTTGGTGATTAAACCGGATACCATTCCCCCTTCAGAGCCATTCATTATATCGCTTCGAAAAGTGGATGTTAAAATTGATATGGAATGGCAAAATTCCACATCAAAAGATGTTGAAAAATCCTATTTATTAAGAAAAACTGATTTACAAACAGATACTATCCTTTCTTGGAAAAAAGATGAATACAGCCACTTTATAGATTCAACCTTTGCCTTTTCAAAAGACATCAATTATTCCATCCTATCGGTTGATCAGTCCAAAAATCAGACGAGCTCCAAATCCAGAAGTTTATTTATTGAACCAGGTTTCAGACCAGCTCTTCAACAAGTAAAGGCAGTAGCAGATAGAAGTAATAAAAACATAGTTATTTCTTGGCTAAAACCACAAACAGAAGTGTTTCAATACTTTATTTACCGTAAAAAGGGAGATGGCAATTTTCACTTAATTGAAACTATTTCTAATGCTTCATTATCCAATTGCAATTTCCAAGACAAAACGGTTTCCATTAGTAATGATTACGAATACCTGATTCAATATCAATCTCAAGATGGATTTAGAAGCTTAAAACACGAACCCGTAAAAGTGAGGTATTGATTTTCTTGAGCGAAAGAAATCCATTTTATAATTTGAATTAAAAAAGGTAATTTTAAGCCTTCACATTATTCACTATAAATATGGTTTTTTAAATATTATGAGAACTTTTCTTCTAATTATAAGCTTCCTTTTTCACCTAAGTGGAAGTGCACAATCTGAGCACCAAAAAATTTCAACCGATACCTCTTTGAATTTAAACTCACGGATGGTTTCTAAGGCAAAGACAATTCGAAAACTAGAAATTCCACATACCAATTTTTCTGAATTGGTAATTGTACATACTGGATTTTCTTTGTTGTATAATGAAACACACGAGCAAGCTTCTTGGGTGGCTTACCAATTAACGAAAGAAGAAACCACTAAGCGATTTGAGAGAACGGATAAATTTCTTCCCGACCCCAAAGTAAGTACTGAAACAGCTAATAATGCAGATTATGCAAGCTCAGGTTACGACAGAGGACATTTAGCTCCAGCTGCCGATATGGGTTGGTCGGAAATAACGGTCACCGAAAGTTTTTACTACAGCAACATGAGTCCGCAGGAACCAAGTTTCAACCGTGGAATCTGGAAAAAGACAGAAGAATTGGTTCGAAATTGGGCAATTGAAAACAATTCGCTATATGTTGTAACTGGTCCCGTTTTAACAGACAGCCTGAAAACAATCGGAGAAAACAAGGTTTCTGTTCCCAACTACTATTACAAAGTAATCCTCGATTATTCGGAACCTTCTGTAAAAGGAATTGGCTTTATTATGGCTAATGCGGCATCAAAAGAAAATCCGAGTTATTTCGCTGTTTCAATTGATAGTGTTGAAACGATTACAGGAATTGATTTTTATCCATCATTACCCGATGATCAGGAAATAATCATCGAAAAAACGCTTTGTATCGATTGCTGGAGTTGGAGTTTTCAGAAAAAAGAGGGCGTGGCTAAAGAAGAACCAATTACTACTACTAAAACAGCATCTAAAAAACAAGTTGACAGAGCAATAGCTGTTCAATGTTCTGGAAAAACAAAGGCAAAAAAGAGATGTAAACACATGACTAAAAGTGCGAATGGGAAGTGTTCACAGCATGGAGGGGATTGAGTTATATCGGATTAATTCACACATTTCATCTTCCATAGATATTGGGAGTTTTCCAGCTATGGGTTAGAATCATTCATTGGTATTCTCTATCCTAAAAACAGTGCTCCAACGTTTGGCGCACAGGCGCAGGTTTTTGAGACCTGTTTGCTGTATTCTGTTTACTGTTTCAAAACTTGAGCTTGTGCGCTGTTATCGGTTACTTTTTTATTGTTCGTCAGTTCCATCTTTGTAGTCAAATTCTCTGTTAAACTCTCCATTTTCATGATACCATTTCCATAGTCCAACCCGCTTGTCAGTTTGATATTGTCCTTGCAATTTAAGGTTGCCGTTTTCGTAAAATTCTTTGTAGTCGCCCTTCTTGCCAGTTGAAGTGCTTTTGTTGTTTATGTAAACGAAACTTGCAATATTTTTAAGTTTTCCGTTGTTAAAATATTCAGAACATTCCATTATCATTTCTTTTTCCATTTCTATTTCAATGAATTTATAAGATAATTGTCCACTTACTTTGTCAGAATATTGCTCGTAAATACCTACGTTTTTATTGATTGTATTTTTTGACTTGATAAATCCGTTTGAAGCGAACTGAGAAGTTATGTTTTTAGTCAAGTCAAACTCAGTTTTGATAATTCCGTTATCGTAAAAATGTTGCCAAGTTTTTATTGCAATGCCTTTTCTAAATTGCCCTTTAGCAATAACAATATTTTTAGAATTAGTAAATGTGAACTGTCCTCCAGTTTTGTTTTTAAAAATGTCTGAAAACTGCTTTAAAATTAATAGTTCGTTATTAGTTGTCGGCTTGTCTGTGATTTGTTTCGACCATTTGTCACAGATACCACCAAAACTAAAAATCCGTCCGCTACCGTCAGTATAAATGAGATAAGTATTCCCAATTGTCATGTAATTACCTGCACGAAGTGTTACAACATTGGTGTCAACCTTGCCAAAATACACAGTAACTATTTCAACAGTTGCAGTACCGTCAATACTGCCATCAGAACTTGATGAGATGATGTGGTCAGGATAAGTAAGTGGTGTAGAAAATGTTAAAACCTTACAGGTGAATATTGTGCCTGGATTTCCTTGAAACAGCATTTCAGTCAAAGTCCGGTCGTCAATGGCACAGCAAGCCCAAGAACTTTGGTAAAGTCCAACGAAAAATAATATGGTAAGTACTGTCCTCATAAAGTTACCGATAACTTCTTGATAGTCGTGAGTCATAAATATGAAACGGAAGCATACTTTTATCTTTTTCAGTAAATATCCCAGTATACTTCAAAAAAGCTTCCTCAAACGAGCAAATCAGATAACCTCTATCGTTAAAAGAATAGGTTCCAGATAATTTATACCGTTCCAAATGCCGCTCATCCATATCATCCATGGGTCTGAAAGCATCAACGACCTTCTTAGTTATTTCTACCATGCCGTTATCGAAAAACTCTAAACAATCTCGATATATAATACAAAAAAATATCCCGCCTGCATGTAAGTCCGTATTTGCAATCAATTCGGACACATATTTCTTGTTGTATTGTATCTTCATACTCTTTTGGAAGATTACCCCCCAATCTTTGCCAAGTAATCAAAGATATATACATCCCCTTCTGTAAGCTCCAAGCCACGTCTATTCATCATCGCATTGGCAGCTTCTTTCGCTTTTTTCAATTCGAATAATTCGGTTCCGTCAACTGCTCCCCAGGAAAAAGAGGGGATGAACTTTTTGGGGAAATTACCGCCGAAAATATTACAAGAAACTCCAACTACGGAAGCGGTATTGAACATCGTATTGATGGCACATTTGCTGTGATCCCCCATACAAACACCCATAAATTGCAAACCTGTTTCCACTTCTGCTCCTTCTTCGAAAGACCATGAGCGAATCATGGAATAATTGTTTTTCAAATTGGATGTATTGGAATCTGCTCCAAAAT
Source organism: Fluviicola taffensis DSM 16823 (assembly GCF_000194605.1). Lineage (NCBI taxonomy): Bacteria > Pseudomonadati > Bacteroidota > Flavobacteriia > Flavobacteriales > Crocinitomicaceae > Fluviicola > Fluviicola taffensis. Next base: position 380,884 of record NC_015321.1, read on the forward strand.
TACACCATTCTCCTACCATCGAATTCCCCAAGAAACCATCATGGCCTTTGTTTGAATAAGATTGGAACACACAATTGGAAATTTCACCACCCACCTTACAAAATGGACCAATGGTTGTTGCTCCATATATTTTAGAACCCATTTTCACTACTGCGTGCTCACCTAAAGAGAATGGTCCGCGAATCATAGATCCTTCCATAATTTCGGCATCTTTGGCAATGTAAATTGGACCCGATGTAGTGTTTAAAAACGATCCTTCTACCGATGCCCCTACTTCCAGAAAAATCAAAGATGGATCACCAATAACGGTATTTGACGTTGATATGTATTGTGTTTCTCTTCCTCCGGTGAGTAAAAAGTAATCGGCCACCAAAATTTCATCGTTCTTTTGAAACAAATCCCAACGCTGGGTTAATTCCAAAGGATGCTGTTCTGTCCATTTAATCTTTTCAGTCGCATTTCCTCTACGAGCAATCCATGTATTTTCAGAAACCAATACTTGATTATCTTCCAAATGTACTACTGCAGCTGCAATAGCTTCTGTTGGAATAATAGCGGCATTAACTTCCACATCTGCTTTCCCATCTATACGCGGAAATTTTTTCGAAATATACTTTTCAGTTTGAAACGAAACAGTAGCTTCTGGAATCCATTTTTCCCACCGTTCTTTATTCGTCAGAATTCCTACTCTTAAATCACCAACTGGCCGAGTAAGGGTTAATGGCGCAAAACGCAGGTGTAAATCGTTATCGTGAAGAATGATATTCATGGCAAACTTATTTGTTTAGTGAAGATAGTGAATCTAATTGCGAATTGCGAATGTCGAATGCCGAATTATGAAAATAACTTGGTAAGCCGCGGATCATTGTAGTCTTTGATGAAGAACAAAACATTCGAGTATTGGGCAAATTCTTCGGGAGAATGGGTTGTTGTAACGATAACAACTTTCATTCCTGCATTCAAAGCTGCTTCTGCTCCTTTGGGTACGTCTTCAAATACGATACACAATTCAGGATCAAATCCTAACAGATTTGCTGCCTTCAAAAACACTTCCGGATTGGGTTTGCTTTCAAGTACATCTTCTGCACTTACAATCGCCTGAAAAAAGGAACGAATATTCAAATTATCCACCACGAAATTGATATTGAAACGATTAGCCGCTGATCCAATGGTCATGGAAATATTGGACTTACTTGCCGTTTCAAAAAAAGTTCCTAATCCAGGGATTAGTGCTAAGTGCGGAGCATACAATTCCTGATACAACTCCTCTTTTCGCTGAGAATAAAATTCAATGTCTTCTTCACTCAATACTCCCTTTCCAAAAACACGGTCGAGCAATTCATGATTCTTCCCATACATTTGCTGCTTTACTTGATCTATAACTAAACCCGCATTTAGGTCTTCGTTCAAGATTTTGTTCCACACTTCCAAATGGAATCCCATGTCATTAATCATGGTTCCATTCAGGTCGAATAGAAATGCTTTTGGTTTTGAGATCATAAGTTCAAAAGGTTTAATAGTTCAAATTGGATTAAACTTGAACGGTTTGAACATGTGAAACAGTATTTGAACCTTTTTTCGAAATAATCCACAGTCCTATGAAGGTCAATAATCCGTTGAGAATCAACAATTCATTTCCAAAAATGTATCCACCCAAGTATTTTCCATCGGGTTGCAAAACACCTCCTGTCCAGGCCTGAGAGTATTTACTGATAATGAAACAGATAACTGGTATTAATACACAGACTATCGGAACTAATTTTTCATGCAATTTCCGTTTGAGAACAATACCAAAGGTAAATAAGCCTAATAATGGTCCATATGTATAACCCGCAATGGTCAAGATTAATCCAATTAAATCTGTTTTTGGATGGGCATCCACATAATATTTCGTTGCTAAAATAATCAGTAAGAACAAAATTGAAAAGCCAATGTGTACCATCAACTTGTATTGTTGTTTTTGAGACTCATTTCGCCGTTCAAAGTGCAAGAAATCGATGCAAAATCCTGTCGTCAATGCCGCCAATGCACTATCAGCAGAAGCATAAGATGAAGCCGTAATTCCGAGCAAAAAGAAAATTCCAGCAACTTTTCCAAAGTTGTTTAGAGCTAAAGTAGGAAAAGTATGATCTGTTTTTACTGGTAAATCTATCTGATAATGATTGGCATAAACATACAAGGCGCCACCTAAAAGCAAGAATAAGAAATTAGTAACTACTAAAACGGTTGTAAATGAATACATGTTTTTTTTTGCCTCACCTATGGATTTACACGTCAAGTTTTTCTGCATCAAATCTTGGTCTAGTCCAGTCATTGCAATGGCCAAAAACATTCCTCCAAAAAATTGCTTGTAGAAATAGAGTGGAGAATTTGGATCGTCGAAGAAAAATATACGCGACATGGAGTAACCTCCAGTTGTTTTTGACTCAGTGATTTTGTGATACAAGCCACTCCAATTAACTCCCAAAGCACTGGAAATGATGATCGTACAAATAATTACTGCGCTAATCAAAAAAACTGTTTGAAAAGTATCTGTGTAAACGATGGTTTTGATTCCGCCTTTGAAAGTATAAATCCAGATAAGAGCAACAGTTGTCAATGCAGTAAGCCAATAAGGAACTCCTAAATCGCCAAACAAAAACAAGTGTAGAACTTCGGTAGCCAAATACAAACGTGTTGCTGAGCCCAAAGTACGAGACAAAATGAAGAAACTTGCTCCTGTTTTATAACTTACAACACCAAAGCGTGTTGCCAAATATTGGTAGATTGAAGTTACATTTAATCGATAATACAGCGGCATCAATACTTGGGCAATGACAATATATCCGATAACATACCCCAATACAATTTGGAAATACGCCATTCCTTCACTCGCAACTTTTCCAGGAACTGAAATAAATGTGACCCCTGAAAGTGAAGCTCCAATCATTCCAAAAGCAACTAAGTACCACGGACTTTGCTTATTTCCTGTAAAAAACGAATCAGAAGTTGCATTTTTAGATGTGAGAAACGAAATTAACATCAGTATTGCAAAATAGGCAATCAAAACGATTGCGATTACCCAAGGAGATAGCGTATTGTTCATGAAATAAAATTAGTATAAAAAAGGGGCGAAAAAATTTTCCCGCCCCGACTTTTTAATTCAATATGATTACTTCGCTGCCATTTCAACGAACTCATCGTAAGAAATCTCTTTCGAGTTCAATTTCACAGTATTCTTGAAGTATTGTGTCAATTTTGTTTCAGCTAGCATGTCGTAAATACGATTTGCTTCTTCGCGATTTTGCAAAGCACCAGCCGCTTGTTTCGTCAATTCTGCATCTTCTGGTGCAGGAATTCCGTATTGTGCAAACTGATTAGCGATTAATCCTTTTGTAAATTCGATTACTTCAGAGTTATCCAACTTGATATCGTTTGCTTTGAAAATGTGCCCTTGAATCAATTGCCATTTCAAATCTTTCGCGTAGCTATCATAATCAGATTCGATTTGCTCAATAGTGATAGGTTGCTCATTCGACAACTGAATCCAACGTTTCAAGAATGTATCTGGAAGATTAATTGGCGTGTTATCAACCAAATCACGGTACACTTCACGCGTCAATAAACGATCTGAATCATTTGCAAACATATTTTTCAAATCAGTTGCAATGCGCTCACGCAATTCTTTTTCAGAAGAAACAGCTCCTTCACCAAACAATTTATCAAACAATTCTTGGTTCAATTCAGCCAACTCCATACGTTTGATGTCATTGATTGTCATTTGGTATGAATCTGAATGGTTTGCCAACTCTTCTGGCTTCACTCCAAGCATTGCAGCTTTATCGCTATCACCACGCGTAATTTCTGTAGCAGAAATAGTTACTTTATCTCCGATTTTCTTACCAACCAATGATTTTTTCGCTTTCTTATCTTCTACAAACTCCATAGAAGTTGTCGAAGAATGCATAATTCCACCTTCTTTGATTGATCCATCTTCATTCAACTCCACAAATTGAGCTAAAATCATATCTGTATCCGCCACCTCATCGGTAGAAGTCATTTTCCCATAACGGCGACGCAAATCATCCAATTGTTGGTCGATTAATTTATCATCGATTTTCACTTGTACGTAATCGTATTTGCTTTTATTGGTCAATTTCAAATCAATTGCAGGCGAATAACCGATTTCATAAACGAATTCAAAATCTTCTGGCTTTTCAAAATCTCCTTTCACTTCCGTTCCGTCTTTCGGGATTGGATTTCCAAGGATTTCTAATTTATTTTCTTGAACGTAAGCGTACAAAGCATCCGAAACCAATTTGTTCATCTCTTCTGCCAAAACGCCTTTTCCATATTGCTTTTGAATCAAGCCCATAGGAACTTTTCCTGGACGGAATCCTGGAATTTTCGCTTGTTTGCGATATTTATCTAAAGAAGCAGCTACTTTACCTTGGTAGTCTGCTGGTGAAACTTGCACCGTTAATAATGCTGTTTCTGCATTAACTTCTTGACGTGTTACGTTCATTCCGTTTTCTTTTAATTCTTAAACTTGTATAAACAAAAAATGGTCTTCATTGACGAACAACGAGACCATTTTAAAGTGCGGATGGAGGGACTCGAACCCGCATACCTCTCGGCACTAGATCCTAAGTCTAGCGTGTCTACCAATTTCACCACATCCGCATATTATATAAACACAATCGTGTTCTATAAACTTATTTCAAACGAATAGAACTTCGATTAGTTCTATTTCCCTATATTCCTACGCTGACCTTGTTTTGCCGAAGTGGCTTCACAAAGGCAAGAGCTTCAGCACAAGCGTTTGGGGTGCACAAAATTAGTGATTTTTTCAATTCATGCAAGTGGAAGTGAAGATTTTTCGATAAAAAGTGTGAATTTGTAAAACGATTTGAAGACAAGAACTCGAATCAATCCAATTTGAAGAGGGATTTAGATAAACTAATACACTTTTAAATCATTGATTTACAAGTTAAAAAAATCTTTCTGTAAGTAATTTTACTAACATGCTAATTTGTTAAATTACTTACCTTGTTTTAAATAATTCCAACATTGGTTTTCCGATTGTTGTATTGGGTCTTTGAACCTCTAATATATGAACCAATGTAGCAGTTATATCTACAATTTCATACGGTGTGAAAACATCTTGTGGAAGAATATCTTTCCCGTAAAACAACACAGGTACATGCGTATCGTAATTAAATGCAGAGCCATGACTTGTTCCTTTGTGGGATCCTGGAGTATCTGAGCTTTTAGGCAAATAACCTGGTTGAAGAATAAAAATCAACTCACCACTTCGTTCTTTATCGTAACCAGAAGCTACCATTTGCTGCCAGTTTTCTGTTGTTTGTGTTTCTAATTCTCCCTTCGTATAAACTCGTTTTACTTCTGTCCACTTAGAAATTTCAGTTTTGAAGAAGGAAATAACTTGAGGTTCTAATTCTGAGCCTAATATCTCATTTGTCAAATAAACATTGTCATTTTCGATGGTATTCAGGTAATCTTTTCCAAATGTCGCTACACAAGCTGTACGCAAAGCATCAATCTTATCTTTCAAAAACAAATACCCTCCTGGAAGCTGATGATCTTTCAAAAATTGTGGTACGGGAACAACTGCATGATCAGCCGTTAAAAAAACTACATATTCTCCTTTTCCGATTTGCTTGTCTAATGTTTGAAACAAACGAGCTAACTCCTGATCCAAACGAAAATACATATCTTCCATTTCCAAGGAATAAGGTCCAAAAGTGTGACCAGCAATATCTGGAGTAGAATAACTAATGGTTAAAAAATCTGTTGTAGCATGTTTACCCAATTGCTCATTGGAAAGTGCTTGAATAGCAAAATCTGTCAGAAAGGTATTTGCAGCCGGCATAATCGTAAATAAACTCAGTTGATCGGCTGGAGTAGCTTTACTAAAATCATACGGAAAAACAGGACTTGTCTTCCCTCCTACTAATCCTTCATACGGAGAGTTATCTTGTTGAATATAGGTGTAACATGCTGAATCTTTTAGCAAATTCCAAGGTTGATTGACATATTTCGATACTAATAGAAGCTCATTGAACCGATTCACCCATTGTGGCAATTGTTTCTTATAAAAAGTGGATGTAATGAAATTACCTGTTGCATAATCGTACCAATAAGACCCATCAGATAAGTGTCCTGCAGGCAAAATAGCACTTCGATCCTTGATAGAAACACCAATGACTTTGGAGCTTGGATAAGTCAACTTCAGCTGATCCGTAATCGTATTTGAGCGCAAAAAATAAGGGGAGCATTTTCCATAAGAACTTGCTGAGCCAACTGTGGAAACTGTTGTATCTTCCACGCAATTGACTTCTCTTCCGAAAGGTCGATAGAACCACTCATTGGCTACAATCCCGTGATTACTCGGTGTTGTTCCAGTATAAATAGATGCATGGCCAGGCCCCGTAAAGGTTGGGACATAATTATAAGTTACATTTCTAAAGTGAGTTCCTTTGTCCATCAGGCGCTTGAAACCATCTTTTCCAAATTGGGGATAAAAACGGTACAAATAATCATAACACATTTGATCCACTACAATTCCAACGACCACTTTGGGCGCATTTTTTTGGGAGAAGGATTGGTTGGAGATTAATCCTAAACAAAGTAATAATAACACCGATAAAACTTTCATAATTCAACTTATTTAGAATGCTCTGAATTAAAAACTATTTCCCACGGACGTGCGACAGAGAAACACAGATACTTAATTTACTATGTGATTTCACCATTTTTAAGAACAATCATTATTCACAAAACTAGAATTAGAATTCAAGAAATAGCAAAATTTGGTGTGAAATTTCAGTTATTTTAGGTGTAATCGAAAATTTGACTCTAAAAAGGTAAATCTAAAATATTCAAAAAGCAGCCCCCTTCTTTGCTTTTAAATCCATTTTAGCTTTCGAATGCTTGGATTATTTAGGGAATGGAATTGTCAAAATGACACATGTTCCTGGGAACTCTTTATTTGATTCGTCGAAAGAATTTATCGAAACACTGTACGCATTTTTAGTGTTTGCTTGTAATGATTTCAAGCGCTCTTCCGTAATTTGAGTTCCATAAGATTTATGTCCCGTGTCGCGCTTATTCTTTTTTGATTCTACATATCCGATTCCATTGTCTTGAATCAACACTTTCAACAATTCTTCTTCCACATAGAATTTCACTAATAATTCAGCACCAACTGTTCGTTTAGCCAATCCATGAATAATTGCATTCTCTACATAGGGTTGAATTAACATTGGCGGAATACAAGGATATAATGGCAATTGATTAAAATTACATTCAATCTCAAAAGTGAACTTGTTTTTAAAGCGCATACTTTCAAGCAATATGTAATTTTTGAGAGTTTCATACTCCTCTTCTATTGTTATATAGGTAGCTCTGGAATTTGAAAGCGTTTGGCGAATCAGTTTAGCAAAACGAAGCAGGTATCTTTCTGCATTTTCATTTTCTTCATACAAGAGAAAACTGTGAATTGAATTGAGTGAATTAAAAATAAAATGAGGATTCATCTGAGCCGAAAGAGCCATTTGCTCCAATTCCATCATTCGGTTCAGCATATAATTCTTTTTGTTCACTGATTGAATCGAAAGCTTCAAAATGATATAAAACAAAACGATAACAAGAACAACATATAACAAAATAAAATACCATCTTAAAAAAATCACTTTTTCAACAGTGAAGGTGGTTAGAAAACTAGATTTTGACCAATTATTTTCACTGTCGAAATAAGATACTTCCAACTGATACTCACCATTTGTTGGATTATTCAAATTAATTTCTCCTTTGTCTGATTTAATCCAGGTTTGAGCTTTACCAAAACGATACCTGTAACTGTTTTGTTTATCCAGATTTTTGTTTGAAAGTGATATTTTAATGAGATCAGTTTGAGCTGGAAAAATCTTCTTTTGAGGAACTTCCTTGTTTCTAGAAAACGCCCGAACAGAAAAAACAGTTATAGGACAACCTTTCATCGTTTTTTTTACTTTCAGAAGATCTATTTTCTGAACCCCCAATTTAGTAGTCAGGTAAAGAATATTCTTATAAACATATATGTCTGTTACTTCTACACTTGACAACAAACTCTTATTCAGAAACGAATGAATCTTTATATGACCATTTTTCTTGACTAAAGAAAACAATCCTTTTTCAGTAGCTACCCAAAGACGGTTCTTTTCATCAAAGAAAACTGTCGAAATCTGATTACCTATCTCATTATTCTTTTCAAACCTTACATATTTCTCCGTTTCTATATCCACACAGAAAAGCCCTTCAGAGCTTGAATAAGCCAATAATCCCCATTCTTTATGATATTTTAATTGCGTTATACTTTTCTTTAATACTGCTCTGTAATTCGGATTTATTCTTGATTTTTTTATATCGAAAACAAACAATCCATCATCATACAAAATGAATATTTTGTTGTTTGAAGTGATACGAAACCAAAGGTAAGGTCCAATTAGTTTTGTTTTATTTAAACGATTTATACCATGAAAAACAGTAGAATGCTTTTTAATTTCAACAATTTCACCTGCTGTTTTATCCGTCCCACTAACACATGTATCAGTTGCATAAATTGGATTTATAATACAACTCGCATCTACATCTTTCCATCCACTCCAATCAACAACATTTCTTTGAAAAGTAAATCCATTCTTTACAGGCACTAGATTGTACTTATAGACCATTTTCCCTACGTCTTTGCATAAAAATGGAGCATATAGCTGTTGCCACTTACCTACATAATGTGTAATAATTATTTTATTCTTATTTCCATTGATAAAACGTACTTCTTCTGTTAAATTGACTCCATTAATGGCTAGTTGCTTAAATGCCTCATCATAAATAGCAAACAGACCTTTATCAAGAGTTGTGAGCCATAATGTCCCATTCATATCGGTACAAGCAGAGCTTACTGAATAATTCGGCAAGTAATGTTGGACAAGAATTAACTTTTTGGTCTTGGGATTAAAACGATATTTTTTTAGTCCATTTTTATACAACCCTACATACAAAAATCTGCTATCACAATCTAACGAAATAACTTCCTGGTTTTCAGGGATTAAATTAAATTGCTGATGATCTGAAAAAAACAGCTTCAAATCTGTCATTACAAAATAATGACCTTTGTGTTTTTTCGCTCTCGTAGTACCTGAAAAGCTTAATTTCCCAATAAAAAAACGCTTGTTATCCTTAACGATAAAGATCGTGTCCAAATTGAAAGTCACTCCATTTTTTAGTGGTATTAATTCCTTTTCAAACTCAAAAAAACATCCGTTTTCCGTCGTTCTTTTGAATACATCTTTTACTTCACCAGTTTTACTAACTGAAATTATTTTCTTTTTAAAAACACCATAAACAATAGAATTGTCTTTTTTTACAGAAATAGAAATATTGGTGTTTTTTCCTAAAGGAAGCGCCTTCTTAAGTAACTGATTATACTTATACACTTGCATTTCCCCATCCTTAAACACACTTAACAAACCATTATAACCCACAAACCAAACTCCACCATTTGGATCCTCAACGACTCTAAAATTCACATTATCAGACAATCCATTTTCAATCGTGTACTTATGAAATTCAAAGCCATCATAGCGAATAACTCCTCTGTCAGTTAAAATCCATAATAAACCTGACTTATCCTGATATACTTGATAGCTTTCGGAGCTAGGTAATCCATTTTTAATTCCAAAGTGATGGTAATTGTACTCCCAAGAAATACGATTCGTCTGCGAAAATGCTCGTGTTGCAATTCCTACAAAAAATAATCCAAATAATATATACTTGATCAAATTGAGTTTGTATGAGATGTATTCGAAAAACAAATGTAACAGAATCTAAGTCAATTTTTAGTTAAAAAAAACTAGTTAAGACCTTTAATAGTTAACTTTGTTAACTAGTTTAATAAAATGACAACACAAGAATGGCCTTTAGGTCGATTTTTTAGTTTCCTAACGAAACAATATATCGGAAAATTAGCGATTCAGATGGAAAAAACTCCTGTTGAGCGGTATTATTTCCCTTTGTATCTGATTGGAAAAAAGAATGGAATAATTAGTCAACAAGAATTAGCTAATCAATTATTAATGGATAAAGTTTCGTTGGTTCGTATACTGGATGCTCTCGAATCTGATGGTTTCATTGAGCGCAAAACAAATCCAAACGACCGAAGACAACATTTACTTAACATTACTTCTCAAGCAGAGCCTTGGATTGGAGAAATTGAGAAAGGAATCAAAGAAACAAACGAATATTTTTTCAGCCTTCTAGACCCTAGTTTACATGCCACCTTTGAGCTAATACTTACTGAACTTATTACAAAGACACAAGAAATACCAGCAGATCAATTCGAATTTTTCTATCCCAAAAAGTTAAACTCATGATATTAAAGCTTATCCCATTTTTTACGCTCATTGTTCTACTAACGGCTTGTGGAGAAGAAAAAGAAGATTTAAAGGCTCAAAAAGCCCCAATCGTAACTGTTGATGTGGTTCAAATTAAAGCTGGTGAAGTTATTCGATCTATCGCAATTCCTGGCTCCGTTATTCCGAATGAACAAGTGGATGTCTATTCTGAAGTTGCAGGGCGGATTCAACGTATTTCTTTTAAGGAAGGTCAAAATGTAAGCAAGGGTTCTGTCATCATCCAAGTAGATTCCGATATTTTAAAAGCGCAAAAAGCCCAATTAATGGTTACACTAGATTTAGCTGAAAAAGATCAAAAACGAAAAGAACTTTTGTATCAATCTAAGGGAATTAGTTTGCAAGAATATGAAATTGCAGAATCTGCACTCGCAAATACAAAAGCTCAATTGGATTTATTGAACGTTCAAATTTCCAAAGCAACCATCCGTGCACCTTTCTCTGGAAAAATTGGTTTAAGATTCGTTAGCGAAGGAGCATTCATTTCAACAAATACACGTATCACCTCAATTGTTCAAGAAAATCCAGTGAAAATCGAATTTTCTGTTCCTGAAAAATATACGCGAAATGTCAAAACAGGACAACTCATTCAATTTCAATTAGATGGTGACTTAAAAACATACTCAGCCAAAGTGTATGCTTTTGAACCACGTATCAATGAAGGAACCAGAATGATGACCGTTCGTGCTTCTCTTCCAAATCCAGGAGGATTAATTCCTGGTTCTTTTGTTTCCATTAACTACGACATGGGGAAAGAAGAAAATGCATTCATGGTTCCGTCTGAAAGTATCATCCCAATTCTAAAAGGTCAGAAAATTTTTGTTGTTCGGAACGGCTTGATAGAAGAAATTCAAGTAGAAATTGGAATCAGAACACCAGACAAAGTTCAAATCCTTGGAGCATTAAACGAAGGAGATCAAGTACTCATATCTGGTCTGTTAGCTGTTCGAGCGGGAATGCCTGTAAAAACTAAACTCGCTACGAAATGAACATTGCATCCATCAGTATAAACAGACCAGTTTTAGCAAGTGTTCTATCCATCATTGTGGTGCTTTTCGGAGTAATTGGATTTATCTTTCTTGGTGTTCGGGAATTCCCCTCGGTGGATCCACCCATCATTACCGTTACGACCAATTACGTTGGAGCAAACCCAGATGTCATCGAATCACAAATAACAGAACCATTGGAAGAATCAATCAATGGAATCTCGGGAATACGGACTGTTACTTCAACCAGTTCTGACGGAAGAAGTAGTATTGTAGTAGAATTTGATTTGAGTGTAGACTTAGATAACGCCGCAAATGATGTGCGAGATAAGGTTTCCGCTGCTATCCGAAATCTTCCGCCAGACGCAGACCCTCCAGTCGTTGTGAAATCAGATGCCAATGCAGAAACAATCTTCTCCTTAACCGTTCAATCCGATAAAAAGACTTTGTTGGAACTAACCGATTTGGGAAACAATGTATTTAAAGAACGTTTGCAAACAATCAAGGGGGTTAGTGAAATCCGTATCTGGGGAGAGAAGAAGTTCTCCATGAAATTCAATCTGGATCCTGAAAGAATGGCAGGATTGGGTTTAACTGCTTTGGATGTGAAAAATGCCTTATTGAACCAAAACGTAGAATTACCTTCCGGAAGAATTGAGGGAAACACGGTCGAATTGACGATTCGCACCTTCGGTCGTTTAACTACGGAGGAAGAATTCAACAACCTAATTGTTGCAAAAAAAGGAACACAAATTGTTCGTTTAAAGGATGTTGGTCGTGCAAACCTTGCTCCTGAAAATGAACGCACTTTACTTCGAGGAAATCATGGAATTCCTATGATCGGTATTGCCATCAATCCACAGCCAGGAGCAAATTATATAGAGATTGTCGATGAGATTTACAAAAAAGTAGAACAAATCAAGAAAGAACTGCCTAAAGATGTGCATTTAGGCGTAGCTCTCGATTCCACTCAAAATATCCGAAAATCCATTTCAGAAGTAGAAGAAACAATCCTGATTGCCTTTGGATTGGTTGTAGTCATTATTTTCCTGTTCCTGCGTGACTGGAGAACCACCTTGATTCCAATCATTGCTATTCCGATTTCATTAATCGGAACCTTCTTTATCATGTACATTTCGAATTTCTCAATCAACTTACTTACTCTACTCGGAATCGTTCTAGCAACAGGACTAGTGGTCGATGATGCCATTGTTGTTATGGAAAATATCTATGCACGGGTTGAGCGTGGTGAAGATCCGAAAGAAGCTGCACACAAAGGTTCAAAAGAAATTCTATTCGCCATTATTTCCACAACTATAACACTTACAACGGTTTTCCTTCCGATCATTTTCTTAGATGGATTAACTGGTCGTTTATTCCGTGAATTCGGAGTTGTTGTTGCTGGATCAGTAATCATTTCTGCTTTTATTTCCTTGACTTTAACTCCAATGATGAGTGCCCGTTTGTTGAAGAAGAAGGAAAAACATTCTCGTTTCTACAAAATGACCGAAGTGTGGTTGGATAAACTCATGTCGGGATACAGGAATTCGCTCACTAAATTCATGAAACGTCCATGGATTGCATTTATCCTAATGGCATTTTGTATAGTCCTGATCATTTGGAACGGTTTAAGTTTAAAATCAGAATTAGCACCAATGGAAGACAAGGGGCGTTTCCAGATCAGGTCAAATGCACCAGAAGGAACTTCCTTCGAAAGGATGGACTTTCATCAACAGCAAATAATCGACCTCATCGATACCTTACCTGAAAAAACAAGCATTATCGCAGTAACTTCCCCAAGTTTCAACTCAGGTGCCGTTAATGCAGGGTTCGTTCGTGTGAACCTCCTTCCTGTAAAGGATCGAAAACGTTCGCAAGAAGAGATCGTCAATTTACTCAATAAACGTTTGGGAGAATTCAACTTTGCGCGTTCTTTTATTGTACAAGAACAAACAATTGGTGGAGGACGTCAGTCAGGACTGCCAGTTCAATACGTATTACAAGCTCCCAATTTTGAAACCATGAAGGAAACACTTCCAAAATTCTTGGAACAAGCAATCGCTGATCCTGTTTTCAAAATCGTGGATGTAGATTTGAAATTCAATAAACCCGAACTGCAGGTAGATATTGATCGCGACAAGGCTGAAAGTGTTGGAGTAAATGTCAATGACATTGCTTCTACGCTTCAATTATACTTCTCTGGTCAGCGTTACGGTTATTTCATTATGAATGGAAAACAGTACCAGGTGATTGGTCAAGCTATGAAAGAAAAACGGGATGATCCCTCAGATCTCAGCGCCATACAGGTGAGAAGTGAATCTGGAGAGTTGATCCCTTTGGACAACCTTGTAACAGTCCGCAACGAATCAAGTCCACCACAATTATTCCGATACAATCGCTATGTTTCAGCAACAGTACAGGCAGATGTGAATGCGGGTTTCACCGTTGGTGATGGAATTGATGCCATGGACAAAATTGCGGAACAAGTACTGCCCGAAAGTTTCTCTCACAGTTTGGCAGGAACCTCGAAGGAATTTGCCGAAAGCGGAAGTAGTATCATCTTCGCTGGTCTTCTTGCATTGGTATTGGTTTTCCTCGTCCTAGCAGCACAATTTGAGAGTTACCGCGATCCTTGGATCATACTATTTACCGTTCCTCTAGCACTGGCAGGAGCACTATTTTCCCTTTGGCTAACGGATCAAACATTAAACATCTTCTCAAAGATCGGAATTATTGTATTGATTGGTCTGGTTACCAAAAACGGAATCTTGATCGTTGAATTCGCGAATCAGCGACGGGAAGATGGTTTAAGTATCAAAGAAGCAATTATCGACGCTTGTGCACAGCGTTTCAGACCAATTTTAATGACCACCTTGGCAACCATTTTAGGTGCGCTTCCTATTGCATTGGCATTGGGAGATGCTGCAACCAGTAGAATTTCAATGGGAATTTCAATCGTGGGAGGACTAGCTTTTTCCTTAATTCTAACCTTATTTGTGATTCCTGGATTATACATTTATTTGACATCTAAAAAATCGAAATTAAAACCATGAAACAGTTTATTCTTCTATTTCTGATTCTTTCAAGTAGGGTTACTTTGTCTCAACAAATTTTAAGCTTTGAGGAAGTTATTAAACGGACTCTAGCAAATAATTTCGATGTATTGATTCAGCGCAACAATACAAAAGTTGCAGATAATTCAAACAACATAGGAACTGCTGGATACTTGCCAACAGTTGCTGTCAATGCCGATCAAAGTTGGACTTTCACCAATACAAGACAAGAATTTTTTTCCGGTCAAATCAATGAGAAAAACGGGGCTAGAAACAATGCGTTTACAGCAGCAGCACGCTTAAACTGGACATTATTTGATGGTTTTGCGATGTTTGCACGTGATAAAAGATTGCAATTATCGGAAGATTTAGCAACTGTAAATCTAACGGCTCAAATGGAAATGTCCATTTATCAAGCTTCTATTTTGTACTACAGTATTCAGTACTACAAACGAATGCAAACCGTTTATGAAGAAGCCATTCAATTATCAAAAGAACGCTTTGATTTGATTTCATTGAAATCGAAAAACGGTGCAGCAAATGATTTGGAATTATTGCAAGCAAAGTTGGACTTAAACACAGACTCTTCCAACTACTTGAATCATTTAAATCTAATCATCAAAACAAAAGCCGATTTAGCTTCAGTTATGGGTGATGCAGGAAATGTTCAATTTGATGTTGATGAAATAATTCCAGTCCTGCAACCTATAACCCAAAGTGCTGTTTTGGAAAGCGCTTTAGCTCAAAACACAAGTATCTTGATTCAAAAAAGTCAAATTGCCATTATTGATCAACAACGAAAAGAATTGAAAAGTCGGTATTATCCACAACTGTCATTTTATGCCCAATACACAACTGCAATATCACAAAGTGAAGTGGGTTTACTTTCATCCAATCGGAGTTTAGGTCCAGGCTTTGGGTTCACCTTAAACTGGACTATTTTGGATGGTTTATCGAATGTGACAGCCGTCAAAAATAACCAACTCCAGAAAGAGAATGCAGAATTGACTGTTCAAAAACAAGAACAAACCATCAAAACAGAAGTTGAGAAGGCATGGCAAGATTATGTATTTTCAGAACGGATGTTCCGCTTGGAAAATAGCTCAATAATAAACACTACAGAAATGTTTGAAATTGCTCAAAAATCCTTTGAAAATGGTTCTTTGACACAATTTGAACTACGAGAAATTCAGTTTTCGATTATTCAAGCAAAGAATAGACAATTATCAGCTGAATTCAATCTACGAACTGCAGCTTTAAATTTAGCTTTGTTTACTGGAAACTATAAGAACTTAATACCGTAGAGAAAGTTCACAAGAAGTTTAAAGGTGTATACCTTTTGAAGGCATAAAGAATTAAGTTACAAAAAATGATTTTGTAAATCACGAATCACATCTTCTTTCTTTTGGCGAGAAATGGGAACTTTCAATCCGTTTTTCATTTTGATATATCCTCCATCCTCTTTCAAATATTCATCTACAAATTTCATGTTCACTATAAACGATTTATGAGGTCGGATAAAATTGATGTTCGTGCGCAATTTATCATCAAAAAAACGGAGTGGTTTTGACACAATAATCTCTTTGGAATCATCTAAAAAAATTTTACAATAAGAGCTATCCGCTTCCATGCATACAATAGAATCTAATCTGACAAAACACATTCCATCAGCCGTCGGAATTGAAATCTTACGTTCACCATTACCATAAGACATCATTATTTGATCAGCACTCATTGAACGAAGATCTCTTACTTTATCTATTGCTTTGTTGACTGCTTCAACAAATAGTTCAGAATCTATCGGTTTCAATAAATAATCCATCGCATGATACCTGAATGCTTTTACAGCATATTGATCAAAGGCCGTGGTAAAAATAACTTCAGCAGCAAAAGCATCACTTTCGTCCAATACTTCAAAGCCACTTCCATCACCTAAATTAATATCAATGAAAATTAAATCCGCTTCAGTCGAATTAACTAACTCAACAGCAGATTTAAAGGAATCTGCCTCTCCAACAATTTGAAAACTTGGAAAATAACGCTCTAGATATTTAGAAATTACTCTTCTTGCATCAACTTCATCATCAATAATCAGTACCCTTTTGGTTTTCATCGTATGTGTAGTTATCTTATTCGTATTTCAAATGAAAACGACATTTTAGTATTTTTAGTCCCCAATACAGAAAATTTATTCTAATTATAGAGTTTAAGTCGGATTTACTCAGTAAAGATTGAAATTTTCAACGTTTTAAGAAGTTCAAAAATAGAAAAGGTTACAGGATTTTTCACATTTTATTTCATAAAAAACACAATCCTATATCTGAATTAAAAAAGTAACTTTAGCACCTCAAATTGAAGCATGGCTAAATTGTTCCTTTCTTTGGTAATTGCGGTTGGAGTTCTTATCACTTCCTCATTCGAATTCAATCGGTTACCTGAAAATGAAGTAAAAAAATACAAAACAGAATATGTTTTTGTACTAGTAATTGATGGCCCGCGTTTCACAGAAACATTTGGTGATTCTACTTACAAATACATTCCACATTTAGGAAATGACTTAAAAAAAGAAGGCGTTTTATTGAGTGATTTCAGAAATAATGGACCAACATTAACAATTTCTGGACATTCTGCTATCATAACTGGAAGATACCAAAGACTCTCAAATGGGGGAAAACAACTACCAAAATACCCTACCATGTTTCAATATTATCTGAAAGAGAAAGCCGTTCCACGTTCAGATGCATGGGTTATTTCCAGTAAAGGAAAATTGGAAGTTCTAGGAAATACCCGCTATAAAAAGTGGTGGAATGTGTACAAACCATACACCTATTGTGGACTCAATGGAAATGGAGCAGATTACACCAATGATCAAGAAACATTTGACAAAGTGAAAGAAGTTCTTTCTTCCGAAAAACCACCTCATTTGATGTTAATCAATTTACTTGCAGCTGATGCTTATGCTCATTCCAAAGAATGGGAAATGTACTTGAAATCGATTCAGAAATGTGATGATTATGCCTTTCAATTATGGAACTTCATCCAATCTAACGAAAAATTAAAAGACAAGACCGCACTCATCATTACCAATGATCATGGTCGCCATTTAGATGGTCATAAAGATGGATACATCAGTCATGGAGATGGATGTGAAGGCTGTAGACATATTAGCTTGCTAGCAATGGGTCCAGATTTCAAAAAGAATGTGGTCTCTAAAAACTGTTCAGAACAATTAGATATCAGTAAAACAATTTCTGAAATCCTGCATTTTCAAATGCCAACTGGAAAAGGAAGAGTTTTGACAGAATTATTCGACTAAAACAAAAAATCGCAATTATTATTCTCCATCCATAAAATACCAGCGACCTCCTATTTTTTCGAATTGGGAATCTTCCGTGTGCCTAGTTAGCACTCCAGTTTCATCTAAATAAGTCGCCACAAATTTCACCCGTTTTTCGGAAGAAGAAATGATTTCTAAACTAATCCAGGTGCTTTTAGATGCCCATTCCAAAATGGATTTCGGATTGTAGTATTTTCTATATTTGGGAGAAGTTGTTTCTAAGATATATGAAACATTCATAGTCACATAGGCAGAATATCTTGAACGCATTAATTCTTCTGCAGTCGAAGGAAAGTTCGTTCCTTGTAAAAAAGGTTCGCAGCAATTTTCAAATGGTTTATTGCTTCCACAATAACATAACTGAACGGATTCCAAACTCATGGTTTCTTTTTTCGAATAGCTTCTGTCATTTGCGACTTTGCATCATTGGGTTTGATGAAATTTTCCTTTGTATCAATCAAAGGCTCATAAGGATAATTTCCAAACAAGGTCGACAAGCGATTAATTCCAAATACTTTCTTCGTATAATGATTGGAAATAATAATCATACAAATTGTGTCTTTTCTGAGCGATGCATAACACCCCGTATTTCCATGCCACCAACCTGTATGAAAGAACAAGCTAGATTTCCCCTTATCCTCTCTCATTCTAAATCCTAGACCGTAATTACTTTTACCTTTTCGTTCGTAACTATACCCTCGAAATATTTCCTTTTTGATGGATGCGCTCAAAAAATCGTTTGAATAAGTTGCCTTGTCCAATTTCAATAAATCTCGAGCTGTTGTATACAGGTTTTTATCTCCATAAATTCCATCCAAATTCGTAAATGGTTCCAAGCGATTTCTTGAATCATACGAACGAGCTATGGTGTCCGAATTTTGCCTTCCATCGTTGATAAACGAATCAGTCATTCCAAGTGGTTCAAAAATGAATTCCTTGGCAATTTTCGGAAATTTCTTTTGCGTAACTCGTTCCGCTATAAGTGCCAACAAGGCATAATTGGTATTGCAATAGGAAAACTGGGAATTCGGAGGGAAATACAAAGGCATTTTGTATTGATTCAACAACTGAATGATTTTTTGATTCGTTAGATTTTTGGTTGCTGGCCAAATGGTATATGGAAAATACCCATAATATGGAATTCCGCTTCGGTGATTCAACAACATACGTACCGTAATTCCTTCATACATAATTTCAGGCAAATACGACCGAATGTCCTTATCTAAAACAACTTGATTGGAATCTACTAACTTACAAATAATCAAAGCCGTAACTACTTTGGAAATAGAAGCTACATGCAGCGGAGTATGCTTGTCCACTCGCTTGTTAAATTTTTCGTTTGCGAATCCTTTGTAACGTTCATAAACAATCTCTCCATTCTTAGCGATCAAAAACATCCCATTGAAGTCTTCTGCAATTCGATTCCGATAAAATGCACTGATACTATCGTAATAATGAGGGCTAAATGACTTCGGAACAGAATTGAATTTAGGAAATTGAAAGCTGTTTACAAGTACTTTAGCAGATACTTTCTCTGTTTTTTTGACTTTGGTTTGACAGCCTAAAACCAAAAAAAAGAACACTAAAAGAGTTGCAAAACGAGGAAATCCGAAAATCATGGCGCAAAGTTAAGAAAACTTCAACGAATCATTTCTTTCTTTAAAAATCAACACACCTATCTTAGTACATAATTAAAAGCAAAAAAATCCTTAATGTATCAAATACCATAAATTAAAATTGTTATTTATGATCTTTTCCTGATAGTTATTGGAACCTCAATGGTGTCAGTATTTTCAGAACGTGATAATTCATTAACTACTCTCTCTTTTGTTATCGGAGTCATTAAATCATATAAATCTCCTTTTCTTGATTCAAAATAGGTCAAAAATTCTTGATAATTTTGAAATTGATGTGTTGTCAATTTTCCATTTTGCTTAGATACAACTTTCCGAATTAATCTTAGATTAACATCTTTAAATTTCTGTTTTGCTGACAACTTATAACGTTCCGTAGGAAAAATTGACGATGTAAGAATATTATATACACTACTCCTTTGTGAATATGCTTTTTTTCTGCAAGAATCTAACTTATCTGTTTGCCCTACGTATCCAGTAAAATTTTCAGGATAATTCTCTAAATAATTCTTCATTACTAATGCACATTGGTATAATAAGTCTAATAGATTACTTCTATCCAATCTATATCCTATTGATTCACCCCTTAATTCATATTTTTTAGGAACTTTTTTTAAATGATGCGGATAGAATTTCACTAATGAAAATCCTTTATAATCATGTAATTCAATAATGAATTTTCGAGAAATGTTTTTATTACATTTTAAATTCAAACCATATCTTACAATCGAATTAACATCATCCGGAAGGTTCAAATTACTATGCATTATATTGATGTCCCTATTTTGCCGTCCTAGGAAGTAGTATTTTTCGTTAGTCAATGAATAATAGTATTTAAGCAAAAAAGAGGCATACGCCTCTTTTCTATAAAGTAGTTAATAATATTAGATTTTAAATTGCAAATCTCTTTGCATAATGTGGTAATGATTCACTATGAATCTCTGCTGGAGAAGCATTTTTCCAAGAAAAATCAGAAATTGGTTTATACAACTTATCTCTATAATTTTCAACCGAAGCTACAACTTCAATAACAGTACCAGAATTTTTGGATTTTGAATCCTTGCTTGCTCGTAAATGTCCCATTGCGTTCTAGTGTATTAGTATTACAATGCAATATTATGAATAAAATTTGATTACTCCATCAGATTTTGATTTCACTATTCTATTTTCAAAATATTGAATATTTATAAACCCCATAAAATCTCTCTATTCATAAATGATTCAGGACAAAAAGCAAAAATATTTTTCAAAAAATTTAACGTTTACTTAATTGACTTCTACTATAAATTAGAACTAAATAGAATGTGCCTATCTCTTTTTCATAATTAATGTTTCCTTGATTAATCATATCAAAGATACCATTTCATCTAAATTTTGTAATAACAAGGAATAGGTTCAAAGAAATCTATTTTGAGCCTATATTAATACGTATACTCAGCTGTCATTTTGCGAATCAATCCATCTTTTCCTTTGACTTGTAAAATAACCGTAAAAGAAACTGGCTTTCCTTTATTCGCAGATTTCGCTTTTGTCAATGCGTCTAGAACTTCTTGTGTGACTACTCCACCATTAATTGGACTCATCGGTTTTTCGATCAGCGGAGAATTCACTTGATAATTGACAACTTCAAAACCTGGATTTTCCAGAATTGAATTTTCATCATATCCAGCGCGTAAGTTCACTTTGTCCAACGTTACAACTGCCGAACCACTAGGATGCATTCCCCAGAAAATAGTCGGTGTTGGTAAATTTAAAACGCGAAACTGCCAAGTTCCAACCACATTTTTGTCTTTGAAATTTCGTGCAATTACAGTAATTGTTTTTTCAGATCCTGTTGGTTTTAAGATAAAACAAGAATCTGTTCTGTAAATTTGAGCTTGTGTACTTTCTAAATCTAGAAATGCTGTTTCTGACCCAGCGCCTATTTTTAATTTGTTGTCATACCCTCGATAAACCACATTGTATTCAGGAATAGATAGAACAATTTGAGAAAAACTCATAGAGCAAACGAAACACGCGACTATACTGATTATTAATTTCATAGAATAGATGTTAATTTTTTTACTTAAATGTAATCAAAATAATTATCTTGGATACTATGAACAGATCCAAAATATTAGTAGCTATCATTTTAAGTTCCATTCTTTTTTCTTGCGACGACCCCGCAGAAGAAAAACAAATCGTTGAACCGAAAGTTGAAGCACCAAGCCATGAAGAAAGGCCAGAAAAAGAGTCTAAACCGACAAAAAAAGTAGCGGAAACACACGTAAAATTATCCAACACCGAAGATAAACTCATTGATCAAATTTGGAAACTTCCCGAAGTGGTATCGTTATCCGAAAAAATAAAATTGGAATCAAAAGGAAAACGATCTTTAGTTGGTCGAATTTCCTCTACTCCTTCTGATGATCAAGAATATTACGGCGTTTCGGTTTCGGAAGACAATGGAGAAGCTTTAGCAACTTATTTTGAATTCCGGATTTATCCAGATAAATCCATTTATTATTACGATCCAATAAACGACGAAGAATTGTCATTAAAAGAATGGCGGGCTGAGAAAAAATAATCCAAGCCCGCCAAAATCGTAAATTTTAATTCTATTCTATTTAAACATTTGCAAAAAGCCTTGCCCTTCTAAATCTTCATCTTGAGCTCCTTTTGCAGTGTATTTGTAGAAATAAACTCCTTCATCCACTAAGTTTCCGGATGCATCTTTACCATCCCAAGCAAAAGGAACTGTGTTAGATACATTTACTGGATTTCCCCAACGATTTACAATTGTTACATTCAATGATTTGATATTCAACAATTCAAACGTAAACAAATCATTTACATGGTCTCCATTTGGAGTAAATATATTCGGTACTATAATACCTACGGGAACAGTTACTGGTGGAATTGGCGGAGGAATCACATTGACAACTATAGAGGTCGTATCCGAACAATTTCCATTCGTTGCAACCAAAACAATCGTATAAGATCCAACGGTATCATATACCTGTTGTTGAGACGATAAGTCATTTACATTCGCTGTATTCCCATTTCCAAAAAACCACTGAAAATCGGAAGAATTACTACTTGTATTTGTCATATCAACAGTCAATGGACCATAACCCGAAGTTGGATTGGCTGAGAATTGAGCAATTGGCGGATTTAATGTCGTCACCAAAATAGAATCTCTTCTGTGACATCCTTGATTTTGCACATCAATATAATACCACCCAGCACCTAAATTTTGCCATACAGAAGCGTTAATTTGGTTCGGATTATTAGCTCCAGGACCATTCCATGTATAAATTGGCTGTCCCACAAATGGACCGTGAACAAGTGTATAAACAGCCCCATTATTTGTTCCACAACTAGTAGGCTGTGCTACAACTGTATCAAATCCCCAAGGCATTAGAGTAATATTTACATTGACAGAATCTCGTAAAACACATCCTGATCCACTAGGACTAACTGCCGAAACAGTATACCAACCAGATGCAGTTGGAGTAATTGTTGGTGTAGTTGCACCTGTTTCCCATGTAAAGCTAGGATTTGCGTAATTTGCAGTTGCTGTTACACTTTGTGGTTCATTTTGACAAAAAGCAACATTCGCTCCCGCATCAATTGTATTTGGATCGTAGCTTACCACGATAGTATCCGTTTGTACACAAGCTGTATTGAATGTAATATTATCAATTGCAAAGTCATTATTTCCGCTCGAAACTTGAGCAACGATACTAATGATAGCTGAAGTACTCACACCAGAATTCCAAATTTGCGAAAACTGCTGCCAATCACATCCATTTAAACTAGGACTAAATACTGGACCAATTTGAATGCCATTAATAAAGAATTGTAAAACAGAAACATGGGCAGCACTAATATTCTCCATACTTGTTACCCATGCAGAAAAAGAATAATTCGTATTTGGATCGATGTTAATAGTCTGGGACCACACATTTGTGTTTGGTATAATTGAACCATTTACAACCATCATATTACCAGGTCCCGTTGTACCTACGTCACTACATGTAAAAAAGCTACTGTGTACGAGATTTGGATTAGTTGTAATCGCATAAGTTGATTCATCCCATAAAATACCTCCTATTGCAGGAGACGTTCCGTAAGCATAACCAGTTGTAAAACCAGTGTCTCCAGCTTCAAAATCACCATTTACAACTAAATTTTGGGTAAAATTTGCGACATTCAAAATCAATGTAGTAGGAGTTGTAATTGTAACACTTGGCTGATTTCCTGGAGCAACATTCCATGTGTAACTATCATATCCTGCAGGAACTGCAAGACTTAATGATTGACCTTGACACAGTAAAGTATCGTTTCCAAGGCTCAATGTTGGGTATTGGGAACACTGAGCATTCGCCGTAATAGACAGCAATAGAGCAAAGAATGCACCTAATAAATTTTTCTTCATAACGCAAATTTATAAATACTAA
This sequence comes from Fluviicola taffensis DSM 16823, assembly GCF_000194605.1. Lineage (NCBI taxonomy): Bacteria > Pseudomonadati > Bacteroidota > Flavobacteriia > Flavobacteriales > Crocinitomicaceae > Fluviicola > Fluviicola taffensis. Next base: position 404,787 of record NC_015321.1, read on the forward strand.
ACGGATATAGTAACTGTTTAGTTGCTTGAAGATTTATATTATTCTTATTTTAACATCTTTTTAAGAACTATTCCTTAGATATCAAGTGTATCTATGCTCAATAAGATTGACTAACTTTGCTTTATGAAATTTAATGAATTAGGATTAAATGATTTGGTACTTGAAGCCATTCATCACATGGGCTTTGAAAATGCAACTCCAGTTCAACAATTGTCTATTCCTGAAATACTTGCGAATAACGATTTATTGGCTTGTGCACAAACAGGAACAGGAAAGACTGCAGCATTCATATTACCGATTCTAAACAAATTAACTGGTAAAGAAGATACATCAATCAATACGTTGATTTTAGTTCCAACCCGTGAATTGGCAGTACAAATTGAACAAGAAATACAAGGTTTATCCTATTTCGTTTCCGTTGGTTCTATGGCCGTTTATGGTGGTGGAGATGGTACTCGTTGGGAAGAACAAAAGTCAGCACTGGTTGAAGGGACGGATATTATTGTTGCAACTCCAGGGAAATTGCTTTCTCACATTATGCAAGGCTATGTCGACTTTTCTCAATTAGAACACTTGGTGCTAGACGAAGCTGATAAAATGTTGGACATGGGATTTTCAGATGACATTGAACGCATCATTTCTCATTTACCAAAGAAGAGACAAACCTTATTATTTAGTGCTACAATGCCATCAAAAATCAAAAATTTGGCTTCCAAAATTTTGATCAATCCGAAGGAAATTGCACTTTCAATTTCGAAACCAGCGGCAGGTGTTACTCAACATGTTGTTTTGTGTTTCGATGATCAAAAAAACAAAACACTCGATTTTATTCTAAAAGGTCGACCTGAATATGATAGTATTATCATTTTTACTTCTGCAAAAATAAAAGTTCATGAGATTGTTTATGCACTCAAAAGAGCTGGATATAAAAACACCCAAGGAGTTTCTTCCAATTTGGAACAAGAAGAACGGGAGGAAGTTCTACGCGGATTTAGATCTAAGAGAACGCGTATTTTAGTTGCTACAGATGTAATGAGTCGCGGAATTGATATCAAAGAAATTAATTTAGTTATCAATTACGATGCTCCAAGAGATGCCGAAGATTATGTACACCGAATTGGACGAACAGCACGCGCCAATACAAAAGGAGAAGCTTACACATTAATTAATCCCAAGGATATGCCTAAGTTGGCTCGTATCGAACGATTGATTGAAATGGAAATTCAACGTGCTTCTATTCCTGAAGAATTTGGCCCAGTTCCTGAATGGAAAGTATCTGGAAACCCTTCTAACGGAAATGGAAATAACAAAAATCGCAAAAAGAAGTTTTTCGGAAAAAAGAAGCCGAGTAGTTAATCCGCCTCCTACCGCAAAGGTTCCAACACCTTCTTCAGTGATCTCAATAAATTCTGTTCAAACTCATTGACAATGGATGTACTCCACATTTTCCCATAAAAAGGAATATTCGAATGAATAGTGTATTTGGTTGTCAATTTTAAAACAGTATTTCCATTTTTCAAGGAGTTCAGTTCGTAACCAATGTATTCAAATTGCAGGCTTTTGTTTTTCAATACATGATCAAAGGTAGGGCTCGAACTCAACTTTGACTTCTCCAGATTGATTGCAAACGTGAGTTTTTTGTTGTTCTCACTTACCATTACAGACTCATTCAATACAATCCCATTTTCAAAATATCCCAATCGGGTATTTGTTTTTGGATCGTAAGTAGAATGCGTGGGCTGCGGCACAATGAATGAATTCAAGAAACTGGAAGAATTTGCTATTCTTAAATCTGGAACTGCAAAAAGATTCTTCCAAATCACCGAATCGGGTTGATTGATGATTATTTCATTACTAACAATGTGTTCCGTTTTATGTTTCGGGAATTGCTTTTCAATCTGTCCTAAGAGAATGGGTAAAAGCAACAATGGAACAGACAAGCGGTCAATGATACTGTCATCATCTTTTATTTTGTCTTTTTTCTTGAGAACTTGATAAAATATGATGCTCATTACTACAGAAAAGAACACATAGGGCAATCCAATAATAAAAAAACAGATTAAATCCTCTAAACCAGAAATCACTGCTGTAATCAAATACAAAATCACTGCGAGTAATGGAAAAAACACAGCTATTGCCCAACTCTTTCTATAGCCATTGTCCTTGAAATAAAAAGGAATAAAACCCATAATCATTGGGGCAACAATCAAATAAGAAAGTGAGTTAATCTCAATAAAATCGAACTCGCTCACTACGCGAATGAGTAACCCATATATCGCTGAGAAAATAAGTCCTAGATATTGTTTCATGTGATCTCGGTTTATTCAAATATACGGATTATAAAAACCATGTGGGGACGCGATGCATCGCGTCCCCACATGGTTTTTTTTATTTAAATCTTACAAATTCTCAAAGAAATCATTTCCTTTATCGTCCGTAATAATAAAAGCTGGGAAATCCTTAATCGTAATCTTTCTCACTGCTTCCATTCCCATCTCTTCAAAGTCAACAACCTCTACTGAAAGGATATTCTCTTTCGCCAGGATTGCTGCTGGACCACCAATGGATCCCAAATAGAATCCGCCGTATTTGTTACATGCATTCGTTACGTCTTTCGAGCGATTTCCTTTTGCCAACATAATCATACTCCCACCCATACTTTGGAATAAATCCACATAAGAATCCATACGACCTGCTGTTGTTGGACCGAAACTTCCGGAAGCCATTCCTTCAGGTGTTTTTGCTGGACCTGCATAATAAACCGGGTGATTTTTGAAGTAATCAGGCATCGGTTCTCCTGCATCCAACATTTCTTTGATACGTGCATGAGCGGCGTCGCGAGCCACGATCAATGTTCCGTTCAACTTCAAACGCGTTTTGATTGGATATTTCGACAATTCAGCCAATACTTCTGCCATTGGTCTGTCCAAATCGATGTTTACTGGTGGCTCCAAATGCGGCGGAACTTCAGGCAACAAACGACGTGGATTTTTCTCCAATTGCTCTACAAACAAACCGTCTTTGGTAATTTTTGCTTTGATGTTTCTATCTGCCGAACAAGATACTCCCAATCCAACTGGACAAGAAGCCGCATGGCGTGGAAGACGAATTACACGAACATCGTGCGTGAAGTATTTCCCTCCGAATTGAGCTCCGATTGTACTTTCCTGACAAATTTTATGGATGCGCTTTTCCCACTCCAAATCACGGAAAGCTTGACCTCCCATGTTTCCTTCTGTAGGTAAATGATCGTAGTAACCAGCCGAAGCTTTTTTCACCGCAGCCAAGTTTGCTTCAGCAGATGTTCCTCCGACAACGAACGCCAAGTGATAAGGCGGACAAGCAGAAGTTCCTAAGTCTTTTATTTTTTCTTTGATAAACTCCTCTAAAGAAGCATCATTCAACAACGATTTTGTTTTCTGGTACAAAAAGGTTTTGTTAGCTGAACCTCCACCTTTTGCAAGAAACAAGAATTCATATTTCGCACCTTGAGTTGCATAAATATCGATTTGTGCAGGAAGATTGGAACCCGAATTCTTTTCTTCAAACATATCTAAAGCTACAATTTGAGAATAACGTAAGTTCTTCTCTTGGTACGTATTGAAAATTCCTTTCGAAAGGTATTCCGCATCATTCGCGCCTGTGTAAACACCTTCTCCTTTTTTACCAACCACAATTGCAGTTCCGGTATCCTGACAAGATGGAAGTTGACCTTCAGCTGCAATCGTTGCATTTTGCAATAAATTGTATGCTACAAAACGGTCATTATCCGTTGCTTCTGGATCATCCAAAATAGCACGCAATTTTTCCAAATGAGAAGTTCTCAAGAAGAATGACACATCACTCAATGCCTCTTGAGCTAAAAACTCCAACGCTTTTGGGTCAATGTTCAATACTTCCCTATCTCCGATTTTCTCTACAGTTACGTAATCAGAAGAAACTTTGCGATATTCAGTCGTGTCCTTTAAAATAGGATACGGTTCTTGGTAAAAAAAGTCAGCCATAATTTTCGTTATTCAGGTGCAAAATTAATGAAAAAGCGTTTTTAGGTATTGGAAGAACGCAATTAAGAATAATGCTAAATAATAATTCTCGGTATCAGTCTCGAGTCCCCACATGTGTCATGTCGAGTTTCCGCTTGTTTTCTCGATACATCCCGACTGAAAGGTCGGAATACTCGAACTGACAAGGCGGAAGTATCGAGACGGACACACTAATCAAAATTCTTCTTTGCCAAATTGACCAAATCCTCAAATCGCCCCTCAATTAAAGCTTTTTTCTTCACTTTACTCCATCGCTTAATTTGTTTCTCCTTATCTATAGCATAATAGAAATCAGTAAATTCTGCATAGAAAACCATCTCAACAGGTCGGCGTGAAAAAGTATAACTATCGGGATTCTTTCCTGATTGGTGTTGTTCCAAACGTCTTGTTAGATTATTGGTTATACCAGTATAATATGAGCCATCTGAGCACTCTAAAATATAAACATATAATAACTTCATCCTATTTAATTTAAGGAAAAAGTTCATTTATTACAAGCCCTGCCTGTGCTCAATATATCAGATGTCGTTCTCGATACAAAATGATCGTTCCTCACATTTCACTCGAACTGACATGATGTTGAATACTCGAATTGAAAAGACCGAGGTGTCATGTCGAGTTTTCGCCCCGTGTTCTCGATACTCCCGACTGAAAAAGTCGGAAACTCGAACTGACACGGCGAAAGTATCGAGACAGACACAAGAAATCGGATCGAAAACAATTTCTCCTCAAAAACAACGTTTTTACTTACATTCGTAACACATGAATTTATATTCGAACAAACAAACATGGAAAATTGTGCTGCTTATCGTAGCACTGATCACTGTTGCAGCATCGCTTTGGGTATCGAATTCTACGGTTCAAAAAGTATCGGATCGGGAACGTTTACGTGCCAAACAATGGGCAGATGCAATCAAGAAAAAAGCTGAATTAGTAGAATTTACAAATCGAGCTTTCCAACAACTCCGTGGATACGAACGACGTAAAATCAAGTTGTATTTAGATGCTACGAAGGAAATATCCAAAGAACCAACAAATGGCAATTTTTTCCCCGATTATCGTTTTCCAATTAGTATTATCAATGAAAACAAAGACATTCCAGTTATATTAGTGGACGATGAAAACCAAGTTTCTGGTTTCATCAATCTCGATTTTGACACAACAGATTTAAGAACATTAAATCCGACATTGACTCGCAAAGAATTGACCCAAAAATACGAAGACAGTTTACTCATTCTAACTACTTTTTGGGAGAAAAATCACAAACCATTCCGCATTGAAGTAGTGAAAGGATTAACCATGACCTACTTTTACACCGATACCAAACGCACCATTGAATTAGAAAAAGAGCGGGATTCGTTGATTTCCGCATTCAACAACGAATTAATCAATGACTCCAAGTTAATTCCTGTCGTCTTGATGAATAAGGAAAATGACTCATTGATTTCAAGTAATTTATCAAAGGAAAAAACAAATTTGAAAAATCTGAGAAATACACTGAGAAAACTTGAATTGGTGAATGATCCGATTGAAATTTCTTTTGGCGAAAACCAGGTTAATCTACTCTATTTTGACAATTCAGATGAATTAAAACAACTTCAATTCTTTCCCTACATCCAATTTTTAATCATCGGACTATTCATACTGATTGGCTATCTACTTTTTAGTACATTCCGAAAGGCAGAACAAAATCAGGTTTGGGCTGGAATGGCTAAGGAAACTGCTCATCAAATGGGAACCCCACTTTCCTCGTTAATGGCTTGGATTCAAATTTTGGAAACCCAAGATGTGGATCAAAGCATCATCGCCGAAATGCAAAAAGACGTTGAGCGTTTAGATACTGTTTCGCAACGTTTTTCGAAAATCGGATCTGAAACTCAACTCACACAAAGTGATATTCGATTAACTGTTCAAGGTGTAATGGATTACTTGCGCCCACGCATTTCTCAAAAAGTGGAAATGACAACTCACTTTGATGACGAGGAAATTTTGGTAAGTCACAACAAATCGTTGATGGAATGGGTGATGGAAAATATTATTCGCAATGCAGTTGATGCCATGGAATCGAAAGGAAAATTAGATGTCACTATAAAAACAGTTCCTGAACGAGTTTATATTGAAATTTCTGATACCGGAAAAGGGCTTTTACCTAAACAATTTAAATCCATTTTTGAACCTGGTTATACAACTAAAAAACGCGGTTGGGGATTAGGACTTTCCTTAGTAAAACGAATCGTGAAGGAATACCACAAAGGGAAAGTTTACGTGGTTCATTCTGAAATTGGAAAAGGAACTATGATTCGGGTGAGCTTGCCATTGAAATAGTCGTTAGGTGTCAAGTCGAGTGCGAAGCGTATCGAGACAGACACGCCCCTTGTTCTCGATAAAAAATGCTCGTTCCTCACATTTCACTCGAACTGACAGGGCTAAATGCATCGCGTACCCACCAATGTTTTATATTCCAACATCAATATTCCCGCATTTAAAATGTCCTTCTGGACAAACTTTTCCTCCGTGTAAACCACAAGGTCTGCAGGTCAATAATTCTGTCTCTTCTCGAATTTCACTATCATCTGAAAGCGGGCCAAAACCAAAACGTGGAACCGTAGCACAGAAAAATGCAGTAACTGGAGCATTTACAGCTGTTGCCATGTGTAAAGGCCCTGAATCGTTCACAAAACAACGATTCGCCTTTTCAAATAGAGCACATGATTCTAATAAGTTTAACTTTCCAGCTAAATTGTTTTCGTTCGGTAAATGTGCTGCTTCCAAAATTCGCTGACACAATTCAAAATCTGCTGGTCCGCCAACTAAATAAACTGCTCCTTCGCTTTTCAAGTTGTTTGCTAACTCTACCCATTTTGCTTCTGGAAGTTGCTTTGTAAACCAAACAGATGCTGGTGCTAGCGTGAAAAATGGTTTATCTTTTAAGCTGGTAACTTTTGCACGATCTGCATCCGAAGGAAAAACCATTGGTCGCACCAATTTCTCTGCTCCATGATGTGCTATGCATTCTAGATTGCGTTCTACCTCGTGTTTTCCTGTTCCAATCTCGTGCTTGATCTTGATATCATAACAAAATGAAAATGGATTTTTATCAAAGCCTACTTTGCGTTTCCCTTTGGAAAGAAAAGTGATGATTCCTGAACTTCCAAAGCGTTGAAGATTGATTACCTCATCGTATTTCTTTGTTCTAAAAACACCAATCAATCGGCGCATTTCTTTCCACTTCCCCTCTTTCTTATTGAAGGAAAACACTTCGTGAATTGATGGATGATTTTTCAGAATCGCTTCATTGCCTTTTCGAACCAAGACATCGATTTCAGCATCAGGGTACAAACGCTTCAATTCACTAATTACAGGAGTGGCCAAAATGACGTCTCCTAAAAAAGCTGTTTGAATGACTAAAAAGCGTTGCATGAAGTAAAAGTACGCAAAAATCAATCGGGTGATTCTTTTTCAACGCAAAGACGCATAGAACGCAGTGGTGAATACACTCAAACCTTTACGCTCTCTTCGTCTCAGTTATTATAAAAATTGCTAGAATTTGGGTAACGAATATTCCACATCCACCAAGCCTATCTCAAAACGGTTTTCACTAATAATTTTCAGTTCGCTATCAGTATAATCAGCCTTAAGTCCTACTTGAGTGTTATAAATTGTTGGAAGCTTACTGTAGAATTGATGCTGATCAACCCAATTTGCAAACATCCACGGTGACATATTACCAATTTTTACTTCATTCAGAAAAACGGGTTTCATGCGCTGGTAAAACTCTTCATTTCCTGCACTATGAACAAGTATAACCCAAATACAGAACTCCCCAAGTTGCAATCTTTTTTCTCCTGGAAACCCTGTTTTCTGAATCATTTCAGCTAACAATTGTTCATTTACACTATTTATCGAATCCAGTTGGTGCTTAAACGCATTGTTATCTGGATTCGCATACCATTGATTTAGGTAAAACTGATCCCAATACGTCATACTATCAATAACTGCTACCAATGAATCTGGATTTTTTTCCTGATAATTCTTTGAACTAATCTCAAAGCCTTCATCAATTAATTTCCTATCTCTTTCAATAAATCCCTCAGTAATATAGCCATAATTTAAATCGGCAATGTACCAAGTCGTTCGCATATCAAAAGTAGGAACAGAACAAGATTTTTTCGCATAAATAGCTGACAACGAATCACTCCCCATTTCCTTGTAGCAATAACTCATGAGCAAATAATCTTCACCAAAGAGCATTCCATATTTTTTTTTTACTGCATTCAATTCATCGATACTTTCTTTGAAAACGCGTTTTTGAAGTACTTGCTTGTATATGGGACACACCGCTTGCTTGTAAACAATGTGATCAAAGGATTGTGCCTGAACAATGGAGATGCACAGCACAGATAAAAATGTGGTCAGTCTTTTCATAAGGAGTTTTTTTAATAATGTTTCTGTTGAATTTTGGTTACAAGATAATTTTTTCACCGCAAAAAATGGAAGAGCGCTAATGGAGCTTTAGTAGGCTCTGCGTTCTCTGCGCCTCCGCGGTAAAAATTATTCTTTATTCATTAACTTTGTATCCTGAACAAATAGAGCAATCAGCCGCGGCTGATATGCTATAATTTATTTCCAAACTATGAAATCGCAGCTACTCCTGGCGTTCCTTTTTTTAGGGTTCATTCAATCATCATCCTATGGACAATCTTATTGGCAGCAAAAGGTTGATTATACTATTACCGTTAAACTGGATGATGTGACCCACACATTGAGTGGTTTTGAACGATTTGTATATCACAACAATTCGCCGCAAACACTTGATTTCATTTACATGCATTTGTGGCCGAACGCATATACGAGTGGAAAAACGGCACTTGGAAAACAATTGTATGAAAGTGGTGATCCAATACTCACTTTTGGAAAAGATTCGATTCGAGGAGGAATTGATTCCCTTCATTTTCAAGTCAATGGACAAGATGTTTCATTCACTTTTGATCCAAAAAATCCAGATATTGGAAAATTAACCCTGAATGCTCCGCTAAAATCGGGAGAATCTATTACTGTTACTACTCCTTTTCATGTGCAAATTCCTTCTGGGGAAGTTTCTCGTTTGGGGCACATTGGGCAATCGTATCAGATCACTCAATGGTACCCGAAGCCAGCTGTTTACAATAAAAATGGCTGGAATCAAATTCCCTACTTAACACAAGGTGAATTTTATTCGGAATACGGAACATTTGATGTTTCAATCACGCTTCCTAAAAACTATGTTGTTGGTGCAACAGGAGATCTACAAACAGAATCTGAAATTGCTTTCATGAATGAGAAGGCTAGTTACACGAAAGAAAATTTCAGCTCCCTTATTCGAAAAAAATATCCCCGCAATGATTTCCCCGCTTCAGATTCAGAATGGAAAACAATCCGCTACACCCAAAAAGATGTACACGACTTTGCATGGTTTGCAGATAAACGCTATGCTGTGCTAAAAGGAGAAGTAGAATTACCTCATTCGAAGCGAAAAGTAACGACTTGGGCTTTATTTACATCTAAAAATGCCGCTTTGTGGGAACGTGCTTCTGAATACATTCACGACGGGACTTACTATTATTCGCTTTGGAATGGTGATTACCCCTACAACCAAGTCACTGCAGTTGACGGAACTATTTCTGCAGGTGGAGGAATGGAATATCCGAATGTAACAGTTATTGGAAATGCAAGTTCTCCAATCGAATTGGAAGTAGTGATTGTTCACGAGGTTGGTCACAATTGGTTTTACGGAATATTAGGTAGCAACGAACGTGTTCACGGATGGATGGATGAAGGAATGAACACCATGAACGAAATGCGCTACATGACTACGAAGTATCCTAAAAACACGTATTTAACGGATATGATTCTGAACGGATATTTTCATTTTCACCAGTTAAGCCACTACGACTCGGGAGATATGATGCATCGAATTATTGCAGGAATCGGAGAAGATCAACCAATAGAAACACATTCGGCAAAATTTACCGATATCAACTACGCTGGAATCATGTATCAGAAAACAGGATTGGTCTTCACGTATTTGAAGGAATATCTGGGCGATTCGCTCTTTGATAAAGCCATGCAATCCTATTACAACGAATGGAGTTTCAAGCATCCGCAACCGGAAGATATGCGAGCTACTTTGGAACGTGCAACTGGTAAAGATTTGTCGTGGCTTTTTACTGATTTGATTCAAACGACGAATCACATTGATTACAAAATAGCAAAGGTTAAATCATTTGCTGGCAAAACAACCGTTACGGTCAAAAATGTTGGTCAGGTTAACGGTCCAATTGAAGTAACTGGATTTGTGAAAGGTCAGAAAATGCAAACCATTTGGGCAGAAAATGAAACAAAAAAATCGGAAGTGACTTTTGACTCAGAAATGGATGCCGTACAGATCAACGCAAGCGGAAAAGCTCCTGAAATTGCTCAAAGTAACAACTATTGGCATCAAAAAGGGATTTTTGGAAAAATAGAGCCGCTGAAGCTGCAATTTTTGATAGACAAAAACGAAACACAAAGAAGTAATTTGTTTTGGAGTCCGATCTTGGGTGGAAATGAATACGACAAATTCATGCTTGGTTTTGCTCTCCACAATTTCAGCGTTCCTTCTCCTCGCTTTCAATTTTTAATCGCCCCGATGTATTCTTTTGGAGGAAAACGCATTTCAGGAATCGCTGAAATCAATCGTACATGGCTTCCAAAAAGAAACCTCAAACTTTCTAGAATTGGAATTTCACTACGCTCATTCAAAAATGATACTTTGGGCAGAAACGATGGATATTATGTTGCTATTCTACCTTATTGGACTGCAAAAATTGGCAATCGAATTGGAGGGCCAATTAGTCAGACCATTCGTGTTCAATCGATGTATCGCTTGGATGTAAGCAGACCCAAACAGCGAGAACTCATTGGAGGATATTTGCAATACGACTTCGATTTTTCGAAAGAAGACCACAAAGTGAATCTACAAGTGCGAACAGATTATGCTGCGAACCCAGTCAATAGCGACAATTTTTCGCGTTCATCAGTCGCTGCTACATACAAATACCGATATATCAAAAACAAACGTTCGCGCTGGATTGAGTTGCGTTTGTTTGCTGGAAACTACTGGAATTTCGACATGTATAACTCTGGAAATGCTACCGATTATGGATATGCATTAAGTGGAGCAAGTGGAAATCAGGATGCGTTTTTGGAAGATTACTTCTTTGGTCGTTCTGCACAATCTGGAATTTGGTCGCAGCAACGTTTGGAAAACATGGGAGGATTCAGATCTTCTATTGGGAATGGGAAATCGGGATATTTTGGAACAACAACTCGTTGGATGACCACCGCTAATTTCTATCTAGAAACGCCAATTGGTCCAAAGATCTTTGGAATTTATGGAGATTTCGGTTTATTCGACCAAGCATTTAGTACAAAACCTATTCAAGCGTACGATTTGGGATTAGCCATGCGTTTGGGAACGATTTTCGGAATTTATTTTCCAGTCTTGCAATCGGATAATATAACAAATGCTTATTCTTCGTCAAATTATTTGGAACGGATTCGGTTTACGTTAAAGTTTAATTTAACGAATAAACCGTTGGATTGGTTGAAGTTGTTACCTTGAAAAAACACACTATAAAAGAGTAGGGACTTGATTAATTGCTTTTTTATATTTATCTCACCATCCAATCAATTCTTTCATACATTTATGGGATGGTTTTTACGAAAAAATATGGTTTTCAAATCAATCAAAACAAAGACACTTTAACTCAAACTCTGAAAGATTTGAGTAAAGAAAACCTGATTGAACAAAATCGCATTGGAGACGACTCTTTTTATTCCATTGAATTTATTTGGGATGAATTTTTTGTGACTCGTAAAGCCAAGCTATTTGAGCGGTCTATGGGAATTGAGCCTGATGCATACATTCGTCTAACTAGTTTATCAGATAATCTTACGCAAATAGATGTAAGGATCAAGTTCTCCGAAATTGTATGGATCATCCTAATTTTCGTTCAATTGGGAATCATTGCTGTATCTCTTTTCGGAATTAACGTCGATGGATTAAACTGGTGGTATCGAATTCTTATCATGATTGGAATATCTGGACTTTGGAATTTTATCCTTTGGTTAATCCTTATTCAAGGACTGAAGAAACTGAAAAAAGTGATTACCCAACTATTTGAGAAGCTTTAGATTTTCATGTACTTGACTTCAATCAATAATTCTCTTCCCGAATGATTTGGTCTTTTTTATACACAATCAATCGGATTAGTTTGCCTGTTTTGTCGTAGTATCTCCAGGATCCTTCTTTCTTTCCATTTTCCCAAATCTCCACACTTTTACTCCTGAATTCGTCTATTTCTCCTGTAAAACATTCGTTCTTCAATTCATCAATGGAATAAAATTCTTTCACGATATAATTAGTAGAATCTTCATTGTAGATTTCATTCTTAACAAGAAAAAAATCCTCTTCAATTGGATTTAAAAGAAGGAGATTTACTTCGTTTTTAAATCCATAATCTATGTATACCGTATCTATTTTACTTTTGTGAGGATTTTTCAAATAATAGTTACGAATACATTGATTGTATAATTTACTCAATGTATCAGGATTCATTTTCTTCTCTTTCTTAGCATTAAAATCAATACAGGTCTGAGGAATTTTTACTATTTCTTCATAAAAAGGAGAACCATCACAATGTAGAATTACAATGTAATCACTTTGAATCCATTGTTTTTCCACTCGTCCTTTCAATTCATAAGAAACAAAATATTCCATCCACATCGTATTTTTCAATGAATCAATGCCCCCAGGAACTTGGAATGACTGAGCATTTATCCCGTTAGACAAAAAACCAATACAAACAATCAGAAATAAGCGATTTAAATAATTCATGTGATTGATTTCTATTAGTTGTGCTAAAATAAGGAATAAGCTTCTAATTCAGTTAGATAACTGTAGATTTCATTCTCACTCCACCATACTATCCATAATCTTCTTGCGATAAGCTTCCAAAAGTCTACTTTTTGAATAATATCCGAGAACTTGATCATTATCAATCACAGGCAAATAATTTAATTTGGAACGCTCGAACATTTCCATCACTTGCTCTAATGTATTCCGCGGATTCAATGAATAGCGAATGGGCTCCATTACCAATTCTAGCGGTGTGTTGGGTTCGGACGAATAAACGGGCAAAATCGTTGGTAAATCGTCGAGGTAAATCATTCCTAGTAGCATTCCACTATCGGAAACAATGGGAATCAAGGCTTGATGGGAATATTGAATCGTTAAAAACAGGGTTGAAACAGTATCTGTGGGATTCAAAACAACCAGTGTTTCTTCCAAAATATCAGCGGGATCAATGGAGGATAAAATATGACGGTCTTTATCCGCACGAACCACATGACCTTCATCTGCCAATTTCACAATATCCATGGAATGATTCAAATAGCGCTTAGAAATCGCAAAACTGATGGAAGAAACGATCATCAAAGGAATCATTAATCCGTAGCCGCCAGTGATTTCAGCAATAAGAAAAATAGCGGTTAATGGGGCATGAAACAATCCACTCAACAAACCAGCCATTCCAACCATGGTAAAGTTGGTAATAGGAAGTGCAAATCCTATTCCTGCTAAGTTCCAACCATAAGCAAAAGCAAATCCGGTGTAGCTTCCAACAAACAAAGAAGGTGCAAAATTTCCTCCATTTCCTCCAGAACCTAAGGTTAAACCTGTTGCAATTGCTTTTAGAAAAACGACTGCTCCAATAAAAACCAACGGAAACCACGATTGTTTAAACGATTCGAATAAGGTTCCATCCAATAAATCAAAGACTTTTTCTGTTGAAAGTGATCGAATGCTATCATAACCTTCACCAAACAAGGAAGGGAAAATAAAAATGAGTGTAGACAATAACAACGCTCCTACAATTCCTTTTTGATAAGCTTTCATTTTCCAATGCTCCATCCATGTTTCAATGCGGTTAAACACCCGATTGTGGTATACAGCAATAAAGCCTGTCAAAACTCCTAAAACAATGTAAAATGGTACGTTCTGCAATTCAAAGACTGCCATATTCTTAAATGACAACAAAATACTTTCATTCAGAACCGCTGCTGATAACAAAGCGCCCGAAGCCGAAGCCAACATCAATGGAATAAATGCCGTAATTCCAACATCAGCTAGTAAAACCTCCATTGTAAATAAAACCCCAGCAATCGGGGCATTAAAAGCGGCTGCAATTCCAGCCGCAACACCACAAGCTAACAACAAGGTTCGCTCTTTGGTGGATAGTTTGTAAACGCGCGCATAATTGGATCCGAAAGCTGCGCCAGTAATCGTAACAGGAGATTCCAATCCTGCCGAACCACCAAAACCAACAGTTACGGAAGACGTGATGACTTGTGCGTACATCTGCTTGCGAGGCATAATACTCGACTTTTTGTTAATCGCATAAATGATTCGCCAAGTTCCCTTTTCCAGTTTACCATTCAATAATTTGCGCGTAATGAAAATAGTTAATACAATTCCAAAAACGGGCAAAATGAAATCGACGTATTTGAAATGCAATTGTTGATTGAGTTCCTTAGCAAAAATCAACACCATGTGGGCAAATGATTTCAGAACAATCACTGCCAATGCAGACGAAAGTCCAACTATCACACTTGAAAGCAATAAGAATTGTCGGGGAGTTAGACTATTTCTGAGAAAGAAAATTCCACCGTTTAGTTTTCGCAAAAATCGAGACAACATGCCTTAAAATTACAACAATTAATTACGGATTGCGAATTACGAATACCGAATTTTTGATTAAGTGTTGACCAAAGTATGTTGAAATCGACTAATGAATTACGCTCACATTTCCGCGATAAAAGTACTCTTGATTATTTCCATCAATTACTTTCAATACATAAACGTAAACGTTTGGAGCTACTAAATCTCCACTTTTCTGATGAATCCCATCCCAACCAATTGTTGGATCATTTGTTTGGAAAACCAATTGTCCCCAACGATCTACAATCGAAAATTCGTATTTCGAAACATCGTGAAAGGAAACGACAGGAATGAAAATAGGATTCAATCCACCTGGAGTAAAGGCATTTGGAACATATACCAATGGTTCAATTACCGCACAAACTTGATTTGAAAAGCTCAATTCTTGAATTCCGTATTGATTAATGGCTTCTTCTGCAATAACCAAATAACAAACTTTTCCACTGTGAGAATAACCTAGCTCATCAACCAAATCTTCAAAATAACGTTGATTCGGAGAAACTACAGCAGTTGGAGTCGGTGGAAAAACACCATCAATTCCTCTGTAAATTTGATACTGCAAAACGCCACCATCATATTCACTGTATGGTGACCAATTCAAATAAGTAGATAAACGCGTTTGATCGGCTGTGACTTTTAAAAGAATCGTTCTTGCTCTATTTGATACCGCCCCCTGATTTCCACAACTATCAATAATAACAGCACGGTATGTGTAACTGAAATTAGTTACATCCACATCTGTATCCGTAATCGAGGATGTTGAAGTCGTTGCTGGAACCTCTCCTAACAAATCAAATTGCCCAGTGGCCATATTGAATTTCTCAAATCGAACAGATTGTACATTTGTTCCAGTCGAAACTTCATGTCTTAAAACCACCGTGTTCTGATCTACCGTAGCTACTCGCATGTAATTAATAGCTGGTGCAGTTGGGGCTGTAATCACAAACGATTGAATATTGGAAAAAGCTACTGCTCCATTGGAATTGTTTGCTTGAATGAACACACTGTAATTTAGAAGTGGCGTACAATCCAAATTGTAAAATTCATCCGTTGTTGTTGCAACCGCAGTCCAAGGACCTGTTCCTTCCTTCACAAAAACAGTATAACCAGTTAAGTTCGTTCCCCAACCAAAGTAAGCTGTCCACTCCAGTTCTGCTTGAGTTGTACAGCTGTTCGTACTATAAGTTAAATATTGACTACTATGCAATTCAGCCTTTGCAGAAGTTTGATACGTTGGTGGAATGGCTGGTGTGAAACACGAATCAAACGCAGCAATCGAATAAGTTTCAGGACCCGTGATTGGAATTGAGTGTGTATATGTCGTATTTGCAATTCCCCAAACGGTGTCAATCTCTACGATAAATCCATTCGCATCTTTGTGATAAACGATGTATCCATAGGTATCAGACTCGTAATTTTGATCCCAAGTAATGACTACATTTCCAGTAAGTGTATCTATTGAAACACTTGAAATAACTGGTATTTTGGGAGTAATGTCATCCTGTAAATTATCTCCAATAATATTAGATGACCACTGACAAGTTGGTGTCGAATAAACGACTTGATAATTCAAGAAAGCAGAACAAATATCTATGGTATCAATAAAATGTGTTGCATTGTAAGGAAGTACAGCTATCGAAGTCCAAGTTCCTGTCGGATATTCGCGGTAAATCGTACAAAAATTATCCATTCCTGGTAGGGGATTAGAAGCTGGTAAATTCCAATCCAAAACAGCAGTTCCGTTAGATGGATTGAATAAAGATAATCGAACATTTTTAACAGTATCGCTCGATAAAATCACATCACATCCAGATTTCACTTCTACAAAGTAATCTTTATCAACTCCTGGATTAGGAAGAGTTACAGTTGTGGTTCCAATTGGATAAGTTCCAATTAAACCGTCTTGTAGGGAGTACAAGTTAAAATCCACAAAAGTGTTGTCTGGATTCAAAACGGGATCCCAAGAAATAGCTATATCGCCATTTGGTTGTGTTGAAATACAATTAATAGAGGTTGCAGGAATAATTCCTGGATTTTTCACATGAATGGTAATCGTTTTGAATGTTGTTTTAGGAATTTGACAGAAATTATCCTGAACTCTAAAAACGAACGTAAACGTCTTTTCATCATCTGTATTTCCATATGCATCGACCAAATGAGCGCAGTCTGTTTGCCATAAAAAATTAGTTGAAACACCTTGAACGCCTGTTATAATCGGAGTTTGATTTAAGGTTGCGCAAGGAGCAACATCACATCCGCCTACACTTGTGAAATTGGTGCCAAATTGTGATCCACTAGCAGTCAAATAATTGCTCTGAGGAGTTCCATCTTGTAAAAATTCCACATCTGTAGCTGTCAAGGTGAAATTGACCAAAGAACCAGCAAGAACAGTTGTCTCGTAAAGCCCTCCAAAAGGCCCATTAATCACAGGAGCATTGTTTGGCGCAGCACAATTAGTAACTATGAGTTGCATTTCACGCTCCACTTCAGCTATTAATATGCCATTTCGATACGATTTAGCAATCACTTTCACAACAAATCCACCGATTGTGAACGAACGAAAGCTCAAATGACCATTCTGAGAATCAAGTGTCAAGGGTATATTTCCTGCATTAAATGTGGCGTCAGGAGTTGGATTAAATGCGTTAAATCCTGTTTCATAAGGCACAAAGTCAGGATCTACTGGTGGATTATAGGTTGTTCCTTCAATGCGATCCATCGGAGCTCCTAGAATCGTAACAACAGAATCCAAATCTTCATCTATTGGATGCATGTTGTATTCGTAGTTTTCACCAGCGCAAAGAACCAAATACGGATCTTGCAAAAAGCGCGGAGAATTATCGGTGCAAACACCCGCGGAAGCTCCCGGAATTGCATACATCGTAGCGCGAACTGTTACTCCATAATTCGTTGGATTAGACAAATTCGTGATGCTGCTATTTCGTGAAAAGTTGCTATAGGTTATGATCCAACCTTGTGATGGCGGAACACCTGACAAAATAACTGGATTAGATTGATAAATGATTTTTTCGATTGCTCCTACCCCGTTTCCGCCATTTGCTCCTGAACCACATGAAAGAGGATTTGGTGAACCAGTAACTTGTGTACAACTTGGGGAAATATCCGTTCTACTAACGAATAAAACAGGAATGGTCGCCAATGATGGATGATTCCATATTTTTAAATTCTCTGAAACGGGATTGATATCTACGCCATTGCAATCGCGGTAAAAAACCAATTGAAAGACGTATCCATTTCCAGTGCATTTCCAAGTAATTTCACCCCCCATTACGTGAGTAGCATTTGCTTTAAAGCATAATGCAGTTAAAATTACTAAGAGAAATACTCGAATCATATAGTCAATAACGTAAAAAACGTTGTTTTAGTTTATACACTAAAAACGTACAAATTCTGAATGCGTTGTGTTTTTAACCTGCAGTAATGATTAAAAAATCTTCGAAGTTCAAATATTGCTTCGCTAACTCTTGAATTCTAACAGCAGTAATATTTTTTACTTTCTGAATGGCATCATCATAAAACGACAAATCCAAATTGTACATATCAACGCTGTTATACATGTCCAACATAGCATACGGACCATCTGCACTTTTCAAAAGCTGACCCAACATGTAATTTTTCACCAAATTCAATTCATCTTCTGGAACTAATTCTGTTTGCAAGCGCTCCAATTCGAATTTAATTTCGTGAAGCGTTTTATCCAGAACCTCTTTCCCTACTTCAGTAACAATAACAAAATATCCAGTTTCATTCATGTCCATTACTCCAGTGCCGATTCCATAAGTATATCCTTTATCTTCACGAATATTCGACATTAAACGCGATCCAAAATAGTCGCCTAAAATGGTGTTCAAAACTTGAAAATCGATGTAATCAGGACTTGATTTATGGAATAAGAAGCGTCCCATTCTCAAAGCACATTGAACGGCACCATCTTTAGGAAAATCCAAACGTTGTGCTTGAAATTCAAATCCGTTAGCATAATTCACTTTTGAATCAACCGCCCATTTACCAAACAAATCAATCAATGCGTCCACATCATCCAATTCTAAATTCCCCACCAATGTCATGCGGGTAAGTCCATTCAGATAATGTTCTTTCCAGAATTTTTTAAACGAAAAAAGACTAATATCGTCATAGTCAGACTCCTCTGAAATCGTTGAATAATCGGTATTCGAAGCGAATAACTGTTTTCTAAATTGCTGTTGCGCAACATATTTTACTTTTTGTTGATTCACGGCATATTGCTGTTTCATCGAACGCAGTACGTCTTCCACTTCGTTGTCTCTAAAAGACAATTCTTGAATAGCATTGGCAACAATATTCGAAATTGGTCGGATGTGTTCACGTAAGCAATAAATGCTCACCACCGCAGTTTCGAAGGAAATATCCGTGTCTAAAAACCCTCCTAAGGAATCAATTTTTTCATGGATTTCTACCGATGATAATTCATTCGTTCCTGACAATAACAAACTATGTACAATTGCTGGAATACTTTTACCTCCTCTTGTAATTCCTGCGTCAAAAAACAAATCCAAACGCACCGTTTCATTTGGAACCTCTTGCATCCAAAGCAATTTAACATCCTGAGTGATATCAAAAATTTGCGGTTTAACAAACGAAATGTGATCTACCTGTTTCGTTTCAGGTTGCTGACTTCTAAAACTCATTCTTTGATAGATTTAACGCGTAAAACGGAGGTGTTTTCTTTTTTAAACAACTGATTTGCAACTGCTTTTATTTGCTGGGGCGTAATACTTTGATACAATGCATTCTCTTCATTGACTCCATTTGCATCACCTAACAATTCGTAGTTACATAAATTCATTGCACGATTCAACAAACCTTGTTCTTGGAATTCTTTCACTGTTCGAATTTTAATCAAGAGTTTAGAAGCTTCGGTTTCTGGCATTAATTCGGTTTTCAATTCCTCTAAAAGCGACCAAAGTGCTGCATCAAGGTCTTCGAAAGAAGCCCCATCACTCAATTTACCATCGATAATGAGTAATCCTTCATCCAATGAACCTGTGATATAAGCATTGATGGAGGTCACTAATTTCAATTCTTTTTTCAATTTGAAATACAAACGAGAAGATTTTTCACGACCCAATGCATCTGAAATGATATCCGTTACATAATATTCAAAACTTCTTCTTTCAGGCATTTTGAAAGCGTAATAGAAGGCATCATTCGGTACTTTTCGCTCAATAGTCAATTCCCGAAATTCGGTTTGAACTGGTTCTTTGGGTAAAATGCGCTCTGGCTTCAAGGATGCGGGAATATCTCCATACCATTTTTCAACCAAGCGTTTTGTTTCTTCCAATGAAATATTTCCAGCGATACATAAAATGGCGTTTGCTGGATGATAATGCGCTTTAAAAAAGGCCTTCACATCATCCATCGTTGCTTCCTCAATGTGTTGAATATTTTTACCTATAGTTGCCCATTTGTAAGGATGCTTGTGGTAAGCCAAGGGACGCAATTCCAGCCACACATCTCCGTAAGGTTGATTCAAGTAACGTTGCTTGAATTCCTCAATCACCACATTGCGTTGCACTTCCAAGCTCTTTGGTGTAAAACCCAAAGAAAGCATTCGATCACTTTCCAACCAAAGTGCTGTTTCGATATTTTGAACTGGCAATACGTTGTAATAATTCGTTATATCGTTTGATGTAAAAGCATTGCTTTCTCCTCCAGCATTCTGCAATGGGGCATCAAAATCAGGAATATTGACAGAACCACCAAACATTAAATGCTCAAACAAATGTGCAAAACCTGTTTTGTCTTCAGATTCATCTCTTGCTCCAACATCGTAAAGTGTATTAATCACTGCCATTGGTGTGGTAGGATCAAAATGATGCAGAACTGTTAGTCCGTTTTCTAACTTAAATCGGTTAAAATCGATCATTAAAATGTGTATTTGGAGTCGCTTCGTTCATTCAAAGCAACCGTAAATTCTGTAATAATTTCAGTCACTATTTCAGCAGCAGGTTTCATTTCGTTGATTAAGCCAGAAATCTGACCTACCTCTAGTTCTCCCTCGATTAAATCGCCTTCAAACATTCCTTTTTTAGCGCGGCCTCTTCCCAAAAGCTCAATCAATTGCTCGTTCGAAGCACCAGATTCGTTGGCTTGAACCACTTGTTCAAAGAACCGATTTTTCAGTAATCGCACAGGTGTTAATTCTTTCAACATCAACATCGTATCGCCTTCTTTTGCTTTCAATACCTCATCTTTGAAATTTTGATGTGCCGAAGATTCGGGAGAAGCAATAAAGCGAGAGCCGATTTGCACGCCATCCGCACCCAAAGTTAGAGCTGCAAGCATTCCTCTTCCTGTTCCAATTCCTCCAGCAGCAATCAGCGGAATAGAAATCACCGCTTTCACTTGTGGAATCAAACAAAAAGTAGTGGTCTCATCACGACCATTATGTCCGCCAGCTTCAAATCCTTCCGCTACAACAGCATCTACTCCAGCTTCCTGCGCTTTTAAAGCAAACTTTGCAGAAGAAACAACATGGACAACTGTTATTCCAGCTTCTTTTAAGCGTACAGTGTATGTTTTCGGATTTCCTGCTGAAGTGAAAACGATGGGAACTTGGTGTTTAATAATCGTTTGAATATGTTCTTCAATGTTAGGATAAAGCATGGGAAGATTTATTGCAAACGGTTTCTGCGTAGCTTCCTTGCATTTACGAATGTGCTCATCCAAAATTTCGGGATACATTGATCCAGAGCCAATTATTCCAAGTCCGCCAGCATTTGAAACTGCGCTAGCTAATTCCCACCCCGAACACCAAATCATTCCTGCTTGGATTATGGGATATTTTATATTAAAAAGTTCTGTGATTTTATTTTTCATGAAGAGATTCCTGCTTTCAATTTTACCAGTAACGAAAATACAAAGAATCCCTCTTTTAATTCCTAATTACGAATCCCTAATCACGAATTAAGGAGAATCATTCCATTTTTTTTTCAGATTTGGATTGGAGCTTTGCGTTATCAAATTCAGATTATGGGAAAATTTTTGGTTTCAATCGTTGTAATCACAAGCATCTTACATTCGTTAAAGATAAACGCTCAAACAAGCGACACCTTACTTCCTGCAAAGATCAAACACATCGAACCTTTATTTGTAGATTTAATTCGCGATTTAGGTGCACGAAAAGGAGAAAAGGAATGGAATATTGGTTTTGGCAGTGCTCATTTGAACAATCATATTGAGTTAACGACCTTGGTTGAATATGAATTCGCACCCATCAATAGATTGGGATTTGAAGTAGAAATTCCCTTTACATTCTCTATAGGATCAGGAAATCAAAAAGAACCCTTACCTGGAAATCGGTTGGACGGATTGAAACTAGCGACTCAATATACGTTTCTAGTTGCACCACGTCTCAATACTTCCGCCGCAGTTGGCTATTTGAATGAATTCGAACTCACTTCTTTCAATAAATATGGGAAAGAGTCATTCGTAAGAGCCAATCTCATGCATCCTTTTTTGGTTGTGGCAAAAAGCTGGAAAAACAACATCCACACCATGCTTATCACTGGCCCAGAATGGGAAAAAGAAATGCGTTCCACTAAAACTGATTTTTTCTACCATTTGAATGCGAGTATTCATTATGCGATTCCGACCACAAACAGCGTAATTGGACTAGAAATCAATAGTTTATTCGCACAAGATTTCGCTTCAATTGTTTTACGACCTCAAATGCGACTAACCGTTTCCAAAACTTCAAAAGTGGGATTAGTTGCGGGAATTCCCACAAATGTAAAATACGATTCTTACAGCTTTTTTGTACGCTGGATTTATGAACCTCTATTAATTAAAAGAGATAAAAGGTTCAAGAATTAAAAAAATGGGATACAATACTCAAAACTCTAGTTTTATCTAAATAAACAGAATCTTTGCTCAATTGGTAGCAAGATAGTATCTTCGAATCGAACCTTGGAAATCGAACTTAAATTATTCTCGAAAGCATTCTTTAAGACATTTATTATCAGGGCTTCCCTCGAACAAAAAAATAAAACAAAGAGATATGTTATTCAATTCATTCGAATTTTTGTTGTTTTTCCCAATTGTAACTGTGTTATTTTATTTGCTTCCACACAAATATCGGTGGGTTCATTTGTTAGCTGCGAGTTGCATATTCTATATGTTTTTCATACCACAATACATTTTAATCTTATTTGTAACTATCATCATTGATTACATTGCTGGTATTTGGATTGAAAAAACGAGACCCGAAAGGAAAAAAGCCTATTTAGTCATTAGTATTGTATCCACATGCTTGGTCTTATTCATCTTTAAATACTTCGATTTTTTCAACCATAACATGGTGTTGTTAAGCCATAAATTTGGTTTCTACTATCCAGAGCGTGTCGTCAATTTCATCTTACCCATAGGTTTATCATTCCACACTTTTCAGAGTTTGAGTTACGTTATTGAAGTTTACAGAGGCAATCAAAAAGCGGAGAAACATTTTGGGATCTATTCACTATACGTTATGTTTTATCCGCAATTAGTTACAGGTCCCATTGAGCGTCCTCAAAATCTGCTTGTTCAATTAAGAGAAGAGAAAAAATTTGATTATTCAAATATAGCTCGCGGTTTGAGATTGATTTTATTTGGGCTTTTCATTAAAATGGTAGTTGCAGATAATATTGCCGTCTATGTTGATCAAATTTACGCCAACCCATCAGGCTACAATACCTTTAGTATTTTAAAAGGATTGTTTTTGTATTCTTTTCAGATATACTGTGACTTCTTTGGATATTCAACAATTGCGGTTGGATGTGCTAGAGTCATGGGCTATAACCTGATGGATAATTTTAAAACTCCCTATTTATCAAAAAGTATTGGCGAATTTTGGCAACGCTGGCACATTTCACTTTCCACTTGGTTTAGAGATTACGTCTATTTCTCATTAGGCGGGAATAAAGTGAAAATTCAACGCTGGATGATCAATATTTTGATTGTATTTATTGTGAGCGGGCTATGGCATGGAGCAAATTGGACATTTATATTGTGGGGACTTGCTCATGGCTTGGTTTACATTTCTGAAAATATCTTCAACAGATTATTTAAAATACGTGAAATCAAGAATGAGGCTCTTCAATCTGTATGGAATATTTTCAAAATCATCAAAACATTTGTGATTGTGAGTTTTATCTGGGTTCTATTTAGAGCATCTGATCTTCAACAAGTGAAAACCATTTTCAAATCAATCATTCACAATCTGAATACCGTAGATAATTTCACTGTTGAACCCAAAGCATGGTTGTTTTTAGGGCTGTTTATCATTATCGACATTGTATTGTTTAATACGCGCTTCGATTTTTGGTGTACTAAAAGAGCTTCCATTGTTCGATGGTCGTTATATACTTCTATGATCTTTTTAATTATTGTGTTCTCCAGTGTAGAGAACTTTCCTTTTATTTATTTTCAATTCTAAGACTAATGAATAGGTATAAAACTCTTGGATATAAAATTCTCTTATTGATTGTGTTACTAGTTGGTCTAAACTACATCTATAAATACACCTTTTACGAACAAGATATCCAAACACATTCAAGTGTCATTAACCTTGTTCGTAATGTAGTTCAACAGAAAGATGAGATCATTTATCTGGGTGAATCATCAAACATCACATTCCGAGAAGATGATATTGACAAAAGAGCAATTAGTGATTTTATTGGTGATTATTTCCCTTCTAAAAAAGTTGGTTCTATAACGAAAGAAGCCAGTCACGCAGGAATTTATTACGAATTATTGAGAAATATTCCCGAGAAATCATCTGTTAAGACCGTTATCGTGACGTTAAATCTAAGGTCGTTTAATGCAAACTGGATTTATTCAAATCTTGAAACACCCTTGCAGAAGAGTATCGTATTATTGAAACCATATCCACCTTTATACAATCGACTTTTGTTGACATTTAGAGGTTATGATATCAAAACAGATGCAGAACGAGAAGTTCAATTTAAAGATAAATGGAAAAAAGACATCTTAAAATTTCCGAAACCTTTTCCATACAATAATGTCATTGATTGGGATGCCGGAATGGCTGCAAAGGGAATCAAAAATGGAGATGGCTTGATTAATGTTCCTTTAACAGAACTCGCGTGTCACTACATTAAAACGTATGCTTTTCAAATTGATCCATTAACAAATCCACGGATCAAAGATTTTGACAAGATTGTGCATTTGGCGAAGGAACGAAATTGGAAGCTCGTTTTCAATTTAATGGCCGAAAACACTGAAATGGCTGATTCTTTAGTTGGAAAGGAATTGATCTATTTAATGAAGCAAAACAGGGATTTATTGAAAAAGCGGTATGAATCAACTACAACAATCGTAGTTGATAATTTCGAGAGCATTCCTGATTCTGAATATATCGACAGAAATTGGACCACTGAGCACTATGCTGAAAATGGAAGAAAGATAATTGCGGAAAATGTTGCTGAAAAGCTAAAAAGGCTCTATCCAAAAGCGTATAAATCCGTTGCGTTTTCCAATACAAAACCCTTTGATTTTTTTAATGATTGTGACGGTAGTCTTCCTTGGGGACAAATGTATACTCTTAGCTCAGAAAAATCATATTCAGGTGGAAAATCTTCTAAAACTGGACAAAAACAAGCCTTTAGCATTACTTTTGAATACCCAATAAAAAGCCTTCCCGACTCATTAAAACAAGTTTCCATCGATCTGAAAGTTTTCCAAACAGGTATAAACCCTGACATAAAACTTGTAATAGAATTGTCCGGAAAGGATATTAATTATCAATGGAATGGTATTCCAATTTCAGACTTATCTCGAAAAACTCAAAAATGGGACGAAATAAATTACATTTACACACTTCCAAAAGAGTTTCACCAAGGTGATTTAATAAAAATATTTGTTTATAACCCAACAAATAGAATCACCTATATTGACGATTTGAAAATTAAATTCAAAAGATAAAAATGGTTCGAATTCCCAAACTTTTCAGGAGTGGAGTTACGCAACAAAAAAAGTCCAGACCTCGCATGAACGAAATCTGGACTTTTTAAACTTGATTGAAATCTTATTCAGCTTTCAACTGCTTGATTGACTCTTCGATTTGAGGAGCAAGTTCTGGCATTGTCTTTTTAAAGTTCTCCATCTGCTTGATAGATTCTTCTTTAAACTCTTCGTAGTTACCACACTCTTTCATTTCTTTACGCATTTTTTCTTGGCTCGCTTTATCCTTGCTTCCACCAAATATTTTCTCGCATTTCGTTTCTTCTGCCTTATGCGTTTTAACGTATTCCTTTTGGAAAGACCCATCGTAATTTTTATCACGTTCGCCTTTCAATATTTCTGTTGCCATGTCAGTACACTGGCACAATTCACTTTCCTTAGAGCATGATTGAATTGTCATAAATCCTAATCCAAGTAAAGCAATTAATTTTAAATTTTTCATTCTTCTGTATATTAAGTTGGGTAAACATAGTAATATAACGTGAATTTGAATTGAATTCGATTCAATTATCTATGCATGGATGATGTTAACAACTTACTTAAGAACCGTTATATGACCCGTCAAATCGTATTTCACAAAGTCTTTTCCAAGTGCTGAAATTTTGTAGACATAAATTCCATCTTGAACAACCTTTTTACGATAAGTCGCATCCCAACCAAAGTTTACATCGGTTGACTCATAAATCACTTCTCCCCATCGATCAAAAATGAGGATATGGAATTCTGAAATATTGGTATACTTCACTCGGAAAACATCGTTGAATCCATCACCCGTTCCTGGTGTAAAGGAATTAGGCACATACAAAGTAGATGTTTCAGACAAACCAATAAAAATACTATCAATTGCAATACAGCCATTGCTATCTATCACTGTCACAGCAAACCAATTGGAACTAACAACAGTTGTCATTGGATTGTGAATGGAGTTATCATCCAAGCTACCTTCACTCGACCAAAAGTAACTAAAAGGCGCTGTTCCTCCAGTAGTTTGTGCATTCAAATGAATTACATTTCCGTATTGTACATCCAATACGTTTGATGCAGTTGCATTGATTGATATCGGTGGATAGAGACTAATCTGAATCGTAACAATACTATCGCAGGTACTAGTAGGAAATACTTGCGTATAAGTTCCTGCTTGTGTGTAAAGAATGTTATTGTGAATAAAACTCTCTCCCACGCACATATCATGAATAATTGTTGAAAATTTGGGTGGAAGCACTGTTAAGTCAAGTGTGGCAATACTATCACAGCCTGAAAAAGAGACCAGAGTATCAGTATATATTCCCGTTGTTTGATAATACTGATTTCCTAATTGAACGCTGTCTCCACTGCAAATAATAGAATCCACTAGTGATGAAGCTCCACTCACAAACAGATTCGTAATGGTAAAATCATAACAACCTGCTACATTTTGAAGTGAATCAATATAAACTCCAGAAGTATTGACAAAAATAGATGGTGTAATTTCCAAACTATCTCCTAAGCAGATGACCACATGATTCGTATCAATTTGCGATTCTAATATCAAAACAGAGATTTGAATGATGCTATCACATCCATTTACTGATTGCAATACTTCGCTATAGATTCCTGGCAAATAATACACTCCTGAAATCAAAATAGAATCTCCTGTACAAACAAAATAATCGTGATTGATTAGCCCATTCATTACTACGTGATAATCCATGAAAAAAGTATCTACACATCCGTTGATATTGACGATTTTTGAGATTTGATAAATCCCAGTATCAGCTGGAGTTAAGGGCGAAAGAATCAAACTATCTCCAATAAACACTTGATTTGAAGGTGTAATCCACTCATAGGTGGTGTGAACTGAAGAGGGAAAAATAATTTGTGTGTTATTGCAGTCTACAATTGCTTGTGGATCAATAAACGTAATTGAATCTACAGTAACTTGTTTAGACGCAGCATTTCCACAAGCATCAAAGATTCGAACGGTATAAACTCCAGGAATACTAACCAAAAAGGTATTACTCGATTGGAGAGGAAATAATTCAGGTCCTGCAATAATCTCATATTGATATGGAGCCACTCCTTTACTTGTATCGGGAATCAACTCTAAATGTAAACTGTTATTACAAAGAATCGTATTGTTTGTCAAAACATCCGGAAACTCATACGGTTCAATAGTGATTGTGTCAATGATCAAGGCACAAGGCATCGGAGTATCATTGATTTCATACTGAGGAGTACCTTCGAATTCAAATGTAATTTCATAAGGCCCAGATGGTAAATTTAAGAGCGAATCATTATTAAATGCACCGTAATAACTAAAGGGTACCTCATCGAGAATCGTATCGTTTACAATATCACGTATAATGACATACCCGCCTCCATGCATCGTAAAATAAATCTTATTTTCACCAGGGCAGCCTCTGCGATAACTATGATCATACCCCAAACTTGTCACATCCTGTGGATGAATGATAAATGTTCCTGGAAGTTCATTTCCGCAGTCGTCAATAACTTTGTAGGTATACGTTCCAATAGCCAAATTACTCAGGAAAAAATAATCCGCCCCAGGAACGGTATCAGGATAGGAATAGGTATCTGAATAGGCAAATTCCGGATTAGTACTTCCAAGTGTTGCTGGACCTGAAAGTAAAACAAGACGAGAATTCGTGCTAAATCCACTCGTGTGAATCCTGTATGTACCAACAACTGAATCTATACAAGCATCATAAACAACTTCCCCGTTTATAATAACGGGAGGTGCTTCACCTGGAATCAAGTAATCCTGTTCAAACGTTTGCCCACAGCCATCTGTAATTAGCAAATGATAACTTTCTCCTGGAACCAATGGATTTGGCATAGCCACACCTGCAATCGGCATACCACCAGAAGCTGTTCCTGAAGCAGTAACCAAACCTGTAGCGAGATCTGTTAATGTGTAAGTAAGTGGCTGTTTCAGAAAAGTATGGTAGGGTAAAACACTCGGGGTATTTTCAAAGACTGCATTCACCGAATTCCCACACTGGTTAAAACTGTATTTCGGATAAAAGATAAACGGATAGGTATTCTGAACAGGTGAAACAATCTGATCTCCGCAGGCATTGGTAACTGCTACCTGGATATAATCTCCGTACGTAAGTCCGGAAATATCTTGTACAATCTGAATATAGCCGTGCGTATCCAAATGAGACGAGTCGATGATTGTCTCGGTTGTCAAGTTGAAATTTCCGTTTGAGGTACTATATTGGTAATTCAACGGATAACGCAATTTATCCATCATCAGATAAAATGAAATACGCATGGTATCACACCCTATCTTTTCAGACGACAGATCACTTCCAAACATCATATCTGTTTGAGCATCCTGAATGGTTACTGCAATTGTTCTCAAATTATTGCACCCATCTGTTGCTTTAATAGTGTAATTTCCTGCAGAAAGATTTTGAAAAGAAGAGCTTGTTTGAGTCGGTGTGGGAACTCCTGATGCAGGGATCAATTGCCACGTAAAAGGCGCTAAACCAGTACTTGGAACCAAATTTCCGACCAAACTCCCCGTATTATCTCCAGGGCAATATGGAGCAACTTTAGAAGGCACAAAATCAATCATGGAATAAGTTCCTGTTACCGTTATCGATTGTGGAGAATGATTTCCTGCAGCATCTGCTACATCAACGGTATAATTCCCAGGTGGAAGAGAAGTAAACGAGCTGTTGGTTTGAATAGGTTGAATAACAGGTCCGGAAACAATGCTGTAAGTAAGCGGAGGATTCGTTGTTGAGGCAGTGATTGTAATTCCTCCATTGTTGGGGCAAGTACTCACCGTTGAAGTTACAGAACTCACCGTCAACTGACCAAAAATCGATTCGGAAAGGAGAAAAAGGAAAAAGAGTAACGGAAGCTTCATGGAGGTCATTATTAAGTAATCAGTTCTTATTCAAAACGCAACATCACTCAGAGCGTTGCTGTTTAATCCAAATAAAAATGGCAGTTAACTATTGAATCAACTGCCATTTAACTTCATTGATAAGTCAGCTATTTCCAACCTCCACCTAGTGCTCTGTACAAATTAACAACAGATTGCAATTGATCCAACTTGTCATTGATTCCATTCATTTGAGCAGCAATTAAATTTTGTTCCGAGCTCAATACGTCTGTGTAATTCGTCTCAGAACGATTACTCAGTAATTCTCGTGTATTATCCACAGCAGTTGTTAAAGATTCAATCTGTTTGTTGCGAATAAGTTCTCTTTCTGTAGCATTTTGATAGGAAAAAAGCGCGTTTGAGACTTCCATCCCACTTTTTAAAATCACATCTTGAAAATTGTAAAATGCAACTTGTTGTTCTGCCTTCGCTGCTCTCAAACGCGCTTTGTTTTGACCTCTATTGAATATTGGTTGAACCAAGCCACCAATAATATTGTAAAAAAGTGATTTACTAAAAATTTCCTGAATTTTAAAACTAGCAAAACCACCATTCGCAGTTAATGTCAACGATGGATAGAAATACGTTTTAGCAACATTCGTGTTTTCAAATGCCGATATAAAAGAATACTCTGCAGCTTGAACATCCGGTCTGTTTTTCAACAACTGAGAGGAAACTCCTAATCTTAAATCGGCAAAAATTACTTGCGTATCCAATTCACCACGCTCAATCTTCCCTGGTCCTTGTCCCAATAAGTAATTCATTAAGTTTTCAGCCTGCCAAATTTTGTTTTGTAAATCTGGAACCATTACTTCAGCAGCATATTGGTTGGCCTCACTTTGTAACACTTCAGCACTTGTCACTTTCCCTGATTCTTGCAAAGCAGTTAATGTGAGAACTTGTTGCTTTCGAATTTCGATCGTTTCTTGAGTAATCTTCAATTGCTTATCAAAAGCCAATAAGTTGTAATAAGCATTTGCAATATCAGCAATCAATTGTGTTTGAATGGCTCTTTTAGATGCATCACTCTGTAACATTCCAGCTAAAGCTCCTCTTTTGGCACTCCGTAATTTCCCCCAAATATCTGCTTCCCAAGATGTGCCCAATTGAAGTCGATTGGTATGTGTGGTCAATTGCAATAATCCAGGAGGGGCGTTTACCGCTCTTTGAGATTGTTTTGCATCTGTTGAAGTAATATCTAATTGAAGTGTAGGCAAAAACGCCATTTTACTTTGTTTCAAATATGCCTGACTTGCATTGATTCGCTCCACAGCTTGTTTCAAATTCAAGTTCTGAGCAAGACCTCTCTCAATCAAACTTCGTAGTTGCGGATCGGAAAAAAGCTTGTCCCACGCTACATCTGCCATTGATGTGGTATCTTCTGATGCGTTATCGCGATACAATTCTGTGGATTTCACATCATCTGGTCGCTCATAACGAGTTGTCACACAACTGGAAACAATCAGTAGTAACGCAAATAAAGCAATAACTATTTTTCTATTAATATTCATGTGTTTTTTCATTTAATGTGAGATTTGATCTTCTCCTTCACCTTCGATTAAAGTCTCAAATTCAAGAGGTTTCACCCTTTCTTGTAAGCTTTGGAACACGATGAATAAAACAGGAATTACAAGAACTCCAAATAGGGTTCCTATCAACATTCCTCCTACAGCCCCTGTTCCAATGGAAGTATTTCCTGCAGCCCCAACGCCTGTTGAAAGCATCAATGGCAACAAACCAAAGATGAAAGCGAAAGAAGTCATTAATATTGGACGAAGCCGGGCTGTTGCTCCACTAATTGCTGCATCAACAATACTCATTCCGTTCTTTCTGCGATCGAGCGCATATTCTACAATTAGAATAGCATTTTTAGCCAAGAGACCAACCAACATCACGATGGTAATTTGTGTGTAAATATTGTTGTCAATCTTAAATATTTTATCGAAAATAAATACTCCTGCCAAACCAATTGGAAGAGAGAATAATACTGACAAGGGTAAGATATAACTTTCATATTGAGCACTCAACAAGAAGTAAACAAAGACAACAACTAACAAGAAAATATAGAGTGTTTGATTTCCTCCGGAACTTTCTTCACGGGTTAAGCCCGAAAACTCATAATCATATCCTGCTGGAAGATTCTCAGCTGCTACTTCTTCAATAGCTTTCATTGCATCTCCAGAACTATATCCGTCATTCGGAGTACCATTTACAGCAATCGCAGTAAACAAATTAAAGCGAGAAATCACTTGTGGACCGTACACTTTTTTCATGGTGATGAATTCTGAAACTGCAGCCATTTCACCCGAAGGAGTACGAACAAAAATCGAATTCAAACTTTGAATATTCTTTCTACTTGCGGCTTCGGCTTGATAAATAACGCGGTATTGCTTTCCAAACTTATTGAAGTTGGAAGCGTAAACTCCACCATAATATCCTTGAAGAACTCCTAGCACATCGGAAACGGTTAAACCTGCTTGTTTGATACGAGGCACGTTGACATCAATTTGATATTGTGGGAAATTCGGATTAAAAGAAGTCGTCGCATATTTAATTTCCGGTCGTTGCCCTAAAGCTCCTAGGAAATTTTGTGCTACAGTATTGAATTCATTGATATCTCCACCCGATTTATCTTGCAACTGAAACTCAAATCCAGCTGTGTTACCAAACCCTTGAATGGTTGGTGGTGAGAAGAAAATAATTTTAGCATCCTTGATTGAAGCAGTTTTAGCAAATAATTCATCAATAATTGCTTTTACATCACGCTTGCGTTCATTCCACAATTTCAAACGTGTGAAGACCATTCCATAAGAACTTCCTGACCCAGAAATAATCGAGCGACCAACTACCCGAAGAGTGAATTTTGTTTCAGGAATCGTTCGAACAATACTATCGATTTCTGTCAAAACTTCTTCTGTTCGCTCTTGCGAAGTTCCTGGAGCTAAAGAAATATCAGAGAAAATTGTTCCCATATCTTCTGCTGGTACAAATCCTTTTGGAGTGGTTTTCATTCCCCAAATCAACAAACCTGTGAATGCTCCTAAAATAACAACCACCATCCATTTTCTTCTACTGAAAAGAGAAACTGTTCGTTTGTAGCGATTCGTCAATTTACCAAAAGAAGTATTGAAAGCTATATTGAAACGTGCCATATAGGATTTTTTCTTCCCGTGATCATCTTTATGCGGTTTCAAAAGTAAAGCACACAAAGCTGGACTTAAAGTCAATGCATTTACAGCAGAAAGGATAATAGCTATTGCCAATGTTAATCCGAATTGCTTGTAGAAAACTCCTGTAGATCCCTCAATGAAACTGACTGGAACAAATACCGCTGCCATCACCAAAGTAATTGAAACAATGGCGCCCGTAATTTCATCCATCGCATCAATGGTTGCTTTCTTGGAAGATTTGTATCCTTCATCCAGTTTCGCATGAACGGCTTCTACTACCACAATAGCATCATCGACCACAATACCAATGGCCAATACCAAGGCAAATAAGGTCAAGAGATTGATACTAAAGCCAAAGAGATTGAGGAAGAAGAATGTACCAATAATGGCTACTGGGACACTAATTGCAGGAATCAAAGTCGAACGGAAATCTTGCAAGAACAAGAATACCACCAAGAACACCAAAATAAAGGCTTCAATCAAGGTATGGAACACTTTTTCAATAGACGCATCCAAGAAATCGTTCACATTTACGATGGTTGTATACTCTACTCCTTTCGGGAAAGAAGCTTTTGCTTCATCCAATACAGCCAAAGTTCCTTCAATCACCTCTTGCGCATTCGACCCCGCAGTTTGATTAACGGCAACTCCAAGCCCAAACTTGCCATTCACACGCACAGAACTGGCATAACTTTGAGCACCCAATTCAATACGAGCAATGTCTTTCAAGCGTAATACTTCACCATCTTCTCCTACTCGAATAACAATTTCATTGAATTCGGTATCTTCTTTTAAGCGGCCTTTGTATTTAATGGTATACTGATAACTTTGTTTTCCTTGCTCTCCGAATTGACCAGGAGCAGCTTCGATATTTTGTTCGGCCAAAGCTTTATTGACATCGTCTGGAACTAATCCGTAACTTGCCATTACATCTGGCTTCAACCAAATTCGCATGGAGTAATCCATCAAACCAAATGCTGTTGCATCTCCAACACCTTTGATCCGTTTAATTTGGGGAATCAAATTGATGTTCGCGTAATTTTGAAGAAAGGTTTGATCGTATGTCGAATCGGCACTGTAAAGATTGAAAATCAATAAATTACTTGCTTGTCTTTTTGTAGTAACAACTCCTGCTCGATTTACCTCCGCAGGCAATAAGCTAGTAGCTCGGGAAACTCTGTTTTGAACATTTACCGCTGCCAAATCGGGGTTAGTCCCCAATTTAAAATACACCGTAATCGTTGCTGTTCCATCATTTCCAGCTGTAGATGTCATGTAAGTCATGTCTTCCACTCCATTGATTTGCTCTTCAAGCGGAACGACCACATTGTTTAGTACTACATCGGCATTCGCTCCTTGATAGGAAGCAGAAACCTGAACAGTTGGTGGGGCAATATCTGGATATTGAGAAACTGGAATAGCAATTAAGCCTAAAACTCCAAGAATCACAATCAATATCGAGATAACCGTAGATAATACGGGTTTTTCTATGAATCTTTTAAACATATTTTCTTATTAAGAATTGAATGTAACTGGTTTGAATCTTACTGATTCAATTCTGCATATACCGCTTTCGAATCTGCTTTCACGGATTTGATTTTCACTCCGTCTTTTAGGAACTGAACTCCTTCCAAAACAACTGGATCTCCAGCTTTTACACCTTTGGTAACAATGAAGAAAGTTCCACTAGTTGCTTCCATCACCTCAATGTTCACCATACGAATAACATCTCCTTTGTCGACCAAACAAACAAATTTCTTTCCTTGCACATCAGATACAGCGCGTTGCGGAATCAAAAATCCATTGGAAACTTCTTGTGGAATTAATACCTGTGCACTTCCTCCACTCCTCAATAAACTCAAAGTATTCGAGAACGTTGCGCGGATTCTTGTAGAACCTGTTTGAGCATTAATCAATCCGTTAATGGACCCGATTTTTCCTTTGTCTGGATAAAGAGAACCATCAGAAAGAACCAATGAAACATCAGGAATATTGGCGATTTTAGATTTCAAATCTACTCCTTTTGTATTTCGAATAAATTCCAACAATTGCTTTTCATTCATTGAGAAGTAAGCGTATATTTTCGAAATATTGGAAACCGTTGTTAATGGTTTAGCCATACTACTTGAAACCAAACTTCCTGTTTTAAAAGTCAAGCTACCAATCACACCATCCACCGGACTTGAAATACGCGTATAGCCTAAGTTCACATTTGCATTCACCAAATTCGCTTCTGCTTGAGCTAACTCAGCTAAACGTGTCTGCAAAGTCAAGTCAGCTTCTTGCAACTCATATTTGTTGACGATATTTTTATCAACCAACGATTTGGTCTTCTGCACTTGCAAACGCGCAACACTTACACCTGCCTCAGCACTCTTTACAGTTGCTCGAGCTGTTCGAACCAATTGTTCGTATTGGGGTGCTGTAATGGTAAATAATAATTGACCTTTTTTCACGAACTGTCCTTCATCGACAGCAATTTTGTCAATGAATCCATCAATTTTCGGATGAATGTCTACATTTTCAATTCCTTCAAGAGTTGCTGGGTAAGTTGTTTGTAAGGTTGTGGAATGCGGCTCTAAAGTAAGTACTTGATATGATTTTATCACATCGCCAGCTGGGGCTTCCTCTTTTGAACTACATGAAGCTAAAATTACTAACGATAATACAGTTAGTAATTGGTTTGTTTTCAATACAATCATAAATTTTGTCTTTTTTAAACTCGCTATAATTGGGGCCTAATACGAGTGTCAATCTTGTTGCTTTTTAACTATTTGGTCAAATTCTGATGCAAAGATGTCCCAAACTGGAAAAAAATGACTTATTCAATTCATGCAATTAATTATGAAAATCAAATATTTAACGTTCTTTCACGAAACAACTCCTCGAAATGATTTGGGAGTCAACTGTGTTTGTTTTTTGAAAAAATTATTAAAGTTGGAAGGATGTTCGAAACCTAATGTATATGCAATTTCAGCGACAGAACTATCTGTATGACGCAACAAAGCTTTGGCCTCATTTGCCAAGCGTGAAGAAATAATTTCAGTGGTGCTTCTGCCTGTAACTTCTTTTATGGAACGATTCAAATGATTGACATGAATAGATAACTGTTCTGCAAAATCACTTGGCTTTTTCAATGCAAGCGACTGATCTGAAGAGTCAATAGGAAACTGTCTTTCAAGCATTTCCATAAAAAGAGCAGTTAAAGCAACGGAAGCCTGTGGCTTCTTATCTTCCCGAATATTCTGAAAACACATTTTATTCGTTTGATGAAGCAAAAGGTGCAAATAATGGACAATTACCTCGTATTTTTTGACATAATCACCTTCCACTTCAGAATGAATTTGCTCAAAAATAAATTCAAAAATAGTTGCCTGTTCATCTGTTAAAGGATAAACTGGATTCATAGCCATATTTGTCAATGGTGTATCTCTAAAAAGCGTATCCAACAAATAAGTTTCAATAAAATGGTTGTTAAACAAGCAAAAAGAACCTTGCTGATCTTCAGAAACTGGTTCCCAAACATGAGGTACATTTCGGTGATAAAAAACGAGTGTTTTACCTGAAATAGGAATTTTAGAATCTTCAAAATGAATGATTCCATCACCTACAACTAGAGATATTTTATGAAAATCGGTTCTGTGTAATTCCGTGATACGAGCACATTGAATCTGTCCGCGTTTAAACACATTGAAATGGCTCATTTTAGACAAGTGAGAAAACTGTTCCAATGTTCCTTTATTCAGAATACTTGCGTAAAACTCTTGTAATGTCAATAACCCATTCATGGTATAGAATTATGTTTTTCAAATATACGGCTTTTTCAAATTAGGCGCTTAGATTTCATCAGTAACCTTTAATTGCGAATTATAGGAAAAAGAAAAATCCTATTAGGAAAAATATCAATGTCTCTCTAAAAGGTATAGACAAAACAGCCGTGAAAAGAATCAAAGATTGGTTAAGTTAACTTAAATAATGATTAAAAGTTCTCTGTAGGGTCTCTGATAAAATTAAAAGGGATTATCAATATTAAATTCAGAAGCATTACTATCACTAAAACTAGATTACTAATTCTATTTTTAATTAGGAGGAACAAGATTGACAGAATGCTAATACTATAGAAACAAAACTGTTTGATTATTTCCAATCGCTCTTGATCATCTGAGGAAAAAGTAACAAATAGGAAAGCGTCAGCCAAAGAATTCCAATGCTCTGAATGCAAAACTATCGACACCCAAGCAAAAATAATAAACACAGCTACAATTGGTAATTTCCAATAAATATTCCTTGATGGAATTTTGAGACAATCAAACTTAATGAACAAACAACGATGGATATTCCTCCTCCTGATTTAGAAAAAACTCTATCTCAGCTGGCAGATTAGTACGCCCGAATAATCGAGAAACAGGATCACCAGAGCCGTCGCTGAAATAATCTTCTAAATTCCGGTATTGAATGATTTCAACGGTCTTAATAATATCCTTTGCCAACCAATAGGTATTTTTGATTTTTCCGTAAGAAAACACCTTCAATCCAACTCCTTGATTATCAGGAATAGTGTCAGAGAATTCGATCAAATCTTTAACAAGTCTAACAGGTACTGACATTATTTATTGTTTTCATTTTCAGCTAATTAAAAATATTCTTTAATTAACTCGTTTTATTTTCCTTTCAAAGTTAAGTCTTTTTATTTTTGCTTTAAGCAATAACTTTTGAACACTTTGTGAATTAACATCAAATTAATATTTGGATAATTTATTTTTAACTTAAAACCCTGGAAAATAGATTGGGAAAATGATTAGAAGGAGAATACTTATTTCAACTTTTTAGATCCAATATAATTGTAGTTTAAATTCTCCGAATCAACCATCCACATTTCCAAAATCGTAAAGTGAAGAATGTTAATTCCTGGATTATCGGAGGTTACTAACACATTGGGATCTTTGGTAATCGAAGTACAAATGGCCTTAATCTGAGTATAAGCCTTTCTGTTCCCGTTGTAATCCGCCGTATTGACATTTAAAAAGAAATCTGCATTTTCTTTTGCCGATTTTAAGGTTGTGAAGCTTTTGTAATTGTCAAAAACCACCTTCGTATCTCCAGAATAGGTCAATGCTTTTGATCCATAAACAGTTGGATTGTCTACAATTTGAAATTCTCCTTTATCAAAGGCATATTTACTCAAATAAGCTGGTAAAGTAAGAATAAAAGTATCTTTCAACTGAACGCCTTTCCGAGCTAAATCCAACTTTTTCACCCATTCAGCTTTCTCTTTTTCAAACTGACTTAAATTTAGTTCAAACGCTTTCCCCTTCGCCGGATCTACAATTTTGCAATACTTCAATGCATTATCTGCAGACGTTCCTTTTGATTGCTCCAAATTCAGCAAAAAAACAGCTCTTTCATCCAATAAATCAATACCTTTTGTTTTTTTTGGATTGGTAAAAACAATCAATTCTTTTGCTTGAAGCGCTTTGTCAATCGGCATATAAAGAGTCCAATTATTGGGCCCTTGTAATTCGAAAACAACTGAATTTTTAAACTCAAACGTACAATGCTCTTGAAAGGATAAAATATTTTTGATGATGCACTGTGATCCAGAAATCACCGAATCCAATTCGCGAAACCCGCAGACATTCTTTTTGTCCTTGATGAAAATTCCTGCGTATTTCTTTTTTGCACTGAAAACATTCTTCCCCGTTTCACCAACCACAATGGTATCACCTTTGGAATACGTATGTTTAGAAACAAGTGATTGGTATTTTTTTAGCTTTTCAGCTTCCTGAGAATACAGAATATTAATCGAACTAACGAAAATAAAAATTAGTAAAAAGGTATTGCGCATCATTTCAGGTTTCATTATTCAAAATTACAAATTCCTGACTGCGAATTGCTAATTAGAATGGAAGAATCTCAGACAACGGTCCAAAGAGTTGATCAAATCACTTTATTCCACGACCTCCAAAAGAATCTCCATCGAACCATTCAGCCATGTATGCATATTGGTGGAGCTCCAACTTCGAACCGATTGCGGAAAATTAGACTGAAGTGCATCATGAAACTGCTTTGAGCTTAATTCTTTAAATCGCTTGTTACTGATCCTGTATCCATTATTAACAATTGCAGGACCTGTAACGTCCAACAAAATTTCTCCAGTGAAATTGGGCTTTGCGTAAACAATCAAACGCGTATTTGCCGGAATCGCAATACCATCTAGGGTAAAATCTACTGCCTTTTGAAGATCATGTACAAGATCATTGTATTTCCCAGGTTGCAAAAAATTCGAGTAAGGATCTTTCTTATTGAATGCCTCACTCGTCCAATGTTTGGAAGAAGATTCATCCGACATCAAAGCTCCAGTAAAGTGAACAGTATTCTTATCATGTTTATCGGATAAAGCCAGTTCTGCTTTTGCTCGGAGAATTTCATCTTTTTTGCGCTGTTCGTCTTCCTTTTGCTTTTTTGATCGGAGTGCTTCAGCTTCCAATATGCGGTCTTTTGCAGATGAATCATCCCGATCTTTCAGGATTTCCTCATACAGTAAGATTGCGGCATCATACTTCTGCTGCAGCATAAAATCATCAGCCTTAGTTATAAGAGCTTGATAATCTGCTTCCGTTAAAGTTCGTTTGGAAGTTGTTTCCTGTGTAGCGGCATTCACTCCTCCACGAATAGTGTTGATTATCGAAACGGCTTCGGATACGGTATTGGAACTATGCACATCCCGAACAGCCACTGGCTCATTTCCAAAAACGGGAGATGCGCTTGGTGTTCTTTGATGGTTTTGAGCAAAAGTTAAAGTCGAAGAACAAATAATTCCAAGGATTGTAATCGTTACTTTCATTATTGGAATGTTTTAAAGTTTTGTAATTTCCATGGAGCCCTTGATCCAGGATTTCATATCACTCACACTCCAGGTTCTCACCGTTTGTGGGAATATTTGCTGAAGTGGTGTGCTAAATTCACGTGTTTGAACTTCTTCAGAAGCCTGAGCGTTCTTTTTAGTTATATTATTGATAATCGCAGGGCCAACAACATCTACCAAAACGGTTCCTTTGAAATGTGGCTCGCTATAAATGACCAGTCTCATATTTGCTGGAACTGCAATACCATCAAGAGTTTGATAATTCGAATAAACTAGAGAGTTATTAATGACACCATATTTACCTGGATTCATAAAATCGGAATATGGATCGTTGGAATAAGCTCTGGAAGACAGATCATCTTCACGTGTATCTGAAATCAGTAAACCACTGAAATGTATTTTTCCCCAACGTTCCTTATCCTCCATTGCTTCTTTAATCTTATCCTTCGGGTATTGTTGATTATTGACTGCAAGAGCCGCATTGTAGTTTTCAATCGCCAAATCAAAATTTAACTGAGTATATGAACTATCAGCCTTATCAATCAAAAGTTGGTATTCTTCTCGATTGATGCGCGCCAATTCCGCGTTGCATCTTGCAATTTGATCTCTAGGATATTGATCTTGCTTTAGACTCAAAGCTTGATTATAAAGCACCACTGATTCACTATACTTTCCTTCTGCAAATAATCCATCTGCCTGCACAATGAAGTTGTTAAATTCGGCTTCACGTTGTTCTTTTTCTTCTTTGGATTTCTTGTATTCAATAGCACCAACCACTTCCCTTCCCAAGCTGGAAACAGCACCAAAAACTTGTTGAGCACCATAGGTACCAAGAACAACCTGACCAAAAACTGGAGCAAATCCAAAAAGAATAAAAGAAAGTAAAAGTGTCCGCATGTGTTTGAAAAAACAGGACAAAACAAAATTGATGCCAAAATTTGTTAACAACTCAACTACGCTTAGTATCCTTTAATTTTGGCTATAGCTCGATTAGCATCCAGACACTCATTCCAAATTTCTTTTAAAGAAGTTATTAAACCGTTTTTCCAACTCTGTTCTGTTAATTTTTAAAGTGGATTTGATTCTATCGAAAAGGAATCATACATTTAGACAACTATTCATTTTAATTCTTTATACTATGAAAAAATCAGTATTCGTAGCAATTATCCTAACCGGCTTACCTTTGA
The DNA here is from genome assembly GCF_000194605.1 of Fluviicola taffensis DSM 16823. Taxonomy (NCBI): domain Bacteria; kingdom Pseudomonadati; phylum Bacteroidota; class Flavobacteriia; order Flavobacteriales; family Crocinitomicaceae; genus Fluviicola; species Fluviicola taffensis. Next base: position 445,770 of record NC_015321.1, read on the forward strand.
TTGGAAGTGCACAATGTAGTTCAACACCAGACTTTTATGACGATTATTCCAGCTCAACAGGATGGACTTCTGTTGACAAAACCAATCATACTCCCTATGTGACAATTGGTTCTGGAACAATGAACTATACAAATGTCAGCGGAGGTCGTGAACAACGAATTGTAAAAGCTCTTCCGTTTACTTTAGCAAATGCTTTCGTTGCGGGGTGCAAAATCAACCTTTCTGGTGGAAATGCACCTTCCCATTTGGTGATGTCTTTTACAGAGAACAACAACGATACTTGGTATACTCAAACAGGTCAATTGACCGAGTGCTCTGCGTTTAGTGGAACTATTACCAACCAAGACGCTTTGTTTTGTTATATCGGTGATCCAAGTTCCCCATTCTCCACTTTTTGCTGTCCGCAGAATAACAATTGGCAAATATACGTGGGATACAAAGATGGAACTACTTTACTCAATAATGCCAGTACAGGTATCAGTATCCCAAATGCATATACCGATTATTATGTTCGTTTACAACGCACTGATAACTGGGGAGGAATCATCAGTATATTTTCTGATGCTGCAATGACTACTCATATCACAGGGTCTCCTCAATGTTTTTCGATGCCAACAACTGTTCAGAACTTACAATACGTTCAACATGGTGTTGCTACAGGAGGAAATTGTCGGAGAAAACTCTCCATGCAATTGGATGATTTAAAGATTTACAATGGCTATTCACCTTGTCCATGGGAACTTATTCCGTCATTCACTGCTGAAAATGTGGTTTGTGGGAATAGCGGGATTATAGTTGATGGATCAGCAAGTACTTCTGCACCAGGATTACCAATCAATCAGTATTTTTGGATGGTTCAACCGTGTGATGCTGCAGGAAATCCAATACCAGGATCTACACAATGGAATTCACCTTGGGGCTCCCCTGCTGTCTATACTATTCCTAATTCAGCATCTGGAGGGCCAATTACTTGCGGAAATTATTATTTGATTTCACTTGCCGTGCAAAACTGCGGAAACAACTGGACACAAACAAGCCAAGTGGTTTATGTGGCCTGTGCCGGACCAACTTACACTCGGAATATTTCTACGGGATATGACAATACATTAAGCACACTAAACACTCTAGGACTGGATGACGATGAATGGGTGAGTTCTAGTTTACCTGGTACACCATTTGCTACCTGTATTACACATACGACCAATGCAGCACTTGATCCTGCAGGAGCGGGACTTTGGGTAACCAGTTCAGCAAACGGTATTCAACCAGCCAATCAGTTAGGAGCGCCTCAAAATTACTGGTATGAATACCAAATCAATCTTCCATCTGCTTATAGTGGTTATCAGCTCATTATTAATAAATTTGCATCAGATGACTATGCAGAAATGTATCTAAATGCAGCTACGACTCCATTTATAACTCTCAATCCGGCCGCTCCCTCAACCAATTATACAGTTGGAATTACCTCACCAGTAACGGTCTCGTTGTCTTCCGGATTAAACACTATTCGCGTATATACGGAAAACTACATCCGCTACACTGGAATGCTGGTAATTGGAAGAATAACAGGAAGCTGCGAAATTTCTGATACAGAGCCAGGTGGTGGCGGTCATTCTCTCATTCAGAATGGCAACTCTACACTAACAAGCAGTGGATTCCAAGCGGTACCGAATCCTACAACAGGAAAAACAAGCCTGATTTTCGAAAACCGGGAAATTTCTGAAGTTTCCAGTATAATCACTGTTTACAATGCATCAGGAGCAGTAGTAAAAACAATTGATGAAAAACTTCTGACTTCGAAATACGATTTAAACTTAGAAGGGCTTTCCAAAGGAGTTTATTTAATTGAAGTGCGAACAAATGGGGAACGTTTAAACCAACGATTGGTCATTGAATAGCTTATAAAGTACACCAACAAAAGGGATGAATAGTTGATTCATCCCTTTTTCATGAAGTGATTTCTGATGAATATGCCTCTTTATTCTTTTGGGTACCGAACTAAAAAATCTTTATCTTAGCAAAAAAAGGATCTACATGACTCATTTGAATTTCAACCTTTTGAAAAAAGGAGCGTTACCATTATTTTGTTTATTAATCCTATTCACTGCCGCTTGTAAAAAGAAAAAACCAGCTGAAACTACTTATGATGTGACTCAAGCTCATAATTTAACGAACATTTCTTACGGGAGTGATAATTACCAAAAAATGGATATTTATCTGCCCGCAAATAGAAATTCAAGTACTAAAGTATTTGTACTAATTCACGGTGGTGGATGGGGAGCAGGCGACAAAGCTGATTTCACTGAAATGTTAAATTCACTGAAAGTCTATTACCCAAATCACGCGATTATTAATATCAATTACCGTTTGGCTACACAGGCTAGTCCAGCATTCCCAAAACAAATCGACGACATTCAATTAGCTTTAAACGAAATCAGCCTTCCAAAATATTCTGTTTCATCTAATTTCTTTTTGTTTGGAGCTTCTGCAGGGGGACATCTTTCATTACTTTATGCTTACGGATACGATCCAAACCATCATGTGAAGGGAATTTGCAATACGGTTGGCCCAGCTGATTTTACGGACCCAAATTATCTAAACAATCCAATTTTCGCTCCTTCTTACGGAATATTAATCAGTGGCGGAACACAAAATAGTTCTTTAATTCAAGCAGTAAGTCCTGCACTTCGGGTAACAGCTTCTGCGCCTCCCACACTTTCATTTTATGGAGAACTGGACCCATTGGTTCCTGCAACTCAAATGGATCGTTTACACAACGCACTTGATTCGTTAGGTGTTTACAATGAAAAGACGATGTATCAAGGTGCAGGCCATGGAGACTGGAATCCGACACAAGCTAATGACTATGTTGCCAAAATGGTACTTTTTGTCAATGCGTATTTTCCTTAAGGATTCAATTAAAATTCACTGGTTTATCTGTTGCTTTCGGATCCCAACTTCCCTCAAATTTAAAGGTCAGTTTGCCATGATAATCGGAGGAATAAAACGCTACGCGATCCAAAGTTGCGTCGATTTCACTTTTATCTAAATTATCAGCTTCGCGTAAAGAAAGTACATACGTCCAATCAGCTTTCACGCTTATTGCACAGCCATACATGGTATGATTGATTTCCAGGCAATTCTTAAAAAATGACTCCTGGTTGCGATCTGGAATACGCAGTAAAGGACTCATTACTTGGAAATAGTATTTATCTGGATTTTGAGGAAAGTTAAAAGCATCAATCCACACTGTAGAACCTTTGTAGGTTATATTCCATTGACCAGGCTTGTCGCTTCTACATAATCCTGGATCAACTCCTAATTCAGCGATACTTTGCTCAATTAAAAAAGAAACTGCATCTAAATTCATTCTCGAAAAATAGTAAAAAAAGTTTTTTGAATCAAAAATTTGGCGGTGATCTTTAAGAAAAAAAAGGAAGAGAATAAAGTTACACAATAGCTCAACTATTGATTTATCAAGTATCTTCCATCGGAATGGTCTAAAATGATAAATGGAGTTCAGACAGGCGTCCGAACTCCATTCACTAATCAACCTAACCTAACCACCTAAATCAGTACAAAGTTAATTTAATTTTATAATTAGATAAACTATTTTTAGTTAAAACTTTATTAATAATCGTTTTCAATGGATAAACGGTAAAATTTAGTTATTTCTTGTAAGATTCAAGTCCCTTTTCAATCCAATTTTTAAAATCCTTAGGGTTTTTATGAGTATCATAAGTTGCAGACCCGACATTTCGCATTGGCTTACCATCAGAGTCGTACATTACATAGTAAGGTTGAGCAGAAATATTGAATTCTTTTATTTCAAGATACATCCATTTATCTCCATAAGTTGTCAATTTCTTGAATTTACCAGGAACCAATTCTACATTTTTTTGTTCTTCTTTTGGAAGTTCTTTCGGATCATCAACATGTAATGAAACAATAACAACATCATTTCTCAAATGTTCTATGATACCAGGTTCTCCCCAAACACTTTCTTCCATACTTCTGCAATTGACACAGGTGAATCCTGTAAAATCAACGAATAAAGGTTTTCCTACTTTTTTCGAGTAGGCAAGCGCATCATCCATGTTGTGAAACACATTCAATCCTTGAGGACCAAGCTCCATCCCTTCCACCATATCATTACTTTGAACTGTTCCTCCTCCGCCTAAACCTTTTGGAGACTCTGAATAATATTGTGGAGGAGGGAAAGCATTGATTAATTTCAAAGGTGCTCCCCAAAGTCCAGGAATCATATAGAAAACAAATGCAATAACAAACGTTCCAAATATCCCTCTTCCAACCGAAACCTTCTCAATTTTATCATCATGAGGGAAACGAATAAATCCAAGCAGATAAAGTGCTAGCACTGCAAAAATACCTATCCAGATTGCCACGAAAACTTCACGTTCCAAGATGTGAGACTGCCATGCAAAGTCAGCATTGGATAAGAATTTAAAAGCAAAAGCCAATTCAAGTAATCCCAAAACAACTTTTACAGTATTCAGCCATCCTCCCGACTGTGGAAGTGAATTCAACCAGCTTGGAAATAAGGCAAACAAGGCAAACGGAAGGGCAATTGCACTTGAAAAGCCAAGCATCCCAATAATAGGCGCAATACCTCCTTTTTCAATAACCATTACCAGAATGTTACCTACAAACGGACCTGTACATGAAAACGAAACCAATACCAATACAAGAGCCATTAGGAAAATTCCGATGACTCCACCTTTATCCGCTCCAGCATCTACTTTATTAATCCATTTACTTGGCAATCTAATTTCGAACGCTCCCATAAAGGAAATAGCGAAAACAATCAAAAGTGCAAAGAAGAATAAATTGAGATAGGGATTTGAAGAAATTTTATTGATAGTTCCAGCATCTTTTGTCAATGCAGCAACAAGCACACCCAATAGTATAAAAATGGCAATAATCGAAAAAGCATAAATCATTGCATTTTTGATTCCAGCTTTACGTGTTTTACTTCTTTTCGTAAAGAAGCTAACCGTCATAGGAATCATTGGAAACATACATGGTGTAATCAATGCCAATAAACCGAATCCAAATGCAACTCCAAATAACTCTCCATTAGAAAGATTGCTTAAATCTAAAGAGTTGTCTACAGATTTAATAGTTTCTTTCTTTGAAGAGCCTTTTTCACCTGATTCATTATTATTGTCTTTATTTTTTTTGTTTCCAGTTGTTTGGACAGGAGTTTGTGTGGTCTCATTTTCAACTTCTTGAATCTCAACTATTCCATCTTCACATGATTTCACATTAACCGTTGCCACGGCCTCGAATGGAGGAAGGCAATAGCTATCTATCTTGCAGGTTTGGTATCCGTATTTAATTTTGACTTTAAAGTCTTTATTGGATAAAATTTCAATTTTTTGTTTGAACTTGACTTTTCCTACATGGTATGCCTGATCTTCATCTGCTTCTTCAGCATGGTGTAAAATTGGCTTGGGTTCTGATTGTTTACCAACTAACTTGAATTCTTTGGAAGATACAACGTCAAAAGTTGTAGGGATTCCAAAAGAACCTTTTGGGAGAACGAGTGCGTTGATATCCCAATCAGGTACAATGGTCACTTCCGCAACGATTGTTGCCTGACATTTATCATTTTGTTCTACGGTAAATTTCCATTTCACTTTATCTTCAGGAAACTCTACTTGGGAAAATGATTGAAAAGAACTTAATGCTAAAAAGAGCAATGTAAAGAAATGAGTAATTCTCATGAGCATATTTGGTGTTATGGAATTGTTATGGTAAAATCGATATCTACAGGAGGTAAACACATCACTTCATTACAAACCATGAATGTGACATAACCTTTGATTACTTCTCCAGATTTTGCTTTTGCTACCTTGCGAGAGAAGATAACTTCTGATTTGAAAAAGTCCAATGCTGCTTCAAAATTTTCATCGTATTCATGAATCGCTTTGGGCTCTTTTACTTCTCCTTCAAATTTTACATTCGGATTTTCCGTAAAGGTAAATGTCGTTGGAACTGGGCCAATCGTATTATTGATATACTGACTATACAAGTGCCAACCTTCTGAAATACTAGCTTTCAACTGAATTTCTTTTGTTGTTGGATTGTATGAAAAATCCCATTTTACTCTGTCTTGAGCAAAAAGAGAACTTCCTAGCAATAAAAATGAGCATAAAAAAAGCAGTTTACGCATGGGCTTTAGATTTGTTTTAATCCAAAGCTACGAAACGAAAACTGCTTGGCAATAAGAGTTTATCTTCTTTTCTTGAAAAGCTAAAACTTCAATTCCACAATATGATCAATTGGAATCCACATACCTCCTTTCAAACAAATGTATTTTTGACCAGTTGCCCAAATCGTTGTATTGACTCTTTTCAAACCCTCATCATCGTGAAATATTATCCCAACTTTATGGTGATAACCGTTCCCCAACCTCGTTGCTTCATCTAATTTCGCACGAATGTCTGATTGTTGTTCAAATTCAACAAGAAGTTTAAAAGTCAAGTCTTTTACAACCTCTTTCTCTACTGTAATTGGTTCCATTATCGGGGTATATTAAGAGTGTACAATCCGAAATTTAATAAAAAATTAATTCCAAAAATACATTTCAGAAAAAAAAAGTGTTACAAATTAGTTAAACCTTGTGATACGCTGATTTTCAAAGCACTAGTATTGGTCGACACGTGATTTCTTGAAACTGTAACACCTGGAATCCAAACAATTTGACCTCCACTCCAAAAAACAGGATACGTACTTCTCCATTGTTCCGGAACCCCTTTGTCTTTCAGCAATTTGTGCACATTACTTTTACCCGACATTCCAATTGGATAGATAAAATCTGTTTTACTAGAAAAGCCTTTTTTTAATGAGTTCTTAGAAACAGATTGATCCAAATAGGCTTCCCATTTCGTAAATGTATCAGGTAAGAATTCAACTTCTTCAATCTTGAATTCCCAATGAGTAATTTCTTCCAAATTCGAATTCCAAGAAAAGCCGTCTTTGGTTCTGAAAACTGGACTCTTATCAATTTTAGAGCTAAGTTTGGATTCCTTTAATTCTTGGATACGTTCAATCATCCAATACGGCCAATCGAATTGATTACAAACAATTATTCGTTCTTCAACCGTCAAGTTATCCCATTCGTCGTATGAAATAACAAAACTCTTTTCCCATCCTTGTAATCGACGCTGTAAATTCGCATAAATCGATTGCTGTTCTTCTCGAAACACTTCTTGAATAGTCCGAATTGATTCAATCAGATTCGGGTTCGATTCTACTAATTGCGGAATAATCTGATTGCGAAACTGATTTCGCTTGTACTTATTTTCTTGATTGCTCCAATCTTCTCTCCATTGAAGTTTATTTTCAAGAGCGAAATCACGCAATTCTTCTTTTGTCAGGCTCAAAAACGGACGAATAATCCCCTTTCTTTCAGCATGCATTCCTCCCAAACCAAAAATTCCTGATCCGCGCAAAAGCTGTAAGAAGAACGTTTCAATTTGATCGTCTTGATGATGCGCTAGTAGAATTCTATTCGCTGAATTTTCATGAATAAATTGTTGAAAATGCGCATGTCGGAAATTACGAGCTGCTTCTTGGATGTTGATTCCTTTTCCTTTCGTAATTTCCTTCGGACAATGAATTACTTCAATTTCCAACTCATATTTTTTCGCCAAATCACGAACAAATTCCTCATCTTTTTCACTATCTTCTTCCCGCAATTGATAGTTAATGTGAAGAATTTTAGGACTATGTCCCAATTGAATCAAAGCTTCGAGTAAAACGGTAGAATCCAATCCAGCTGAACAGGCGACACAGATATTCAAACGATCTAGGTCAAATTTACTAATTGATTCAATTACCACTGACATGATCCAAAAAGAGATAAAATCTTACCAACTTTCACTTTGCATTCTTCGTATTCAGCTTCTGCATCAGAAAGTATCGTAATGGCTCCACCAACGCCACACGAAATTTTTTTGCTTTCCTGATTGTAAACAAGCGTCCGAATTAATACATTCAAATCAAAATCTCCATTTGGATAAATTACACCCAATGATCCGGAATAAAATTCACGGGAAAAGCCTTCGTATTTTTGCGCCAATTCAACCGCGGCTTTTTTCGGGGCACCTGTCATTGACCCCATTGGAAAAGTCGCTTTTAGGATTTCAGAAAAAGTTACTTCCTCTCTCAATTCGCATGAAATCGTAGAAATTAATTGATGAACCGTTGGAAAAGTATATGTTTTGCATAATTCATCTACATTCACACTTCCTTTAGTTGCAAGTCGCGATAAATCGTTTCGCACCAAATCAACAATCATTACATTTTCTGCGCGTTCCTTCTTACTGGATTCCAATCCTTGAATATTTTCCTGATCCTCATATTCCGTTTTTCCTCTTGGGGCAGTGCCTTTAATCGGTTGTGAAATGAGTTTTGATCCTTTTTTCTGAATGAATCGCTCAGGACTTGCAGAAGCCAACATCCAGTTTTCCGTTTCAACTAGTCCAGCAAATGGTGTTGGATTGGCATCCCACATCCGTTTAAAAAAAGGCTGAATAGAAGTTAATTCAACAGATTGCGATTCGATACTTTGGCAGAAATTCAATTCGTAAACATCACCTAATTGAATGTGTTCCTTAAGCTTATTGACACGTTCTAAATAATTCTTTCGATCGATTTTCGCAGTCCATTGAATGGCTGAAATTTCTTCCGTTGTTTCAAATAATTCTTCCGCTAATTGGTGATTTAGTTCATTGTATTCTCCTTCCAACAGATAAGCATTTACACCTTCGTACAAAAACGTGCTTTCTGGAATCCAAACCCGCATTAAAGGTAGTTGATTTGGATTACGTTGAATTGTCAGAATATCTAATCCAAGTTGGTAATTAATGACTGTAAATAAGGTTTTTCCTTTATGTACATCGATAAATTCATCCAGCGCATTCCAGTTTAGATCAGCATTTAATACAAACTCAGATTCGCATCCAATTCCAATAAGGAAGGAGGTTTCTGAATTTCTAAAAAGCGCGCGTTCAATCATACGCAAAGGTAATTACGAATTGCGAATTATGAGTGCCCAATTGATTGATTACAGAGCAGAAAATCAAAATAGCGAAGTTAGTCTCATAATCGTTGAAATATCTAAATGATTCAATAACGAGTCTAAACAATTATAACAGAAAATTCAATACTTATTTGAACACGTAATACTTCTTACTTTTTGCTAAGGCAGAAGAATGAGGAAAACTCATGAAGACGAAGCATGACTTTCTCAAAAAGTCAAATGCTGAGGTAAGTAAGCAAAACTGCCTTTTAGCGTTATTCAAAGCCATAAAGCAAAAAAGCCAACTCCTTGTTTTTCTGAAAAAGTGTTGATTCTGAAGAATCAAAACGTAAACGCTTTTTTTGAGCTTTACTTCTAGAATGTCGCTTTTGCTTCGAGTTAACAATCGTTGTAAATTGTAGTGAATAATCTTAAAATTCAATTTCAATAATTGTATTCTATTATCAAAGGAAGTTTAATCATCGGAAAGTATACACTCATTTTGAATATCCTCGCAATTCGGCATTCGTAATTAGGAAATATGTAAATTCGTTCAAAATCTAGCTATGTTGTACCGCATCTTAAGGGCGATTATTTCATTTGGAATCAGACATTATTACCGAGAAATTCGAGTAATCAATAAACACCTTTTAGAAAAGGAAGAAGGTCCATTGATTATTATCGCCAATCACCCAAACACCTTAATGGATGCTTGGATGGTAGGTTTCGCCAATCGAAGACGTGTTCATTTTATGGCTAAGGCAACTTTCTTTAATTCACCTTTCAAACGCAAATTATTGGGTGCTTTGGGAATGATTCCAATCAATCGAAAATCGGATGGAGCTGTTTCAGGAGTTAGCAACAAAGATTCCTTTGCAGCCTGTTACGAATTATTAGAACGAGGTGAAATATTAGTTGTTTTTCCAGAAGGAACCAGCTTTTTAGAGAGAAAATTACGTGAAATTAAAACAGGAACCGCACGTATTGCTTTGGAAGTGGAACGCAGAAACCAAGGAAAATTGGGATTAAAAGTGGTTCCAATAGGTCTCAATTACATTTCTGCAGATTCATACCGTGGAAAAGTGCTGGTTCATGTGGGGAAATCTATTGAGATTGATGATTTATGGAAAGAATATGAAATCAACCCAGGAAATGCGGCAAAATTACTCACAGAACGATTTAGAGTTGAATTATCGCGCGTTTTTGTAACACTCGATGATTCTGCACGAGAAGATTTGGTGGAACAATTAAGCACACTTTTCGTCACTAAATACACTAATCGCACACAGGTAAGCGACGAGATGAATTTCATGAAATCTGTTCAAAACAGACTAGAGGAATACAGTTTGACTGCACCATGGAAAGTGGATGATATTCAAACTGAAACAACCAAATTAGCTGCATCACTTCAGTTTTTAGGGATTAAACCCGATTTTTTAGACCGTCCGTATCGCCCAGGATTATTTATCCGTCAATTTATTCAAAGTTGGCTGTTTGTAATCAGTACCGTTCCCATCTTTTTAGTTGGATTTGTACATCATGTTCTCCCCTATTGGTTTATCGGATGGATTGTTCCAAAATTATCAAAGGAAGTGGAATACCACGCTCCTCTATCCATTTTACTGGGATTGGTTTTGTATCCGCTGAATTATGCCGGTTTTGGATTGATCGTACATTTCTGTTTTGATTTTTCCTGGTTACAAACGCTGCTTTATTTAGCTGTCTTGCCTTTGTTTGGCACATTTGCTCATTTCTTCATGCGCTACATGAAACATCTCAATTCAAAACAGCGATTTGGCCGATTTGCGCACAGACGAAGTGCAATTCTTCAAAATCTGAAAGAACAACGCGAACAGTTGAAAGACCTGATTTTTAGAGATTAACCAATTGTTAACTCCATTTAATGCGACTCAAAATCATTTTTTTGATTTTTTTTCCTGAAAATGCTTTGATAGAACGATGCATTTATTAATTTTGCGCCTGTCTTAGTAAGACCTAAGACACGTTCTTTGTAACATTTTGGAGGGATGGGTGAGTGGCTGAAACCACCAGTTTGCTAAACTGACGTACTGGTAACGGTACCGCGAGTTCGAATCTCGCTCTCTCCGCAATAATTAAAGGTGAAAAGCCTGAAATTTTCTTTTTTGAGCTTGCATAAGTGAAATAAATGAGTATCTTTGCACTCTCAAAAAGAAAAAAAGCACTTCAAAAGCGATTGAAGTTCGTTGAAATAAAAGCCTAGTTCGGGGCGTAGCGTAGCCCGGTATCGCGCCTGGTTTGGGACCAGGAGGTCGTCAGTTCGAATCTGGCCGCCCCGACGAAAAAAAAGGGGATGAGCAATCATCCCCTTTTTTATTTAAAAATGATTAGGCCCAATAGCTCAGCTGGATAGAGCATCCCGACCTTAAGTCGGGAAGGTCTCAGGAAAGCAGATGACTACTTAAAGATAAACGAAGTAATTGCCAATTACTATAAAAACTGGCCCAATAGCTCAGCTGGATAGAGCAACTGCCTTCTAAGCAGTAGGTCTCAGGTTCGAATCCTGATTGGGTCACTTTTAAAAAATAATTCCTCTGTAAACAATGGTTTGCAGAGGAATTTTTATTTTAGGGGTAAACATAGGGTAAACAAATGAAGATTTCTTTTGCTGTTAAGAGAACTGAATGTTAGAATGATTAGGTATTGAGTATAAAAAAATGATTCTTAAATAATGTGAAGATTGGATAATAACTTGTCTAGTATTTACAAAATGATTTATTTTAGTTCTAGAAACTGAAACACAAACTACTCGTAATGGGAATCGAACGTAACTTCCTTAAGGCTATGAAAGCCGATGAATACCTGGAAGCAGCAAAAAAGTACTTCGAATCTGCTGAAATGCACAAAAAATCGGCAGAAGCTGCATCCGAAACTGGACAATATGGTATCCCTGTATCACTTTTAATCCTCTCCACCGAGCAATCTATCTCGGGAATTCTGATTTATGCTCAACATTTCGGATTCAAACTTAAGGATATTCCCAAAATCCACTTATTCTTTACTGATCATATAATCAAACATAATTTGGCGTCTTTAATAAGTATAATGTATCCTATCATGTCGCTTATGATGGGCTTAGTCGAAAAATCGAGAGATCAAATTTCGGGGAGAATTAAGATCACAGGTTCTGAAGAAACCATTGTGCGAGAAGCAAAAAAGGAAGCGCTAGCATTATTCAGAACTCTACCTGAATTATTTGATTGGTGGGATAATGCGAATCCTCAAAAGAATAAAGGGTTTTACGTCGATTATTCAAATAGCATTGAAACACCTATGCAGGTAACTGAAGATGAATACTTGGTTGCACATAGGATCGTTGAGAATTTTCAAAACCAAATCTTGCAAATTGTCCAGTACTTAGAAAGTATCCCTGAAGAGAATAAAGAGGTTTTTAAGAATACTAAGTTAGAAGAAAGAATTGCAGAAATAATCGCAAGTCGTAGAGAGAAAATGAAGAATCGTAATCCGATCAAAACAACCGAGGATTCATCCCAAGAAGAAATCAAAGACCCTAAAGATTAAATATTAGAAAAATGAAAGAAATTCAACGCAAAGACAAAATCCTTCTTCTGGGATTTAATTCCGAGTTAACCGAACTTAAACTGAGCGATCAAATTATTATTCGAAAAGGTACTGATTTAGAGTTAGAAGAAATATACAGGAGAATCGAATACAATGTCAAAAATCAACAGTTCATTATTGAATACAATTATACGGAAAGTAATGAAAGTACATTCCCAAGAAAATTATTCAAATTACTAGATGATTTAAATCTTTTCTTTACAATTTTCTTGTGTGGCAAAACGAAGGTTGCTAATGCACTTCGTCATATTAAGGTTGAAGAAGAATACAAACAGGCCGGATTTACAACTAACCCAAAGGTATCAGCTCATTTTTCAGAGGAATATATTCTCAAACTTGAAGACTCTGAAAAGATTAAAAATTATTGGAAAAGATATCTACTTCAATCTGAAAATCAACCGATTCAAATAGCTCTCCGTCGATACCTCTTCTCAATTCAAAAATCTGAACAGGAAGATCAAGTTATCGACTTAATGATCGCATTTGAAGCTCTATTAGTAAAAAACAATGAGGGTTCCATTAAACGAAATATTGCAACCAGATGTTCTAAATTCCTTTCGGATAAATATGATCGGGAAGAAGTATATAACATTCTTAGTAAGGCATATGAACTAAGAAGTGAAATCGTACATGGGTCTAGTGGAGAACTCAATGAAATGGATTCAAGAGGGAAGCATTCCTATTTAGGCAAAACAATTGCAAACCTCTCAGAGCTGTTACGTTCTTGTTTTTATAGGAAAATACTAGAATTCACAGATCTTAATTCTTCAGAGTTTATTGAAGAATTAAAAAGAGAAATCGCATAGGAATTATACCCAATTTCAATCCTTAATTAGTAGTAAATATCCTATTGTATAACGCTAAGCAGCTTCTGACCTTTGTGTAAATTAAAATTACAACTTTATGTTTACAGCAAAAGGAGATCTTCTTTATAAGGAAGGTTCAGATCCAAAAGACTACTGCTTTGCGGGTTCATTTGCAGAGACAAACCTATATGGTTTTGTTTCTGTATCTGACATGAGTATTCACCCAGAAGATAACAGCGGTTATCTTATTACCTACATCGTTGGAGGAGACTCAAGAGGCCCGGATGAATTAGATGCAGACCTAGGGAAATTCAATGGAAGCTTCATTGAAGCCGAGTTCTACGACGAACAATCCAATTTACTTGGTAAAAAGCGCGTCAGAACTGTAGACGCTCAAAAGGATACTCGACCAATCGAGGGATCCAAGCTATAAGTCTTTAACAGCAGGATCTAAGATCCTGCTGTTTTTTGTATTTTGCAAAACCCTAAGCTTATAGCATTATGAAAATTGGAGTAATATTATTTCTGTTGGTTACTGGAACATGTTTTTGCCAGGACATCGGCGAATTATCAAATAAATTTACTCAATCCAAAACCAAACATTTAAAAATGGTTTATGCTTCTGAGCTCGCTTGGAAATGGAGAAATATCAACCCCGATTCATCATTTAGATATGGCAAAATTGCTTTAAATATTTCCCGCAAATTAGGAGACAAAAAAACCGAGGCATACAGTCTTTCAGACATTGGAAGTTACTACAAACACATAGAACAATATAAAAGGTCTTACTACTATCTCATGGAAAGCTTAAGAATTCGGAAAAGGATCGGTATTTCTAAGGATATTGCAAGCAGCCACAATCAATTAGGGCTTCTATTCAAGCAACAGGAAAGATTTGATTCCGCAATCGTTCATTTTCAAAAGGGAATTCAAACATTGACACATGACCAACAATCAATGAAAGGAAGTTTGATTGATGGATTAGGTATGTGTTTTATGCATATTGGTAAATTCCAAAAGGCTCTTTTTTACGTCTCACAATCTCTAAGAATTGCAGAACATTTAAATGACTCATTATCCATTGGTCAATCCCATCAAAATTTAGGCGTAATTTATGAAAAGCAAGGAGCCCCGAGATTAGCATTAGTTGAATTCAAAACCGCAGAACGAATATATTCAGGTCTTAAAAATCAAAATGGAATATTTGAATCTATCATAAATCAAGCAACGGTATATCAGCAGCTAGGAGAGATATCCAAAGCTGACACTCATTTTATTAGAGCTGAAGATCTTTGTCACAAGATAAACTTCCTGGATTATCTGCCAACAATTTGGTTCAATCGTGCAGAACTTTACCTGGAAAAAGATCCTGAACGTTCACTGCTCCTTTACAAATTAGTATTTCAGAATGCAAATTCCGGTGACAAAAATGTGTTAAAAGTTTCATCTATGCTCGGTTTAATGGATGCTAGTATAAGGTCTAAGAAATTAGACGATGCTACATACTGGAAGGCCCAATTGGAGAAAAACACTCCTTTATCCAGTCTTTCATTGAGAAAAGATTTTATGGATTTGTGCATTAAATATAGCCAAATGAAAGGGGATTTTGAATCAGCATTCCGATATAACCAGGATTACATTCGTATCAGGGACAGTATAGATTTCCTGACATTGAATAACCTGGAAACTTTATCACTCTTAGAAAAGGCTCAGAGTAAAGAAAAAATTTCCAACGAAAAACTGAAACGATTAAAAGTAGCAGAGAAAGCAAAAGAAAATCAAACTCGGATGTGGTTAATAATTATGTTCATTGTCATGATATTACTATCTGTATCAGTTTTGACAATGGCATTGATTTATAAGATGAGACTCGAAAAAAAACGTAACGAACTAAATGAGCAACAATTACAACAGGAAATGACAGATCTTGTACATGGATCGGATTTACGTGTATTGGAAGAATCTCTGAATGTAGAAAGCAAAACAAGAAAGGATATTGGAAAAGATCTTCATGATAATCTTGGCAGTAAACTTGCTGTGGTACAAATAATGCTAGAATCCTTTCGAAAGAAAACCCAAGATTCTAGTAACGAAACTCAGGAAAAGCTTCTTACTGCTATACAATTAGTTGATGACTCCTGTAATGACCTTAGGACAATCTCCCGCAATCTGGTTAATATTCGAGTAAACGAAACAGGATTAATTGATAGCATCGCCGCCTTATGTAATAACATTACTGAAAACACCGCCCTAAGAGTCGCTTTTCAATCAGAAAAGGAACCATTGCTTTCAAATGTTACCTCACGAAAAGACATTTTAGCAACCATTTCATTACTTATACACAATATTCTTTGTCATTCAGAAGCAACAGAAGCAGAAGTAATTCTTGAAGGAAGTGAAGAACAACTTTCCATTATTGTGCGCGACAATGGTATTGGCTTCGATCAGAATACATTAAAGCATGCTGAAGGAATCGGTTTACAAAACGCACGCGAACGTATTGAAGCAATGCAGGGTACTATCAAAGTACTATCTGAAAAAGGAAATGGGACAACCATATTTATTCAACTACCAATAATATGATCAAAGAAAGACCATCCGTATTTATCGCAGACGATCACCAAATAGTTATTGATGCTATTCGCTCCGAATTAGAAGATTTCGGAGATTCATTGCACTTCCTTGGATCAGCAACAACAGGAGAAGAGGTTATAAAGGCTTTGAATGACAAAAAAATAGATTTGCTTATCCTTGATATTAGCATGCCGGAACCAGATGGATTAGAAATACTTCAATACATCAAAAAAACAGTATAAGGGTAAAGGTACTTGTCCTAACTATGCACGACGATTTAGCTCATGTTTCTGCAATGATAAGGCATGGTGCTCATGGATATATTGTAAAAAATAAAGGAGCTCGTTATGTCGTTGACGCAGTAACTCATATCCTTGCAAACAATAAATATTTTCCTAATGACGTCCTCCAAAAATTAGCAGATGGTTTTGCATCTGATTTTTTCACTTTGAGCGATACACCTGAAGAAAAAATACGAAAATCAATTTCTGATGATGATGCCAAAGTACTTGAACTTTTAACACTCGAATATACCTCTAAGGAAATTGCCGATAAGATGAATATTACCAAGAAAGCGATAGATGCACGTTTAAAAAAAATGCGTGATAAAACCGGAACATCATCTGAGAAAGGTCTAGTGGCTTTTGCTGTTCGTAATGGTTTCACAGGGAAACATTAATTGTCTGAAAATAGGAAAAATACGCTGAATAGATCATCATCTGGAGTAAAAATCCTATTAATTCAATACTTGATATTTTATTTCTGAAAACCCATTTATCATTGCCTTGAAACATTAAAAAACAAGACAATGTCAATGTACGAGAAAAAAAAAGCACTTTTAATTGGAGTGAATGAGTATGACTATTACAACAGATTAAAAGGTTGTGAAAATGACGTTAGCATGATGGAAGAAGTTCTGCAATGTCATGAAAAAGGAGATCCAAATTTTTCGATTTCCAAATCACTAAACAATACTAATGAAACTATAAAAGCTGAAATTTCATCCCTCCTTGAACGAGATGCAACAATGGCATTACTTTACTTTTCCGGCCACGGAAATGTTACAGATGATGGCGGTTTCATCTGTGGTAGCAACACCTCAAAAGATAATTCGGGAGTTTCTATGGATTGGATTATTGAACAAATCAATAAATCCATTATTCCGGAAGTTACGGTAATCCTTGATTGTTGCTTTGCCGGTGGAATAGCAAATGAAGAATCTGATGGAACTCTTTTTACAAGACTTAGAAAGGGTGTGACAATCCTTGCTGCAACAACTGAAAATGATACTGCTACAGAATTCTTACGTAAAGGAGTATTTACTTCAATTCTCTACAATGGATTAAAGGGAGCAGCAAAAGACATTTTAGGACATGTAACCGCTGTAAGTCTTTACAGCAATGCAGAGTCGATTCTTTCCCCTTGGGAACAACGCCCAGTATTTAAATCATTCGTAAAACAATTGACACCATTGCGTTTTTGTTTACCAACGGTAAGAAAACGAATTCTTCGTCAGATGTTTAATGAACCCTATTTTTCACTTAAAGAGAAATCAATATCTCTTGATTTTAAAAGCTTGCAGGATGAATCTGGAAAAATCGGTAAAAACGAATTGTTTGTTCTAGCTTCCTTTGAAAAGGCAAGACTATTAGAATGTCCAGACAGAATTCCTTTATTACAAGCAATTGTAGAAGGTAAAACCTGCTTCTTATCTCCTTACGGAAAACATGTTTGGGAATTATTTAAAAATAATCAGGCATAAATCAATAATTATGAATATTTCAAATCAAGCCGTAATTCACAGACGGCTAAAATGTTTTGTAGTTTACATTGCAACAGAAAAAGACACACTTGATGAAATTAAAATCAAGGCCGGTGAAATCCGTGACTGCATAGAATCTCGTTCTCAAAGAGATGGATATACAATATTAGACTCTCCTTACTCTGGGTCCTTTGCTGTAAGAACAGGACTTCGTAGAAGTTTAAGAGGAAATGATGAAGTTGAAGGCCAAGATGTTGATATTGCGTTTGTACTCAGAGATGAAGATAGTTCTGGAAATGCTCTGAATTGTATGATTGATACTTTCAAAGAGTATCTTAAGGAACGGTGGCCTGCATCTGAGATAGGAAAGTCGAAAAGTGCCGCTAACATTCATTTTAAGGGAATGAAACAACAATTTGACATAGTTCCTTTAATTGAGACAAAAACTACTAATATCCAAAAGCTAATCCGCAGTACGGGGGAAAAACGTCAATCATCAGTCTTCAAGCATAAAGAATTTGTAAAAAGCCGCAATGTAGAAAGCGATAAAATTGCAGGTGTTGTGCATTTCAATCAATGCATACGACTTATTAAATGGTGGCGTTATAAGCAACAATCAGACTCAACTATTCTAGGAAAAGGTGAAGGAAAAACAGAAGTTTCAAGTTTTCTTCTCAATCTCCTGTGCTCCTATGCTTATGATCATTGTTCAGTAAAACCTACATATGCAGAAACACTAGCTAGATGGTTTTCATTACTCTATGATGTTATTTATCGTAAAGAGAATATTGTATTTACCGATTTCATTAAGCATCCGAAAGTTGATCAAAATCAATTTTGGTCGGTACTTGACCCGGTTGACGACACTAACAATGTAGTCAAGAAATGGGGAGCTTTAGAAATAAACGAACTTACTGATTGGTTGGAGCACGCACGAGACAAAATGACACAAGCAATTCGTTATGACCAGGAAGGAGAAGATCAAAAAAGTCTTGAATGTTTAATTGAACTATTCGGGAATTCAATTAGTAACCAATGTAAAGATGCCTAACCAATGAGTGACTCATATAGTTCATCTGTAAGCTCCACTTATACGGAGAGCAGAGCAAAATACGTAATGGGAAAAATTTATGATGATTTCTGCGCGATTGATCTAAGAGGATTCGATCAATTTGAAGCTAATCCTAATCAATTGAAGGAATGGAAAGAAGATTTGTTTTATATCATGACAAAACAAGATTTAGATTACTTCCAACTAAAGTTTAGTCATGGTATACCAAGAAAAACAGTTGCATTAGAGTACAAAGTTAAGTCAGACGGAACCATTCATTCCGATAATGATTCAGGGAAAATAAACTATCGTCAATTTCCTGCCAATACAACTGTAAGCATTGTTGTTCGTCGGTATGGAAATAAAGAAGTTGGGGAATATCTCGAGTCCAAAGGTTGGGGAAACAACGGGATATTTGTTGACGGCTCAACATCAAATGCAGGCTCATATTCAAAAGATGGATATGGCGTTAATCGAAATAAAATAGGGCAATGGGAGCAATAAATATAAAACCTGAAAAACACCACGGTGGCTATAAAAAGGCATTTGAACAATTTGATAGACTGATTGGAATGGATGAACAAAAACAATTGCTTTTATCCCACTTAGAACTCGTTATGAACCCGGATTCTATTACTAATTGGCAAAAAAAACATCATTCACATGGACTCTCGCTACTTGACAGAGGATTAAGACTCCCCAGATTAGTAATATTAAGCGGAGAAGTGGGATGCGGAAAATCAGAGTTAGCAGCATGTGTAGCATCTAAACTTTCTGAGAGACTCAACTACTCAGAAGTTATGGTATACCATGCACCTTCTGATTTACGAGGTAGTGGATTAGTAGGTGAACTTTCTGGGCGTATTACAACACTATTCGATCAGGTAAAGGCAGATAAGAAGCATCAGTATCACATTTTAGTAATTGACGAGGCAGATGATGTCGTTAATTCAAGAGAAAATGACCATCAACATCATGAAGATCGCTCTGGTGTCAATGCATTAATTAAAGAACTAGACGCGCTTGAGAAAGAACAATCCAGAATCGCTGTGATATTTATTAGTAATCGATCTAATACCTTTGATCCAGCAGTACTCAGAAGATCCGCCTTGGAGATTTTCTTTGGAAGACCCGAATCAACAGAAATCAGAACAATTCTAGAAATTCTCACAGGGGGTATTCAATTGGATGTTATTCAAATTAATCAACTTGTTGAAGAATGCCTTCGAAAAAGACCATTGTTTACATATTCTGATTTCTTTAATCGCATTGGAATTAATAATTTGATTAATGCAAAAATGGAAGATCGCCCCTTAGGCTATGATGATATTATGGGGTCCATTCGTTCAATCGTTCCATCACCTCAATTCAGGCATCATGAAAAAAGATAAGATTAAATATCTAGTGATCGCACATGATATCCTAGCGGAAATTAGTGATACACAAATTCAAGAAGCATTACAAGAAAATGCAGACGCTTCCGAAATCGAGATCATCCGTTTCAAAACTCGCCTAGAATTGGGAGACACACATGGATTTGGTTGGCAAGAACGTAAAACGATCCAATCTGACTACTTCTCAGAAGAAGTACTTCCTAAGCTAAATGAAAATCCAAATGCAGTTATAGCTTATTTTGGTCTTGCACCTATTCCTCTAGCCATACACTTAGGTTATTTGGTTTCTGGGCTAAAAAATGTAAGAGTTTTTCAGAAACACCACGATCAGAAAAACTGGAAATGGACCAAAACTCCTACCTCGATCGAAATTGTTTCTGAAAATGTTCCAAAAGATTACTTTAAAGCTACAGGAGATGTAATTTTAACATGCTCAGCTTCATACCCAATTCATATAGAATCATTAGATGACATTATTATAGATCCATTAAAAGAAATTTCACTCACAACAAAAGAAACCCATAGAGATGTTTTCACTTCAGAAAAATCATTGAATGACTATGCGAGTGCTTTTCGTGATGTGATTGATTCGATAGCCAATTGCTTGCCTGAAATCAGCGGTATACATTTGTTTAGTGCAATTCCAACAGGCTTAGCGTTTCTTCTTGGCCAGGAAATTCAACCAAACATTCACCCAGAAATAACAGTTTACGAATATAAAAAAGACTCTGACATTGGATATCAAGAAACTTTCGTAATTCAACGTCAGCCATTTATTGAACGGATGGTACCAGATAATGAAAAGAAGTTTATTACCGAATTTAGGGAGAAATTGGAATCGCATTTGCATAATGATGTCAAAGCATTTCTAGAAATGCTTCAAGAGAAAAAAGCTGATTCTTGGATAGACGAGCTATTTCCTCAATCAAGTGTACGAAACCTGTTTCATCAAAATTATTGGCTAAAACTCGCTTCATTACATAAAACCAGGTTACTTAAATCGTCATTCTCTGACAAAGGATTCGATGCAGGTGAAACGCAATTTTTTGTTAATAACCGATGGTACCTTTCAGATTCTCTGATTCATACCTTAAAAACACGCATATCAGATGAATCAGATTTAAAAACCGCATTTCGCTTATTCTGGTTTCATGAGTCTATCCATGATCATTCACATAAGATTCATTCAGGTAATACAGAAGGAATCGGAAGGTATCCAAAAATCATTGAAGAAGCAGATTATCAAGCCGATGTGTATGCACTTCTTCACGATTTGGCTTTTCATCCCACAACAAAAAGTAATATAGTCCAATTCGTCACTAAAAAGATAGAATTAGCAATTCTGACAATGTGGGCATTCGATGACCTTAATCCAGGAACACGTCTTCAAGTAAGAAGAATAGGGCGTTATCTTATCTGGTATTTTCAATTATTGCGTATTCAAGACTTTTGTGATACACTAGATAATATACTAGAAGCACTCTCAGAAAAACCTGTAATTGAACTTCGTATGGTTGGTATTACTTCTCCAGATAAACAAAGATTAGAATTAGAATTAACTAACTATAAAAAAGAGGACTTGGCTATTGCAGTCTTTCATGAAAATAAGTTTCGATCATTTCCTTTCAATCACGGACAATTGTCTCTTGATCAATTAATGGATGGATTTAAAAACCATGATCATGAAAAAATTATTGGAGTAATGCGTCAATTAGTTCACGAGCTATTTTCATTAGAATAAATCATATTATCGTTCGAACGGAGACCGGACGATAATTGTTCTCCGGAGGTACTGGCCCTATGTCAGGAATTTCAATACAATTTGTATGGAACGTAAACCACTTGGTACCAAAGCCAGTACAGGAGAAACCTGTCCTGAAAGCGGTATTTGGAAAGTCGTTGGAAATCCCACAACAACTGCACCCATCTCAAAAGGCAATAGAATGCCTCCTTATGATGGGAAAGGAGTAACCTGGGAACTTATCCAGTACGCTTAACAGAAATCCCCGAACAAAATGTTCGGGGATTGGTTATTCAATCTTGAAATTAATAAATAAATGTCAGAAAAATATTAAAAAAACACATTTAACTAACTATTTGACAGCATTTTAAAGATGGCATTAAATTAGTCTTGTTATAACAATTATCTTACTACTTATGTTAACATTAGAACAAAAAAACCAATTTAGCGATATCTTCAATGACTTAACTGACAATCTCGATATCACCCAAACTCAATACGACAATGCCGTTACAAGTTATAAGGCCATTGGAGATCAGTTATCAAAAGAAGGGTCTTTACTAAAACCATATAAACCTAAAATCCGTCCACAAGGCTCTTTTATGCTAGGAACGATGATCAAACCGATTCATGGAGACGATGATTTAGACATTGATCTAATCTGTGAGTTAAGCGGTAAACAGTCAGGATGGACCCAATCAGATGTTAAAAGTATTGTTGGTGCTCAATTAGCTGCCAACGAAACTTATAAGGAAATGCTTAAAATCCCTGAGGGCAAACGCTGTTGGACTTTGGAGTACAGAAAGAACTCCAAAATTGATTCGGAGCAATATCATATGGATATCTTGCCGAGTATTGTCAATGAAGGTTTTTACATAATGCTTTCAGAATCCAAGAATTTTTCATCAACAGAAGACTGGAAATCATATGCTTTACGCATAACGGATAATACGTTGGCTAATTACAATAGTGAGACAAACCATATACAATGGTTAAAGAGTAATCCAATTGGTTATGGAAAGTGGTTTTTCATGCGTGCGACATTGACCAAAGAAATAAAGATGTTCAATGAGTCCATTGATCCTGTACCAAACAACAAGCGCACAAAACTTCCGTTACAACGTGTTGTACAAATTCTGAAACGGCATCGAGACATGATGTTTGAAGGGGATGAAGCAAAACCTATTTCAATTATTATTACAACTCTCGCAGCAAAAGCCTACAATCATCAGTCTGATGTATTTGAAGCATTATCAGAGATCGTAAGTCGAATGGATTATTTCATTGAAGAACGTGAAAACTTCTATGGAAAAAAAATAAAATGGATTTCAAATCCAGTAAACCCAGATGAAAATTTTGCTGATCGCTGGGAAACTCATCCAGAAAGAGAAGTAAATTTTTACAAATGGATTGTACAAGTCAAACTAGATATTCAAACTATAATTAATTCTCGGAACCTTGGTCTACAATGGATTAGCGAGTCGATGTCAAAACCTTTTGGAAATGATATTGTTCGAAAAGTCTTCAGTGATTATGGTCAGCGAGAAAAATTAATCCGAGAAGCAGGAAAACAAACAGTGGCCAAATCGGGTTTTCTTGGGGCCGCTGGCGGAATAAAGGTTCAGAATCACAAATTTGATGGTTCAAATGAATAAGGCGAAACCATTAAACATTGCATTGCAAGCGCACAGAATAAGGACATTGTTTCCTGGATCAAAATTGGAGATCAAAGATAGAGAGCTTCGATGGTGGTATGAATTTCAACCAACTGCTTTAAGCAAATGTTACAAAATACGCTTGCATTATAAGGAAGGCAGTCATCCAAATATTTATGTTATTGGAGAAAAGCTTACACTATTTCCAGGTAGTACGAAACTCCCTCATGTTTATAATACAGCTAAACAATGGTTATGCCTTTATGATCGTGGTGTTGGTGAATGGAAAAAAACAATGTTCATTGCAGACCGAGTAATCCCTTGGATTCCAGAGTGGCTTTTTTATTATGAGCTATGGTTAATTGATGGCAATTGGCATGGAGGAGGAAATGATCATGGACAAAATAAAACTATTAGATAATAATACTATGACTGAAATTTCTGATCAGAAACCTTTTAAAATACTTTCTATTGATGGAGGTGGAATACGTGGGATATTCCCTGCTAAAATACTTGCTGAGTTAGAGGCTAAGTTAAGGTCTGACGGTAAAAAAAAATGGCAGATTTATCAGAACTTTGATTTAATATGTGGAACATCAACTGGAGGAATTCTAGCTATCGCATTATCTTTAGGTATACCAGCAAGTGAATTACATGATTTATATATCCAAAATGCCCAATCGATTTTTGGGCAGAAGAAAAATTTAATCAGGCAATTTCGCTATGCTGCATATGAACGCGATGCACTTGAAAACTTAATCCGAACCAAGTTTAGCTCCATCATGAAAAACAAAAATGATCCTAGACTAAAAGATTGCATGGTTCCAATATGTATTCCAATATACGACCTATTCAATGGACAACCGTCAATATTAAAAAACGATTATCATCCAAGATTTACTCGTGATTTCCATATACCTGCATATAAAGCAGCTCTTGCAACTTCAGCTGCACCTACTTATTTTTCTCCTTACTCGTCTGAGTATACAGATCTTCACGGATTACAAAAAACATTTAGTAATAAGGTCGATGGTGGTATTATAGCAAATAATCCAACACTCTTAGGGATAATTGAAGCTCAAGAAGCTTTTAAGCAAGATCTTTCTAATCTTAGAGTCTTGTCTTTGGGAACTGGACATCAAAAATTCTCTGACGGAGAAAGTCGCAAAAAATGGGGAATCTGGTACTGGATTAGAAAAGATAAAAAGAAAAGATTAATCGAATTGTTTATGCAAGGTCAATCCCAAATTGTTGAGAATCTTATAAGTCTTATGCAAAATGGTATTGATAAGGAACGAGTCAATAATCCTAGCTTCACTTACAAAAGAATAAATACCGAACTAAATGACACTTTAAACATTGAAATGGATGAAACGAATGTGATTAAATTAAAAAAACTAAGCGAAAGAGGTAGCTTTGAATTCAACAATCATGCAAGTGAAATTATCGAATTATTCTGTAAATAATATATATGTTTTTCATCCCTTTTCTCCCCATTTCATCCTTTTTCATTTGTCAACCAAAATTCCCTTCAATACCTTTGTTTCTGTAAAACATTCAGCTATGATTGACCCACTTACAGGAGAAGAATTCGAACCAAAACGCACAAATCAAAAATTTGCTAGTCAGGAGAATCGTATTCGGTTCAATAACAATAAAGCAAAGAAGCTGCGCGATTCTATGAGCTTTGTTAATGCACCTCTCCAACAGAATTTGCGGATTCTAAATGAATTACTTGAAGGCATTAAAGAAGCTGTTGTCCATATTGAATTCTTGAACGGAAAAAACTTCCATTTTGGGGTCTTTACTCATATACAAAAAGTTGGGGAGGATAAAATGAAAATGATTTACCAATATGGGCTTCAAAAGGAAGGCACAGATACCGTTAAAATAATCAATACCAAATGGAATTTATAAATATCCTAGATGTCGACATAGTCGAATCTAATTTGACCGTTGCTCAAGTCAACAGAGAAAATCATGAACTGACTTCAGAAAATAAAATGCAACTATTTTTTCTTATTGCATTAGTTTGCATCATTCTAATTATTGCATATCTGAATTTGAAAGAGAAGTAGGGACTTATTAAATCCCTTTTACTTACTCCGCTTCTGAAATTTCTTCATACTTCTTCTCCACAATATCTCCACTTTCTGTTTTAATCAAACATACTTTATCGTCTTTCAACGAAGTAATTGTCCCTTTTTTGTATGAACCAGCTGATTTCCAAATAACCAATTCGCCAACTTCAAATCCTTTGTAGGAAACATTACCCGCATTGCCCCATACATCACCTTCAACGGCTAAGTATTCTTTGTTGAATTTATGAATAGTATAAACTTTTACATTCATCACAAATTCACCTCCAGGAACCTTTTTGACTGTTTGATCTATTGCATCTTCAATAGATTTTGCTCTAGATTTTTTGAGTTCTCTTTTACTTCCACCCGAATAGGTTGAAATTAGAGAATAGTCGAGATTTGGATCAATATTCCTAGTTGAAATCATATTGACTTTTCCAATTTGTTTTACGGATGTGCAGGAAGTAACAGAAGCTCCAACAAGAAATACAATTATTAATCTTTTCATAATTTTTATGATTTTGGTTGCTCAAAAATACAATTAGTTTTCAATTTGAGAAATAATAATTCTCATAAAGAGAAATAATTACGCTCTAATATTCGATGCTTCATTCTTGTAATTTGATGAATATTGCTTTGTCATGACAGTGCATATTGGAAGTATTATAAAAGAAGCCGTAAATAAGAGTGGTTTGTCTGTAACAGAGTTTGCAGGACATATAAACTACTCTAGAAGGAATGTTTATGAAATATTCGAGAAAGAGACTATTGATACAGGAGTATTATTAAAAATCAATAAAGTATTGGGTCAAAATTTGTTCTTTGCTTATCTTGATTCTTCTGATTTAGAAAAAATCAAAAATGATGTTCCAACATCTGACCAATTGAAGGAAATGATTGATGCACTTAAGCTTGAAGTAGATCGATTGAAGAAACTTTAATAAATAAGCTTATTAAAGCGCTTTAATGTGTATTAATACGGATTCATTTGGTTTCGATCTGGCATTAATTTGACTAAAGCAATTAGCTAGATCAACTTCTTTCCTATTTTTAGAAAAATAACCACCAATGCACCACTTAAAAAGAAAATACCATCCAATGATACTTTTGATGTATCACAGTAATATGTTATCTCCCGAACAAATTATTCAAATTCCTAGAACTACAAGAAATGATTGGAATACTTTTCTACATCAAGATTATTTTGGTTATGAAATGGCCAAGGAATACATTGCCGACTTTGATTGCATAAAAGAGGTCTTGAGGAATAAACATTTGAGAAAAGGAATGAAGATAATGTGCACGATCAGCAACGGATATAAAGGCATTATTGCATGTATTGAAGGGAATAAAAAACTACTCCGAGAAAATGCTAATCAAATTACATCTTCAATCGAAAAATTGGCTAAACAGGCAAAGCTTTCTTTGACTAAAGCTAGTCATTTGATTGGTGTGAATACAAGTTGGTATTATCGCCATAGAACTAAAAAGATCTGTAGAAAAAGTAATCTGGGTAAATGTTACAAACAATATCCTAATCAGTTATCCATTGAGGAAGTATTGACCATAGAAAAAATCATTTCGATTCCTGAAAACAAATCGAAAACATTGACTACTCTTTTCTACGATTCCATGCGAAAAGGATTACTTAGTTGCGGACGTTCCACTTTTTCGAAATATGCAAAGATGATTGGCTATAAAAAATTTCGAAAAATAAAAGCTATTATAGACCAAAAGGATTCCGTGCAACAAGACCTTTTGAATGGCTTCATGTAGATGTAACTCATATTCCAACAATTTCTAGCGGTATTCAGTATGTTGCATTCATAAAGGATAATTTTTCAGGTGCTTTACTAGGTTTTCGTTCAACACCAAACAAACCGGATAGTCATTTTATCCGCGATTTATTTATTAAAACCTTTCAGGATTACAATTTACTTGAGTCAAAATACCCAATTAATATACTTTCTGATGGTGGTTCTGAAAACAAAGGATCACTTATTGAGTGGATTCATCAACTTAAAACTCCTCCATTAGTAAAAAAAATAACTGCGAGATCAGATGAATTCCACTTTTCAAATAGCATGTCTGAGATTACACACAGCATCTACAAAACAGAATTTATGAAAGGATTGTTCTCGTATGATCAATACCAACATGAAAAAGATCTTAAAAGATTCATGCATTATTACAACCTAGAACGATTTCCTTGCAAACACTTTGGATTAAACGTTACCGAAGTGCTTAATGGCGAAATTCCAAACAAACACCGCTTCAAAGATCAGATTCAAAAAGCCAGAATTGCGCGTATTGAAAAAAACAAAGTATTTAATCAATGTCCAATGGTTTGTATCTAAAATTCTCATAAAGAAAATCTTCGAATCAATCCTCAGCCAAAGTAAAAATCATAGGTTTTACTAGGGTATTTAGATGGAAACCAAAACAGACAACTAAAAACAAATCATTTCATTTAAAACACCTTAAAACGAAAAGCAAAACCATCAAAAGCTCCAATAAAAATTTCAAAAATTATTGCCTTTATCCGAAACCTTACTATTTACAGAGTTTGACGGATATCCGAACACCTTTGTTACGGAATCATGTGGAATGCGCAGTTGCGGAATCAGGTGGAGTGTGCCTGTGGAGTGTGCCGACCATTACCCTTATTTAATAAAATATTTTTTTGTACCAATTCCCATGTATTTTTTTCCTTTATTGTACTTCCATTCTAATTTTTGAATAATAAGTCCTACGGGCAATAAAGACTTTGTATCGAAATATATCGTTGAATACCATTTCAAATTATCCAATTTTGATTCGTAGTAATATTTGAAAATGAATACTTGTCTATTTTCTAACGATGCTATTTTCTTTTTTCCTTTGTACTTTGTTCTAACCCACCAATCGGCATCCCAATCTCTGTTAAAACTCCCACAGTCATCCCATTCGCAATTGGCGAGCATTAAACGACTTGATTGTTTACCTCTTCGATTTAAGACTAGTATGTTTCGTGCATTTTGAAAAGTATCTGCATATCCATTTATTTCTGTAAGAAATATTGAGTCTTTTTCTTTATTCCATTTGGCCTTATATAGCAGTTTTCTTTCAGTAATAGTACTGTCAATTATGGTGTAAAAGGTCGTGTCTAAAGTCAAAGAATCTGGAAACTCAGCTGCGAGTTTTTCAAACTTAGACTTTATTTGATAACTGTAAAGGACTGGTTTGTTAATAGGATTAAAAAAGAATATCTCATTCCTTAAAGTATCATATTCAATTTCAAAATATTTCACTTTGGTGTCAACATAATCAACCCCATACAAGAAATATTTTTTTTGAGCACAAACACTATAAGTGCTTAGAATCAATATGTAAAAGAACAAGTATCTCATGGTTTCTTTAAAAAGTTTCCTCCAAACCCTCTTTTATCTGGATTGTATGAGTGATTTTTTTCGTGATCCACTTCATGGCGAAAATCATCAGATAAGTTGACTGCTTTATTGTTGAAATTACGATTTGGTGAAGTTGGTCCATAAGTTTTATTTAATTCATTAGCTCTTGGATATCCTTTTTCTTCAGGTATTAAATCGGGGAATGGTGTATCTAAATTTCGATTATTAATCAATACTTGGTTAACATCAGCGATGAAACTACTGTACTCCGTGCTTGTTCCAGGTGTGATTTTTAAGTGGTCAAGCTCACCTCCACCATCTACATCTTGTTTGTAACCTTCAAGTAGAGCTGCTGCATCTTTAGTTCCATTAAAGAAATCAAGCAATAGTAGTGATAACGTTTCCCCATGCAAAAGCGCTTCGTGTCCTATCGTTAATAATTTATCTCCAGCTTTCAAACCACCTGAAGAATTATCGACACTAGAATTTAATTGAATCAAAAGCTGAAAATCCTCAGGCTTTGCTCCAGTTAGTTCAGCTTCTGTGCAAGCGGTAAGGTTTTTACCTTTGAATAAGATTGATGTTGCCCCTGCTCCAGTAAGGTTTGTAACCTCAAATTTTAGATTAATTTGCGATCTAGCTCCTGAAGTGGTAATACCAAGTTTACCACTATCATCTAAACCACTAACATTTGCATATTGAGAGATCCAATTCATAAATACGGTTGATTGTTGAATTACCCTACTTTGAACGACATATCCATTACTCATTGATTTTAAAAAATCAATGATGTCTCTACCATCAGGATCGAGAAATTTGATAGGACAATTATCAACAAAATTATATGGTGATAAATGAGGGTATTTACCACTTAACGCATCAATCGTCAACCATCTCCCCAATCTACTATCATACATCCTCGCCCCAAAATCATAGCTATTCCCTTCCAATTTAATCTCATCATCCATTTCCTGATTTTGGAATCCATACCTCGACTTCTCTGCCCCTACAAGCATCAAGTTCCTATCTTCCAACGTAACACCGAAAGGAGAGTAATCAGTTGATTGACGAATATCTGCTAGCCAATAATCTACATTTCCACCTCCATCATCGTGTGGAATAGCCTTGTCAGATATAACGGATAAAACGTTGCCAAGATGGTTTGATAACTCATACGTCCGTTCTCCAATTCTGTGATCAACATACTCCATAGTATACGTCGTATTCTGAGAACCCAGCATAGGTACTGGTTCATTGTGCATTCCCAATCTGCTAGATCCATAGATGTGTTTCTCTGCTTGGAAAAAAGCAATACTTTCTTCGGTGTGATCTACCACACGTTCATACACACTCATCGTACCTTGCAACTTTCGCACTAACGCTTGTCGTTGCTTCGTCTTCACCAGCCATAGCTGGCTCTTTCCTTGAGCATCCAGTATATAATATGTGCTTTTTTCGAGCAAGTAACTGTTGTTTGACGTGTAAGAGTGTTTAGCTATGCGGTGCCCCATGGCATCATAATCGAAAGATACTGTTTTTTTCGCAGAGCTTGCTGGTCTTAAAATAAATTTAACTTTTCCATCTACACGCCACACAATGGTATCTATTTCTTCTTGCAAATCTTTCACCAATCGTCCTTCAGCATCATACATATAATTGTTGTTCTGGTTAATAGTACTTTGCGCCGAGTCGAAGACCATATTGTCAATGTCATCTGAGAAATCACCGTTCAAAGTAGGATCATTGACACCATACAACCTGTTTCTGAGTCGTTTTCCCGCCAAATCGTGGTAGTTATAAGTCAAATCGTCAATGGTTGTTCCGGCATCATTTTGTCGTATTTGTGTTTCAATGTTTCCATTCGCATCATACGTAAATGCATTGTAATACATCGTTGTTCCTCCGCTTCCCCAGGAATTGCTACCTTCATCGTAATTATTGAAACTCTTTGCTTGTTTCAAACGGTTCAACTGGTCATACTGGTAAGCATTCCCCAGTGGGAGAATATGTCGGGAATTGGGATCGGTAATGGTAGTAACCATTCTTCCAATATTTCCGTTGTATAAATCTGAACTAGTGTTTGTTAAATCGCTTGATCCTTGATTGGCTATAAAGTCGTTATTTCCGCCTACAATTGGAGAATAATCGCCTGCATAGTAGTGCAAACTATATCCAAATACATCGCGTGCCACGAGTTGGTTATCACTCACACCATCGCCATCTTTTCCAGGATCTTTAGTAGCATCCAACCCATTGCTATTCACTCCTTTGATCCAACCCTGAAGGGTATACACGTAATCTATCCCTTGAACTTCTTGATCTCCCAAAGTGGTGCGAGCAAGTGGTCCATGTTGGTAGTATTCATAACTGGCTTCCTGATCCCACATCGGGTTTATCTCGGGTTCATTCTGCATACTTGCAACGGAGGAGTTAATATCCAGCAAGGGAGTTTCTTTGGTAGTATACACATCGGTAATGCGGTTGTCTGCATCCCCGAAAGCTATTTTCTATGGGTTTACCTCGAAAATATACATCGGGGCAGGCGCAATTATAGGCATGGTTTCAAGATCCGCTTTTGGGCACCACCCGCTACTTTCAAATCTTCATTCTAAAAACAAATTCTCAGCGGGTCAGGCTTTCCGCTGTATCTCTCCCAAAGTAGGCTTCCAGCCACTTCGGGAGAGGATGCCGCTGCAATCCCTGGTGCGGGAAACAGGTTAAAAACGATCATTTTGTTATCCTGATTTCAAAGAACTTTCGAGTAATAAAAATACTCAAAACCGCTTTATTGACAATGGATTAGACTGTTTTTTTACTGCTTTTACACCAAAAATAAATCTTTAAAACTGCTTCTAACATTTCTTTGGATTTTGAGAAGCATATTGTTCGTCGATTTAGTCTTTTGAGGTGTATTCTCAAATTCAGATTTTGTCTTTCAATTCCGTTATTTCTGCGTTTAAAGGTCGTGTGAAGTTTTTTAGGAACTACACCTTTGTATCCGGAATACTTATCGGTGTTAATAGACACTACCTCAGCACTTAATAATGGATTTACAACACTTCTCAAATTGACTTTAGATCGTGTTCCAACGGCTAAACTCAATGCTCTTTTTAATTCCTGATCCCAGGAATAAATGATATAAATTTCCCTGTCCTTATTCTGAATGAATGTGTGTACTTCATCAACCTGAATCCTTTCCAATCCATTCGAAATCCTCGGTGGTACAATTCCATCTGCAATCGCCAAAATTTTTCGGATAACAGTTGAGGGAGCAATCCCTAAAACCCTTGCGGTACTTCTGATTCCTAAACCTTCATTGGTTAACTGAATGATTTGTTTATTGAACTGCATTCCGTAACTACTTATGCTTGGTTCGGCTACTTTTGTTGTTTTACATCTCCGACACAAAAACCGCTGTTTACCATAATTAGTTTTCCCATTAAAAATCAAAAAATCACCACATTTACACCTTTTACGTTTTTCATCAACAACCCTCGAACACGAGGTTCTGTTCTGGGTCTTTATTTTAGATTTAAGCAACTTTTTCATAGCAAGGGATGTATTAACATCCCCCGATACGAATGATTATTTAAAAAGTTATATCGCTAATAATCAACTATTAAAGACGAACTGAAAAAGCTATCAACAAGCCTCGAACACTACCAGAATTACTTAGACGTAGCCCCACTACCCCCACTAACTATCAATGTTGAATAGGAGATAGTATTTCACAGGAGCTCACCTCCTGAACATATGGATCTAATAAAATATTTCTTCTCATGGTCAAATTATTAGGTCTATCAGATGGTTCACTCCAAAATGCAAGCATTAAAATTGTATTATACTCTTCTTCTTGAGTTGCAGAAAACGGGTCTATGTAAGAAACAGATTTGTAAAATGATGGATAATTACCACTTCGATCGATCAAACGAAAATTTAGGTAAAAATCAATTTTTCTATTTCCAAACCATCTGTCAATATAGTTACCCTCATATTGATTTGTAAATACAATTTTTGAAACTCCAAAATTATTGTCAGTTAAGGTACTTTTGACCTTCCTCATATTTACAGAAATACTACCTATTTTATTAAGTGCTCTGATGGTTAATAATCCTCTTTTGCTAATAAATCTTGTTTCTCCTATTTCATACCAATCAACATATTGCGGAAAACCTGATATATTATAATATAACTCGTAATATTTTACATCGTAAACAGGTATGTTGAACATTTGTGCAACTCTAAAAGAATCTATACGATTATTACAAACTAAAGAATCTATTGTCAAATGATTAGCAACCTTAAAAAATGAAATCACAGATAATATACTGTCCTTATCATTTACTTTTACTTGCAAGCAACTCTGAAAACTTATTAGATTAATTAATCCAATAAGAACTACTTTTATTTTATTCTGGAAGTACTTCATCTTTTGATTTTTCAATTACAGCTTTTTTCTTGTTTGGGTCTAATTCATCCAAAGTTATATCATTAATAATAGACTTATAGATTGTGAATAAATTACCGATTTTATTTACAGGATTATTTAGGATATTTATACAGGATTGAATAATGGCATCAATATTTGCTTGCCCAATTTCATACCCCGTTCCTGCCATAATAAAGCCTTTAAGTGTCTTATTGTTATACTCATAACCTGTGTGAGGAATTCGCGGTTTCTGAAATTTCGCGTCATATCTATCAGATAGTCCCAATAAATGCCACATCTCGTGTATTGCAGAAAAAACAGGGCTCTCTTTGTCATTAATCCAAGCTTGTGAGGTACTTGTACCAGTTGCATTTATCCCACCCCATCCAATTGTGATAACATTTTCTCCATATTCAAGACCGGAGGGTTTTCCATTAATATCTTCAGCTCCTTCAGCTTTTGTCCCGACAGACCTCGATTGATCTGAATTTACATAATCACGCATTACAGCAGGAAGAGCACCTAGATTGTCTGTTGTTGCCGCAATGAATTCAACTTGAATGTTTAGATCATATTTTAGCCCAGCTGTTGCAGGGAACACAAAGTCTTTGGAATAAAAAGCATCCCAATTAAATTGTAAACTCTTTGCAAATTCCTTAATTTCTTTATTTGTTTTTCCTATTCCCGTAATATAGACTTTCGAAGTTAAAGTAATAGTTCTAACTCCAAATGCATCTGGTTCACTAATGGTAATAACAGCATCTTTACCATTTGGGTCATTGAATAATAATGGACTGTTCAATGCAAAATGATACGGTGAATTTGCTGGATACTTCACGGCTGAAGGATCAATCGTCAACCATCTTCCCAATCTAGGATCTAACATCCTAGCTCCAAAATCATAGCTGTTCCCCTCACCTTTGATCTCATCGTCCTTTTCCATTCCGTTAAAGGCATATCTCATCTTCTCAGCCCCAGTAAGCGTGAAATTCCTATTCTCCAAAGTAACCCCAAAAGGACTATAATCTGTAGATTGACGAATATCTGCTAGCCAATAATCTACATTTCCACTTCCATCATCGTGTGGAATAATCTTGTCAGATATAACGGATAAAACGTTGCCAAGATGGTTACTCAACTCATACGTCCGTTCACCAATTCTGTGATCAACATACTCCATAGTATACGTCGTATTCTGAGAACCCAGCATAGGTACTGGTTCATTGTGCATTCCCAATCTGCTAGATCCATAGATGTGTTTCTCTGCTTGGAAAAAAGCAACGCTTTCTTCGGTATTATCTACCACACGTTCATACACACTCATCGTATTTCCTTGAACATCCAGTATGTAATATGTACTTTTTTCGAGCAAGTAACTGTTGTTTGACGTGTAAGAGTGTTTAGCTATGCGGTGCCCCATGGCATCATAATCGAAAGATACTGTTTTTTTCGCAGAGCTTGCTGGTCTTAAAATGAATTTAACTTTTCCATCTACTCGCCACACAATGGTATCAATTTCTTCTTGCAAATCTTTCACCAATCTTCCTTCCGCATCGTACACATAATTGTTGTTCTGGTTAATAGTGCTTTGAGCGGAGTCGAAAACCATATTGTCAATATCATCAGCGAAAGCGCCGTTCGAAGTTGGGTCATTGACACCATACAACCTGTTTCTGAGTCGTTTTCCCGCCAGATCGTGGTAGTTATAAGTCAAATCGTCAATGGTTGTTCCGGCATCATTTTGTCGTACTTGTGTTTCAATGTTTCCATTCGCATCATACGTAAATGCATTGTAATACATCGTTGTTCCTCCACTTCCCCAAGCATTGGTGCCTTCATCGTAATTATTGAAACTCTTTGCTTGTTTCAAACGGTTCAACTGATCATACTGGTAAGCGTTCCCAAGTGGGAGAATATGTCGGGAATTGGGATCGGTAATGGTAGTCACCATTCTTCCAATATTTCCGTTGTATAAATCTGAACTAGTGTCTGTTAAATCACTTGATCCTTGATTGGCTATAAAGTCGTTATTTCCGCCTACAATTGGAGCGTAATCTCCTGCATAGTAGTGCAAGCTATATCCAAAAACATCGCGTGCTACGAGCTTGTTATCACTCACACCATCGCCGTCTCGCCCAGGATCTTTAGCGGCATCCAACCCATTGCTATTCACTCCTTTGATCCAACCCTGAAGGGTATACACGTAATCAATTCCCTGCACTTCCTGATCGGCCAAGGTGGTTCGTGCCAATGGTCCGTGCTGGTAGTATTCATAACTTGCTTCCTGATCCCACATCGGGTTTATCTCGGGTTCATTCTGCATACTTGCTACAGTGGAGTTGATATCCAATAAGGGGGTTTCTTTGGTGGTGTAAACCTCTGTTATGCGGTT
Organism: Fluviicola taffensis DSM 16823; assembly: GCF_000194605.1. NCBI lineage: Bacteria > Pseudomonadati > Bacteroidota > Flavobacteriia > Flavobacteriales > Crocinitomicaceae > Fluviicola > Fluviicola taffensis. The sequence goes on from NC_015321.1 coordinate 481,714, forward strand.
GTCTGCATCGTAATTATAGGCATGGTGCCACTGATCTGCATTTCCTGTTTCATAATCCACGCGGTGCACGTTGCCAGAAATCAAATCATACACATAATCCATCCGCTTGAAACGGTGTTGGTCTATTCCTGAAATGGCTCCTACTAATTGGTTTTCTTGCAAAAGTGTTTTTACATTTCCATGTACATCGTAGTCGTAATGCGTAGCATGATCATATACTTCATCCAAATCATCATAAACAGCTTCGTATGTAACATGCACAATGCGTTTACGCTGAGTTGCTTCGGTTAGCATAATTGGCAAAGAAGACTCAATGTGTGTATTGGTTGCATCATAATAACTACGGGTAACTTCTTTACGGGTGGTGGTTGCATTAGTACTCAACCAAGTTTCCAACTTTGTGTCGTCTACTACGGATGGAACGGTAATTCCTCCCACATTGGTTCCAAAAATAGAACCGAATTTAGGATCGCCTGAGCCATTTTCTGTTTTTTCTCCAGCTTCATATACCCTGCCCAATTCGTCATAAAGGGTATAGGAGAATTTACTTGCTTGCAATTGACGCGAGTTCTGACTGGTCACAATTCTTCCCAAACGATCGTAATAGAAGCGGGCAGTAAACATCCCTCCTTCATGTCTCAAAGCACGCACCATTGCTTTTTTGGTAGTTATATACGTTCCATTGGTGTAATAACCTCCGTAAACTCCTGTTGTTCGCGAATTGAAGGCCATCGCCAAGATGTTGTAATCAGTAGCAGTGCCAATTTCAGGATCGGTAATGATTTGCTGCGAAGTAATTAAACCTCCGCTCAAGATAGCATGTGTTGTAGCATCATTTGAATTGGAACTCAAATGATACCATTTACCAGCATCTCCAACTGCATATCCAGTTACGTCATCGTGGAAGTAAACATCTCTAAATGTTGCTCCTGAAATGGTTGCCAAGGTATAAGAAGAACCCAAACCTCCTGAATTATAGAAATTGATTTTTCCAGAACCTCCTACATAAGCCACACTTTGGTTTTCAAAGACGTGAATGGCATGAATCAAATCGGTAGATGTTGCTACATCAGCTGACAAACTTAAGGTATAACCCAAAAGTGTAGAAGGTGTCAATGTGATTTTTCGAATTCCATTCGCAGTGGAGTTAATGCTTAAATAACCAATAAGTGGAGAATTCTTAGAGAATTGAATGTCTGAAATTCGTCCCGTTATGGGAGTAGCTGCAAACAATCCGTTGTTGACAACCGTTAAATAATCTCCATATCCTCCAATGAGTGCAAAATGACTGGTATTGGCTTCTTTCACTGTCCAAACTTTTCGGAGATTGTCAATCGTAGAACTGTTCAACGTAAGAGCACTTGTTGGAAGGTTGATCTTCCAACTTAAACCACCATCTGTCGTTGTTCTTACTAGAAAGTGATCACCAATGAGGGTTCCAAATTGCCCATTGGCAAAATGTACATCCCGGTATCTGGAAGAGAAAATTCGGTTATTAAGGGATCCTGTTTGGGAATTATACCGAATCAAAGTTGCAGCAGATCCTGCAACGATAGCTTTCAATGAACCATTGAAACAAACGCTGCGTAAATTTTGAGTAGTTGCAGGAACAGTTGGTATCAATAAATCGGTTGTGATATCAGGAGTGTAGTAAACAGATCCGTTTCCACCAACTGCATAAACAGCTTTAGTTGCCACTGCAATATCGTAGAAGGTAATATTGTTAGAGTGGTCTTTAACGGTCAATCCTGCAGTTGTATACAAAGTTGTCTCATCTAGGTTAGATACTTTGAACTGGGATAAAAACCCGTCGGTTCCCCCCACCAAATAATAGGAGATTGATGAACTTACAAATTCATTGGCAGCATACAAATCACTCAGTGTATGAAGTGGTTTCACAGTAGCTGTGGTTGCACTCGTAGAAATGGCTCTCGAAATAAAGAGTCCATTTTGACCTGTAATCAATAGATTGGATGCTCCCTTTTGAATGCTGTTTAAGGCTGGCAATCGGTGATCTTGCCGTGCGTAGAAAGTGACGGATGAAGGTAGCGTTGAAATCGAACCAGAAGTAAAGATTCCGCCATTTGTACCAGCCAAAGTCACTTGGGTTCCATGAACAGCCAATTTGGTAATTACCGAAGTTCCAAGACTGAGAGTAGTCGTTAAACCTGATAAGCTTCCTGTAGCAGTTTTTGCATAAATTTTTGTATCACTGCTGTTGTATCCTAAGACATAATCAGTGGATGAAGCAGTGATTTTATCCATCCAAACCAAAGCGGTTGCTCCAGAAACGGTTGCAAAAGAAGAAGCTGTTTGAGTAGTTAAGCTGTAACTACTTTGCTTTAAAGTTCCCGTGGTTAAAAGCGCATGAACCAAAAGATCTGTTCCATCTTTCAAAACAAGGAGTTGTTTTGCATCCGTAATTGTTCCAGCATCTGTAATTTCAGTAAATTGAAGTGTTGTTCCAGAAGGGAGATACGCATTAGAGCGGTAGAGCTTATTTGCGGAATCAATTCCAAAAACAGTGATTTTTATGCCATCATTGTAAGCATAAACGACTTTTAGATTGATATTTTGAACGGCTGTTGGTGTTTGATTTAGTTCACTAATTGTTCCATTGGAGGCCAATAGAACCGTTTTGGAATAAGCCGAACCAGTCGTATACCCTTGAATGAGAACTTCGAGAGTAGTTGTTCCAGAACGTTTGATAAATACGAGGTTTGCATCAAGGTATTCATTGCTTAGTGAAAGCCATGTTTTGCCCCCATTTTTAGTTGTTCGAATCACTTTCTGACCATTTTCTTCGATGCGTGCAATTCCAATTTGTCCATTGAGCATTTGTATTTGATCAATCATTCCAAGCGTTCCAGAAACCTGCATCGTTTGCACGAAATCAGAACTACTTGTGCCAGAAAGCAAGGATAGGTTTCCATCCAAACCTGCTACCGCTCCTTCAGAACTGCTGTAGAATGCGAGTGCATTCAAATCCGAAGCCAATACTTTTTCTAAAGTAAAGACCGAAGAACCATTGTTTAGAATAATGGCATCAAAATCAGAACTTCCATCTGTTAGGGAAGCAACGTACAAAATTCCAGTTGTGGTGGAATAATTGTTTTGCAAACTAAAATCAGTAAATGCAGTTGCCGTATAAGAGGTATTGGTTGGTGCTACTGCATGAGAAGAAATAACTCCAGCAGTAGTGCATTTAAAAATTTGACCACTCCGCGTGAGTGCATAGCCATCGGTAGTACTTACTTCCAAAGACACAAAATCCTCTTGGATATTGGAGGAATAGGTATCTACCAAATCCCAAGTTGCTCCTCCATCCTGCGTAAGCAATAAAATACCTGACGTTCCAACAGCTAATCCAGAGTTACTGTTAATCATGCGCACCCGTTTCAAATCACTTGCAATGGTATTGGATACCCGAACCCAGTTCTGACCACCGTTGTTGGTTGAAAACAAATACCCGCGACTGCCCATTGGAGCATTTGAATTAGTCATAAAACCCGTCAAATACCCTTGATTGGAACTTACCATTTGGATTGCTGTAGTGGAGAGCTGTGTAGGTAATCCATTCGGCAAAGTGGATTCAAACACCTGCATCTCGTCTTGATCTGGCATATTCTGAGCCACTAACTGGTTCAATGAATTATACAAATAAGTAGTTTGCATGCGGTGACTTGTAACTATTTGATGGGTATTATTAGCACGATCAGACAAAATTGCCGCTTTAATAGTAGAATTATCTATATCTATAAATTCTACACCTTCTGGTGGAACTGTTTTTATCAAATTTCCTGCTTGGTCGTAATAATACAAAGTGAAATGATGCTCTATTTCATTGTAAGTCATGGAAAGATTTTCCAAAGCACCTAAGCAATGTTGAATGTACCGTTGACTAATATCCGTTTGCATAGCCTGTGTTTGCTCTTGGTATGCGATATAAGCAGTGTTTTCGGTGTTCGCTTGATAGAATTCTTCACACGGATCATTGAATTCAATAACAAATGGTTCAGCAGCAATGTTGATACTATCATTTGGACAAGGAATAACTTGATCTCCAGAACAGAAAGTCAAGATATTGGGCATCAAATCGAACTCTTTCAAACCGTCGCTTACCAAATTCAATTCTGCACAATAATCGTTCACGCAATTGCACAAATTTTCTTGATAGAAAACTTGCTCAGAAATGACGTAGGTTATCACGTCTTCGCTTTCGTTGGCCATGGCTTTACTGTTATACAAAGCAACACATCCAAGATATTTTTGGTATGCCTCACTACATTCTGGATGCAAATCTGGAAGATCAGAAGCACAATATTCCGAAATTGTAATTGGATTAGGTAAAACATCTGTAGATTGAGCGTAGATATAAGTAAACAAATAACTTTGATAAAATTTTGCACATTCACAAAAACCTGCATCAATAAATGCCGTATCACTCGCAAATTCATTCGTTAAGCTAATATTATTGGCAATTGCCCAATCAGAAGTATTAAACATATCAATACCAGTCAAATAATAATTGTTATACCTACCCGAACAATAAACAAAGTCCTCTTCAGGTGTCATACAATTTGTCATTGAAGGTGGAATCAACTCACAACCAGGGTTGGTATACAAATATTGAAGATATACTGCCAATGCATCTTCTCCTTCTTCTGTACAACATAAATTCAGATTCAGGAATTGTATATAACTCACCAGTTGAGTTGGTCCAAATTGTTGCATATAACACGAAGGATTATTATCAATATGTCCTAAGTATGCATCCACGTAAGTCTGATAATTGACAAAACATGAATCAGAAGGAATTAGTGCTATTCCAGTATTCGGATAAGACAAAACAGATAAGGTTGTTCCTGGATTCGTAAAATTTCCTAGCAAATAAGAGATGTAGTTTGAACAATCTCCAGAATAAATGGTGGTTGTAAATTCTACTAGTGTAACTGGAGAAATTTGATCCAGTATAATTCCGTCACGATGGGTGTTGTAAAAATCCACGGCACTTAAATAGCGTCCATACTGGAGCTTAACAGAATTGAAAGTTCCAAAATAGGTATAGAACTGGGAAGGTGATTGAAGCAAAAAATAGGCGTCTACACTATCTACAAATGCATTTAAGTAATAAGCGAATTCACCAATGGAATTAGGAGGTACCTGATTAAAGAATTCATAATAAGAAAGCTTTGGTACATAATTCGGATCCAAAATGGTTAAACCATGATGCACGTTGAACGTGTCAACCAAATCGCAGTAATAGTGATAATCTCCCATCGTGCTAGTTCCAGTTAGCACTCCCATATTTAAGTAAACTGAATCAATCGAATCCAATTGACTAGCAGTATAAGACACTGTAATATCACCTGTGCAGGAAATACATTCTTTCAAGTTGAGACAAGAAATCCCTTTTAAAACGGCAGTATGAATGGTTCCGCCACTTGAGAAATTTACTGTTAAATCAAACGAATTGTTAGAACCAAATGAATTCGTTTCGCCACTCACTTCCAATTCATCCACTGAAACAATACTATCAAATGAAAAGTTGACTCCTGGAATACTATCATAATTCAGTGTCAAGTCACAATAATCTGTTGGCAAATTAAATCGGAGTCTTTTAGCACCAGCAAATAAGGAACTCACCGTTCCAGTTAGCACCCCGCCAGGAGCATTCAGTTGTGTTTCCAAACTGGATGTTAACTCCAATGAATTGTACAAATCAAATGGTGCATTCTGATTCACCAATACATCTTGGAAAACAGCTTTTAAATCTTCCAGATTTCTGTAAGGTTCACCATCACACAATAATGGAGTAGGCAATCCACAATCTCCTAGTTCTATGGATTGCAACCCACCAGAAGTTACCCGAACAGCATCCAAACTGATGGTTACTAAATAGTTTCCGTATGCATCATTGCAAACTAAATCAAATGTATTATTCGGACCTACAACTAATTCATCGATGGCATCAATTAAATTCATGTTTGAAATAGTGAAAATAGAAGGTGAAAAGGAATTGATTCCCAATCTTAAATAGTCTGAGTTTGCAGCGTTTGTAATTTTGAATCCAGGAATTGCTGGATCAAAAATCCAAGATAAATTTCCTGGAGAACTCAAACTTACCGCATGCTGAATATTGTTTGTGACAAAAGGATCAAACGCATCTTCAGTACTCAAATTAAAAGCGGTGGTACTTCCCAATAAATCAAAAGCTGTAATTGCCTGAAGCAGATGTTGCATTTCATTTCCTAAATCATTCTTTTCACATACATCTTCAAACTGGCAATTCCCAATGGGTAAAGTCGTTGTTCCTGTAACTGGAACATAATAAATGAGACCACTTATTTGCACTTTTGCCAATGCTGTAAATTCATAAATTCCTGAACTTAGTTCTGTAAAATACAAATTGGAAAAACCGATTATTTGAGACCAAGAATATCCCAAAGTATCTAATGGGTCTTTAACTAATCTCAAAGTTGCAAAAGCTGCTAATCCTATATCACTCCAAACAGCTTCAAGAATATTGGAGTTAATGGTTGTTTGAACCCAGTTGAGATTCTGATTTGCTGTCTGCTCATCAAAATTATTTAGGGAAAGCAACAGTCCAGATAAGGAATTTAAACTATTCAAAGAAAAAGAAGCATCATCCAATTGATTGGTAAAGGCAACTTCATTTAAAACGGATTGCAACGAAGCTGCATTGGGGCATTGACCGGTTACCAAATATTGCTGATAAGCAATTTCATTGGCAGATAAATCAGATACTCTATTTGGTGTGCCAAATCGAATTTCTTTGTTTTGATAAAAGGCCATTCGATAAAAACTACACGGTTGATTGACATTCGTAAACTGACCAGCAGTAGTATAGAAAAATCCTGCTAAAAAGGTTGCATTAAAGAACCCGTTTTCAAAAGGGTTGAATTCGTCGTTTCCAATACATGCATTGTAGCCATAATATTCCGAATCATTGATGGTGACATCCGTTACCAAATCCTGAAGAATTTTTTGTTTTGCAGAAAAATACAAACTACGGAATGCCATCCAAGATTCATCGCGTTTTACTTGATTTTCAGTGGAATCCAGTCCGTAATCATCTCCCCACAAAGTACATGCTGAACTGGGATAGGCTCCTAGTTGCAAATTGCTGCATCTGGTAATTATTCCAGCAAACTGCATCATCGAGTAGTTGACTCCATTAATGGTGATAAAATTAGCCACTTTATTTTGCAAACGGTAAAGTGGGGTGTCATAAAATCCTGCCGGATCCCAAACTGTGTGCGTGGTATCTGTTAAGAAATTTTCAATACGATTATTGATGGACTCTGTTGAATAAGTGCTTTTGATGAATCCTGCAGTGATAGCGTCGTCCCAAGTGTTCACGCGCATCATTGCGGCATCAAATCCTTCTGATGTAAAACGATCTCCAACAGTAACTTCTGTTGTAAGTGTTCTGTAATACTTTAAAATCGGATATTCAGGATGGTAATAAACCAATGAATTTGCCCATTGTAAATTAGAACCATAGTAACCAATAAAATCTGCTACTCCTGTTAGATATTCAGGATATGTATAATAGGTATTAGTTAATGCATCTAAAAAAACATGTGTACCTATAGTCGAACCTACATCGATAATTGGTAATGAACTCGTTACAATGTTACTAGAAATCACTACGTCTTGTAAATAAATACGTGAAATGGTTATACCATCTTCGTCGTAATAGTGATTTAAAATGGTTGATTCAATGTCATATTTTGGGTGTTTCCAATCTGAATTAGGAGATTTCGGTAAAATATTGGAAACGTTTAAAACCGATAGTGGATACATCCAGGTCTGAATAACTGAAGCATTATCGTATTGAGCATATTGACCACTAGGCATCACATCTCCCTTAAGTAGCATACGCATCGTTTCATAATAAGAAATGGGGGTGCAAGGCGCATTACATGCAACAACTTCTAGATTGTAACTATCTTCGGTTCCTCCATTGGCGATATAGTCTAATAATGGCCCCAAATTTTCAATACATTCTGCACAACTAAAATCATCCGAACAATCATTGTCTATTGTACTTTGTACTTCTTCCAAAATTTCATCATAACCTGGTTTACACATATTGATGCTGTCATTCACATACATGGCCACATACGCTTCAATGGCAGCTTCATTGATAGTCAATATTTTAGAGATTTGGTAAGAACCAACAGCAAGTGAATCAATGACAAAAGTGGTATCAAATCCAAAATTGGCACAATCTGTTTTGAAAATCACTTGATTGGTGGTGTCTAATTCAAAACGACCCGACAATTTATTGGAAACTGCTTGCGGACTTACTAAGACTCCGCACATATCTCGTACTTCAATTTTTAAATCGTACACACAATTAAAACAAACGGAAGAATCCATTGATAAACAAGTATCAATAAAGGGAGTAACATTTAAATCATAATCAATTTGTAAGGTGGTTTTAGAACTTAAAAGAATCGTTTGATTAAATACTTTTGATCGACCGTTGATTCCTAATACGTTCGAGCTACTTTCTCCTTGGGCATTTGGTGATAAGAGGTCTACGGTTAATGGACCAGCTTCTCCAGCAGATTCCAATGAAATCAAATTGTCAGGTGCTTCTCCAGCCAATGAGGTTGCAATTACTCGACCTTCCTGATCGAGATATGAAACACTTACTTGTCCATTTGGATCAATCACCATGTTTTTTTGATAATGAGCATAATCTCCAACTTCTGAGCCAAACAAGCGATCTAATTGCTCTTGAAATGGATGTCCATAAAAATACTTCGTTTCATGTCCAGAACCCAATTGAAATTCAGCCCCAACTCCTCCTTGTCTACTAATTCTTCCGGTGTTGTCTGGGGTATACTCGACTTGACTAAAGGGGAATTGTTGAGCATCTGGAAGATAACCCTGAATACCATCTGTATCTGGATTTGAGCTGGAATAATAGTTTGAAGCTCCAGAACTGGGATGCATTGGTCCTAAAATGGTGGAACATGAATCTATCATGGAGGATGTGTCAAAATCTAATTTTGTATAGGCATCTGTCGCATTTTTTCGATTAAATTTCTCATAAAATTTCAAAGAATTTTCTGCATCAGGTGTTTCACAATCTGTTGGTGCAACTGGTACCGGTAAAACTTGAATTGCAGGTCGTCCCTGATAATCGTAAATCGTTTCTCCAACAATTGTTGTATTATCGGAATTGATTTTGGTCACCATCTGACGATTGCGCAATGAACCATCAAAGAATGAAACTACTTCTTTTTTCTTTCCTTCTTCGGCATAAGTAGAGCTATATTGCCAATTTTTCAATACATCATAAGGTGTGGTTTGTTGGTAATAATCGCAACTTGAAACGGCAACTAAACCATCATTGGTGCTCCAAGGAGTAAAAATGAATCTACTCACATCTGTCATCGAACGTCCCACAGCCCTAACCCTATAGCAAATGTATCCTTTATCAAAAACCAACGACAAATGATAATTTGCTTGAGAGGTTGAAATTCGCGTAGAATTCAATCTAAAATCAACGGATAAATCTCCAATTACTTTGTCATAATTATTGATATAAAGCCACTCTAATTGATATTCTTCAGCCCCCTCAACAGGATCCCATGAAATCACAAATTCATCTGCTTGATCATCGCAATTTAAATCCAATGGCTCATCGGTATACAAGCTATTAATGGTTACGGGTGTTGCCAATTGCCCCGTAAAATCATACACACGATCTACATATACATCACCTTGGATATAAAGGTTTTCTCTTAAATATGTTTGATCATAACCTTCCAATTTTGCTAGTATTAGCTTTACGTCAAATTTTTCAACATTGTCAAATACATAAGATTGTTTATCTATAAAAGTCAAACTGTCTTCTGGATAATTAGATATTTGTAAGGTGATTGTATCAACAATTCCTGAGCTGGAAAGTGTCGCATATTTTGTAAGCACTACTTTTACCTCAGCCCGAAAGTTAGGACTTGTCGTTGGAAAATGATGATTGATTCCAAACGTGATCACACCCTTTTTTGAACGATCAGAATAACTCAAACCACTCCAAACTGGAGTAATCTCTGTGGTAAATTCACCCGAAAGTGTATTTACATAAGGACGTGTAGAAAGATCATCGGGTGTTTTCAGTAAACCTCTCGTATAAGGTACAATTCCAGCTGAAGATGTCAGTGAAACAAGTACAAAAAGGAAAAATAAACCTACGGATTTAAATGCAGTCATAATTCTATTTTTTAGGTTTATAGCGGGCGTCATGTAACTGATATCCAGCCATAATTGGCGTTAGAGTTAAATTATCTTTTTTATCCTTGACAATAATCATGGATTCTGAAAAGGAAACTTCATTCTTTTTCAATGCTACAATGGGTTCATAGACAAGAGTGATGTAAGGGGATTCAATCGTTTCATCATCTTCAGATTCCATAAAATAATTTGCTGGTGGCAAGCTAATTATCAACTTATACAGTGATTTCTTTTTAGTGTCGATAAAAAATTCCAACGTTCCCTCATTTGAAAATTTTGGAATTGCTTTTAAAACAATATAACCTGAGTAAGTTGTTTTTATTAGGTCATACTGACTCAGTGTAGCCTCTGTAAAATCATTAAATGTATTTAGGGTTTTCATGGAAGAATCAATTTCAGTGACCTGAACAAACTTCGATGTAGAATCAATGTAGATAGCTAGATCTTGAGTCTGCAATACTGTTATTCCTGCATTGATCATTTTATAGGAGATACCAGATCCTCTATAAATCACTCCATTACTGGATTCAATAGGAGTAGGATCATTCAAATCTCTAAAAGTCTCTTTTTTGAAGCGTAGTACAATATTGGGGTTATTCAATTGGCGAATAATGGGTTTCATTTCAACATTGAATTCCTCCATGGAAAGTTTAATACCAGACTGTCCGAAACAGCTAGTGGCAACCAAAAAATAAAAAAGAAAAATATACTTATTCATAAAACTGCTAGTCATTAGTGGATGAATTTTCTCTATTTTCTTGAATGGTCATGATTCCTTTTTCGGTTTCTTTTTTTACACGAACCAATTTTCCTTCCTCATCATACTCATAGATTTTGGCATAATTGCGTTCATCCAATTCAGCCATGAGCCGTAAAGTAACAGGGTCATAAACATAGGTCATCATGGAACCATCATAAGGAAACACACGAATATCATCGAAATAAGATGTTCCCGAGGAAACAATGAGTTCCATTTTTAGATTTCCCGCTGAATTTGTTTGGATAATTCCTTCTATACGCTGCCAGCCATCAATGATTTGTCCAGATGGATAAAAAGTATAGACATTCGATCCCGAAGTTACTTTCAACTGAGAATTGGTATAGTTCAATGCTCCAGTTGTGCTCCCAGTTGCTTCTTTGACCCATGCAGAAATAATATATCGGTCATCAACTGGCTGAAATTTGGGTAAGCAATTATCACAAGGTATTTCTTTTAAACATTGTTGCAAATAATTGGAATTTTCAAAATTAATATATCCAACACATGCATTTGCTGTAATTTCAAGTACATACTTTTTGTTTCCTACAAAAAAATCGGATAAGCTATGGCTTGAAGTTGTATTTGACCCCGTTGAGATAGGAATTACGGAATTTGTTTCAATTAAATAACTATAGTTCTGAGTTTGTTCAAAGGGGCCAAACAACCTGTATGATGTATTAATGGCAGTTGACATACCGGAATTTGTAAACCCCTGAAAAGTGATCAGTGCATCCGTTCCCAATTGCAATGAATCAATGGGTGTATACTCATAATATAATTTGGACTTTCCATTCACACATAAGAAACCTTGTGCAGAATCAAATGCTCCTCTACCAGTTTGTGTTCTTCCACAAACCAAATAACTCGTGCTCGGAGAGAAATTCGTTAAATAATCTTGCCCAAAGGACCAGTGAGCTAAGAGACAACTAAAAACGAGAATGAATACTTTCATAATGGATGTTTTAAAAATTAGTTTCATAGTTATTCAGGACTTTCTTGTCCAACAATTTGGACAGTTGCTTTACATCCTTTTGAATCCGTAATGGTAATAATCAAATATTCACCTTGGTAATCAACTTGATATGAAATCTTATTGGATGGAAGTAATTGCGCATCCATATAACCATTCCCGAAAGCCTCACTGCTAAATTGATAAGGAGGAGTTCCTCCAGTAACAAAATATTCCGGTTCTTTATTCGTTACTAAAATGATCTCTAAATCACAACCAGTTTCATACAGACACGTGGAAATAACATTTTCAAAAACAACTGGTGATCCAGCTTCCACTTTGATACTTTTTCTCCCAGTGTGTACATGGGTTGTTTCAATTGCAGAGCTAGGAATAACCGCCACATCATCGTCTCCAATTTTTGCTTTACTAAAATATCCCTGATCCAAACAGTTTTCATTACCAGCATCTTCAAAACTCCCTGTGGCAATTTGCTGGGCTTTTGCATTCGCGGCAACAGCTGTAGTCAAAGTATTATTAAATTCAAATAAACTGGAGGAGTATCTACCTAATGCATCTCTTGTTTCCAAGGTCATCCCATTGGGTGAAAACTCAGTAACTTCAGAAACAAAAGTCCAATTTTGTTCGTCTTTAATCCATTTTCCTTGTCCAAGTTTATAAAATGGGGCATAACTTGTAAATACTCCATCCTTACGGATGTTAGTGTTTCCATCGTAATTGGTTTGCGTTCTTCCACTTAGATGAGTGAATGAGCGAACGGGTCTCCAATTTCCTTTTGTCCCTATGACATAAGGATTAGTAGAATAAGTTCCGTTAGAGAAACAATCGCAATAGGTTTTCCAAGCATCTCCAAATTCAACTGCTCCAGCATTTAGTACATTTGAGAATTGATTGGTTCCAATTCCCAGTAAAGGATTCGATAAAGAAGTCATACTTGCCATTGAGGTACTTTGCTTATTTCTATAACCTGAGCGAATCACTTTTACTGTTGCATTTGTTCCAGACATTGGAATCCCTTCTTTATCTATTATTTTAATTCCAGATTGATTTCGTTCAACAATCCACCCTTTTTTAATTCCAGAGCCTGATGTTACTGAAACTTCATCGCCTTCAGTAAAGAAATTGAATTGAGAAGGAATTGAAGCAAATCCATTGCTTGCAAATGACCCAACTTTATAAGAGTATAATACGTTTTTTGAAGCTTGTCCAAATACATCGTATTTCCAGTAGGCTGGATAATTCAATGAGTAAACCTTATCATTAAAATCAGTTGTGGTTTGTGTTACTAACACCTCTCCAGTTCTAGAATCGTAAGCTAAGTTATTGGTCTCAACCTTACTTCCATCTTGATCAGCAGTAGTACGTGCCAAAATTCCGAATTTCTGAACTGTCTTATTGAATGTTGCACTTCTGAAACGATTCGTTGTACGATCATAACCTGGATAAATCACTGGGATAACTGCTAAGAATGTTCCAAACAACATACTATTGGAGTTTATTTTCAATTTTCCAGTTTGTGATACGGTTTCACTTTCTCTAAAGTCAGCAACAGCGTCGTAACGAACCCCAATGTTTTTTGTCGATGTTGTTCCATCAGGATTTATAACCTGAACGTGATTCGTTAATCGATTGTTTTGGACACCATTCAAAGAATAAATCTCTGATTGATAGAAATACTCTACTGTAGAAATCGGTTCGGTTTTATTCTCTGCATAGACACTTTCTTTTTTTGCCTTTCCATGCATATCATTCAATTCAATCAAAAACCCTTCATTTGCGGTTAGATATTGGTATTTTGGCAAAAGTGGTAAGAAACTATGCTTACTTATTGGGTCTACCCCAGTAGCTCTTACAAAAGTTGGAAAATCTCGCGCTGTATAAAACTCCTTTACAACCTTGCCTGTTGCAGTGTGTGTTACATTTGCCCGCTTCAAATCACGAATTTCTACACGCGAATATCCAATTGAGGGTGATGGAAATTGAGACTCCATAATTGGATCTTCTATATACATCTTGTCATCTGTTGCCAGCATTTTTTTGTTATTCACAATATAGGCTGTGTGCCAAGGATTCTCATCTCCACCTAATTGAGGTTCGTATGAAGCAACACCAGATGATTTCGTGCTATTTTCCAATGTATATGAAAACTCCTGTCCATAAATACTTGATGCACCTCCTCCCATTGCGCTCCAATTATCTTTAATCAAAATGCGTTTTACGCGACTTCCTCCTCCCAACTTTTTTCCTGTCGGACAATTCAATCGCATCCAAGATTTGTTTACAACCATATCTCTTCCACGATCTAAATCATAAATATATCTATTGGGTCCAGTTGCCAATTCTTTAAAACTGGCAATCGCTCCAATGGTGGCATTGGCGAAATCAATCAATCCTTGTTCGTTTTCATTCACATCTCCATTATTCCCAATAATATCAGTAATGGTTCTTGAAAGTTGTGTCCGTCCAAATAAAATGGCTTGTTTGGCAATTGGACTATAAACCTTTGGACCAGCATCACGTAATTTTTCAGGTTCTAAATCAATTACCCCATACAAAACGCCTCCGATGTTCACTTTTGAAATCTCTTTTATGATTCCATATCCAGAAATAAATTCTGCTTTTTCTTTTGTGTCAGCCCCAGCTGGATTTAATACCATCAATGCTCTGAAGTATAACTGCTCACCTTTACTTGCATAAGAAGAAATATCATCAGTTGGATTCACTAAATTGAATAGCAGTTTCCTATTCGGCTTTAAGTTGGATGAGACACTTTGAATAGCAGCATCTCCATTCAATCCTCCACTTTCATAATCAGAATCGCTAGTATAAACTCCAATTATTTTAAACATTTGAGATGCCTTTTTATGCTGAACATACCCATAATCATCAGATTCGTATTCCACATTTATTTCTCCACCAGAAGGTAACTTTATAGTGGTTAAACTCCATGATTGTGCATAGATATCTGCTAAAGTTTTATTTTGAATGGTATAAGGGAAATCTGAATTAGCTAAGGGTGAACTAGTTTCTCCTTCATTAGTGGCAACTCCATTCCAATTGGGTTTGTAGGTCCCCCAACGATCGGTTGCTTTCAATTCATAATTTGGATTATGATCGCTATAATTGAATTTATAGCTCCGATATTTCATTTTTTTAGAATTTTGGTAAGTGAACACAATTTCTTTTAAGGTCAATTTTCCACCTCCATAAATATTTCCAGAATAGTTGTTGCACAAGGAGTAATCATACTCAAATTTCACTTGTTGAATGGGAACTGCACTTGAACCATTAACTTCATAATCACGTCTAGAATACAAGGTAATCGAGTTCAATTGCTGCATTGCATTGCCTGTAGCTGCATCCAATCCACCATGTCGACCCGAAGCACTATGTGCATCTAGTCGAGCTTCTGTTTGAAAAATAGCAATGTAGTTTTTGGTCTCAATTTTATACATATAAAAGAGATCCTTTTCACCATAAACAAAGCTTGCCTTGTCATCTGTTTTATCAGTTCGCATTCCAATATTGTAGTAACCTGAATTCTCTTCAATTGGAGTGCGCCATTTGTGATTTTCTACTTCTGCATATTCGAATTTAACGTAGGATCCCAAATCCCCTGTTGAAGGTCCTTGGGTATTATCTGAATCAATATAGTCATCACTCAAAACTGCAGAAAGCATATAGGAATGAGCATAAGCTGGAGTAGTCGTGGAGCTATAATAACGATCAATTCCTTTGTTATTATCAACACTAGCAAGGGTATTCCCATTCGAATAATACACTAATCCCAAATAATCATTGGAAGGAAAAATTCCTCCTGAATTTCCCATGTTATTCCCAACAGCAAAAGTGACATCTTCTTGAAAATGATTGTATGCTGGAAGTCCAAAAACATACCGTCTGCCATCAGTTCCTAGTTGCGTAATTTCTGCAATGTGGTGTGGTTTGCTTGGTTCATATAAGGACGAATTATAAGGCATAACACCTAATCCAGTGGCAACTTCTATTCGATTTAAAAAGTAAAGTTGATTATTCGTAAGTTCTCTTTGGCTCCGTTTATTTTTATTGATAGTTTTAATGGATGACTGAACCAATGCTCCATTCAATTTAGGAAAAAGCGCAGACCCACCCAACTCCAATCGTTCAAGTTTATCTCCATAGAATTGATCGGTCATCAAGTTGTCTTGAGCAACGGAAGCCTCACTAGCTTCAATAAATTGAAAACTTGGTACAATATCTCCGTTTGTTGTAAATTTATATGGAAGTACATTTTTGGCATAATTTCGGTCACTCCAAATGCCATTCTTAGTGCTTGTATAAGGTATTTGAATATCGGCACCTAAATCAGTTAAATTTCCAAACCCAATTTCAAATCCAGCATTAACTCCTATGTCATAATTGGCACTAAAAGGATCAAAAACAAATCCAACATCATTTCTGAATGCTCTAAAACTACCACCCGTTCCTTGTGCACTAATTGAAAACAAATCATAGGTTTGAAATGTTGAAGGCAAGTGCAAGCTATACTTAGAAAATGAAATATCATTGTCGCGGTTAAAATCTAAAAGTGCTTCGGTGTCAGTTTGTCCAAACTCAGAAAATAGATAACCATACGCATGACTTGTTTTCGTTTTCCAATTATCTGGAATCCATGTTTTTGAAAAATTTAATCCAATATTTCCTTGCCCATCAAATCCAAATACTGAACCTGATATATTAGCACTCACAGCAATTCCTGCTCCCCAAGTAGACGAAATTGGAGAAGGAGAATATTGGTTCAAACCAAAGTCAAATGAACCACTAATTGCAGATCCTTTGCTTGATTCCAAATCTCCATGAACATTTTTATTCACAACTTCTCTCATTTTGTACTCATTTTTAGTCGCACTAAGTCCATAACTAATCGCTTGCAATCCTGCTCTTGAATTATAAGCTGTTCCAATTGTGGCTGTCTTAGATATATCTGTCGATTCGTTTTTTGCTGTGTTAGAACTAAAACTCACAGAAGGAGCAAAGGAAGCTCCATTTTCACTACTCCCTGATAATGATAGCCCTGCAGTTAAGCCACCTCCATTCATCTTTGCTAAACCAAAGCTTGATCCAACAGATATTGAAGTTCCATATCCCGTATAATTATTATAGGTTAAAGAAGCATTGAAGCTAATGCTTACTGATGCACTATCAGATTGAGTGCCACCGGAACTATTTTCTCCTTGTGTACCTGGAATTGCAAATCCAATAATTTCTGGTTTCAACCCAAAATCAATTCCAATATTGATAGTTGGCTTAATACTAGTGACTTTGGTTACTTCATCTCCTCGAAAATCATCGGGAAGCCCTCTTAAACTTCGAGTAATTGCTCCTGCATTCAAATTCCAGCCCAAACCAACCCAAGTAGCTTCTTGATCCATGGTTACTCCTGAATTATAGGCAATGTTTATTGGGTAACCTTCTACATCCATCAAAGGAATGTTGTAAGTGAAATCGCCAGTAAAAGGATCTACCATATCTGAAACTCCAATGGGAGTAAATGCATTTGTTTCTGGCTGTGTAGGTCCCCCAGCATATACTGTACAGGGCTGAAAAACACTCCATGAAAAAATAAGAAGTAGAAGCCAAGCTATGGAACTTTGACTCTTTGAGAATTTAGAGTTATTCATAATTAGTAAGATTCAAATGTGGAAAATTGGAACGATTGTTATTTTTAAATTGAAACTCGATTAATGAGTTATTTATAAGTCGATCAGCATAAATAATTCGATCAATTGAAACTGATTTAGAAGATTCAAAATCAATCATCAATCGAAAAGAATTTGCTAGTAAAGGTTCATAGATCACAGAAACACATACTAAGGTATCACCTGATTCCGTTACTGCTTTAAGAGCGTATTTGATATCGTTATTTAAATAAATTAGTTGTTCGTTTCGACTCATGCCTTTTGAAGCACCAAGCGAAAATAAATCTCCTTTAGAATTCAAATTTGTTAATTCTAATAAATAAGTGTTCAGTTGAGACTTGTTCTTTAAGTCTGTTTCTAAAGTCTGCTTTGGCTCACATTTATTCATAGCACAAATAGCTATTGAAACCTCTTGTGGATAAGCGGATATGCTATAACAAATACCATTCAGTGTATCACTTGATTTAAATGAATTCTCTTCTGAAGAATACCATTTTAAAAATGATTCAGGCTCCAGTTTTAGTTGCTTGCTTAATTTGCAGCCAACTAAAACCAATGGAAAAATGAATAGGATGTTAAGTGAATTCCGCATCAATCAATTTTGAAATTAAACATGAAATTTTTCTTGCTTTTGGGCGCCCAAACGACACTGTAATATCCAGATTCTAGCTCCAGTTCCTTTAAATCGAGTATTAAAAAACGTTTGCCAGAAGTAGGTTTTTTGGATTCGGTGTTATCAGTATCATCACCCTCTTTTTTCAAATCCTTTAGGTCGGCCACCTTAATCAATCGACCATTTTTATAAATTTGAACAGTTAATTTTAACTCTCCTATTTCATCTGTTACCAATCCTATTTTTTGATTAGTTGCCAAATAAGTTTGTCCATTGCTATTGAATGCAACCGGATAAAAACTTGGCAAGGGATCTTTTGGTTTCAAGATCGTAAACTGATAAGGTTCTGATTGATCCATAATTATTCCGTTAAACAGAACGGAAACTTGCCAAACATAAGTATGACCTTCTTCTAAAGGGGTCGAACTCGAAGAATAAGAATACATGGAATTTTGATAATCTTCTAAAACTAAAACTGGAGTATTGATTGCAATTGCATCACCTTTTAACTGATCTGTTTCTAATTCGCACAATACAAAACGCTGCGAGCAACGAGGATCTGTTTGAATCGCACTCAAATTGGTTTGCCAATTAAAAGTGGGTTCTGTTTCAACAATGGTATCATAATCCAACGGTGATGAAAGCGATACAGGATAAGCGCTTTGTGCATAAATCCCAGTCGTTCCCAAAAATAGTAGACTTACGAACCAGCTGATGGATTTCAGTAATAATTTCTTTTTCATTTTTTGCTTGTATTAAGGAAAACCCGCAATTTCAAATCAAAATAATAAGGTTTATACCGTTCAGTATTAAATAATGGAATATAAAGTGCTTCAGTTGGAAGCCATTTGGCAGCAGTGAATTCCCAAATAACATTCTCACTGGGGCTTGCGCTGATTTTACAACTAAAACCACTTTGATTTCCAAATTGCTCGCTGATCAACATATTGTAAGACCCTTGAGCTGTAATGCCTTTGTAATGAATTTTCAATTCAGGTTTAATGATCCAATTCACTCCATAGATAGCTGATAAGCCACTATAATCTTGCATGGAAACTTGCAATCCTGCTCCTAATATCCGCCAATCTAAAACTCCGTGCAGGGAAGTGTTTACTAATCGTATGTTCGAATCAATCCGATTCACCTGAGAATATGCGCCAAGTCCTGAAAACTCTGTCCGAAGTGTTTTTCCTTTTTTAACCCAAGTAAAACCGGCTTTCCCCAAATGATTCAAGCCTTTAGCAAGAGTGTCCATTCCTGAAGCTTCTAAAAGTGTGTATCCACCAAATAGAACGAACCTGTTGGTAACATGCCACTGCAAATCCAAGGTCCCACTTTTGGTTTCCATTCCATTGAAATCACTGTTTGAACGATTGAATTTTTGATAGATTCCAAGTACTTGGAGGTTTAATTTTTTGGTGATTTTCGAATTGACTCCCAGCTCCATTTTTGAATACCCAGAATTGTATAACCCTTGTGAATACCCATCATACCCATTCCCAATTTGTTTTACTTTGAAAGTGATTTCAGTGCGAATTTTCACCCATCTATATTTGGTGCCCAAACTAATTGCTAAGTCTTCTTGAAAAGATCGTTTGATAGAGTCATTGATTTTAAATGTTTTTCCAATCGATGCGTTCCAACTCCAATTTCGAACAAAAATCCATGTACCTGAAATATTGGATGTCAAGTTCGTTTTACCTGGGATATTGGAAAAAATATTTTTCAATTCACGTCCATTGTAAAAGTTCTCTACACTAATAGAGTTTTTTTCAGTGTTTCCATAACCAACAATCAAGGAACTAATAAAACGACTCGTATTTACGGTGTAGAATTGATTCAAGTTAAACACGTTTTGAGTATTGTTGGTTACCTGATCGAAAACAGAACTGGAGAATAAACGATTGGGCAAAGTTGAACCTGCTGCAACATCATAAAATGATTTGCGGTATTTACCCTTTACCCGAATACCTTGAATCGGAATGGTATTATTCGACATCGATCCGTGACTCATCGATGTTAAACCCAAATCCAATTTATCAATCCCCCCAAGTAAAGTGAGAGGCATTTTTAAGTCTATACTATTAATTTTCCCAAGGTATTTGTCTTTTACATCGAGCAAACTATCTTTTTGCTTATTGACATCCATCAAATTCAGATTGTACCCATCCAATAGATTGTTAATCGAGTCTAATTGCATATTTGGAACAGTTTCCTTGTTGAATTCGGGTACTTCAGGTTTATTTGGAACTGCTGGGATATTCAATCTGGAATCGAGATTCAAGGAATCCACAGTTGGAAGATTAGAATTAACAGTTGGAAGATTATATCCTGGAATAGTATAATCAGGTGATTGATTTGTTTGCTCCAATTGTTCTTTCTTCAACTGCCAATATGCAATTTTGGCTTCTAATAGGTAAATCGTTTCGAAACATTTCGCAATAAATCCATTCGTTTTGTTCAATTCACCGAGATACTTACTTTTATCGATTCCCCTTCTTCGAGAACCATCATAAGACAATCTGAAAAAAGTAGGCTTTCCAGAGATAAAACGCTCAGTAGAATAGCGCATTGAAAGATTTAGAGGAATATTTTTAATAGTTAATGCTGATTCAATGGAAGCATACCCACTTACTTTTCCGTTTATTAAATTTGGATGTGAGCCCTGATTGATTCCAAAAATGAGATTTGTTTTGCCAATATTAAACCAAGGAACAGACTCTTGCGTTTGGGCAAAAGAATGAATAAATGAAAAACATCCGAATATGAGAAATAGTGGCTTCATTTTGGTGTTAAATATTGAAGATCGATCAAATATATATAAATAACTTTTATTAACAAATCAAAATTTGGTTTATTTATTAAAATAACAATCTAAATAAGTAGTTGAACTAAAAGGGTTTAGATATTGTCAGGATTGATAATACGTTATCTTATTAATGAAAAAATTAATCTATTCAAGTATTTCCACAGTTTATCGAACACTCACCAAATTACTAGATATAATAAACATTCTATAATTTTCTTTTTTTTTCTCCTTCTCTGATTAATAAACATTTTTTCTTAAAAAGCATGATAACTTGCTCCTTCTTTGACTGTCCCTTCAAATCCTACCTTCTCCGATTTTAACTATTCATAACTAACCTATTAAATCCTAACTCCCCCTCTACCCCCTTTTTTTATCTTTTCTTTTTTTGTTGATTTATCCTTCATTTGAAGGATGAATTGAATGAAAATAGAAGAAATGGAAAACTATAAAATCAAAAATGCAAAAAATTTATTTTTTTTGAAAAATCGCCAATTTTCTTAATAAAATACTAAAAAAAAGTGAAATAGTAGTCTTCTATGATTATATAAGTAATGGAAATTAATTGTGGAATTGCTTATTATACCGAGCTAATCAAACATGATTTGGATTTGGTGTTGAAGCCATTAGTTTATTAAATCAAAATGTTAATGGAGCTGCAGCGACTAACCCAGGATCTAGAATGTATAGGGTAGTTGTCATATATCTATGTCATTTAAGCAATCATTCTAATGCAGATTGGATATGTTATAAACAAGTCAAGTAAATACAAAGCTTATAATAAAAAAACCTCCAAATGTGGAGGCTATTTTGAATCAAATCCAGAAGTGTAAGATTCAATAATTTATCAGATTTTAGGCATTTTCTTTAAACGAATTAAGTGCTTATGAGGTAAAATCTGGTCAATCAATTGAAGTTGGTATTTTCCCTTTATTTTTCTAACATTTGGAACTATTGATTCAGATCGAACTAGTCTTTTGATCATAGAATAGGAATAAGGCAAATCCTCATAGTCTTTCTTCACTGAGATAAATCCACCACTAGATGCTTCATGTTTCAAGAAAGATGCCTTTTTAGTCGATATACCAAAAAGAGCTTTCACACCTGTTGTTGCTATTGGGGCAAATTCCGTAAAACTTTTAGAGGAAGAAGGGATAAAATGATAGGTACGCCCTTTTAATCGCACGCTTTTATCCCTTTTTACCTTCCTCCAAAAATCAATATACAAGTAAGTGTAAATTGCAAATCCTAGTATTGGTGGAATTGAGAAAACACCTTTAAAATCAGCTTCAATACCTGCCCTTGAAGCCCAATCATTTTGTTCTCTTAACTTATGAATGGACAAAATCTGATAATACCCAGTGACACTATTTTGTTTCAACCAACCAATTTCTTTTAAGCGTTCAATGTTCGCATTGAGAGAGCGTAAATCTTTATAAGGCAATTGATTTAAAAGAGCCTGTTTTTCAATCCGTACTAACTTTGATTTACCAGTTGGATAGAAAAATTTAAGAAGTAAATACAATTGAAAAGGCTTTTCCAAATTGTTTTTTGCAACATAAACACATTGTTGAACAGGTATTTTAATTACTTCAGCCACTTTTTTTTAAATGGAGCTTTGTAATTATCCATTAAGAATTTTTCAATATCGTCTTTGCGATAGAATATTTTTGAGTTGATTGAAGTGAAGCCAATCTTTCCTTGATCACGATAATTTTGCAAAGTCCGAGGAGTTACTTTTAGCATTTGACAAACGTCTTGGTTGTCTAGCCACTCGCAATTAGCTGTTTTATTATCCTTATCATCAATTGATGTTTTTAGCCCTTCAATTAATTCAATTAAATATTTGAAGGTTTCTGATTCCATTGTAATTACTTGCATATTCTTTTTTTTATACTGCAAATTTTGGAATCTATAAATTTGAAAAGGGTGAGAAGGTGACTTAAGGATGAGAAAAATCACCCTATTTCTTGTAATGATTTTTTAAAATTTTTGAATACTTCTTGTTCCTTTACGTTGAAATTACTTTTGTTTTTTGCTGAATGGATATTTTTGCTTTTTAATGATATGCCGCTTGACTTACTTAAGAATTTATTAGAATCTTCCATAGTTGATAGAATCGCACCATTAAAATAATCTCCAAGGATATCAAATAAGCAACTTACTTGACTGTTATTAATGCTAAACCGAATATCTTTAAATGAAGTGAAATCATCTGAAAAGAGGATTTCGATAAAATCACCAATCACAAAATCTTCACAAAGAATAGTTAATTGCTTATCAAGTTCTATTATAGTCTCTTTTATTTTAGTTTGTTTGCTTTTGTATTTGGCTTTCAAATTGAAACTCTTTTGTACTAGTTTTAACTTTTTTGATCTGAAGTCTGCTAATTCAAACTCTTCATTTTCATCGTTATTTGAGAATTTAATAGAGTTATCTTTCTCAAAGTGGTTTAAAATACCAAATCGAACTTGGTTTACCTGATTGGGAATGAAAATAAAAGACCAATGAATCAAACTAATTGTTAATCGGATTCTATTTGAAATCTCCATACGTAAGGTTTCAGAGTCTAATGAATCGATCTTTGAATTAGACATATATAATTTCTTGAAAACATGATCGCTTTCAAGATCTACAATTGATGTGATCTCCTTGTAACTGTTGAGCTTTTGGTAATCATAATGCAGATGATTGTCTTTCATTTTCTTTTGTACTTGAAAAATATCTTCAGATTCTATTTCTTCGTCTTCAAAATTGCACGAAGCGATGAAAACATTGAAATCTCCTTCTGGATAGACAATTTTTGAAATAAATGATTTGAGTATTTTGTTAAGTTGCTCAGGAGTCATTTCATTCTTTTTGACCAAATAATAGTGAACAAAATCAACATAGTTGTTAAATGCAGCGTGGTTCATTTCAATTCGTATTAATCGTTAAATATATCCATTGCTTTATCCAATTCTGAATTCACAATTTTTGCGTAAATCTGAGTTTCTTTAATTGCTGAATGTCCCATTAATTTAGAAACCTTATCAATCGACATTCCTTTTCGGAGTGCTCGCGTTGCCCAGGTGTGACGAGAAATATGAAAACTGATATTCTTTTCAATTTTCGCCAGTTTCGCCAGTGTTTTTAGATTTTTATTAATCACCGCTGTCGCTGAGCTTATTGCTTTATCTTGTCCAATGGCGTCTCTTAAATAGGTATCTTCTGGAAGCATTGGAAAAATATAGCTCGTTTTCTCTGATTGTGTTAAATTATATTTCTCAATAATATTCAATGCAATGTTTGGGATTTTAATTGAAATTTGACTACCAGTCTTTTTTATGGTAAAGTTAATATGTGAATCATCAAAATGAATCCATTGTAATTGTAAAATATCTGATATGCGAAGTCCACCTGAATAAGCTGCAAAAACAAACATATCTTGATGTAGTTCTAATTTTAGATTTCCCTGAGTATCAACTTCAGCGAATATTTTTAGTTCATCTTCTGTCAGATAATCTCGTTGTACCTTTTCAGTTTTCATTTTAAATTTCAAAAATGGACTGGAAGATAATTCGATAATATCTTGTTGAAATGCTTTATTGAAAACTGTTCGAATAAACTTTAGGTTTGTATGTATAGTGTTCGTTGAATTATTCAATTTTGTTCTTAAATAAGCTTCATAAGCTGTGAGAAATTTAGGGGTTATGTCAATAAATGATAGTGATGAGTCGTATTTTTTCAATTTTTCAATGATTCCTTTTGTTTTGGAGTAAGTGCCAATTTTAGAATCAGTAAGATAAGATTCGGTGACAGAGTTTGCGAATTCAAAAAAATCCATTGATTTCTTACCAATCACCTTGTCTTTGATTGTTTTTATACTGACATTTCTGTTCGAAGTTTCAAGACTTATGACTTCTTGTTGAATTTCAGAAAATCGTTTTGATATTTGAGCATTGATTCGTGAGGCAGTTTCCTTGCTATCACTACCTCTAGCTTTTATGCGTTTATTTTTCTCATCCCAATTTGATTCAAGAGTTGAAAATCCTGAGGAAATGTAGTTTACTTTTCGGTATTTTATTATTCTAAAGTGAATTGGATATTCTCCTTTTTTATTTACCTTATCCTTTCTTAGTATTATTGATACTGACGACATGTTTTTGGTTTATTATGATACTAAATTAGTATAAACACAAAATATAGGGTAAACAAAAGGGTAAACATTTTGTTCATTTATATTCTTTTAACAATATACAAACAACAACATAAATAACTGAAAAACAAAGTATATCTGTGCATTTAAAAGAAATACAATGAAACTAAATGAAATATTTCGAATCCTGATTGGGTCACACGATCGGGGATAGCATCAAAATTGATACTATCCCCGTTTTTCTTTCCCTTTATAACGCCCTCCAATTGCGGGATTGGTTTAAAATATGAATTTACTCTAGGGGTTAGAATTCTATCCTTTTTTCGGTCATAGATGATTCCGTCAGGGAATACAATATTTTGAAAAATCATTCTATCACCTATCGAAGCGTTTTCCCACCATAATAAGGGTTTCTGACAGTATTTGACCACCAATTTCAAGCACTTTTCGAGGTTAGAACTCCCGCGCTTGATTTGAGCAAGTAAATCTTCTACTTTGTTCATTTCATCATTGAATTTAGCTTTGAATTTGTCGAACATTGGTCTGTCTATTACACCCGTTACCAACTTCTCTTCTGCGGATTCAATCTTATTTTTCAGTTCCGAAATCTTCGAATTGTACAACTTTTGATTTTCGTTTATTTCTTCAAAAAATACGCAATACATTGATGCGATACCAAGTTGGATTAATTCGGTTTGTTGGGGATTTACTTCGAACTCTGAAATAAGCGTTTTAAAGCTTTCGTGAAGTTGTTTTGCACTCTTGTTGGTGTTACAACCCTTTGTTCTGCATTTGTAATACCAAAGATTCTTTTTACGGACGATATAACCTGTCATTGGTGCATTGCATTCAGAACAATGAGAAAAGCGTTTCAGGGGCAAATTTTCGTCCTCTGCTTTATGTGAAACGGGGTGTGTTCTGTTGTCCGCAACGATATTGTTAACCTTTAAGAAGATTTCCCGTGAAATCATTGGTTCGTGTTTCCCCTCAATAGCTTTGTTTGGAGTTAGTTTTGAAACAATAATTCCGCAATAGTATGGGTTCGCGAAAATTTCGCACAATCTTCGGTCGTCCAGTTTCAATCCTAGAGCATTTAAGCGTTGTATAATTTCACAATTGCGCATTTGTTTATCTGCTTTCCAAATGAATGCTTTACGAAGTAATTTCCCTTCTTCGTTAAGTACAATTTTTTGGTCAACCGCTTTTGAACCTTTGTTCAAGTTCACGTACCCTTTTGGAATGGAGTAGGGTGTGTAACCCTTTTCAACGAGTTCGCGCATTCCACTTACTGTTTTATCCTTTCTCATTTGGTTATCCAAATGACCGAATAGAAGCATAATGTTTCGTTGAAACTCTCCTGTGATGGTACTAGGGTCAATTCCCTGTGAAACAGAAAGCGTAGTTACTTTGTATTGCTTCTGTAAATCCTGTGCAATCTTCATTCCGTCCGCTCCCGTTCGGGAAAAGCGTTCGTAGCTATACACAAGTATGTAATTCACTCTTTTGTTTCGTTTCACAAATGTGAGCATTCGGTTGAACTCTTTTCGGTCGTCCGTTTTTGCGGATTCATGCGTTCCACCAAAATATTCAACTACGCTATATCCATTTGTAGTTGCATATTCCTCGCATCGTTTACGTTGTGATTCCAAACTAGTGTTATCCTCCTGTGATGAATGGGAAACACGGGTATAAATTACCGCTGTTTTTGCAAGCTGAGAGTTATCGGTTTCTTTTGGTGCGAAGTGTTTAAATACACTTAAATTATCCATGATTCAAGTTATTAGAATTTGTAATTGTTTCCAGTAGAGCCAAGCTAATTGCTTCAATATTTGCAATCAACTTTTCATACTGTGCTTTAGTTATGTTTTTGTATGCGGGAAGATTCGAAACGTATTGAAACGAAAGTTTTTCCCGTAGCTTCTCTTTCGCAAGTTCAATGCGATGTTTAGAAAATGATTCCATGAGAATAACTTTTAGCGTTAATCCCCTTTTTAGAAATTGTACGATCCCAAAATGGATTTGCACTACATACGTTGTATTTACTAGCATTTGAGCGTTTTAAATACAGTTTTACTGCTGTTTTCATTACAATGAAAGTGAAGTTTTCGAACTCCGACCCACCCCAAGCGTGTGAAAAAATTATAAAAACGCTGAAATCCTTTATTGATAAGTGTTTCAGCGTTCTTGATTTAGGGTGGTGGTGTTACTTTTTCTTTTGGTTTAATCCTGATACTACATTGATCTTTGTGAATGGACTGATCTTTCCACTACTAACGCAGATGTTTCGTTTTTGTTCAGTTGATAACTGCCCAGAAAAATGATGAAACGTGGGGCAGAAAAGTGCGAATTGCAGATTTGTTGGGGGATTTGGGAAATGAAAAAGTGGGCAGTTAATTTTTAAGGTGGATTTCCAGCATTTTGATGATTAACCATCTCAAAAAAAAGAATAGGTTTAAACTAGTAATTAGAAGCTTAATTGATTTAGGAGGTTCTATTAGGTTGATTAGTGAATGACGTCTGGACTTGATTCACATATTTAGTGCAAATTGTTTTCGACTTGCTTAATTCTACTTTCCGACCCGCTTAGTTTTAATTTTCGATAGACGAATAAAACTGTATTCTATAACCGAGTTAAATTCGAGTTGAATCCGACTAGGATTAATTTCGACGAATCTTACTTTTCGACTTGCCTAGTTCTACTTTCCGACCCGCTTAGTTCTACTTTTCGATAGACGAATAAAATTGTATTTTACAACCGAGTTAAATTCGAGTTGAATCCGACTAGGATTAATTTCGACGAATCTTTCTTTCCGACTTGACCAATTTAACGTTCCGACTAGACTAGTTTTTGTTTTCAATCGACGAATCAATCTCGTTTTCGAATTAGATCGGATTCTAGTCGGATTCAACTCGAATAACCTCAACTGACCCAACTAGTTCTTGTGCCGTCGAATCGGAAAAAGATGAACGAACTGGAAGAATTAACGAAGATGCCAAACCAATAAAAAATTAGTTGCCCACCATTTAGTGGGCAGTTACGATTTTATTCGGTCGAAATTTCGATTCAACCCATAATAAAAAGTTAGTTGCCCACCTTTAAGTGGGCAGTTAGCATTTTTTAGACGGTTTTTTGGTTCAAAGGGATAATAAAAAATTAGTTGCCCACCTTTTGGTGGGCAGTTATGATTTTATTCAAATGAGACTTTTTAAAACGCAATAAAAAATTAGATGCACCACCCCAAGTGGGGCAAGTAGCTTTTTTTAGGCAGTTTTCTCGATTTAGACGGACAAAAAAAGTTAGATGCACCGCCTTTCGTGGGGCAAATAGAATTTTATTACTCAAAATTCGGGTTTTGGCAGATAAAAAATGCAGTTGCCCCGACACAGGTGGGGCAAGTAGAAAAAAATGAAGTGAACGGTAATTCCGAACATTCACGATTTACGCAACAGTTTCATGTATTTCTTGCGCTCCAAAGCCAGCCAGTTGTAAATCTCGGTTGCCAACCGTTCAAAGGATTCATTGTCATTGAAAGCAATTTCGGTAACATGGTAGGCACGGTCGCAATACTCGTCTGTTAAATGGTCCAAACGCCTATCATTCAAATTCAATTCCATGAGTGAGAAAACGGAACGAGAAATATCTAGCATTCCATTATCGTGATCGAACCCCAACAGGTTTAAACCTAAAACGGTATGTTGGTGTCTTAAATCGTCTTTTATCAATTGAATGATTACCTTTTTTGGAGTTTTTTTCTGCATGCTCAATATTTTTTAATACTCAAATTACATCTATAAATGTACATAATTTATTAATATATGGAAATAATATTTCTTTTATTGTCTTTTTAACGTCTATTTATGGACGTGAGGCGAGTGTGTTTGTCTGCATCTATCATGTTATCTTTCATTATATTCGAAGTAATGAAAGACTATAATCGTATAAAAGAAGTACTGGTTAATAAAAAGAAAACTCAAGTTTGGTTAGCCGAACAATTGGGAAAAGATGTTAGAACAGTTAGCTCTTGGTGCACCAATCGAAGACAACCTAGCATAGAGCATCTCTATACTATTTCAGAATTGCTCGATGTCGATATTCGGGAACTATTAAATCCGACGAAATGAGAATCTATCGATGACCTGCTTATGAATAAAATTCACTACTACTTCATTCCACTATTACCAACCATTCTAATTACCTGTTCAGCTAATATTAATAGCTTCCTTCCTTCGACTAACTCGGAAATCTGATATTTTATTGATTCGTTAGAAATCTATATTCACATTAATTTAACTACTAATTCAAGCACTCAAATGACAGAAGATTTATACTTGGACTATGATGCATTTTTAAGATCCTTCAAAAGAAATATTGATGTTCCTCACTCCTTTTTACTTGGAGCTGGAACCTCCATAAGTTCTGGTATACAAACTGCATATGATTGTATTTGGGAATGGAAAAAAGACATTTATTTGTCTAAAAACATAAATGCTGCTGAATTTTATAAAAATCATAAAGATGAGGCTGTTAGAAAAAGCATTCAGAAATGGTTAGATAATCAAGGGGAATATCCAGTTCTTGATTCAACCGAGGAATACTGCTTTTATGCTGAAAAGGCATATCCAATACCTGAGGATCGGCGTAAGTACTTCTTAAGTCTAATTGAAAATAAGGAGCCATATATTGGTTATAAACTTCTTTGTCTTCTTGCAGAAAGATCAATTGTTAAAGCAGTATGGACCACCAATTTTGATGGCTTAACTGTTCGTGCCGCTCATCAAAATAAACTAACTCCCATAGAAATCACACTTGATAATTCGGACAGGATATTTCGAAATCAAAGTACAAAAGAACTTTTAACCATTGCCTTACATGGGGATTATAAATTCAGTACGCTTAAGAATACGGAAAAGGAATTAGATAATCAAAATGATACATTTAAACAACAACTTGGTACATATCATGTAGATAAGAACATGATTGTGATTGGTTATAGTGGTAGGGATAAATCACTTATGGATGCTATAAGCGAGGCGTTTTCCACTAGAGGTGCAGGAAGGCTTTATTGGTGTGGTTATGGTGAGACGATTCCGAATGAAGTATCAGAGCTAATTCTGAAAATTAGGAGTCAAGGCAGGGATGCCTATTACATTTCGACAGACGGTTTTGACAAAACTCTAATTCATTTATCAAAATCTGCTTTTGAAGATAACCCTGAAATCACAAAAAATATTCAGCTAGCACTTGAAAATTCAGCCGACGAGGAATACTTTAAAACGGATTTTAGTTTAAATTTCTCCAAACCAGATAAGTTCATAAAGAGCAATTTACACCCCATTGTATTTCCTAAGGAGATATTTCAATTTGAATTGGATTTTAAAGAAGATAAGCCTTGGCAATTACTTAAAACTATTTCCAGAGAAACCAACATTTGTGCTGTCCCGTTTAAAGGTAAAGTGTTTGCTTTAGGGACACTCACCGATATAGGAAATGTTTTTAAAAATAGATTAAAGTCCGATATAAAAAGAGAGGCTATTTCAACCAGTGATGTAGACAATGTTTCAGCTTTCAAGTCTTTAATGCTTCAAGCTGTCTTAAAGTTCTTTATTGGGATAGAAGGTGTTGAATCCAATTTAAAAGATAGACTTTGGTTAACGAATGCTGAACAGTTAGTTGGAGATATTAGCGTTCATAAGGCGATTCATCTCTCTCTTTATTTTGATAAAAATAAAGGGTTTGCATATTTATCGTTTACCCCGACTGTTCAACTTATATCGCCCGAAGAAATATCCAAAATCCAAAAACAAAGGATATCTAAAAGCAAGTTAGAAAAATTATTTAATGATAAATACGACGAGATTTTGGAGTTTTGGAATCAAAAGTTGTTCAACAATTCCCAGATCAAATTTGAATATCCAATTTCTTCAGGGTCCGGTTTTGAATTTAAAATCTCTGCCAATACTGCCTTTGGAGAAATTAACGTACTTGATCCCAACTTTCGTAGTTTTAGTCCCCGTAATTATGATCCAAAAAGGACACAATTTAAAGGTGTTCAGTTTTTAGAGCCTCAACTGATTTTTAGAAATATTTCGACTAACGT
Organism: Fluviicola taffensis DSM 16823; assembly: GCF_000194605.1. Classification (NCBI taxonomy): domain Bacteria; kingdom Pseudomonadati; phylum Bacteroidota; class Flavobacteriia; order Flavobacteriales; family Crocinitomicaceae; genus Fluviicola; species Fluviicola taffensis. The sequence goes on from NC_015321.1 coordinate 513,052, forward strand.
TGAGTTCAAAGATTATCATCCAATGAGAGGTCTGGTAAACAATAGACCATTTGATGTTAATCTGAATGGAATAATTCACTCTAATGAGATAAATCTGACTGTAATTTGTGGTAAATCATATGCAAACGATCTTTACGAATTTCTATCAAAACTTCAGGTGAAACACGCCACTGAAAATGTTAACCCAGATTATTTAATCGAATATCCAGGATTTCAATCAGTATTTAACCTGCCTCTTAATATACCTCATTTTGACAGTAGCGAAAAATGGTATGATATTGATTTTGTTGCTGATAATAATGGAGAAAATCACGAAAATGCGATTAAACTGGCAAGGTTAATCACAACTAAAATTGATCAGATTGCAAGTACGCAAAACCAAAGTACTGTAGTTGTATTTATTCCTAATGAATGGCAATTATTTGAAGGTTATCTGAATCAAGGAGAGAGTTTTGATTTACATGATTATATAAAAGCGTTTTCAGCATCTAGAGGAATATCGACTCAATTGATAAGAGAAGATACTTTGGCTGATACCCTGAAATGTCAAATTTATTGGTGGCTGTCTTTGTCTTTTTATGTCAAATCATTGAGAACGCCTTGGATTTTAAATAATCAAGAAAAAAATACAGCATATGCTGGTATTGGTTATAGTGTTACGAAAATTCAAGATAGAACGGAAACTGTAATTGGCTGCAGTCATATTTATGATTCCAATGGGCAAGGTTTGAAATACCGACTTTCAAAAATTGATGATTATTTTTTGGACAATAGAAATAATCCTTTCCTTTCTTATAAAGACGCATTTCAATTTGGTGTATCAATTCGGGAACTGTTTTATCAATCACTTGACAAGCTACCCGAACGTGTCGTAATACACAAGAGAACAAGATTTACAGATGATGAAATTAATGGCATTAAAGCCAGTTTAAATAAGGCAGGAATAAAGAAAATAGATTTGGTCGAAATCAACTATGAAACCGACGCCAGATTTGTGGCTATGAGTGTTTATCAAAATGCTTTGCAAGTTGATAGATTTCCAATTTCTAGAGGTACGTGTATTGTAACAAACAAATACACCGCTCTTTTATGGACGCACGGAATTGTTCCTTCAGTTAGACAACCGAATTATAAGTTTTACTTGGGTGGAAGAAGTATTCCAGCACCGATTAAAATAACTAAGCATTATGGGGATTCAAATATTGATGTTATTGCAACTGAAATTTTGGGGCTTACTAAAATGAATTGGAATTCGTTGGATTTGTATTCTAAGTTACCTTCTACAATCGATTCCTCAAATCAGATTGCTAGAATTGGAAAACTTCTTTCGAGATACGAAGGAAAAACTTATGATTATAGACTCTTTATTTAATTTAAGGATTAGTTAGGCTGATGAGTTTACCAGAAAAGCATAATGCAGACACAAAGAAACTGCTGAAGAGTGTTCCGAAATCAACAATAGCAAAATGGCTTCTTGAACAGGGATACTATCCTGAACAATATGTTGTGCCACCTTGTTTTCAAGTTAAGAAATTTGAATTACAAGCAAGACCATATTGCGAGGTTGATATTAGTGGTGTTCAATCAAAGTTTGAACCCGAAAAGTCTGACTTAATAAACGTTTCGTTTCCCAAAACACAATTAACCGATCGAACTTTTGGAATAATTGAGCCTAAAATTTATCACGATCTTGTTTGGTATCTAATGGATGAATGGGATTTGATAACTAAATCATTATTTAAACCACAGAATAAGATTTATCCATATAGTTTCCCAATACCTATTTCCAAAAGGAGTGAGGGAGGTCTTAGTCAGTTAAGATCTGGCAGAATGATATATGAGTTTTTGGAAATGGCTGAAAATGATCTGGTTGCAGAGGCATATAATTACAAGTTTATTTTAAAGACTGATATAAAGAATTTTTATCCATCAATTTATACTCATAGCATTGCATGGGCGATACATACAAAAGAGCTAATTCGCACAAAAGGAAACAGAGCTAATTATTCCAAGTATTTAGGATTGAAATTGGATAAATTGATTCAATATGCAAATGATGGATGCACAAACGGAATCGCAATTGGACCTGCAATTTCAGATTTACTTTCCGAAATAATATTAAGTTCTGTCGATACCGAGACATCTAAATTAATAACTGCCCAAAATATTGATTTTTTAGGCGTTCGATTTAAAGACGATTATAGGTTTTTATGCCAATCAAAAGAAGATGCAAACTTCATCATTAAAACTTTGCAAAGACAAATGGCAAAGTTCAATCTAATGTTAAATGAAAGTAAGTCTAAGATTGACGAGTTACCAGAAGGTCTTTTTAGGGAATGGACAGCAATATATCAACCATTTTCGTTGAGGTATAGAAAAAAAGTTGGTTATAAGCGGTTTGAAAGTTCACTACGAGGAACATTATCCGTAGATAAACAATTTGAAGGAACTGGGGTTGTAGATCGCTTTCTGAGTGAACTTGTTACTAGTAATTATGAATTGAAATTTGATTTCAAAGAAAAGGATTTGCTAAAGGCAATAAGTCTTTTACTACTATTAAAAGAAAGGAGAAACAAATCGTTTCCTCAAATTTTAGGGATTATTGAAAAAATAATCGAAAAAAATAAAGATAAAAAGAGGGTAATATCCAAAATACGGTCGGTTTTAGAAAATATTCTGAATGATAAACTCAAAAAGGATGCTGATAACGAATATGATCTTATTTGGTTGATTTATTTCGTGAAATCATTGGGATTATTTACGATTGAATTTCCGAAAAAAATCAATTCACCTTTGATAAAGAGTCTCAAATTAAATCATCTTGAATTCTTTAAACCTGTACCGAAGGAAATGAAATTATTTGAAACAATTAAAAACCCTGGAAAAAACAGAAGATTGTTAGATCATCTAGCTTTATTCAAAAAAACATAAATGTTTCATGCGTTCCACAATCCCCTCATTCGCAAATATTAATGCCCAATCGATTCGATTTTTCATTACATTTATCCCCAATGAATCAATTGAAAAAGACATTTGTACTCTTTCTGATTCTGGTAATTACTTTGCCAGGGGAAACTGCCCATGCCTTTTCGTTTATTCCCAAATTCATTTCCCATTACAATCACCACAACGAAGCACACCATAAGTTGAGTTTTATCGATTTTGTTGGTGAACATTTCGGAGTTGGGCATCACGAAGATTCCAAACACCACGAGCAAGACGAATGCCCTACGAATCACGATCATGCAATGGTTTCGCTAACATTTGTGGTAGAAAAAAAAGCAACCTTTGAAGCCGTTACGGAAGACATCGCCTATTTTGCCGAAAGAACACCTGTACCGCCTTACCAAACCTTTTTCTCCGAATTTCATTCCGCTATTTGGCAACCGCCAAAATTGAGCTAATCGTTTTAGAATAATATTCTCAAGACTATAGTAGGTCTTGTTTGGTCGTGCATGTTATTGCCGACAATTGTTTCACGATTAGACGATTCATCATGTTAGATAAAGTCATTCAATTTAGTATCAAGAATAAGTTCATTATTGGCTTATTCACCTTGGCATTGATTGCGGTAGGAAGCTATTCACTTAGCAGACTTCCAATCGATGCATTACCTGATATAACCAACAATCAGGTTCAAATTATCACCTCTTCGCCCACACTTTCCACGCAGGAAGTAGAACAATTTATTACCTATCCGATTGAGATTTCGGTGAAGCCAATCCCGAAAATTGTGGAGTTGCGCTCCATCAGCCGTTTTGGGTTAAGTGTGGTAACAGTTGTTTTTGAAGAAGACGTGGACATTTACTGGGCACGTGCTCAAATAAACGAACGCTTAAAAGAAGCAGAAAACACCATCCCCAAAGGTTTGGGAAGTCCTGAAATTGCGCCAGTAAGCACAGGTTTGGGTGAGATTTACCAATACGTAGTTTTCCCGAAAAAAGGCTACGAAGACAAGTACAATGCTACAGACCTTCGTACCATTCAGGATTGGATCATCAGACCTCAGTTATTGGGTACGCCAGGCGTTGCAGAAGTAAACACCCTTGGCGGAAGTTTGAAGCAATACGAAATTGCCATTCAGCCTGACAAACTGAAAAGCATGAATACCACCATCAGTGAGGTATTCGACGCATTGGAAAAGAACAACGAAAACACGGGCGGTGCATACATCGACAAAAAACCTTATGCCTATTTCATTCGAGGTGTCGGTATGGTTACGAGTCTCGAGGACATCAGCAAAATCGTTGTAAAAAACCAAAATGGCATTCCGATCTTAATTCGTGATGTGGCAACAGTACAGATGGGAAGCAGTATTCGATTTGGAGCAGTTACCAAAGACGGACACGGCGAAGAAGTAAGCGGTATGGCAATGATGCTCAAAGGCGAAAACAGCGCCGAAGTAGTTTCCCGTGTGAAAGACAAAATGGAGCAGATTAAAAAGTCTTTGCCCGAAGGAGTTGAAATTGAAGCATTCATGGATCGCACAAAATTGGTAGACAAAGCCATTGGAACGGTTCAAACCAACCTGATCGAAGGAGCATTGATCGTTATTTTCATCCTCGTATTGTTGTTGGGGAACTGGCGTGCAGGTTTGGTGGTGGCTTCGGTTATTCCACTTTCCTTGTTGTTTGCCGTCAGCATGATGCACTTGTTTGGTGTGAGCGGGAATTTAATGAGTTTGGGAGCAATCGATTTTGGTTTGATTGTAGATGGAGCGGTAATTATCGTAGAAGCCATTATTCACAGACTGCAAAGTAATAAAGTGAGTAGAATCCTTTCCGCAGAGGAAATGGATGCAGAAGTGTATACTGCATCTTCGAAAATCAGAAGCAGTGCAGCATTCGGTGAAATCATTATCCTGATCGTTTATTTGCCAATTCTTGCCTTGGTTGGTATTGAAGGAAAGATGTTCGGACCGATGGCGCAAACCGTTTCGTTTGCCATTCTCGGAGCGTTCCTTTTGTCACTGACTTATGTTCCCATGATGGCTTCGCTTGCATTGAAAAAACAAACTGGTCATAAGAAAAATATCAGCGACCGCATTATTGATGCATTGCAAAGAGTCTATCAACCTGCATTAACCAAAGCGTTGCAGGCAAAATCGTTGATTGTATCCATGGCCATTGGTTTATTGGTCATTTCCTTTGTATTGTTTGGGAAAATGGGTGGAGAATTCATTCCCACCTTGGATGAAGGAGACATTGCAACGCACTTGATTATTGCTTCGGGAAGTTCACTTTCACAGGAAATTGAATCCACCACCAAAGCGGAAAAGATCCTGAAAAGTAAGTTTCCCGAAATCAAAATGATCGTTACCAAAATCGGTAGTGCCGAAATACCTACTGATCCAATGCCGATGGAAGCGGGAGATATGATTATTCTTCTGAAAGACCGAGACGAATGGACTTCTGCGGAAACCAAAGAAGAATTGATGGAGAAAATGGAAGAAGCTTTAGCTGATATTCCAGGAGTTACCACTGAATTTTCACAGCCTATTCAAATGCGTTTCAACGAATTGATGACGGGTGTTCGAAGCGATGTAGCCGTAAAAATCTACGGGGAAGATTTGGACATGCTCGTGAGTAAAGGCGACGAAGTACTGAACATCATTAAAAGTATCAATGGTGTTGCCGATGCCAAAGCCGAACGAGTGGCGGGATTACCTCAAATTTCAGTGCGCTACAACAAAGACAAACTGGCACTTTACGGATTGAACGTAGGTGATTTGAACAAGGTAGTTCGCATTGGGTTCGCAGGAGAGAAAACAGGCGTTGTTTACGAAGGTGAGAAACGCTTTGATATGGTGTTGCGTTTAGCTGCGGAAAGCAGAAGCGATATTTCAAACCTGAAAACGCTCTTTATTACACTTCCTTCAGGAAGTCAGATTCCATTGGAACAAGTAGCAGACATTGATTATGAACCGGGACCGATGCAAATTAGCCGTGAAGACGGAAAACGTAGAATTGTAGTCGGCTTCAACGTAAGAGGTAGGGACGTTAAAAGTGTAGTAGACGAGATTCAGAAAAAACTGGATAAAAAACTGAAATTGCCCGCAGGTTATTATGTTACCTATGGCGGACAGTTTGAAAACTTGGTAGAAGCATCTGCACGGCTTTCCATTGCAGTTCCAGTTGCCCTGCTCTTGATTTTTGTGTTACTCTACTTTACGTTCCGTTCCATGAAACAATCGTTACTGATCTTTACCGCAATTCCATTCTCCGCTATTGGAGGTGTCTTTGCACTTTGGTTGAGAGATATGCCTTTCAGTATTTCCGCAGGTGTTGGATTTATTGCCCTCTTTGGTGTTGCAGTATTAAACGGAATTGTACTGATTGGTTATTTCAATCAATTAAAAGCAGAAGGAATGGATGATGTAGTTCACCGAATTCATGAAGGAACGAAAGTGCGTTTACGTCCTGTAATCCTCACAGCCGCAGTTGCTTCTTTAGGCTTCTTGCCAATGGCACTTAGCACAAGTGCGGGAGCTGAAGTTCAAAAACCCTTGGCGACCGTGGTAATTGGTGGTTTAATTTCAGCGACCTTGCTGACCTTGATTGTACTTCCGATCCTTTATTTCTATTTTGAAAAAGGTGTGTCTCGCAAAATAAAACAAGGTGTTCCTAAAGCTGTTACTATGTTGGTTGGATTTTCATTGTTCGCAGGTTTTGCGCAATCACAAGGCGTTCCCACGCTTACCTTGCAATCTGCCATTGAAGCAGGATTGAAAAACAATCAGCAGATTCAGGCGGGAGAACTGGAAGTAATCTCACAGAACCAGTTAAAACCAACGGCTTTCGAGTTACCAAAAACAGAACTCACAGGAATGCTTGGTCAGTACAATACCCGTGCTTTCGATCAGAATTACGGTATTTCACAAGGATTCAACCCTTTCGAATTTGGCGCACGAAAAGAGGTGGTTGATGCCAACATAAAAAGCAGTGAACTGAGTTTAGATCTCACCAAACAGCAAATGACCCTGAACATTCGACAGTCGTGGAACAGTTTGTTGTATTTGATGGAACGCAATCAGGTATTGAAACAGCAAGACAGCATTTTGCTTCAATTTGTTCGAGCGGCAAAAATCAGGTTCGATGCAGGAGATGTAAGTTCTTTGGAATCTACTACTTCAATTGTAAAACAACAAGAGTTGCAACAACAGATTAAGCAAACCGAAGCCCTGATTTCAATGGAAAAATCAAGGTTGAAAGCATACATGAATCTGCAAACCGATTTCGCCATTGCCGAAAGTGAATTTGTGGCGTTGCCTGCTCTATCCGTAACGGACAGCACGGCACTACGTGAGAATCCGCAAATGGAATTGGCTATGCAGGAAGTGCAAAAAGCAATTGCTTCCAAACGTTTGCAAAAATCGACCATGCTTCCTGATTTGAAAGTGGGTTATTTCATTCAGTCCCTTACAGGAAATCAGGATGTGAATGGTCAGCCCGTTTATTACAATGGTGCGCCAAGATTTCAGGGTGTAACCTTTGGAGTTTCCGTTCCTATTTTCGTTGGAAGCAGTAGTGCAAAAGTCAGATCCGCAGAAACAGCCGTTCAGGTTCAGCAGAAAAACACAGAATACCTGCACACGCAGTTGAAAAGCCAGTTTGAACAGCAGATAGAACAGTTACTCACCTATCAGTCTTTGGTGGAATATTACGAAAGTTCGGCTTTGCCCTCTGCCAAAAGCATCACGGATAACGTAAGAAAGAGTTACCAAAACGGAGACATTTCCTACGTGGAGTTCATTCAGGGCATTCAAACATCATTAGACGTGCAATCCAATTATTTGAGCGCCGTTCTGAATTACAATCAGGCAGTGATCAATTTACAATACTTATTGAACCAATAATTCGAACAAGATGAAAAGAAAAAACATTTTATATATAGTGATCGTAGCTGTTGTAACAGTTGTGATCGTCTGTTTCATTTCCTATTCCGGAGGTGAAAATGAACCTGCAAAAACAGAGGAAGCACATGAGGAACATGAAGGAGAAGCAATCACCACGAAAGAGGTTGAATTGAATCAGGCTCAGTTTAATGCATCGGGCATTGAATTGGGAACCTTTGAAATGAAAAATTTGAGCGCCGTAATCAATGCAAATGGGTACACCAAATTACCTCCGCAAAACCAAGCAGATGTTTCGGTTCTTGTTACAGGAGTTGTGCGCAGTATCAATGTTATTGAAGGTCAGTTCGTGAAGAAAGGACAGACCATTGCGGTCATTGAAAGTTTAGAGTTTACCAAACTTCAGGAAGCATACTTAACCTCTAAAAGCAACTTGGAATACCTGACAACTGAATATGAACGTCAGAAGACCTTGAATGATGAAAACGTCAATTCGAAGAAAGCCTTACAACGTGCAAAATCAGACTACGAAACAGAAAAAGCACGGAATGCATCCTTGAAAAAACAACTCAGCACCCTGAATTTATCGGGATCAGGCGGTGCAATTTCTACCATGTCGGTGAAAGCGCCAATCAGCGGATACATTACGGAAGTGAACGTGAAAATTGGAACGAATGCTGAACCTGGAAAGCCCATGTTTACCATTGTAGACAATTCGAAAATGCACGTCGATCTATTGGTGTATGAGAAAGACCTCCAAAAAGTGAAGACAGGTCAAACCGTTCGTTTCATCCTCACCAATCAGGACAATGTGGAAATCAAAGGAAAGATTTTCAGCATTGGAAAAGCCTTTGAGAATGAAACCAAATCGGTTGCCGTTCATGCCGACATTCTTAACGACAAACAAATTTTGATTCCCGGAATGTATGTAAATGCATTAATTGATATAGGCTTGAATAATGTGAAAGCTTTACCAGTTGATGCCGTAGTAAAAGCAGACGGAAGAGAATTCATTTTTGTATTGGAAGAACACGCCAAAGAAGAGAACCACGATGAAGAAGCGGGGCATGAACATGGTGACGGACATGAACACAGCGAAGGTAAAACCTACCATTTTCAACGAATCGAAGTGAAAACGGGAACTACCCAATTGGGATATGTTCAGGTTACGATTTTACAAGATATTCCTGCGAATGCGCAAATTGTATTGAAAGGCGCATACTACATTCAAAGCCATTTGTTGAAAAGCGAAGGTGGCGGAGGACACGAACATTAAATAGAACTGAAAATTTGGGCAAAGTCTTAGGGGCTTTTAACATCAAGTAATGACTTTTTCATCTCTGAGGTCTTTGCCCTTTTTAAAGAAAACGAATATGTTGAAATATTGGGTTCTTTCGTTAATTGGCAGTTTTCCTGCCCTTACTTTTGCACAAGATGCAAGAGTGGAAAGTATATTGGAGGAATTCAATACGGATTCGCTAAACAGTCAAGTGCAAAAACTGAGTGGCGAAATTCCGCTTGTTATAGGCGGACAGTCTCATGTTATTTCATCCCGATTATACAATCAGCCGGGCAATGTTCTGACGTTTAAATATGCGAAAGAGCGCTTTATGCAGGCGGGATTAGAAATTGACTCACTCGTGTTTTCTGCCAACGGCAAGAATTTATTCGGAATCAAGAAAGGAACAATATTTCCCGAAAGGGTTTGCATCATTGGTGCGCATTACGACAATTTACCAACTGGAATTTTAGCTCCGGGTGCGGACGATAACGCAAGTGGTTGTGCCGTTGTTTTGGAATCGGCTCGAATCATGGGCGAAATGGAATTTCCAAACACCATTATTTTCGCACTTTGGGACGAAGAAGAACTGGGATTGATCGGCAGTACAGCTTACACGGCACAGCAACAAATTCATGGGGATTCTTTGCTTGGTTATATCAATCTTGATATGCTCGGATGGGACGGAAACAATGACAATCTTACGGAAGTTCACGTAAGACCAATAGCAAATTCACTAAGCCTCATGCAAATGGTGATTGATTGCAATGAACTTTACAACATTGGGTTGAATATTGAAATTGTGAACCCGGGAAGCGTAAACAGCGATCATTTTCCATTTTGGCAAAAAGGATATTCAGCTATTGGTATTAATGAAGAATATGTAGGTGATTTTAACCCGAACTGGCATCAGACTAGCGATGTCTTTTCAGCATTCAATCACCAGTATTTCGAAGCGAATAGCCGTTTGGCGCTTGCATCATTTGCAACACTTGCCCTGAATAAAAGTGGTAATCTCAGCGATGAAGAAGCAATTAGCAATTCCATTTTGTTCCCCAATCCTGCTTCCGATATTGTTTACATTCAATTCGAACAGGCAATTTTAAGCGAACTGAATGTTAGCATTACTGATAATCTAGGACGAATGGTATTTGTTTCAGATTATGAAAAAGTCGATCAGATCACTATTCCTGCGACGGAATTTCGTGCAGGCTTTTATAGAATCCAAATCAACACAGGAGAAATTCAAAAGAACTTCTCCTTCATAAAGAATTGAATTTAGAACATTAAATGATTAGAATATGATTAATAAAGATCCAAATCACGTTCACACCTACGATGCACAAGGCAGAATGACGTGTTGCTCATTGGAAGAAAAAATAGACGCAAAAAGCGGTACTCCTCATATTCACAAACAAGATCATGATCACGAAGATGAAGACGGGCATGACCACGACCATTCAAACAGTGAAAGACCTGCTTGGATGCAATACGCTCCAGCAATTGTCAGCTTTGCACTTTTGCTGACAGGAATCTTATTCGAACAAGTTTTCAAACCTGCTTTTTTTGAAGGAACGATCAAACTCATTTGGTACTTGGTAGCTTACATTCCAGTTGGTCTTCCCGTAATGATTGATGCGGGAAAATCCATTGCAAAAGGAGCATTCTTTTCCGAGTTCTTCTTAATGACCATTGCAACGGTTGGCGCATTCTTCATAGGCGAATATTCTGAAGGAGTTGCAGTAATGGTTTTCTATTCCGTTGGGGAACTGTTCCAAACCTTAGCGGTGAACCGTGCGAAAAGAAGTATCAAAGCCTTATTGGATATTCGACCTGATACGGTTAATGTAATGCGCGACGGAAAATTGAAAACTGTTTCTCCATCAGAAGTTCAGATCGATGAAGTGATCCAAGTGAAATCAGGGGAGAAAGTCGCTTTGGATGGTGAATTGATCTCTGATTCGGCTTCTTTCAATACTGCTGCACTAACAGGAGAAAGTAAACCCGACAACAAAGGAAAAGGTGAAGCGGTTTTGGCGGGAATGATTAACCTGCAATCCGTTTCCGATATAAAGGTTACTGCCTTATACAAAGACAGTAAATTGTCGAAGATTCTCGAAATGGTTCAGGATGCCACTTCACGCAAATCACAAACGCAATTATTCATTTCCAAATTCGCTAAAGTCTATACACCAATTGTGGTGTTTTTGGCAGTGGGAATTTGTTTGCTTCCATATCTCTTTATCTCAGATTACCAGTTTAAAGAATGGCTATACCGATCATTGGTTTTCCTTGTGATTTCTTGTCCTTGTGCCTTAGTGATTTCAATTCCGCTCGGTTACTTCGGAGGCATTGGTTTAGCATCCCGAAACGGAATACTCTTTAAAGGATCGAACTACCTTGATGTAATGACCAAAATAGATACGGTTGTTATGGACAAAACAGGTACTCTCACCAAAGGAGTTTTCAAAGTTCAGGAAGTAGTGTCAGAAGGAATAGAGAAAGAAGAGTTAGTAAGACTTACAGCATCCATCGAAAGTAAATCCACGCATCCAATCGCATCTGCAATTGTTGAATATGCGGGAGATTCCGTAAAAAACGCAAAGATTGAAGCCGTAGAAGAGATTTCAGGACACGGCTTAAAAGGAAAGATAGACGGAAAAGAAGTGTTGGCTGGAAATTTGAAACTGTTGAAGAAGTTCAATATAGGGTTCGATTCGGAGATTGAAAAGATTGTAGAAACCATTGTTGTAGTTGCCGTTGATGGAAACTATGCAGGTTATATTACCATAGCAGACGAAATCAAAGAAGATGCACAGCAAGCCATCAAGGATCTGCACACTCTTCAGATCAAAACCGTTATGCTTTCAGGCGACAAACAAAGTATCGTAGACAGAGTTGCAAAAGTTCTTTCCGTAGATGATGCATTTGGAGATTTGCTTCCTGAAAACAAAGTGGAGAAAGTACAGGCTTTGAAGGATCAGAAAAGAACTCTTGCATTTGTGGGTGATGGCGTGAACGATGCGCCTGTAATCGCCTTAGCTGATGCAGGTATTGCCATGGGTGGATTGGGAAGTGATGCAACAATCGAAACCGCCGACATCGTCATTCAAAATGATGAACCCTCAAAAATTGTAACAGCTATTAAAATCGGACGAATCACTAAGAAAATTGTTTGGCAGAATATCATTTTAGCAATGGCAGTAAAGGCAATTGTGTTGGCTCTCGGAGCAGGTGGTATCGCAACACTTTGGGAAGCTGTTTTTGCCGATGTTGGAGTTGCATTATTAGCGATTTTGAATGCAGTTCGAATCCAACGAATGAAATTGTAAAATTCAATTATTGTAAATAGTAATAAGCAAATAATGAAGTTATGGGAATTAAAGTAGAATTAGCAGAATTGTTGGTTATTCAATTGGTTATGACCAGTTTTTTCGCGCGGTTTGAAGTAGAAACACGCGCAAGTTATAAAATCCTGAAATGGATCATTATTGCAAAAATAACAGTCGGTCTTTATTTTATGATCGGGCATTGGTCAACATTGTTTCCAATTGTTGTAGTGATACTCGGAACAATCTATCACTTTCGATGGTGTAAAAAGAACGGAATTGATCCATTGAAAGCAACTCCACGAAAGAAATATTATGAGTTGCGAAAATGGAAATGGGAGGAGTAATCTTGAATGATTAAGTGAATCCCATTTTTTCATACCTTAGTATCGTGAAGGTTTTCTGGTTCATATTCAGTTTATTCGTTTTTACTTTGTCAGTAATACCTTGTTGCACGGAGGAGTGTCAGGAAGAAGAACTGACCTGTTCTACCGAACACCATCAGGAAGACGAGGAAGAGCAGAAAAATTGTTCTCCGTTTTGTACTTGTACTGTATGTGGGCTTTATGCCTGTATAATGGAACAAGTACAGGTAGTGAATACATATACTGTCAACGAATCTCCGGCGGCTAGTCTCGGAAATCCTTATACATTTCATTTTACTTCTGAGTTTGAAGTAAACATTTGGCAACCGCCAAAACTGGGCTAATCCTTTCATTTTAGAAATCAAGGAAGCTTAGTCTTCCTAATCGCTTATGAAGTTGTCATTTGCGAAAATAGTCACATTAATCAGTCATGTCAGGCTGAAAACACTTATGGGATATGAAAAAACAATTGCTCATACTTGCAATGATTTTGCTTCATGCAATTTCGTTTGCACAAGAACAAAAAACAATACCATCAGTTTCGTTGAAAACGGTAGACGGAAAACAGGTTAATACAGGAAGTTTAGGTATCAAAGGACCAATTATAATTACATTTTGGGCTTCTTGGTGTCCTACCTGCAAACGGGAAATGGGAACGTTAAACGAGTTATACCCCGACTGGAAAGAAGAAACAGGTGTTACAATAGTAGCAGTATCCGTAGACGATGAAAAGACAAAAAATAATGTTCCCACATTGGTTGATGCAAATGGTTGGGAATTCATGGTTTTAATGGATTCAAACAGCGATTTTAAAAGAGCAATGGGAGTAAGTAATACACCACATACCTTTTTAATCAATGAAAACGGAGAAGTTGTCTACAGCCGAAATAATTATGCGCCAGGTGATGAAGACCTCTTATATGAGGCATTATTAAAACTTAAAAAATAGAATACCATGTTTAAAACAGCTTTATTTATAGCATTCTTTTTTGCTTCCCAATTAGTAATGGCGCAAAAAGAACCGAATAGACAAACCATTACGATCAAAACTCCGAACACGTGCAATCATTGTAAAGTGTGTGAAACCTGCGGTGGAAAATTAGAAGGAGATTTGGTATTCGTAAAAGGAATTCAATTAGTAACGTACAACGAAGCCGATCAAACTACAACGGTTATTTACTGGACTAAGAAAATAACGCCTGAAAAAATCCGTAAAGAGATTTCATTACGTGGTTTTGATGCCGACGAAGTGAAAGCTGATCCGAACGGTTACAAGCAACGGGACGGCTGTTGTAAAGGGGAAGAATAATCAAAAGCTTATTCAGATGAAAATACATGTTTTCATACCACGAGGTTTACGAAAGGAAGTAGTTAAGGAATATGAGTTGTCAAAGCTTGCTGAAAGTAATAACGATTTACATAAAGCGTGGTGGCATTTGGAACGCGCTCACATACTTGGTCAAGCTTGGCCGATGGAACACACACGAACGCATTGGAGAATGCTTCTTTTTGCGTTTCGCAGAAAGAATCTGAAAGAAATCATCGGACAGTTTCCGAGATTGCTTGTTGGAGGAATAAAATCTTTCCTTGGTGAAATACCTGTTGGTAATACTGGTGGTGCAAACGTCCCACCTTTGAAGCCATTGGAGATTCCAAATGATTTGAAAGCAATTATAGATTTATATCCTCGTTGAGTATTCGTAAACTGATAACAAACTTATTCCGCTTTAAAGTATTGTGTTTTCTAACGTTTCAAGTTGTAGTACACGTTCTAAATCTTCCATCAAAAAGTTAGAAGTTTCCCCGCTTGAGGTCACGAATAATTAAAAGACAGATGCCCCACTATTGGTGGGGCATCTGTCTTTTAATTCCTTTTGGTCGGCTTAGCTGGATAATAAAAAGTTACTTGCCCCACCAATAGCGGGGCAGTTATTGTTTTATTCAAATCCAAGTCCAGATTGGTTTATAGAAAGTTTTCAATTATTCAAAATGCTTTTAGCCACGAAAAAACTTATTTGCCCACCTGTAAGTGGGCAGTTAATTTTTAATTCAAAAGTCGTATTCATTTGATGCTAAAATTTATAACTATATCCAATTCTCACAACCTGCGTTTCGTAATAGTCGGTACTTACGTAACTAAACCCATCACCTTGAATCGTTTTTCTTACAACCATCGTATTCAATAGATCGGTAGCATTTAGAAACACTTCACCTTTTCCTTTCTGGATTTTCTTTTTTATCCCCAGATCCAATGAAAAACGTGAATCGATTTTTCCTTGTGGAATAATATCAGGCGCAAGATAAACTGCCACCAATTGAATATCTATATCTTTCTTGAAATGAAAGGTATTGTTCAACTTTGCATTTCCAGAATAGATGCTTTGTTGATCGGCAGAAAAAGTGTGTACAATCGGGTATTTGTTTTCGACACTAAAGGCATTGATCTGATTATAATAGACATTTCCATTGACGTTGAAGGAATACCATTTTGCAACATCCATTGAAAAGGTCATTTCAATACCTGCATTGTAGCTTTTTCCTGCATTCTGAAATACGGCATAGATCAAATTACTTCCCGCAATGGTGCTTGAAATACGGGTAATTGTTCCGCTTGCTTCTTTGCCGTATAAAGCGGTGTAGAAGTATCCTTTTTCCAAAGCTGATTTAAAGCCTAATTCTAATGAATTGGTGAATTGCGGTTTCAATGCAGGATTCCCGACTTTGATTATTTCGGCATCATCGTATTTAGGGAAGATGCGAATATCCACCTCATTCGGTCTGTCTACACGACGATTGTAAAATAAGGAGATTTTATTTTTGTCATTGAACTTATAAGCCAATCGCATGGTTGGAAAAGGCTGAATGTAGTTGTACCCATCACTTTTGTACGTGCTGTGATTTGGGTTCACCTGATAGTTTAACAAGACATATTCAACGCGCAAACCAATTTCGGCTTCTACTTTTTTACGATCCACGATATAGTTCCCGTAAATAGCGGGAATTACCTCGTTGTAATTTGCCCATCCACCTGCAGTCGTGTCTAAAGGTGAATTAATTCCAGGATAGAACTGCATGTCTGTCGGAATGGTTCGGTAACGGAATTTAGCTCCTGTTTCCAATCGACCGAACTTTAACGGTTTTACATAATCCAAATTGAAATCTGCTACCTGTTCGTCAGAAAGCAATTTGAATGCATCGTGTCCTGTGAAAGTGGGATAGATATTATCAAAGAAGTATTTCTCGTTTTCGCGGTGAAAGGTATAATTGAACCCAGTATTTAAGACATGACCTGCTTGTTGAAATTTATGCTGATAGATGACTGTTCCCATTACGGTTGTCTTGAGTTCGTCTTCTAAAAATTTCCACAAACGAATGCGGTCGGAAGAATCCCTGTTGAAAAAGGGTTGGTCGCCATTGTCTATAATTTTTTCCATTCCATAAAGACCCGAAATAGTCAAGGTGTTCTTATCATTGAAAGAATAGTCAAAACCTAATTTGGCATTTGCGAAATGTGTATTTCTGTTTCGTTTGGTTTGTTGGTCGATAATGGTTCCGTCGTCATACGTTCGTGTAACGAATTCATTCTTGTTTAATGTCTGCGTATACAAGTAATCACCTTGAAAAAAGAAGTTCATTTTGTTTTTCCGATAACTCAAAGAAAGCGTTGGATTGATCTTTGGGGTGTATTGGTATTGCGGACGAATGGTAGGCAGGTTTTCTTTTTTGACCCACAAAGCACCTAAACCACCATTCATTCCAACTTTGCCTGAAAAACCTTCCTGTCTGTTCTTCTTCATTATAATGTTGATGATTCCTGCATTCCCGTTGGCATCGTATTTTGATGAAGGATTATTGATGATTTCAATGCGTTCAATAGCGGAAGCGGGAATATTATCTAACCCGTACTGATCTCCAAATCCTGTTAATGCCGTTTGTTTTCCATCAATCAGAATAGTTACTTTCTCGTTTCCGCGTAGTTGTACTTTACCATCCTGAACGGTAATGCCGGGGAGGTTCTGCATTGCCTGTAAAATCGATCCACCGCTTTGGCTCACGTTGTCTTCAACCGAAAAGACTTTCTTATCCAACTTGTCGCTTACTTCTTCGATTTGACCAGTAATTACAACTTCCTCTAAAGACTCAACCGATACTTCCAATGCAATAACCGACAAATCCAAAAAGTCGGAAAGTGAACCGACATAAACGGGTTTTCTCAATGGTTTATATCCAAAGGAAGTTACCACTAAAACATAGTTGCCAGTTTTAACGGGTGAAAGTGAAAAGAGACCTTCTTCATCTGTTATTGTTCCGATTACCAGAGTAGAATCGATTTCCGTTTTAAGAACAACCTGAACATAGGGTAAAGCAATATTGTCTGACTTACCCTTAATTGTTCCGGAGATCGTTACATTTCCACTTTGAGCAAATGCCTGAGATGAAAGGATTAGCCCTATCAAGACAATCCAATTTCGGAAATGAATGATTTTCATATTATTCAGTGATCACTTTGATGAATGTACCAGTGTTGTCGAAAATGAGGTCTTTTTTATTGACTTCTGCCTCATAATTCACCGTTCCATTGCTCAGTACAATTTTAGCAGCTTCTTTTATTTTCTGTCCTTTGTAATTAGCATCGAGATAGTCTAAAATTGCTTTTGGAAGTGCGCTCGGTTCCATTTCTGTTTCGGTTTCCAAGATAACACCACTAGCATTGATTACTACAGAAGTTTCAACTTCACCGTTTTCAAATTCGGCTTCATAATTCGGACCTTCTTGTTCCCAATCCATATCAGTAATCGTAGGAAATTGTTTTTTGAAGGCATCCTGAACTGTTACAGGAATTTTAGAATCTTTTCCTTCTTTCTCTGTTTTCTGAGCGGAGCTGCATCCAGCAAATGAGATAGCCACTATGCCTGTTAAAAATAATCGTTTCATGACGTTTGTTTTATAAGTTATAAGACAAACTTCCGAACAGATTCTGAAGACATTTAGAATTCGATACTGAAGGCGTGTAAATGATTGTTAAATACATAGGAAAGCTTCCAGTTGTAACGATCGCAAATTTCTTTGGAAATAGCTAAGCCCAAACCACTATTGGTTGTTTCGGAAGATGAGATTCCAAAACGAACAAACAAATTATCAAGATTCAAAGAAGTTGTACCTGCATTTGAAAAAGTCAGTTTATTGCCTGTTAGGTTGATCCTTAAAACGTCATTTAGATTGCCGTGTCTGATGACGTTGGTGGTCAGATTATTGAATAATACTTCCAATAAAGTCCGATTGCATATGACTGAATAGGGTGCAACATTCATTTGAATTTGAATTCCCTTGCTTTGAAAATAATCGTCCAACAATTCAATGTTTTCCGTTAAAATTTGTTGAATATTTACGGAGGTTTCTTCTGTGAATTGATGATTCTCTATTTTGGCTAGGAGCAACAAATTTTTATTGATCCGAGAGATTCGGGAAAGACTGGAATTAATGGTTTCAATAGTCGAAGCTTCTTGTTCCGATAAGGTGTTATTCTGCAACAAAACATCCATTTTTGTTTTTAAAACAGACAATGGAGTTTGCAATTCGTGAGAAGCGTTTTCGATGAACCTTTTTTGCTGATTGAATGTTGAAGTGTTTTTTTCAATCAATGACGTCAGTTCTCTGTTCAACTCTTCAAATTCTTCAATATCGGATTGTTCAAAGTGAATGTGCTGATCTTTGCTTAGATCGAAGTTCTTGAGTTGATTGAGGGTCTTGTAAAACGGTTTCCAACTTTTTTTGGAGATTCGTTTATTTAGAAAGACAAAACCAAGGACTAAAAACAAGAAGAAAAACACCGTAACAAAGGCAATTGCAACCAAGGTTTCATCTGCTTCTTCCACATTGGTTGAGATTGTCAGTCGGTAAGGCTTTTCGTTGACCCAAATAGTAGTCGATAACACCCGAAAACGATCCATTTCATGTTCGAAACGATTATAAGTGGTTGTCGTGTAAATGCGGTTTTTCGTTATCTCATTTTGATCAATGGCAACTAACTCAGTTCCCGGTTGTAGTTTATTCCAGATTTTAAGCGTTTTGTTGAGTTCCTTTTCGTCAATTTTAGCCTTCTGGATTCCTTTTTCCATTCGTTTACGAATAATCCAGTTGTGTTCGTCCAATTCTTCCAACCAAATGGAATCCACAACGAAATAATATACAGGAATACTGCACACCAGAATAATCAGTGCATAAATGGAAAATGATTTGAAAGGTTTGTCCAACAGTTTACTCATAGTTCCCATTTATAGCCTGTTCCGTAAATTGTTTTGAGGTAGTTTTCGCATCCTGCTTCGGTCAGTTTCTTTTTGAGGTTCTTTACGTGAGCGTAAACAAAATCATGATTGTCAAACATATCTGCAATATCTCCCGAAAGATGTTCAGCCAGTGCATTTTTCGAAATGACCTTATTCTTATTTCCCAAAAAGAGTAATAACAAATCAAATTCTTTCTTAGTGAGTGAAACGATTTTTGAACCAACCGTAACCGTTTTGGAAAGCATATCAACCGTCAAATCATCGTGAGTAATCGTATTTGAATTATCGAATTGTTTTCTTCTAATAACCGAATAGATACGTGCGGATAGTTCGGACAAATGAAAGGGTTTTGCTAAATAATCATCCGCTCCTAATTGTAACCCCTTAATTTTATCATCAAGTGCACCCTTAGCAGAAATGATAATAACGCCATCCGAGCGTTTTTCAGTTTTCAGTTTTTCCAATACTTCCAAACCATCCCCGAAAGGAATCATTAAATCCAATAAAACACAATCGTAAGTGTACGCGGAAATTTTATCAATAGCTTGATTGTAATCCTCCGCATGTTCACACAGATAATCCTGACTGGTCAGATAACCAATAACATCTTGTGCAAGTTCGTGTTCGTCCTCAATGATTAAAATCTTCACCTACCAAAGATACAATTCCAATTCTGAAGAAATTCTGAATTGTTGATTAGAAGAATACTTGATTTTCATTTCAAAGTGTTGTTCTGTTTAACGTTTCTAGCTGTAATACCCGCTCCAAATCCTCCATCAAAAAGTTAGAAGTTTCCCCGCTTGAGGTCACGAACACAAAAAAAGACAGATGCCCCACCATTGGTGGGGCATCTGTCTTTTAATTAAAACCCAAGTATACATTGAATTATAGCGTGTTTTTTTGTAAAAAGAATTCGGTTAGTTACAAAAAAAGTTATTTGCCCACCCGTAAGTGGGGCAGTTAAGTTTTTTTTATCGAGCTAATTTCAATATACTAAACGCACCTCTTGCAACAAATAGAAAAACAATTCCTCCCACAATAAGGTCTGGCAATTTTGTGTTCGTAAAATAGACCAAAACACCTGCTATTATTACTCCAATATTCACAAGCACATCGTTATTCGTAAAGATGATACTTGCCTGCATGTGGGCTTCCTTGCTTTTCGATTTTTGTAACACATAAAGCGAAATGGCATTTCCAAGTAAGGCAATGGAAGAAATCACAATCATGGATTGAAATCCTGGCACTTCCTCAACATTTACAAATCTTCGGATGGTTTCTAAAATCCCGAATCCCGCCAAGAGCAATTGCAGATAACCACTAATCTTTGCAATTTGTTTTTTGGTAGAACTTAATCGCCCAACTGCATAGAGGCTCAAAGCGTAAACGAAGGCATCCGCGAGCATATCCAAACTATCCGCTATAAGACCCATGGAATTTGCAATAAACCCCATAATTATCTCTAAAACGAACATTGAAAAGTTCACGGCTAGAACAATCCACAATAGTTTCCGTTCTTTCCCGTGATCTTCAGATAGGTTTACCAATTCCTCAGAATCTTCGGTGCTTATTAGAGAAGCATTCAAGTTAAGTTCGTCTATAGCCTTATGAATCAAGGTGATTTCATCGGAATGAAAAACAATCAGTTTTCTTGCAGGCAAATCAAATTCAAGTTTGATGATGTTTTGAAAATCTCCCAACTTCATTTTTATCATTTGCTCCTCACTGGAGCAATCCATTTGAGTAATGGCGAATGTCGATTTTTTCATGCTCAAAGCTTTATTTTGATTCCTGCATTGATTACCCTTCCGTCAATCGGTGCATAAATTTCCTTAAACGATGGATTACTAATACTTCCGCTGTAAATACTTCCGAAACGGGTTTGGCGAACGTCTAAAAAGTTCTCGAAATTTACGT
This sequence comes from Fluviicola taffensis DSM 16823, assembly GCF_000194605.1. Taxonomy (NCBI): domain Bacteria; kingdom Pseudomonadati; phylum Bacteroidota; class Flavobacteriia; order Flavobacteriales; family Crocinitomicaceae; genus Fluviicola; species Fluviicola taffensis. The sequence goes on from NC_015321.1 coordinate 534,081, forward strand.
AAATCGAAAAGTGTTCCCATTTTTTTTCGGCCATCAAACCGCAAATCCAGTAATCACGACCAAAAGTACCATCCGAAAGCGGTTGAGGACTGAAATAATAACCTTCAAGCCCAATACGGAAGTTGTCTTCCTTCTCAATCATTAAAATGAGGTTCAATCTATGTTTTGCCGTCAAAGGCATTGCAGAGGATAAATTATTATACTGGCGTTTTGTGTCTGTGTAAGTGTAGCCGGCGAATAATTTTGCTATCCCGTAGCCAATCTTCATGTTTGTTTCAGTTCCTTTTGAATCAATGTGCCCATCTGCATTGCTGAACTCGTATAAATTATCTGCTCGAAGTGTCAAGATTAAAGGGCTTTCCAATCGGGTGTAATAAAACAATTGGTTAATGCTGAATGAAACCTTTTCTCCAATTCGGGTTCGGTAATTCACATCAAAATTCCCGCCATACGATTGTTCGGCTTTTGATTGTGAAATGTTTAGCGGAACAATATTTCGAAAGGTAATATTCTCTGCTTGCTCCGTAAACATGGTTGGAGTTTTGTAACCCAAACCGCCACCCAATCGAGAGGTTAAATGTCGATTGATTTTGAAAAGTAGTGATGCTTTAGGCAAAACGAACATTCCTTTCAATTTATCGTTTGTTGCAGGAGAAATATAATCTACTCGTAACCCCGTTTCAAGTGTGAACCACTCAACAGGTGTATAGGTGTTTTGGGCAAAAGCCCCAATGGTGGTGAGTTGATAAGCTCTGCTTCCAATGCTATCGGGCTTGGGTTCTTTAAAGTCATCCGTCCACAAATTCAACCCTGTTACCCAGTCTACTTTTTCTTTATTAGATGAATAGGTAAATTCACTAAACGATGAAACCTGTTTTCCCCCGAATTGATAAGATGGAATAGTGATTTTTCTATCAAAAAAACTAACACTGTTCTTAAAGACCAATTTGGATTGTTCATTTAATTTTCGTTCAAATTGCAATTGAGTCGCATAGCGTTGAGTTTCGTTTTTCTCAAAGTAAGTATGCAAAGAATCCTGTTCTCCCTTGATGTATTTCATATCACCACCAAGACGATTTTCAAATGAAGTGTTGAACCCAATATTGAGCGTTGTTTTTTCATTCAGATAGAAGAACAACCGAGGATTGAAGGTGTAACGCTGAAACTCTGGAATTGCTGAAAATCCATTTTTTGCAGGATCATAGGCTTGATTGGAATTTCGGGAAGCAAAAACAGTCAAACCAATCCGCTTGAATTTCTGACTGTAAAATCCGCTAACATCCAATCCAAGTGCAGACGTACCATTTACAAGAAAACTGATTTCTCTCTTTTCGGTTGGTGTTTTCGAAATGAAATTGATTAATCCAGCAATTGCACCACCTCCATAAAGGGTTGATGAACTCCCTTTGATTACCTCCACTTGCTTCAAATCCAAAGGTGGAATTTGCATAATTCCAAGACCTCCAGAAAATCCGGAATAAAGGGGGAAGCCATCTTTTAGCAATTGGGTATAACGTCCGTCCAAACCTTGTATTCGAATAGTCGCATTTGCGCTCGTTGCTGAGGTTTGTTGTGTTTGGATTCCCGTACTTTCACTCAATAGCATCCGAACATCCCCAGGCTTCATATTGTTTTTCTCGTCGAGTTCTTCTGCCGAGATCACTTCCAAACGAGTTGGTATGTCGTCAATGGTTCGGGAACTTCTTGTCGTCGAAATAACCACTTCGTCCAAATCTTCGGATTCCTCGGATTGTAGGAGAATTTCTACAGGTTGGTTTTCTTGAATCGGGAAATTGAACGTATCTGAACGCTCTTGATATTCTGTGAACCTGAATACTAAAATGTACGACCCATTCGGAATACCGTTTAATTCTATTCCGCCATTCTCGTCAGTACTTCCCGAAATATTGAGTTCCTTAATGAATACTACAACACTCGGAAGTGTTTCCTTCGATTCAGCATCTTTAATGATTGCTTTAAATGTGTTTTGCGCAAATAAGGGTGCGCACCCAATGACTGCAAATAGCAGTAAAATGATTACACGCATAATATGAGTAATTTGAATAATAAACTAGAGTAAACACTCTGTGAGTGTATATTTATTATCCAACCTTTGGCGGTTGCCAAATACCCAAACAAATTTGAGAATAAAAGGATAGAGAATAGTCGGGATAATTGGTTGTTGACACATCGTGTACAACAACATTTTCAATTGTAATCAATGAATGAGATTCAAGTGTTACAAATCCAGCACACGAAGAACAAACGAAAAATGGTGAACATGAACCTTCTTCATCGTTTGTAGAATTTTCCGATTGCGGTTCGTCCTTGCAATTATCAAATGCACAACAAGGAATTGCCGTTGAAAAAAGCGTAAAAAAAGCCAATAACAATGCTAAAGATTTCACTGAACAAATATAAACGCTTTAGTTGTAATTTTACAATAATGAATAATGGAGTTAAAAACATAAGTAAATGGGGAGTTATTGGGATGCTGTTAGTTGCAATCCTTTCACCCTGTTGTTTTCCAATCTTTGCACTCGCTGCTTCCGCACTTGGTTTGGGTAGTTTCGAGGTCTTTGGAGGTTGGACAATGTGGCTTTTTCAAATAATGGTTGTGGTTTCATTGGTGGGATTCTTTATCTCATACAGGAAACACAGGTGTATGTATCCATTGCTGATCGCTATGCCGAGTGCTCTTTTAATCTTTTACGGATACCATTTCAACGATAGTAAATATTGGGTTTATTTTCTCTATGCAGGAATGTTGGGACTTTTGATTGCTACTGTTGTAGATTATTACCGCCACAGATTACATGGTCGATGCTGTGAAACGGAAGAAGAAGTAGAATTGCATTCAACAATCACCTGTCCAAATTGCGGACACAAGAAAGATGAAATCATGCCAACCGATGCTTGTTCTTACTTCTATGAATGTGAAAATTGCAAAACTGTACTCAAACCATTAAAGGGTGATTGTTGTGTTTATTGTAGTTATGGAACAGTAAAGTGTCCACCAATTCAAAAGGGTGAAAGCTGTTGTTAAAGAATATTGTTTTCCAAAGTTTCCAGTTGCAATATACGCTCCAAATCTTCCATCAAAAAGTTAGAAGTTTCCCCGCTTGAGGTCACAGAAAAGCCACTCGTTGAGTGGCTTTTTTCGTTAAAACCCACTAAATATAAGGGTTTCCCGAACTTTTCAGATTTTTCTACTTGGTGTCAAACACAAATAAAATCAATCAAAATCAAACTTTTTGTCACCTATTCTGTCACCTGCTTTTTTTTCGTTATTTAGGTGACAGAAATTTCGCTAACGCTGTATCAGTCTGCCTTGTGGGTAATCTGATAAGTTAAGTTGATGAGGTGTGAAAGGTCTATTTAGAAGTGTTTTGTCACCTATTTTCAGAGCGAATTCTTAAACACTAATTGTTAAAGAATTTATCATGAACAATCAAAAATTAGCTATCAATGTTAGACTGAATACACAGAAGTCTAAAGATGGAAAACTCCCAATCTACGTGCGTATTTACGTTGATGGTGTTAAGTCCGAAATTTCTACGCGCCACTTCATAGATCCAGTTCATTGGGATATGAAGACAAGCCGGGTTAAATCCCAATCAAAAGATGCAGCCTATTTCAATGGCTTTATTGAAAGGACAATAAACTTTATCAATCAAGAATTCTTGAAAGCGCATTCAACAGCTGGTCGCATTTCTTCACTTGAGATTAAAAACAGGTTTCTTGGTAAAGAAGAAGAGCCGTTATACAAAACCATACTTCAAGCCTTTGATTATCATAATTTGAAGATGCTCGAGAAAGTAAAAGCAGGAATAATTGTTGACAAAACACTTACTCGTCACAAGATCACGCGCAACAAAGTCCAAGCCTTCATCAAGTACCAATACAAAACCAAGGATAAACCTTTGCCCGAACTGCGTCTTTTATTTGTAACAGAATTTGAGCTTTATTTATTGACCGTTGATAAGCTGCATTCAAACACAGCTCACAAATACATCAAAAATCTAAAGAAGGTAATGAATATGGCTGTTGGTTTAGAATGGATTCCGTCGAACCCGTTCAATCAATTCAAATGTTCCTACACAAACCCAGAGCGCGAAATATTGAATCAAGATGAAATCAATATCATGCTGAATAAACAATTTGAAATAAAAAGGTTAGAGATTGTTCGGGATGTATTCATCTTTTGCTGTTATACAGGCTTTGCGTATTCAGATTTGTATCAATTTGAATACAACGCGGTGATGAAAGGATTAGATGGGAATTTATGGTTATCGACCAATCGTACAAAAACTGGTGTCAAAGAAAGCGTTCCATTACTTCCTGTAGCATTAGAAATTCGTTGGGACTTTAATATCGAAGATTTAGATCGCGCTTTTGAGGACAATCGAAATACGCTTGGCAGTCTGTTCAATCTTCAATTAGATTTTGGTGACGAGGAAGAATAGTCAGGTCAATTTTCATCTAATAGATTATGATCATTTTGCGAAATGAATTAATAATTTATTACTTACAGAGCATTTTTATTTGATAAATTATGTATTAATTTGAACTACTGATTTCGAAAGTACCGTATAAAATCCTAACGATCTCAAAATGAAGGCTGATTATTTATTAACTTATTCAATAGATAGAATTTGTAAAAAATGTATTGCCAGCTGGTTTTTGTTTAAAAAAATAACAAAACAGCAGATAATTCAGTTACAACGGAAGTTGAAACAAGCCATTGGGATTAACGTATAACGTTAGCGAGTTGTAATAACGACAATCATCGGGGGATATAAATCTCCCGATGATACCTGTAAAACAAAATAATGATTTGCATCTCATTTTTAAATGAAATATAGCCCAATCAAATTCTTTTTTATGCTTAAATTTTGCGTCAGATTTTTTATCCAATTGAAGGTTTATTATATAGTCCCACTTTGTTTATCTCCATTTTCCTCACAAGCTCAAGACTATACGGAATATTATCAATTTATTGACTCGGCAGAATTTTATATGAGAAGCAATAATATTTCAAAAATCAATGAATGTTATCGGAAATCTTTTTCCTTAAATAGAGGATTTCCTGAAGACTATTGTAATGCTATTATTTATGCTTATTTCGAAAAAAAAGAGTTAAACTACCCTTTGATAGAACAAGGATTTGGCAACGGTTTAGTGTACAGTGATCTGAAATCATCCCTAAATGGGAATAAAATAGCTTTTTCAAAAAAACAACTAAAACGGTTGTATAGGAAAAAAAAATTAAAGAAAGAAAAGAGTAGTTTCAAAATTGTTAAAATGTTGATTCGTGATCAACTTTCAAGAAGACTTCACCGTAATAAAGTTCATCAAAGAGACAGTATTACGAGCGTTAAACTTATCAAATTGCTAAAAACAGAACCTGAATTGTTCGATCGCTTTAAGACTGGATATGTTGGTTCTGAATTACTTGGAATACTGATATTACATTCTGAATGGAAAAATCTTGAATCTATTCAAGATAGCATTCATAATCTCACGAAACGCGGACTAATAAATCGACATATTTTCGCAGCAATCATTGAACGAAGTGCTATGGGGGATGGCTACGTTTTTGGGTTAGACTCTTTGAAAACAAAAATAGTTTGCATGGAGGATAAAAAAATGATTCTTTGTACTACATACTATCCAAATATTAGTTGGTTTTATGGTGAAAAAAAAGATTACAAAAGAAAGGCAATTCTCCTCCCTCCCCTGCATCCATATTTGACAGAAGAGAAAATAAATGAACTCCGACGATTTCTTTTTCTAAGTGATATAAATCTCAAATATAATTCGGCAGGGAATATCCTTTTATCAAAGGATGAGTACTGTAATTTTAAATAAAGAACTACATGATACTAATTTTTAGTGATTACAATGACCTGTCAACAAACGAGGTGATCAATTGGTTGCTACACTATATATAGTTACCCCCTTTTTTAAGACAGCTGTTTAAAGTGTAAATTTAACAGTTGTATATGAGAAGAGAAAGAAGAAAATTTAGCGCTTCGTTTAAAGCAAAAGTGGCCATAGAAGCTTTGAAAGAGAAAGAAACGATCCAACAGTTGGCATCTAAATTTGAGATTCACCCTAATCAAATTAGTCAATGGAAAAAAGAGTTTTTAGAAGGAGCTGAGGATGTTTTTTCAAAGAAAAAGTCAGAAGAAGTTTCTTCTAATGAGGCTGAAAAAGAGCAGCTTTACAGTAAGATTGGTCGTTTACAGACCGAGGTTGACTTTTTAAAAAAAGTCTTGGGGAAATGAGTTTGGATCGCAAACGCCATTTGGTTGAACGTGAAAACAGTCCGTTGAGTGTTGTTCTGCAAATGGTGGTGTAGATTTATATGAAGGTGTAAGGAAATACGTTCAGTTTTATAACCAAAATCGCAGGCATACCAGCATCGATGACAAAACGCCAGATGAATTTTATTATCAAATGAAAAACGTATCCTAAAACACCTTATTTTTGATAAAACCCTGTCCTAAATATTGGGGGAATTATAAACAACCTTGTACATATACAAGGAAAAATACTTTATGATCAAATTATTGACTTCTCTTACTTCTTTCCTTTTTATCTGCCAACTCAATGCTCAAATTCAAATAGTTGATAGTATTACTTCTACCCCCATACCTTACACCCATATAAGAATAATAGGCAAAAACCAAGGCGTAATATCTGACTACAATGGATATTTCACACTAGATTCAGCTTTTAAACTAAGTGATTCTGTCAGGATTTCATGTACAGGATATCAACCGAAAACATTTGCAGTGAACAGCATAGTTCATTCTGATAGGATTACTTTAACTCCTGAAGTTCGCCAACTTGAAGAAGTTCTTGTTGCAAAAAAGAAAGGAAGTTATAAATTGAGAGAACTAGGAATCACAAAAGGACCTAAAACGCAATTCTTTGATTATAGTGTTACAGCGCAAAATGGAACTATACGTGCTGTTTATATGCCCAATGAATATTCTCTCTCAGGAATACTAAAGTATGTCAATGTGTTCGTTACAGAAAATGGTTATCCTAACGCCCATTTTAGAATTCATGTCTATGATGTATCCCATTTTGCTATAAAACCAGATAAGGAGCTTACCTCTTTCAATGTCATTAGTTCTGGAACAACTGGAAATGAATGGGTCAAGATTGACCTGACGGCGGAACGGATTTTAGTTCCAGAAAACGGCTGTTTTATTGGGATTGAGTGGTTTGACCATCCTGAATCATCTTATTTTCAAGATACTGTAAAGTACAAGGGAGTCACTCAAGTTAACGATAAACTAAAAGACACTATTTATACCCATATTCGCAGTGGAAATGGGATTGTTCTCGGATCAAGAACGGAGTCTTACAAATTTGCCAAGAATAAGTTATGGTACAGAACTCCTTTCTCCGACGGTTGGGTGAATTGGTGCACATCAACTGCTGTCGAAGCAAGTTTTAACATACCAGATACACTTCAAAACGGTCTGATATTTATTCGAAATGAAAACAATTGTTTTTACCAAGTTCCTTGTATCAATATAGAAGTTTCATTTCCCATTGAAAAAAATGATCTAAAATATGATGATCCTAAAAAGAGAAAACTAAATAAGATAGAAAGAGTGAAGGAGGATAATTTCATGTTCCCTCAATCTAATATTCTTGAATTATTTAGCTCTCTGATCAAGGCAGTTGGAAATAATGATCTCATTTACATACTGAAATATTTATGCGTCTATGCTGACGATGAATTAAATGATATTCTATCAACAATTCAAGACAATAAAGATTCTATTGGAACATATTTTTCGGATAGTGACAAAGAAAAAATCATCAATCATTTTACAACTATCATCAACAATCTTGACGAACAGTCAATTGTGAAATTGGATCACCACCACTATGAACTAAAAGTTAATGATAACCTTTATAATCTTGTTGTAGATAATGGTAAGTGGAAGATCAATCCATACACCTATCGAATAATGAAATAAATACTTATAGCACCACCTGCACTTCATACCAAAAAGTATTATAGTCGAGAGTAGCTAAGTAAGTATAGATTCGAAACCGATATTCTCAATTAACTGATCCTTTAATCACCTCAGTAGTCTTCGAGTCTTGTTGCGTTAGGTTCACAACAAAAAGTTCAATCGAAAGGTTGGACTTTTTTGGTTGTATTAGATTCAAAAAATATGCCCTAGTATTCATATGTACTTCATTCGTTGAAGAACGGAATTATCCACAAATTCAAAAACTGAAATTTGGGATTTATTAAACTTTTTTTTGTTCATGCAACTTATTTGTATGACGAATAGTCTATAGACATATCAATTAAATCTCCTAAATATGAAAAACTACTTAAATCTTTTAATTATCTTCTTGTTTTGTGTTTTCCAAAATGCAATAAGTCAGACGGTAACAGGTATAATAACTCAACCACCATGTAACAACGATGGCATTTATTCCGTCACAACTTCAGGAATTCCACTTCCAATTACCTACACGTATTATGTAAATGGAACCACGGTTGTTCACTCTAATGTAAATTCAGTGACGGACCAATTGACAAATATTGGGATGTCCAGCAATAACTACATGTACTGCGAAGCGTCCAGTGGAAGTGTCAGCGCATATTCACAGAATAGCTACACGCCCCAATTTTCTTTTACACTAAGCGCAACCTCACCTACTTGTCCGGCTACAATGGGAACTGTTACTGCCACTCAAGTAAACGGAACCACTGGACCATTTACTTATAATTGGACAAACACGCAAACGTTGATTTCTTATTCAGGAAACAATACTACTGTTCCAGTTGGAGACTATATTTCAGAAATCATGGATCAAACAACGGGTTGTATGTTGCAGGCAAATGATACCGCATTTAGTATTCAACAACTTTCTACTATTACAGCATCAATCACTAAAACGCCTGCAAATTGCACGAATGGAACTGCAACAGCTGCTGCTTCTGGTGGTGTAGCTCCCTATTCTTACCTTTGGGGTAACGGATCAACAAGTCCAACGAACACTGGTTTGAGCGCGGGATATTACCCCTTAGTGATTACAGATGCTCAAGGTTGTCAATCGAGTTCCTTAGGCGCGAATATCGTACAAACTCCTCAAATTGTGGTAAATACAACTGTTACCAATGCGACTTGCGTTCAAACGAATGGAAGTGCAATGACATTTGCTTCAGGAGGTTTGAATCCATATACCTATTCATGGAGCAATGGTCAAACAGGCAATACAGCTACCAATTTATCAGGAGGAAACTCCTACACGGTCGTTGCCACAGATGCAAATGGATGTGTTGGAATAGGTAATGCTTACATCAATACAAATACGCCAGTAACTGTCTCGTATTCCACTTTACCTAGTCAATGTACGTCACCAACGGGTTCGGCTACTTTGACTGTCTCTGGTGGTACAGCTCCTTACACGTATTCTTGGGCTTCAAATCCATCTGTTAGTAGCTCCACTATTTCCAACGTGTCACCAGGAACTTATTCTTTTCAAGTAACCGATGCCGTTGGTTGTATTAGAACTGGATCAACGGTTGTCAACCCAATTAGTGTAATAAACGCAAGTATTCAGGCATCTGCGGTTGTTTGCCCTAGTACTACAGGAGCACTAACAACACTAGTTGCAGGAACAAACGGACCGTTCACCTACCTTTGGAGTAATGGAGCAACAACGAATGCCATCAGTGGTGTACCACTTGGGGCATACTCTTGTATTATGACAGATGCATTGGGTTGTTCTGTTACAAAATGGAATACATTAGAAGCTACATCTCCAGTGAACGTTGGCGTATCAACAGTCCCAGCAACATGTATTTACAATACAGACGGATCTGTAAACTCAATCGTTAGCGGTGGATTAGCTCCATATTCTTATGTTTATTCAAATGGAACAACCACACAAAACGCAAGTAATTTAGGCGTAGACGACTATTACTTGACAGTCACAGATGCTAATGGATGTAGCAGTTCAAACCATTTTTGGATTCAGAATGCAAATACAAGTCAAGCATGTTATTGTACTATTTCAGGAAATGTTTATGTGGATGGAAATACGAATTGCACCTATGACTCAGGTGAAAATGGTGTTGAAAATATCATGATTCACTGCTCAGGCTTTGGTTATACTTTTACCGATGCAAATGGACACTATAGCTTTCAGGTACCAACAGGAACATATACCATTTCGGAACAAGTGAATCAATATTATCCTTTATCAGCATGTCAAAGTAATAGTAACTCCGTAAATGTTGTTGCAGCAGCAGGTTGCAATACGGTTGTAGATTTTTCAAATGATGTAACGACTCTACATGACTTAAAAATCGTGACGATAAATTCGACACTTCCTCCAATTCCAGGAAACAATTACCAACAAAAGATAATCGTGAAAAATGAAGGAACAGTTACTGAATCAGGAATTCAATTGGGCTACGAACACGACAGCCAAATTCCTTTTGTAAATGCTACTTTACCAAGTTTTACACAAGTAAATAGTGTTACAGACCCTTATTATTACAGCGTACAGTCGGGATTCCCTTCACTTACACCAAACAGCACAAGTGTGATGCTTTTGAACTTCAACACACCTACAACAATTCCATTGGGAACAGTTGTAAGTTTCTATGATACGGTTGCGCATTTGGCTCCAATTGAAGACAATTGGTTATTAGACAATACTCCATGGAACAATGTAAACACATTTCAAACAACTGTAATTGGCTCGTATGACCCGAATTATAAAGAAGTATCTCCAAAAGGAGAAGGAGCGGCAGGAAATGTTCCTCTTGAAACAAAAGAGTTTGATTATACCATCCATTTTCAAAATGAAGGAACCTATTTTGCACAGAACATTTCTGTTACTGATCAATTAGATGCTGATTTTGACTGGACAACTTTTAAACCTGGTTATTCGGATTATGATTACTCCACAACGATTAGTGAAACTGGCTTAGTAACTTTCAAGTTCGAAAACATTAATTTACCTTGGAAAAGTGGCTACGGAAATGCATTGAGCTCAGCATTGGTTCAGTATAGTATTCAACGCAAAACGACAACTCCTCTTGGAACTGAATTTACAAATACGGCGAATATTTATTTTGATTACAATGCTCCAATAACTACCAATACAACATTGAACACTTTACACGAAGATGTTGCAGGTATTAATGATTTAGAATTAGGGAAGAATGGTATTGATATTACTGTCGATTTATACCCAGTTCCAGTAAGCGATCAATTGACAATCCGAGTAAATAATGTCTCAAAAAATGAAGTTGCAACTGTAAGCATCATCGATTTAATGGGGAACGTGGTTCTATCTGATACCGTTGATTTAAGTGAAGGATCAACGGTAGCTACCAAAAACTTATCAAAGTTGATGACAGGAACCTATTTGACTCGCATTCAATTCGAAAACGGATCATCTATCGTCAAAAAAATAGTTTTGTATAACAATTAATACAATAATCGATTTAAATTGGAAAATGCCCGCTAATCAGTGGGCATTTTTTCATTCTATGAATTGCTTCATTGGTTCCCCCATTCCTTCTTAACACTTTCCAGTTTTTCTGAAAAAATGTAATTCATCCAAAATACCGCCAAAACCTCAATCTAATTCATCGGGGAGATATGGATTTCTAAAGGTATTCTGCATCAAAGATTTCACCAACGGACTGTTCCACAAAATCATCAATGATTTTTGATACTTCGATCCAATGACGGAATTCACCCGAAAAACATACCCTTGCACGTTACCATACGCCTCTTTTTCTGATTCTGTTGGAACAATCAGGAAATAAGTAGCTATTCCAGCCTGTTGGAAAAGCTCTACTATTTGATCAGTAGATGTATTCGGAATGAAAAAAATGGTGAATTTATCGTCTAACAATTGTGTCGAATTGACTACTGGAAGTAATTTCGCTTCTAATCTTGATTTTCTCAATTGCTGATCAAGGTTCAATGCGTTAGCTGGATTAGAAATCGTTAGAATCATGTTTTCTTTGTGGAGCGACTGAACAGCTGATTTCTTCACCATTTTCAGTAACGAATCCATGTATTCTGTGGAAATGTCATAGTAGTTCCATTTTCTCGTGAACAAACAATATTGATTGGGAGAAAAATTAATCGGTTTCCAATAAAAACTACTCGGGGAATAGTTATTGAGCGACTGCTCCAGCTCATAATAAAGGTATCCGTTCGATCCTCGTGAAGTGAAGATGGTTGTTTCAGTCATTTTGGATCGACCACCTTCAATTCTAACTTTCACCAATGCATCTTGTTCTGCACGCACGATAAAAAATAAATAACCGGGTATCGAATCATTAACCCTAAGAGGCTCCCAAATCCCATTGTTCTCAGCATAAACCTTACATTGAGCAGAAATATCCTGACTATGTTGATAAATTCGTAATAGATGCGTACGCAATTTATTTTGCCAAGTAGGAATAATCAACGTATCCCGAATTCCATTGCGTTTGTAAAAAACATGAATCGGTACATCAATGTGTTCTTCATTTGTTTGAACTGAAGCTATAATCTTTAAAGTATCTTGAGGTTGAAGCACTTCTGGTAATTTCCCAAAAGGTTTGAATGTAACCACTGAGTTTCCTTCACTGATTTTTTCAATAACAATCTTATCACAAGAACTATTTTTGACAAAAAACATGAAAGAGGGACGCAATCCTAATTGATCGTTCTGTCCCCAATAAAACCCTTGCTTCCCACCATCAAAATCGAAATGATATTTGTACACTTGTTTTCTTAAACGAATAATTGTATCCGTTTCGTATTGCTCTGCTTGCTGTCCGAAAACAAACCATGCAGAAAGAATCAATAGTATACCGAAGAGACCTTTCATCATTTGAAAATGTTTAAAATATATCGAATTACAGATATATCGAAACAATTCAACGAACTTAACAAGGGTTTAACATGTAGGAGTTGAATTTCATAATCTGACCAAAATCAATCAGTATTTCCGAAACCTCATTCCCTCTTCACGATTCTTTTCTCAACTCTTTGTGATAAACCTGCTCAGATACCTACTCCGCAATTTGTCCTTGCAACTGAACCATTCCTGTTAGTTTCATTCCTACAGTCAACTCTTTGAAACGCATATTTTCTGGAGTAACAAACATATCAATCGTGAAAAAGTCTTTGAAATCAGCGTTTGTAATCAATCTAACTTTCATTAAATATCCTTTCAGACTAGAATCTTCTAGCAAGGTTGTCTCTTTGAAATCCTCCAGTTCACCAATAAAATCGAAACAAGCGAAACGCAGCAAATCTTGACTTGGCATATAGGCAGTAAAGTCTTCGCTATATTTCATTTCGTCATTTGGATCTTGGGGTTTGCTTACATCCAGTACAAATGCAATTCCGCTGATATTCATTTGATGCGCTTTTTGAGAATGATACCGATCTCTGTTCTCCGCATAATCCGTTGCAAGATAATCCAATCCAAAAGTATCACGCCCACCACCAGAAATGATTGCATGCAGATTGTGTACATTTTCCCATTCGGTAATTTGCTTATTGACAATATCAATTACATAATCTGTTTTTACAACTGGTATGATACTCGAAGGCGTTTCATTCATCAAAATCCCTTTTAGAATAACAGAATCATAGTCCAATTGCTTAATCGCTACATTGTTTTTAACCTGACTAGATTCAGACATCATACTCAATGCAAAATGTTCTCTCAATACTTGACCTCCCTTTTGATTTCGGTAATTTTCAAAACCAAAAATACCACACCAAGTATTGCTCAAATCTGAATTATTGGATCGTTTAATGGTTAAACCAATTTCATTTTCAATGTGTGGTGCAGTAATTTCTTCTCGATCTTGAAAATATTCTTTCCCTGGCTCTAGCTGAGTCGCAAAAAGAGTATTGTTCTCCTCCTGATTGAAATCTGTAATTCCTTGGTATGTGATTGAATCGTCTTCAAAACGATAAGGCAGTCCAATTTTACCTTTCTCTCCATGCTTGAAATGATAGGAAATAGTTATTGCCTTCAATTCATCATCATTGTTTGCAAGTGAATGATTACCGTCATTTGCAAATTGGGAATGATACAATATTACAAACGATTTAATATCATTATCCGCCATTTTTTGCTCAAATGAATTTTCCATTCGTTCGATAACCTCATCTGCAGAAAGGGAATACGAATCATCATCACCTACAACATACAGAAAGCCGATAATCTCACCATTCGATTTTTCATAAGCGGAAATTGGAGCATAATTTCCTTGTTGTTGCATGCCCAGATATCGAACAACATATTCATTATACTTACTCAAAGCTAGGTATAGCTCACTTTTAGGAGCTTGCGAATTCACTGATTCTTGTTGCTTTTGATTAGCTGTGTTTTTTGAATTTTCGTTCTTATTCTTCTTGCTAAAGAGGTCAAATAGTCCCATTTTATTAATATTAGTGTTTTTAGAATAGTTTGATTTCAGGACTTGAAAATACTACAATCTTTTGAAAAACCCTTTTCTTCTAATGATGAACCTCTAACAAGACAACCCTTTTTTATCACTAAATCAGGATTTTTTTTTCAAAATTCCTTTCTCAACACTTTCGTTAATCAGCTGTTCTGAAAAATCCCAAATGGTATTAGAACCCTCTTTGATAAGACTTTTCTTTTGATAGACTTTTTCATAATCCACATCAAATTCTTTCCAGGTCCCACCATCGTTAGAGGTGTTTTGTAACAACGGCTCCAAACGATCCATAGATCTAGCAAACTTCGCCTCGCTGGTTATTCCAGCTTCAAATTCTTCCCAAATAGCTATTAATTCTTGAGCTTGCCCACTTGGAAGAAGTCCGAAAATGCGGTTTGCAGCCAATCTTTCTTCGTCTGTATTGGAATGACTTTTTTGCGTGTCATAGATAAAAGTATCACCAGCATCAATTTCAACAATATCATGAATCAGAACCATTTTAATCACTTTCAGGATATCAACGGATTCATTGGAATGTTCAGTCAATATAAGTGCCATCATGGCTAAATGCCAACTGTGTTCCGCATCATTTTCATTCCTATCGCTATTGAACAATTTCGTTTTTCGCTGAATGTATTTGACTTTATCAATTTCCTTTATAAAATTGATTTGCTTCAATAAATTTTCTGGAACCATCGTTTACACCATTTTTAAGGCAAAACAAAGATAATTCAATTGAATAAAGCATCATAGAAGTGGTGTTTTTTCTTTCGGAGGAATCCCTAAAAGGGTTTTTAAGTCATTTTAATTAGTGGGAATTATGTAAATAGTTCCAAAAAAATTGTAACTAGAACCAACCATAGATTTTTACCTTAGACATGAATATTTGAAAGGTGATACCCAGTGATTTTAGGTTCGTTTAAGTTTGAGGTAGGCGAAAGCCTTCTTTTATAAAAACAACTCCACTATAAATACTCCTCTTTCCATTATTGGTTGTTTTCACTATTCAATAAGTGAATCGTGAAATTTTACTCATCATTAATAGATTGGTTATGAAAGTAATAGTAAGCACTTTAGCAATTATTGTAGGAATGGGGTGGTCAGTTGCCTATTTTAGATTTGATGCAGGAGGTATTTATCATTTAACACTGGTTGTTGCATTAGTTGCACTTTTAACACAATGGCTACCTAGTAGAAAATTGAAATGAAATTTGAACGTGGTTTCGATAGCGAATAAATCATTTTTTTAACCAACAATTGTCCCAAAAATGTTCTAAATTGGATTAGATAAAAGGAAAATTAAAACACCGAAGCAATGATACAGAGAGAGAAACTATTTTGCGGATTTTCAGCATTTGATACCGACGAAGCATACTTTTTTTATAAAAATGTACTTGGTTTGGAAATTGAAAAAGACGATATGTCAGTTCTGACCATAACCATAAACGCTGGAATGAAAATCATTATATATCCGAAACAGAATCATGTGCCTGCAACATATACTATTTTGAATATTCCTGTTACTGATATTGATGATGCAGTTGAAGAGTTAGCTAAAAAAGGAGTTTCATTTCTTAAATACGACATGGGATATATCAAAACGGATCCAAAAGGAATTGCACGTAACGCCAATGGCCCTACCCTTGCTTGGTTTACCGACCCATCTGGAAATATCCTAGCTCTGATACAGGAATAAATGATTCCACTAACTAAAAAAATAAGAGCTATCCTTTTTGAGACAGCCCTTATCGAATAATGTTCTTAGAACAGGTAAAATATCTGGATTCTATTTATGATATAATTGAATCGCGTAATTGCTTGATTTTATTATGACCGGATTGAAGCTTTGCATGCTGATCTTTCACCAATGGCAGAAATTCTGTTCCGCTAAGAGCAGTTCCTTCAATTTCTCCCTCATACGTTTTTAGAGCAGCATCTTCACCAAATTCACAGGAATTCAATATTGCTTTTCGATCTTTACTTGTTACAGCTGCCTTCACATCCATCCAAGCACGGTAAATTTTACCTGAAACAGTTGTTCCTTCAATAGGTGTTCCTCCCAATTTCACTACTTCCTGTACGAGTTCGCGTCTGCATTCCTGACTTGCTGTCATCAAGTCTGAGAAAACATTTTTCAGATCATGTTCTGTGGTTTCTGCTGAAGCAGTTAGATATCCCTGAATACGATCATTATTGATTTGAATAAGAGTATTTAAACTATCGATAGTCTCTTTTTGATTTGTTGTTTCCATGATTCCTTCTTTTAATTGTTTACTTTATGTTTGTTGAAACGAAACGATGAGAGACCAGCTCTCTCCTAGACTCTCATTGGTCTCTTGTTTTTTTAAATCTACTTTGTAATTACTTCATTTCTTTGCATTTCTGCTCACAAACCTCTGAATGTTCCAAATGAGTCTGTAATGCTGGAAGCATAGACGAAGCCCAGATTCGGATATCTGCATCTTCTGCGTTGGATGATGCATTTTTAAACTTGCGAAGGGCACTTTTATGTCCTTTGACCATCATATTCGTATATTCCTGGTCGAAATCTTTACCCGCTGCCTTTTCATTTAAATTATTCAAAGCATCCTGACCATCTTCTGTCAATACAGCAGGTATAGTAATTGACTTGCTCACTGCTAATTTTTTCAAATCTGCTAGAGCTGCCGAATGTTCTTTTACCATCATTTTGCCAAGAGTCTTGGTATCATCCAGTGTACCCTTTTGTTGAGCCAACTCTCCCAATTTGATTTCTTCCAAATTAATGGCTGCTGCTTCTACTAGAAAATCGGCATCTTTCTCTGATTTTCGGTCATCGAATCGCTCTTCGTTTTGATCTTCTGCAATCTCTTTCGGATCATCTGGACTACTACTACAAGCATGGGCAATGAATAGACTCGTACTTAAGAACCCTAAATAAAGTAAGCCTCTCTTTGTTGTTTTTACACTTTTCATAATTGGTATTTTTTTATTATGGAACTTTTATTTAACTCATAAACAACATCCAATTTGTTGTTTATTGTGAAGTAAAATTGGGGAGGTTTCCTAAAAAGCGTGTTACATCTTTCCCTGGAAAAGTTGCACTATTCACACTTTTTTCAATTACGAATGTCCAATTTTCACTATTCTTAAAGGGGTTTCCGAAGGTTTGATTATTGAAAGATATAATCCAGTAAGTAACCGTTTTTTAGCTTTTTTTATAATACAACCTCCGCTTACTTTTCTACTGATGCGAAGTTTTGTATTAAACAATTTTCGGACAAATCAATCACGCATGAATACTCTTTTCTTTGAAAATACATTCTTTAACAGACTACTTTTAATTACTTTAGAGTTTTCTCTAAAACCTTCAAATGATCGAATTATACACCAAGAATGGCAAACTTCATAAACTGGAAAGTATCCAGAATATGACTGATGAGCAGATGGACTTTATTTCGATTCGGTTTTACGATTACAAAGAAGAAGATTTGAATTGGGTGAAATCAAATTTCAATATTGATTTATCGATTATGAATCATGTGGAGGACATTGAAATCAGTTCGCATTTTCAGGAAAATGACTACCAATCTTCTTTTCATTTTTCCCTACCTCAATACAAACAGAAAAATTTAATGGTTGAAGAATCCTTATTTGTCGTTCTTACGGAAGAGCGTGTTTTTGGATTCTTTAATTCCAGTTTAGGTGACTACTTTACCGATATTTACGGTCATAAATTCGATTCTCGAATGAATACCCTCTACCAAGTAGAAGATCTATTTAAATTTCTAATCGAATTTTTATCAGACTACTATGCTGATATCACTGAAAACATTGCCAAACGAATTAAACAGCTTGCTTCACGTGTTCTGGTGAAAAAGGAATTCATGGAAGACGACCTTGACACCATTACTCAATTAAACTTCAACAACATACTCATCAAAGAATCGCTCAATGAATTTAGAAGAATATTAAGACTTCATAAAAAGGGCGTAAGAGAATCAAAATCAAGTGTGAAAGATAAAATCGATGAGGAGTTGAACGATCTTGCTGTTGTTTCGGATTACATTCAATTTAATTTCGATAGACTGGATGATCTCAAAGAAAACATCAGTAATAAAATCGAATTGGAGCAAAATAAGATCTTCAAGTTACTTACGATGGTCACTTTTTGTATTTCAATGCCAACATTAATTGCTGGTATTTATGGAATGAATTTTCAAAATATGCCAGAATTAGCCACCAAATACGGATATTTATTTGCTTTAATAGCAATGTTACTAAGTGTCGTTATTCCACTCGTTTATTTTAAACGCAAAAAATGGCTGTAACGAATTACTACACAAATGCGCTGTAACCAGTAATCGCTCTTCCTACAATTAAGGTATTGATTTCTTTGGTTCCCTCGTAAGAATAAATCGCTTCTGCATCCGCAACAAAACGCGCCACATCGTACTCCAAAAGAATTCCGTTTCCCCCCATCACTTCGCGGGCTTTGCTTACAATGTCCCGTGTGCGAAGGCTACAAAAGACTTTTGCCAAAGAAGCATGCTCGTCTGTCAACTCATTTTGATCCTGCAATTCAGATAAACGCGCCACCATGGTTTGCATAGCCGTTAAGTTTGTCAGCATTTCCACCAAGTGATTTTGAATCAACTGAAAAGAGGCAATTGGTTTGCCAAACTGTTTGCGTTCTCTGGTATATTTCAAGGCAGACTCATAAGCGCCTCGAGCACAACCTACCGCAAGCCAAGCCACTCCAGCACGAGTCATGCGTAAAACATTCGCTGTATCTTTAAAACTGTTGGCTTTTTGCAAACGATCGACTTCCTCTACCAGACAATCTGTTAAGGTGATGATGCCATTCTGAACAATACGCAAGGCCATTTTATCTTCCATCTTTTCTACAGCGAGTCCAGGAGTATCTTTTCGCACCAAAAATCCTTTCACTTGATGGTCCTCTTCATCTTCGGCCCAAATAATGATTACATCCGCAAAAGTGGCATTACCAATCCATTTTTTTTGTCCGTTCAATGTCCAACTATTTCCAATACGTTTTGCTTTCATCGTTAAACCACCAGCAACACCAGAACCTACTTCCGGTTCTGTTAAACCAAAGGCGCCTATTTTTCGCAAATTTTTCAATTCTGGAAGCCATTCTTGCTTTTGTTCCTCAGAGCCCAATAAGAAAATAGAGCCCATGACCAATCCGCTTTGTACACCAAAAAAAGTAGCGAAAGAAACGTCGACTCGAGCCATTTCCATTGCCAGAACGCCCTCCATCAAATAAGATCTAACAGGATTACTGTAGCCTTCATAAGCAATACCACAAATATCCAACTCTGCAACCTTCGGAATGATGTGATGTGGAAATTCACCTCTTCTCCAGTAATCATTTACTATGGGTTTAATTTCTGTTTCCATAAAAGCTCTGACCTTTAGCTGAAGCACTCTTTCTTCTGGATTAAGCGTATGGCTGATATTGTAAAAATCGCCATCAATTGCTGGAAGTTCTTTTTTAGGTTGATTACCACTAAGCATTTTCATCAGCCCAGACAATTGCTTGTCATCGAGCTTTCCAACACTATTCATCACTTCTGGAAGATCTACTTTTTTGGACAATGCAGAAAGTTGTTCCAAATCCACTTGTTTAAACAAACGATAGGCATTCTTGATATTTGAGAAAATAGACATACTCGAAAGATTTTCATTCAAATTAGAACAAAAAGCCGTATCAAACTCTTAAAAGAACTTAAAAAAGGAAAATGAATTTCTGGACGCTCAATCCATTGTTTATCATTTTGACATACATTTTCAAACGATAGATTGACTTTTAACAAAAAAACAACCTTATCCAATCTGGATACCTAATACCGTAATATCATCGATTTGTTCGAAATCAGCACCATTTCCATACTTCCATTTTTCCATCGTTGCATCCAAGATTTTCCCTTGTTCGGTCATTGGTTTATGGGAGTTTTCGGCAAGTAGGTTTTTGAAATTTCGGCTCATGAATTTTTTACCGCGTTCTCCACCAAATTGATCCGAATAACCATCTGTAAACAAATAGAAAATATCTCCACGGTTAGCTATAATCTCATGGTTGGTGAATTCACGCATGTCTGGATAAATAGATATCGGACGCTTATCTGGCTTCAACTCTTCCAATTTATTGCTTTTCGCTGAAACAAGATACAAGGCATTATTTGCTCCTGACCAGTGACATTTATACGTTTTATTATTAATTAGAAGCAATGAAATATCCATTCCATCCATTTGCTCGCCTTGAATACCTTTTTGTTGAAGCGAATCGATGACTTTGTCGCGAAGTTCGTTCAAAATAATATCTGCGCGTGTAATTTCCTGTTGCTTCACAATCTCATTCAAAAGACTGATACACAACATACTCACAAATGCTCCAGGCACGCCATGTCCCGTACAATCTGCAACGGCAACTAACGTCCAGTCGCCCCGACGATCCACAAAGAAGAAATCCCCGCTGACAATATCTTTGGGTTTGTACATCACGAAAAACTCGCCAGGAATCGTTCCACGAATCGTTTGCTCGTTTGGTAAAACCGCATTCTGAATGCGCAAAGCATAGCGAATACTATCTGTCAACTCGAACAGGATTTTTTCAATTTGATCTTTCTGTCCGCTAACAATTGCATGTTGCTCCGAAAGCTGTGTCATCGATTTTTTTCGATGTACTGAGCTGCGATACAAAACAAATGCGATTCCAAGAATGAGTAGTAAAACGAAGCATCCCATTGCCAAGATAACTCGCTGCATACCTAACTCTTTCAATTGTTGATTGATTTTTCCTTTCTGAGTTTCAATACGCTCTTTCTGACTCAATAAAGTCTGTTCTTGAAGTGAAATAGCATGTGTTTGATCTTCGAGTTTTTGAGCTTGTTCTTCCAAAATTTCGCCTTGTTCGTCAAGCATTTTTAGCTTTTCCTTCAAAGTCATTTTTTGGTAATTGATCCGCGCCTTTTGAACTTCAATTGTTTGTTCTTTCTCCGCTACTTTTTCACGCTCTTTCTCTAGTTTTTCGGTCGATTCAGTGAGAAGTTCTTCCCATTGTACCGTTCCTTCCATGTATTCTTCGAATTGATTGGTGAGCTTCAATCCTGCTTTTTCCATATTAGCTTGATTGACCGTGAAATCATCTTTCTTCAAGCGACCATTAAAATTCACCATCGTGTAATCGTCATCTTTCGACGAATTGGTAATCAACAAGGTGTGATTTCCGGAGATGGCTTTACCAATTTTTTCAATTTTTTTATTGAACTTTTTATCGACACATAAAATCTGTGTAGAACTGATTGACTCTATGTTTTTGAAATAAACAACATTTACCTTTTTACCTTTAAGGGCAATTCCTTCGTACTTTTTTCGAATAATGTTATAAAAAGAAGTATCGCTATCAAGTACACCTATTTGAAATGTCTGAAATGAAGCTTGATTCTCCCAAGTAGTATTCAGCATCACGATATAAATACTCGTCGCAACCGATTCATCGGAACGTGAAAACTGTGCATTTGCGACAAATGACCATGAAAAGCACGACAAAAAGAGCGTTAAAACACCTTTCATTGTATGTGAGTAAAAGTTTGGATAGAATGTACTTTTCATGTCGACGCTCAAAATAAGTTATTCGAACCTGTTTGTTTTCAGTTTAATATCTGCAAAGGTAGGGAATTTAGATTTTAGGAGATCAAGTTATTCTGACTTTTGAACTAGAATCTAAATAATGTAGATTTAGATAACAGGTTTCATCCATTAAAAACAAATTCCCGCAAATCCAATTCTTGGATTTTCTTAACTTCGCAAGATGAATCAATGGTTGCAAACTCACATCGAATTCTTAAAAGGAGTTGGTCCGCAAAGAGCCAAAGTACTGAGAGATGAAATTGGAATCGCGACCTATTATGACTTACTCTATCACTTCCCTTTCCGCTACATCGACCGGTCGAAATTTCATGCAATTAAAGACATTCCATTCATTGATGGGTATGTTCAACTGAAAGGAGAAATTATTTCTGTTTCAGAAACTGGAACGGGTCGTCAGAAACGATTGAATGTCAAATTTCAAGATGGAACAGGAATCATTGATTTGGTTTGGTTTCAGGGTTATAAATACATTTTACCTAATTTAAAACTCAATACCACTTATATTGTTTTTGGAAAGGCAAAACCATACGTTAATACTTGGAATATCTCGCACCCAGAACTAAATCCGGCAACGGGAAGTGAAGACGATTTGGGATGGCAACCCGTTTATTCATCAACTGAAAAACTAAATGCTTTTGGATTGCATTCCAAAGGAATTCAAAAATTAATTGAACATTTACTCGATTTAGCATCAAAAGTGTATTTCGAAGAAACAATTCCTGTGAAGTTCATTCAAGAGTTGAAATTATCCACCTTTCCGGTTGCTATTCGTGCTATTCACATGCCTGCCGATGTTACCTTGGCTCAAAAAGCGCGTACTCGTTTCAAATTCGAAGAATTGCTCAACTTACAAATTGAGTTGCTTTTGCGCAAATCCATCAACATGCAAAAAAGCAGTGGACAAGTTGTTTCTGATGTGGGGCAAATATTCCACGACTTTTACGAAAATAACTTACCATTCCCCCTTACGAATGCACAAAAAAAGGTTCTCAAGGAAATCCGAAGAGATATTGGTTCTGGCTTTCAAATGAATCGCTTGTTGCAAGGAGATGTTGGAAGTGGAAAAACAGTTGTGGCTCTGCTAACAATTCTCATGGGAATTGGTTCGGATTTACAAGGTGCTTTGATGGCTCCAACAGAAATTTTGGCAAATCAGCATTACGTCGGTCTTCAAGAACTTTTAGAAGGAACTTCAGTTACAATTGAGATCCTTACGGGTTCAACGAAAAAAGCCAAACGCAGAGAAATTCATGAAAAACTTCTCAATGGAGAAATCAATATTCTGATCGGAACCCATGCTTTGTTGGAAGACATTGTTCAGTTCAAAAACTTGGGAATCGTTGTTATTGATGAACAGCATCGTTTTGGGGTAGAACAACGCTCCAGACTTTGGAAAAAGAATACGTCACCTCCTCATATTTTAGTGATGACGGCAACACCGATTCCACGAACATTAGCCATGACGTATTATGGAGACCTCGATGTTTCGGTTATTGACGAACTTCCTCCAGGAAGAAAACCCATTACAACAAAACATCATTTTGAAAAGGATCGTTCACTTGTTTTTGGATTTATTCGTAAAGAAATTGCACTTGGAAGACAAATTTACATCGTCTATCCACTCATTCAGGAATCTGAAACATTGGATTACAACAATTTAATGGATGGTTACGAAGCAATTAGTCGTGCTTTTCCATTGCCCGATTATCGGGTGAGTATCGTTCACGGAAAAATGAAACCTGAAGTGAAAGATTACGAAATGCAACAATTCGTAGAAGGCAAAACCCAAATCATGGTTGCTACAACGGTCATTGAAGTGGGGGTAAATGTTCCCAATGCATCTGTGATGGTTATTGAAAGCTCCGAACGATTCGGATTGTCGCAATTACATCAGTTAAGAGGACGTGTTGGAAGAGGCGCCGAACAATCGTATTGTTTGTTAATGACTGGAAGCAAACTTTCAGCTGATACGAAAAAACGCATCCATACAATGGTTCGAACCAATGACGGATTTGAAATTTCAGAAGTCGATTTGGAATTGAGGGGTCCTGGGGATATAATGGGAACACAGCAAAGTGGCACTTTAGATCTTAAAATTGCAGACTTAGCAAAAGATGGTCCGCTTGTTGCTCTAGCACGAGAAAAAGCACGAGAGCTTTTAACTGAAGACCCACGATTGGATAAACCAGAGCATTCTTTTTTGAGATTAGAAGCAATAAAAAGGTTGCAAGACAAACCAAATTGGGCAGAAATTTCGTAAACTTGGACAATGAAAAAATTATTTCTACTTGCACTAACATTTTTTAGTTACTCAAACGCAGATTCTCAGGTTCTTTCTGGAACACTCATTGATTCGGACCGCAAATTATTAACGAAAGATGCAAGTTTTGTATTCACAAACGCAATAGAAGGAGTAATCGTTGTTGAATTAGCGGTTAATCGAGAAGGAAAAGTAACTGCGACAAAAATCATTGGAGAACAATCAACAATTAAATCAACACCATCCAAGATTAAAGCTGAAAACAGTGCTAAAAAACTGACTTTTACTGCTGGAACTCGCTATGCCCCATTTGAACATGTGTTAGTGAAATATACCTACAAGAAAACGGCTACAAATTAATCAAAAAAAGCGCATTTCAAGATCTTCAATCCCTGGTAAATAAAGGGCTGTTCGCAATATCGCGAACTTGCAACAAAATTGGATAATCTTGAAACCTAAACTGGATTCGAAAAAACAAACTCTTCCGAATTCTCTTCGATGTAAGAAAGCATATCCAAGATTTCTTGCAAGTCAAAAGAAGTTACCAATTTGGTTCTGTACTCTTTGAAATGTGCAATTCCTTTGAAATAATTCGTGTAATGGCGTTTCATTTCAACAACTCCCAAACGTTCGCCTTTCCACTTCACACTCATCATCAAATGATCGCGCGCTGCTTCTACTCGCTCTTTTACTCCTGGAACTGCTAAATGCTCGCCTGTAGCCATAAAGTGCTTGATTTCATTGAAAATCCATGGATAACCGATACTTGCTCGCCCAACCATGATTCCATCCACTCCATAGCGATTTTTATATTCAACTGCTTTCTCCGGAGAATCAATATCTCCATTGCCAAAAATTGGAATCTTAATACGCGGATTGTTTTTCACTGCTGCGATATAACTCCAATCGGCTTCGCCTTTGTACATTTGAGAACGTGTACGCCCATGAATAGACAAGGCTTCAACACCAATATCTTGCAATCTTTCCGCAACTTCCATGATATTAATCATTGAATCATCCCAACCTAAACGAGTCTTCACTGTTACGGGAAGTGATGTAGATTTAATACAAGCCTGTGTTAAACGAACCATCAAATCCACATCTTTCAAAACGCCTGCTCCTGCACCTTTAGAAACCACTTTCTTTACTGGACAACCAAAGTTGATGTCTAATAAATCGGGAGCTGTGGCATCTACAATTTTCGCCGACATGGCCATTGCTTCCTCGTCTCCTCCAAAAATTTGAATCCCAATGGGTTTTTCGTAATCAAAAATATCTAGTTTCTGACGACTCTTAATCGCATCTCGAATCAATCCTTCGGAAGAAATAAATTCCGTGTACATCAAATCTGCGCCATGTTTTTTACACAATGCGCGGAAAGGAGGATCACTCACATCTTCCATTGGAGCCAAAAGAAGTGGAAACTCACCTAGTTCAATATCACGAATTTTTACCATGGCGCAAAGATAAGAAAAAGCAATCGCTTTTGAAGACTAAGCCATTACAAACGTTAGTGCGAAAATGACGCAGACAAACCCGGTTCGCTACGAGAAGGAAAACTTCTTAAGCGTTTTTAGATTTTAGGACGTTCAGATATTACGACTTTAAGACTAAATACCCTTTCAAGTACTAATATCCTTTACTCATTCTCATTTTGTACTTCTTCCTGCTTCGACAAACTCTGGTAGAAATATGCTCCAACCAAGAGTAACCCTCCAATTGCGATGAAGACAATTGTTTTGTAAATTGTACTCAAGGTACTGAGATCGTAAAAGAACATTTTTAACATCGTAATTCCCAAAATAACCATCGCTGTGATTCGCATAATTGCTTGTTTTTGTTTGATTCCGATAACAATCATTGCTATAGCAAATGCAACCCAAAGTACAGAAAGCAAGATTTTGTATCCAGCTCCAAATCCTGAAACCAACGACCATTGAACCAATTCCAAGGAAAGTACCCATAAAATAAGCAAGAGTGAAAGTGCTTTTACCCAATCGTCTTGTTTTTGGTGTGTCCGCTGAAGAATTGCGGTACCAATAACACCACCCAATAAACAATAGTGTGCCAATTTATACGAACTCCAATATTCAGGTTCTTTCAAGAAATTTGGAATCTCCATTTCTGAAAATGACAATCCAATCAATGATAATCCCAAGAAAACAATTCCTAAAATAAGGTCTGTTCCAGATAAAGAATCGGTTCTTCCAAGCACCCATTTTCTAAATCCAAGGGTTACAAATACACTCATTGGAAGCCAAGCATACTTCCAAACCAGAATTAAGTCCTTGTAAGTCTCAAATTTCACATACTGAAGCGTACTTTGCTCTGAACTCTGAGAATTAAGTTCTTTCACTGTTAAACTTGTTTCATAATTTACATGTGCTGAAATTGCATAATACCCGAAGAAAATCAGAATAGCGAAACCAAATAGCCCAGCTGTTTTCCAAATCAATTTTGAATGGTATTCTGGTTGAAACTTGCGAAGTAAAATAAATGTCAATCCAATGGCTAATACGATGAATCCAATGGAGAAAACTAATTCATCTCCAAAGTAATCGTGCTCTGCCGTTTTCAATAAATTGATTGTCACTTCAATAAGTATGAATAGCGAAGCCAATGAGAACAAAACAATACCGATAACTTCTTCCAGTTTTCCTTTCATTTCTTCAGCGAGCCAAAATAAAATCAACGCGCCACTAATCAAGACATAGATGTACGAGTAATCTCCGCAAAAAACAGTCAAACAATTTGCCAAACCAAAAATCGACAAGGCTCCAAAAACACGTTTAAAATCGAAACGTTCTTCTTTTGCAAAAATGGCGCGGATTCCCAAATAAACACCAATTCCAACGGCATGAAACAGCATCGCCTGCCAAATTGGAGAATGGTCATTTACATATCCAACAGCACCAAAATAGCAAATCCCTACAAGTATCAACTGAATGACCTGGTGATCGACCAAAGCATCTTTCTTCCAGAGATTCCTTCCAACAATCGCAAAAACAAACAAGGTGAAGAAAGCTACCAAGTAACTTGCTGCAATCAGCGAGTCTAGCTGAAAGTTAAAATCGGTATTGAACCAAAAGAGGAAAATAAAAGCTGTCCATACTATTACTGGATACTGAATGGTTGGCCATTTTCGAACAATTGAAATGAGTAACATTCCCAAATTGATGATGAGCATGTAAAGCAAATAGTACGAAATGTGTTTAGAGCCATCAGAAACCAATGGAGGCAAAATATATGCTCCAACCAACCCTAAATGAGCAATGATTGCCATGTTGTAATACATTGCCAAAAACACAGCAATTAATACCAATACGAGCAAGCCTCCAAATGCAACAGACGATGGTATCAATTGATAGAAACTATAAGCCGCATAAGTGATGAAATAAGCAACTCCAATTGCTCCACTCGCCAAAACAGCACTAAACGACTTGTATTTTGCTCTAAAAACGAATGCAAAAACACCCAAAATTGCTGCAATCGAAAAACCAGCTAAAACGCGACCTCCTTGACCAATCAAATTGTGGTCGATGGCATATTTCGCACCAATTCCAACACCTATTAATACAATTGCAATCCCGATTTTACTCAACAATTGCTCTCCAATAAACTGTTCCCAAGAGGTTTTCTCTTTTTTAGTTGGAATTGGATTTTGTGAAATTGGAATTGTTGGTGTAGATACATTTTCTGGTTGAGCCGTTTTTGTAACAACAGATTGAATTGCCGTTTTTTCAACCCCTAATTGATCACGCAAAATCTTAAATTCCGCATAATTTTCTTTGATTCGAATCTTTAAATCTTCGTGTTCAGCCCACAATTTCCGGTATGATTCCTCTAAACGGGCAACTTTATCCTTATCAGATTCCATAGCTTCAGTATCGATTGGTTTTGGGTGAAAATAGGAATAAGATTTATCTCACGCTGTTAATTGTGGAAAAATTTAGTTCAATAGTTCAATTCCCGATAGCTATCGGGATCAATAGTTCAATAGTTCAATAGTTCAATAGTTCAATAGTTCAATAGTTCAATAGTTCAATAGTTCAATAGTTCAATAGTTCAATTAAAAACTATTTTAAAAATTTTGAACCCTTTGAACTTTATTTTGAACCTTGTTTAATGTTGTCTTACAAAAACTCCGTTTAAAAGCAGATAGGTAATTCGTTCTATTTGAATCGTTCCTTTTTCGGCACAAGCAGCAATATTGTCATACGGTTTTCCACGAAAAGTTACTGTTCCTTTTGTCCGATGAGCAATCGTTAAATACGCTTCATTGAGAATCATTCCTCCACAGACTACCACATGAACTGGAACTGTTACTTTCGGTAGAAGGCTCATGTCTTTTGGAGTTGCATAATTGTCTGCTATCAGGACTATTTTAGTGCATTCAGGATACATTTGAGTCGTAACCAGAATTGCTTCTAAGTCATTTTCTTCCATATCGCAATTACTTCCTCCCCTTTCCATTACTGAAATCATAGCTTCGGTGAGTGAATCAATGGTATTCACTGTAAATCCATACACACCCACTTTGGGTTTTTCAGGCATTTTACTTTTCACCCGAGGAGCGCACGCATATTCATCATTGAAAAACACATAATGCGCTGGCGGATCTGTTTTTGAGGTAAATTTCAACTTTAAAAACTCTAAAACTTCTGCGCTATATGGAGCCATGCTTCCTGTTACATCACAAACCATCACCGTGTTTTTCCAATCCATTTTATCCAATGCTTTAGTAACCTGATTGGAAGTTGGAGTTGGCTTCAACGCTTGGTAATTGAATTCGGGTAATTTGGATTTTAACTTAGGTGGAACTTCTGTTGCATAAATTTCTAGAGGAGATGGAACAACACTTCCTCTCGACATGAAATCAACCGTAAATTGCACCATGCATTCAGTCGGTTTTCCATCCAAGGTTCCTGGTTTCCAAGGAGGCATATTGTCTATGAAATCCTTGATTTCGTCTTTGTAAATCTTATTTGAACTTCGCTCTGGAAAAACAACCTTACTTACTTTGCCTTCTTTATCAATGTAGAACTGAACAGGAACTGATTCTGCTTTCGCCCCTGATGGATAACTCAGCGCTTTTGAAAAATAGTCGATCCGGGCTTTTTCACCTTGTGCAAATTTAGGAAGCACAATAACAGGTTCTCTTTCTTCAGCAGCTTCAACCTTTGCCTTCTCTTTTTTCAAATACGTATCGTAGGTATATGATTTCAAATCTCCTTCTTTAACCTTTCTCAAAAAATCGGATTCAATACTGGTTAAAGTAGAATCTTGTTCATCGCGATACGTAATGATAAATCCATGAAAAAACGCTGCTCCCATTTCAGGTGATGTACAACCTGTTTGGGCCCACAAAATCCATTCAACAGCTGCTGCCTGTGCACAATTTGGAGCAACTTGAAACAAGGTTTCCATACGCTTTCTATTAAGAGCATGTTGATCAAAATTTTCCGATTTGTGATAAGTCGTATAAGCTAACTCTATCTTTAGAATTGTCTTCCCCTTTGCTTGATTTAAATCTCCTGGATTCTTAAAATTTCCGTTATTGAAATTCGTTTCGAGGAATAGCTGATTGTTTCTCTTTTTTACTTCGAGCTTTACAGTTTCACGCGGTTTTGTCTTTAGAATATTTGCAATTCGCACTGAATTTTTCTGAGCAAAAAAGAAAAAAGGAAGAAAGAAAAAAAGAAGTAAACGGTATTGCATATTCAGTCGGTTATGAATTCATAATGCATTTCCACTAAAAAGTTACAAGTTCTGCAAGATTGCATCAGCTCCAAAAAAAACTCCAGAAACCCAACAACTAATGATGAAAAAACCGTACAACCCAGCAAATGATTTATGTAATGAGTTCTCATTTCGACTTAGGAAAACACTCAACAACCACATGATTGTTGGTACGATGATCCAAAGATGCAAATTCATCCACAAACAAGCCAACATCACCAAACCATTGATGATTTGAAGCCATCTAAACTGTGTTCTATCTTTCCATGCAATTAATACTTGCCATACAAAAAACAGTAGTGTGAATGCTAATAAAGCAAATGTAGTAAAGGTTTCTATGCCATCCTTTCTAACCATCAATGTGTGATGAGGAACAACTATTTGGATAAGAACATGTGAAGAAAGTGCGAGTGAAAAAGTTGCTAGTAACAACATGATTTCTTGCCATCCAAAGCGCTTGTTTACAATCACTAAAATTGACGCAATGAGAAACAAAGCGGGCTTGAAAAGTCCAAATGGCAATAGAAAAACACCGCTTTCTGCAAAAATTGTTGTTGCATAAATACAGGCGGTCAGAATACTTAAAAGAACAATGCGCTCACTAGTCATTCTTCTTTGCTAACGCTTCTTCGATGTAATCAAATGTGGATAGAATAACCGGTTTTCCGTCAACAACGGCAATATCGTGTTCGAAATGTGCACTTGGCTGTCCATCTGCAGTTACAATCGTCCAATTATCTTCTAGTTGAATGACTTTCTCGGTTCCCATATTGATCATTGGTTCGATAGCAATCGTCAAACCATTCATGATTTTCTTTCCTCTTCCACGTTTTCCATAGTTTGCAACTTGTGGATCCTCGTGTAATGTTGTACCTAAACCGTGACCAACTAATTCACGAACAACTCCATAACCATGTTTTTCAGCATGTGTTTGAATTGCCCAACCAATATCATCGATTCTATTTCCAACATGAGCTTGCTCGATACCTAAATATAGACATTCCAATGTTACGTCCAATAATTTTCTTTTCGCATCAGAGATTTTCCCCACAGCAAAAGTATAGGCATGATCTCCGTAATATCCTTTGTAAATAGCTCCACAATCTACCGAAACGATATCACCTTCTTGAATAGGTCTTTCTGTCGGCAAACCGTGAACTACTTGCTCATTAACCGAAATCAGCAAAGTACTCGGACAACCATATAAGCCTAGAAATGCTGGAATTGCATCTTGAGAACGAATATACGCTTCAGCCAGTTTATCCATTTCTAATGGAGTAACTCCTGGGCGCATTATTTCTGCTATTTTACCTAATGTTCTACTAACAATTTGCGCAGCTTGGCGCATAATCTCAATTTCTTCGGCTGTTTTATACTTAATCATACTCTTATTCAAGAAACTCATGGAATGCAAAGATAAGAAAAAGCTACGCTTTTGAATACTAAATTATGACCTCGTACATACGGTATTAGTACGAAAGTTAACGAAGAACAAATTAATTCAACAGTGAAAATTCTAAAACCGCTTCAATTGAAAAGCTTCAAACGTATATTCAGCTGTATATATTTTCATTCGTTCCTTCAAATTATACCAGGGAGAAAGCGTTGCGTTCATTGGATTCATTAAAACCTGAATTTCTTGTGCAGGCATGTAACTTTGAGCCAAAAGCACTAATTTTTCTCCATCCGTATTTTCAATCATATCCACCACAATCACAGCATGTCCAGGAGATCCACCTCGAATCAGCACATCACCAATTTCTACATCTTCCAATTTCACAGAGCGCAATTCTTTGTCCAAAGAAAGTGTACTTGCATAGTTGAAAACTGTTTCCATATATTTCAAGAATCCACCATAACTCTTATCTGCAGAAGCTGATTTTTGCCAACTGACTGAATTTCCATTTAAAGCCACTCGATTTCCTTCTCGCCACTTACTATATTCGCAGTTAAATCCACTCACAAATCGAAAATGAATATCTGAAAAACGGTTGGAATGAAATAAATATTCTCCGCGCAATCGCATCACTGCATCCGCGCATTGCTGTAAATCTCGCTTTCCTACAGACATATCAATCACCGCAACGTGTGCGCTTTGATTTCCTTTCAATTCACCATTATACAAATGAACTGCTGAACCATCTCGTTTCAAAGAAAGATTTCGCAAAAAGAACCCGAAACTCGAACTATCCTGCGATTTGCGTGCGTAGCCTTCAGGAACTAAAAACCGAGTGGCGATAGTTGTCCCCGATGTGTCAATCAATTGAATATTCGTATTGACTCCCTCCACTGTTTTTGAGGAATTGAGATTGCAAGAAGCAATAACAAGAAATGAGATTAAAAATGCTGCAAAAGCTAATTTATTCATGAGTTGATGGCTTTAAGTTCCTCACAAGTTAAGTGAATTCCTTTAAATGGCGAGCACCAGGTATAAAAAAACCGATTCATCTATTGATGCATCGGTTTTCAGTTTCTCTATTTGAACCCTTACTTTCCTTTTGGGACATGCGAATCTGTAAATTTACTTGCTGTATTATTCCAGCTATCAATCAACCCAGAACGTTTCTTATTCAATGTTTGATTTGTAGCATTGTACGTATTCACACCTGCATTCATATCATTAACAGCTTTATTGTATCCATCCACATCTTTCTGAGTGCGTTTCTTTTCGGGAATCTCATCAAAAGCTTTTTTCACTTTGTCAAAATTTTCAGTGACCATAAAATAATCAGCCATTTTGGGAGTTTCATTCGTAGCTTCATCGATATAAAAATTCAACAATTTTTTAGTTGCCTCAATCATGCTTTTATCATTTGCATACGGTTTTACATCGTCTAATTTTGCTAAACCTTCTTTTGCTGTTGAGATCAATGCGTTTCTATTTTGTTCGATTGCATTGATGTCTTTTCGATTGATTGCATCCATTAGATACAATTCTTGCTTAAAGCTTTTGAAGAAAATCAAGTAAATCTCATTATATGTATTGTAAACTTGTCCAGCAATGGTCATTTTCTTATCCAATGCATCTTCAGATGAAATCAAATTAATATTGTTTGCAGCAGCGAATACTTTTTGCTCTCTCCCAACCATATCCGATGCTTGAACCAATTTGTCATTTGCACGTTCACGCGCCAACATATATGCTTCCATTGCGTCATAAGACTCTTCAGAAACGGCTTCCATGTCTACAATTTTCGCGTAATCTTCTTTCAATACGATATTATTAATTCGAAGGTATTCAATGACAGAATCACGAAATTGAGTTGATCCATTAAATGCTTTCGCAGATTTCGCTTTAGCTAAAGCTTGACTAGATGTTTGAATCAATTCAGCTCTTCTTTTCTCTACTTTTCGAGCACTTTTACCGTGAGAAACAGAACTCGTATAATCCCACATATCTTGTTGAATTTTGCTGTATTCAGTCGTAAATACATTCATATACTCAACAGCAGTTTGTGCATACAAGTTAGCCGATCCAAGAAAGGCAATTAGTAAGGTGAATTTTAGAATTTGAGTTTTCATAATCGTTTGATTTATTTGTTGATTGTTTGTAGCCATTCATCCATTATTCCAACAGCTTCAAAGAGTTCAATATCTGAATTTAAATGTTTTGTAAAATCTTCGAAATACATTTTCAAGATTGGATTTTTATCGTATACCATCTGATCGAAAGAGTTAGACGAAACGGTATATGGCCATTTTGGTTCCACACTCAAGGATTTAAACCGAGTTCTTAATTGATTGTTTTTCTGAGATTCATTCCAAAAAGAAGCCAAATCTAATTTCGTTGCTTTGGATTGATTGTAATTACTCGAAATGGTATCCAATGTCTTGTAATAGGAATCATAAATTCCAGTTGCTCGTTGTTTCACAGAGAATGCTACAAGTTCAGCAACAGGAAGTGGATTCGAGGAAGCCACGAAACTAATTTTCTTTTCAATGGGAGGTGGAATCAATGCGTTTTTATAATTCCGTTCGCGGTGTTGTGTTGAATCAAAAGCAGTCATTCCAACTTCAATATCTGGCTTAACACCAACTACTTGATTCGATTGTCCATTCACACGATACAAAACACCTTCTGTGATGCTTACATACCCGAAATTTGGATTTTCTTGAATACCTCCAATTTCACCAACAACGGGATCCAAAGGCCAAACTTGCTGACTCGTTGCTTTTCCAAAACTAGGGACACCCACAATAATTGCTTTTTGATAATCTTGTAAAACTGCTGCAACAATTTCCGAAGCTGAAGCACTTCCTTCATCAATCAAAACCAACAAAGGTCCGTCGTAAATGAATCCGCGATTAATGTCTTTCAATACTTTCACAACTCCCAAATTATCTTGAGTTGCCAAAATTGGTCCGTAATCAACAAAAATACCCGAAAGCGAAATAGCCTCATAAAGTGAACCTCCTCCATTTCCACGTAAATCCAAAATCAACCCTTGGATACCATCTTTTTTGAGTTTCAAGATGCATTTTGCCATATCATTTGCACAACCTTGTTCGGTCATATCGGCAGAATAATTCGTGTAAAAATCGGGGAGACTGATATAACCAATTTTTTGAGACCCCAACATTAATGCATTTTTGATATTATCGTTGTCATTATAAACAACTCCTTTTTCTAGATCAACTTGTATTTCATCTCCATTTTCATCCTTTATACGAATTGAAATTTCTCTCCCATCAAATTTTTCAAAAGCTTCCGATAATTCCTTCAATCCAGAAACGCCATTTTTGATTTCCAACCAAGAGGAGTTCTTCAATCCGAACTTGATTCCCAAAATAAAGTCACCCGTAAACAATTCATTGGATAACCAAGCGGAACTTCCAGGCAAGACATCTGTTAATATGATCCTATTTTCTTCGTCTAATCCATAACTGATTCCGAATTTTTCTTTTTGAACGGAAAGCTCCTCAAAAAAACCTTTCTTTTGACTTGGACTGAAGTAAGAAGAATGTGGGTCAAAACTCATAGCAATCGCCAATAAATAAAGCTCTTTCAAGCGTTCTGCATTCTGTATGCTTTCCAAATAGTTGGTCGTTCTGTTTTGAATTTTCAATCTGGCTTTCTTCTCAAATTGAACCAGCGAATCTTTTAAAAGCAATTTAGAATCTTTGGGATGCATGGCGACCATTTCCGACAAGATGGAATAACTTAAACTGGCTTCCCAAAAGGTTTTGTAGGTTGATTCTGTGATTTTTTGTTGCTGGTTGAAATCAAACTGCTTCGTGCTATTTAAATTGATTGGAGTACTTAGAAACCTTTCCTGAAACACACTTATTTCTTTGGACCGAAGATTTACTAATCGCTGAAATTCATTGAAATAGAATTGGTTACCATTCTTTATGTTATCTGGAATTTTTGAACTCAGTCCTTTTAAGTACGTCAGATCATCAACTCGCAAAATCTCATTATCCGAATCAATAAATGAAATCAAATAATCATGAACTTGATTGCCGTATGCTTCATCAATTGCTCGCGGTTTTACATGCTTACTTTGAATCCTTTTGACTAAAAACTGAACGCTTTTAGATAAAGAATCTAATTCACCAGCCGCTGAATAAAATGAACCTATCGTGATTAATAAGGTGATTGTAAATAAAAATTTCAAACGCAAAATGTCAATTTTTCTTTCGTAAAAGTACTACGAATTTGGAGAAGAAAAACAAGCTAAATCACACAAAAATAGAGTCCTCAATCTTTAGATGTTTATTTTGCCTCCTTTTAGTCCTACTGAATTTCAAACAAAGCCATGTTATCGATCTTCAGATGCTTCATTACCAAGGTATTCCACTTCGATAGCTCTGACCTATTATTCCCATGATCAACAGACCTCAAGTATTTGTTTTTCAAAAGATTATAACCATCTACAAAACGAGAATACAAACCTTCTATTTCTTCCTCAGACCACTCTTTACTTTTTAGTTTCACTTCGAATTTTCTGCGCTCAATTTCGCATAAATCAAAATAGATATTGATAAAACAATTTGTTTTATTATCGATTGGAAGCAAATAATAGCTTTGGTAAGGATCAAAAATGGTACAGGTTAATATATTTTGTTGAGTCTTTACTTACTTTCTTCGTTTGAAAAAATACTTCCCGTTTTTCAAAATGAATTGATCGGTGGATGTAGAAATGGTGACACTTTCTTCGGATAAATAAATGTACAACAACTTCTCGTTTGATCCAAAATCACTACAAGTCAAGTGCTTAACACCGTTTTCCACCCCATGAATACTTGCTCGAAAAAGATTTAATTGCTCGTCTTCTTTTCCTCTGTTTCGATAGACCACAAAATCCATTACGGAAGGATCGTGCTTTACTGGAAGTACAAACACCTCGTCGCCTGTTGCTGCAAGGTATTTAAACGCTCTCTCTTCGATTAACACATTGAAATTGGGAAGTTCATCGCTGATTTCGATGGGCAAAAAGACCGATTCGTGAAAGAAAACATCCGATAACTCTTCTTGAAAAGCAGTAAAGCTTACTTGAGGAATCGAATCATCAATGAATTTTAATTTGAAAATGTTGCGATTGTCATTGTCATAGAAGTACGTGTTCGATATTGTGCTATACTTTAAGTTGTATTGCTTATTGCGATAAGTCAGAAACAAATCGGATGATTTCTCAACAAAACCTGTTTCCAAGGTATCGATTCTGATTGATTGATGTTTGTCATAGCTCGAGTAATAAACACCCGTAATTGGACGTTGGGATTGGCTTTTCAGGCTAATGAAAAGTGTTAGTGCAATGATTGTAAATTTAAGTCTCAGCCCCATTTTCTTTTGCAATTTGAATCCACCATTCAGACAAACCAGCAGCATCCGCTCCTAATGTTGTACTGAATTTGAACATTGCTTCGGTTTTAAAATTGTTAATACTTGTTTTCGTCGATAACGCTTGGGCAGAAGCTTCAGCGTAGGCACAAAGTTACCGCAAAAAAAACGACATGGTTGTGTCTGAATTGAAAAAAATAATTCAGGTGGACTCTTATAACGTAGTTATAAAAAAATTACAAATTTCAAGTTGCGAATGTGGAATTATCGAATCAAAAACAACAAGTACGGAAAATCGCAACTGATACCAAAAACGCATGTTCTATATTTGACTCAAACTTAGCGATTATGATAAACCTACTCAAAAGTAAAATCCAAGAGCTCGTAGTCAGTGAAAGTTCTTTGGATTATCCTGGAAGCATCTCACTTCCGATAGAACTCATACGAATGGCAAATCTGACTGAATTCGAACAAGTATTTGTCAACAATAAAACATCTGGAGCTCGAATAAGTACTTATGTAGTTCTCAGTAAGCAGAATGGGTTTGTAAGCCTCAACGGAGCAGCTTCGCATCATTTCAAAAAGGGCGATATCATTCATGTATTGAGTTATCGCATGGTAGACGAAGCAGAAGCACCTCGATTCCGACCAACTTTAGTTCGTGCAAATGACAAAAACGAAGTCATTGAAGCTATTCCTTATTTCATTTGATGATGTTTGTAATTATTTTAATCATAGCGCTTTTAGGTCTTAGTTATCTCTTTTGCCGGATTTGGATGCATTGGAACATTTCTATTCGCAAGATCTCTTTTGAATCCATTCAAGACCTTCAAAATCGGTTGAATGATCCATTGGTTGTGGCAGAACGAAGTTTGCGTAAAACAGCTTTTTCGGAAGTCAACATGCCACTTACAGAATCCTTTTACACAGATGAAGACCTCGATAATTCGTTCGATTTTATCATTGTTCGGGATCGAAAAACAAAAACGCCTTTACTTTCAAGTAGATCTTACACCAATCAAACGCTTATTCACAAACAGCTTCAGGCACATGAAACCACTGATTATTTGACTCTTTCATTAGATTCTGATGAAAAATATGTCCTCTTAGATCGTTTATCTGCTCATTCAAAACATTCCTTATTTTCAAAATCACGGAAGAAAATCTTTATAAACTATTACATCCATGTTTTAAATTTTTACCCAAAGCATCACCTGATCCTAATGGCGCGTTCGGAGCCCGATGAACGATTATTGACAAAATACCTGCGCTTGGGCTTTCAAATTGTTGGAAAGCAAAAACACAATCAGGTCGATCATTGGATTGTACTTCTTCCAGGGAAAAATCCGACTCAATCGTTAGCGCAAAGCACCAAACAATATGTCTTATTTAAACTATTCACTTAACCATGCTAGTCAAACTAAAAGCCACATTTACGCTTATGCGTTGGTTTCATGAACTCGTTGTCATGATTCCATTTATCGCTTTGTATTTAAGTACATACTATTTTGGGGAATCTCACATTCAAACCCCGTTATCGGGTATTCTATTATTGTGCTTTACCATTCAGCTACTTATTGCTGCAGGATGCGTTTTGAACGATATTCGAGACAAAGACATTGATGCTGTGAACAAGCCAAACACCCGAATTATTGGAAGAATTTACAGCGTAAAACAAAGCTACATCCTCTTTATCACCTTAATGATTCTAACTGTAATTACGAGTATTCTACTTACCTGTTTTTATTTCGAAGATTGGTGGTGGATTTCAATTACAGTGGTGCTTTTTTCATTCGTCTACAATTTATGGCTCAAACGAACTCCTCTTTTTGGAAATCTGCTCATGGCAGCAATGACCGCTTCGATCGCTTTGGTCATCAAAATGTATTTATCAGCAGATTTAGTGATTCTAAATAGTGAAAAATTAAATCTTTTATTCGATTTATTTGCACTGATTTCATTTGCGATTATCGTTCCACGGGAGCTGAGTTTAGACATTTCCGATTTACAAGGAGATTTAAGTGATGATTGTTATACCCTTCCAGCTAAAATTGGTGAACAAAATAGCAAATGGGTGGTCGTTCTGTTACTCGTTTTATTCATATTGAGTGGAATTTGGATCGTTTATTTTCATCCTTATCAATGGATTACATTTGGAGTAGGGATTGTTTTACTATTCGTCTATATGTATTGGCTATTTCGTTGCAAAGAACGCATTGATTACATAAAAGCAGGCCGTTTTCTATGGGCAGTTATGATTCTGATGTTCCTGCTGACCACTTATTTTACATTTCAGTGAAATTTAAAGTAAAGTCTCCCACTGATGGGCACACAGGAACACAAAAGTCTTTATTATCATAGAGTTGACTATATAGTATATTACATTCGTGGAAACAAAAAAAGCCCTGATCTCAAAGAAACCAGGGCTTTCAAATATGAGTTGTTTTGACTTACGCCAATACTTCTTTTACTTTATCTGCTGCTTCTTGCAACAACACTGCTGAATGAACATTCAATCCTGAATCATCAATGATTTTCTTCGCTTCAACTGCATTTGTTCCTTGCAAACGCACGATGATTGGAACTGGAATATTTCCAATGCTTTTGTATGCATCAACAACACCTTGAGCAACACGGTCACAACGAACGATACCACCGAAGATATTGATTAAGATTGCTTTTACGTTTGGATCTTTCAAAATGATGTGGAATGCTTTTTCAACACGCTCAGCATTTGCAGTACCACCAACATCCAAGAAGTTTGCAGGGCTACCACCTGAGTATTTGATAATATCCATTGTTGCCATTGCAAGACCCGCTCCGTTTACCATACAAGCAACGTTTCCGTCTAATTTCACAAAGTTTAATCCTGCTGCATCTGCTTCAACATCCAATGGATCTTCTTCCATTGTATCTCTCATTGCTGCATAATCTGGGTGACGGTACAATCCGTTTCCATCCAAGGTTACTTTCGCATCAACTGCAATGATTTTGTTGTCTGAAGTTTTCAATACAGGGTTGATTTCGAACATAGCGGCATCACAACCTTCATAAGCATTGTACAAGTTCACAACGAATTTCGTCATTTGCTTGAATGCTTCTCCTGACAAACCAAGATTAAAAGCGATTTTACGCGCTTGGAATCCTTGAATACCGACACGTGGATCGATTTCTTCTTTAAAAATCAAATGTGGAGTATCGTGAGCAACTGTTTCAATATCCATTCCTCCTTCGGTAGAATACATGATTGTGTTACGACCTCTTTCACGATCCAACAATACAGACATGTAAAACTCTTCTACTTCAGCCTCACCTGGGTAATAAACGTCTTCAGCAAGCAATACTTTGCTAACCAATTTTCCTACACCATTCGTTTGAGCTGTTTCCAAGTGACCACCAAGGATTCCTTTTACTTTTTCTTCAACTTGATCAATTCCTTTTGCAAGAACTACACCATGAGAACCAGTTTCTTCAACGACACCTTTTCCGCGTCCTCCAGCATGGATTTGTGCTTTTACCACATACCAACCTGTTCCAGTTTCTTCTGTCAATTTTTTAGCTGCAGCAATTGCATCTTCTACTTTTTCTACAACTACTCCGCGTTGGATTGCCACGCCGTATTTTTGTAAAATTGATTTTCCTTGATATTCGTGTAAGTTCATGACAACTTTTTAAATTTTTGCTGCGCTAAAGGTAAACATTTAATTGGTTCGCGATAATCCGAATTCCATAAAAATTCAATGGATTTGTAAAATTTCTATATCTGGTTTCATTCATAAAAAATCTTTGAATTCGAAACCTGTGGCCGAGATTAAAATTCGATTAGAATTTAGTCTCAAAAGAATTTCTAACCAATAGATTACCTAATTTTAAACAGAGTTCATTTATCTGTATCATGAAATTGTTTGTCACAAAAAAATTCTGGAAGCGCTTTGTAATGTATTTAATTATTACACCGATACTTCTTTTCTCTTTAGTCGTAGCCGTTGTTTATTGGAAACAAGATGCTTTGGTTCAAGAACTTCTTACAACGTTAAATAAAGACTTCAAAGGAGAAATCAAAATTACAGATAGTCATGTCTCTCCTTTTGCCAATTTCCCTCATATTTCCATAGACCTAGAGAATTTACGGATTTATGAAGATAAAAATGATCGAAAAAAGCCAATTATAAAAATACAAGACGTTTACGTCGGATTCGATTTATGGACTATCATTTCAGGCAAAACAGAGATGAAATCCATTAAAGCTAAAGACGGAAAAATAATTCTAACACAACATCTTGACGGAAGTTTAAACCTATTAAATGCCCTTTCATCCAACAAAAAAGCAGAAGAAATTGAAGAAGAATTGCACTTGGATTTAAAGTCAATTGTATTGGATAAAATAGATATCCAAAAATACAACGAAGCCAATAAAGTTCTGATTGATTTAGATATCGAAAAAGCTACCAGTAAGTTCAAAATGATTGATGAAGTTATTGATGCCAAATTGAACAGTAAATTTCAATTATCAATTACACAAAGGGGGAAACCAACTTTCATTCAACACAAACACTTGCAATTCGATACAGAAATATTGTTTGATCAAGTGAGTAATTTACTGTCCATTAATCCCACTGAAATTCAACTTGAAAACTCCTTTTTTGGAATTGAAGGAAAAATAGACATTGCCCATGAAATGGATTTGGATTTGAAATTACATGGTGACAAGCCAAATTTCAACCTATTTATTGCCCTAGCTCCCAATGAACTCATTAAAGTCTTTGAACAATATGAAAATCGGGGAAAGCTTTTTTTCAATGCTTCCATTAAAGGAAAAACACTGAATGGTCAAATGCCTGCAATTCGAGCAGATTTTGGATGTAAAGATGCTTTTTTCAGTAATGAATTGACCCATAAAAAAGTAGATGGAATTCGCTTCAAAGGTTATTTTACCACTGGTGAAAAACGCACAATGGAAACGATGGAATTTGGAATCTCAGATTTCAGCGCACGACCAGAAACAGGAAAATTTACCGGATTGATTAAAGTTTCAAACTTCAACGCTCCAAATGTCGACATGAAACTCATATCAGATTTCAAACTCGATTTCTTGGCAAAATTCATCAATTCTCAAGAACTAACGGGATTGAAAGGAAATGTACAACTCACCATGAAATTCAAAGATATTATCGATTTGAATCATCCAGAGAAAAGCATTGAAAAACTCAATGAAGCTTATGAAAGCAAACTTGTTGTGAAAAACTTGTCTTTCAATTCGAATAAATTGCCTTATAAAATCCACAATATTGACGTGATGGCTCACATGGATGGACATTTGGCAAAAATTGATCATTTCAACATGCGTGCTGGGAGAAGTGACGTTTCCATTTCTGGACATATCAGTGATCTTCCCGCAATTATTCATCACTCAAATATTCCAGTAACTACAAAATTAAATGTGGTT
The DNA here is from genome assembly GCF_000194605.1 of Fluviicola taffensis DSM 16823. Lineage (NCBI taxonomy): Bacteria > Pseudomonadati > Bacteroidota > Flavobacteriia > Flavobacteriales > Crocinitomicaceae > Fluviicola > Fluviicola taffensis. The sequence continues at coordinate 576,454 of NC_015321.1, forward strand.
GCAAAACGCTTAGATATTGGCGAACTATCCAAAACCGATGCTTCGTCTAAACCTGCAGCAGATGAAGAAGTGACTAATTTGCATGCTCAATTCAAATTCATTACCAGTGCAAAAGCAATCACCGAATCTCCTACTCTTCCAATTGGTGAATTTTACATCGATGATTTGTACGCAAAATTGAAACACTATCCGCATGTATTACACGATTTTCATGCAGATGTGATTATACGAGAAGACAATTTCAAAGTCGTTGATTTTACGGGGCAAATCGACCAATCCGATTTCCATTTCAATGGGGGAATCACGAACTACAATTTGTGGTTTGAAGACAAATTGAATGGAAATACCACACTTGATTTCCAGTTGAATTCCAACAAACTAAAACTAGAAGATTTACTCGTTTACAAAGGCGAGAATTTCATTCCTACAGATTATCGTCACGAAGAATTGGATCAGCTAAAGTTTCACGGAAATGTAGCCTTGCATTTCAATCACGGACTACAATCAACCGATTTACAGCTCGACCACTTCGCTGCAAAAATGAAAGTTCATCCTTTGCGAATTGATCGATTAGACGGCCGATTTCACTTAGAAAACGAGCATTTAATTGTTCAGCAAATGGATGCTAAAATTGGAAATTCGGATGTACACTTAGACCTGAATTATTACTTGGGAAAAAATCAAGAGTTGAAAAAACGCGACAACTTGATTCATGTAACTTCAAACAGATTAGATATCGATCAATTGGTAAATTATTCTGAACAAGCTCCAAAAACTACTGAAGCAACAAGTGCATCTCCTAAAACAGATCACGACAATGTTTTTAGTATTTATGATGTTCCTTTCCCTGAAATGGAATTTAGCTTGACTGTAAACGATTTGAAATACCACAAGTATCACATCACCAAATTAAACACTCAATTTCACACGAAAAGTAATCACTACGTTTCTTTTTCGAAATGCGATTTACATGCTGCTGGTGGCGAAATTGGTATGACTGGTTATTTTACTGCTACGGATAAAAAGCACATTTACTTGCGTCCGCATCTGAAGATTAAAAATATTCAATTGGATCAATTGCTGTTGAAATTCGATAATTTTGGTCAGGATCATGTAGTTGCCGAAAATCTACATGGAAATCTTTCAGGAACCCTAAGTGGCAAAATCCACATGCATGCCGATATGACACCAAAACTAGATGATTCCGAGATTGATTTAAGCATTGAAGTACTCAAAGGAAGATTGGAAAACTATGCACCGATGAAAAGTTTAGCCGACTATTTTCAAGATAAAAACTTAGCCAAAATTCACTTTGACAGTCTTCAAAACAACCTGAAAATGAAAAATGGAGAATTGACCGTTCCAAAAATGGGAATCAATACTTCATTAGGATACTTGGAACTCTCAGGCAAACAAGATGCAAAGATGAACATGGAATACTTTGTCAGTGTGCCGCTAAAAATGGTCACCGATGCTGGATTTAAGAAACTTTTCAAGAAAAAGCGGGAAGAAGTTTCGGAAGACCAAGAAGATGCTATTCAATACAGAACAGATAAAATGCGTTTTGTAACGGTAAAAATTGCTGGAAAATCAACTGATTTCTCTGTGAGTTTGAGTAAACAGAAGAAACACAAAACGAGGTAAATTTTCGTTGATAGCAACATTCGAATGCCCCTGCCTTTTTTCTTTTTCCCACTTAAGGACACTGAAGAACACCAAAGAATAAAGATTTGTATAGAAATGATATCTTTATCTCTATTGTAACCTAAAAACACATTATGAAACTGGAAAAAATATTAGACCAACTAAACTCACTGGAAAAAGGCGCATTCATTAAGATAATCGATACAATAGTAAGTTCAAAACCGAAAAATTACAAAGAGATTGAAAAAATACTTTCTAATTCTGATGGAATCATAAAAAATGTTGACAATAATAATATTTCGCAGATATTCCATTTAATCGAAGATAATTTCATCACCTTAATCAAATCTGAATTCAGAAAAACATCTTCCCAATTAGATGTAATCATTGACTTAATTATTCAGGATGGTAACTCGATTTTAAAACAAGAATGGTTCTCCAGACTTTATGAGAATGAAGTGAAAATCCTTAAAAATAAGATTAAGCAATTCCAATCTGATATTGATGATGAAAAAAGTGAGCTTTCTACGGAAAGAAAACGTGATTATAGAATCTACAAATCATGCTTGCAGACAGCTTATCAAAATGACGGTAATAATAATCAAGAACATAAAATTACAAATGATGAATTATCAATTCTAATAAACCTTTCAAAGGAATTAGAACTTTCACAGGATGAAGTAAAATTGATTAACTACTCTGTTATTGAACCTAAAAAAATCGATACAATACAAATTGTAGAACAATTAAGAAGTTGTGGTTTACTATTTGTTTCCAAAAAGACTAACACATTGTATATTTCAGATGAAATGGTTCGTGTTCTTCGAAAAGTTCGGAAAAAAGATGTCGCAGATAAATTTCTTCGACGCGTTCTCAAATTATTTAAAGATCCTCAAATTAACTTGATTTGCAAGAAACACAATATTGATCGTAAACTTTCTATTCCAGAAAAAACTGAAACGATTATAAAAAATGGAATCTCATTAAGAGATATTCTTTCAGAATCAGTTCACAAAGACGGAACCACACAATTAGACAAAAGACGATTCATTAATGAATTCTGTGATAAACAGCTAAATATAAATCCAGCATTAAAAGGTTCAACCGTAGATGAAAAACTGAACAGCCTCCTTCTTCACTTTGAGCAAATTGAAAAAGATGAAAAAGTTGGAATTTCACATGATGGATATGCAAGACTCTTAAAGGATTTAAAAGAATCTAATCTAGGTATAGAAAAGAACTTAAAAACAACCTTGAACCAAAGTCCCGAAACTGATTTACTCCAAACAGACTATTTATTAGATAGAAACTTTAAGCCCGCAGATTTATTGGAATTGATTTCTGATGAACAATTAATTACCTTCTGTACAAATCAAAACATCAAGACAAGAGGTGAAAAAATAGCTAATATCCTAGATGCTTATACTGATTCGGAAAATATTTTCATTGAAAATTATGAGAATATCGGTTTTAGAAAATTTAATGAATTAAAGGAAGCTGGCCTATTGATAAAAGAAGCTGATTTAGGGCTTAAATTCGAAGAAATAACGAAGTTAATCTTTACACAACTAGGCCTATCAATTGATGAAGATTTGAAGAAGAAAATAAATACTTCGAAAGACGCAATGGATATACTAATCAATGTTGGTAATAACGATATAATTATTGTCGAATGTAAAACACAAAAAGAATCTGGATACAATAAATTCTCGAGTGTTTCAAGGCAAATAAAATCCTATAAAAACGTTGCAGAATCTTTAGGGTACAGAGTCGTTAAAACATTACTGGTTGCTCCTGATTTTTCAGACCAATTTATTTCGGAATGTGACTCAGATTTATCTACTAGTGAAATTCATTTATCCTTGATTACAGCAAGCTCTTTGCTTAAAATTCTAGAAGGGTTCAAATTACAATCAAAGCATAATGTATTTCCCCATGTTCTTTTAAGAGATGTTTTGATTGATGAAAACAGAATTATCAAAGCAATCTCGAAATAATCATCCAACAAAAATCCCTGGTCGTTTGAAATACCAGGGATTTTTAGTTTATTCTTCTATAAGATTACAAAACGCCAACCTCAAACAAATTTACAATTCGTAATTCGGCATTAGGAATTCGTAATTATCTAGTGCGCGTGTAATTTCCAAGTCGAAGTGATATTTCTGGAAGCAGCATTTTTATTCGCTTTTTCTGTCAAATCACCCCAAATTTTTTCAATTCCAGCTTCTAAGGCTTGTTTTTCATCTTTGAACATATCCCACATCACAGTTGGATCTTGAAAATAATGTTTTACAAAATTCGTATCGAAATCACCTGATTGAAATGCAGGGTGCATCATCACAAATTTCCCAAAATCCAAGGTTGTTTTCAATCCTGAAATTTGGTAATTATTAATCGCAACAATCATTTTATCAATAGCCTCTTCACGTGTTTCTGCCCAAACAACTAACTTAGCAATCATTGGATCATAGTAAATTGGAACTTCCATTCCTTCTTCAAACGCATCATCCACACGAGCTAAGTCTTTTCGTGGTCTGCGGTATCTGTTCAATGTTCCTATATCCGGAATAAATCCATTCAAGGTATCTTCTGCATAGACACGTACTTCGATTGAATGCCCGTGAATGCTTAATTCGTCTTGTAATTTAGGTAAACGCTCACCTCTTGCAACTCTTACTTGCCATTCAACCAAGTCTGTTCCAGTAATTTCTTCGGTAACAGGATGCTCAACTTGCAAACGCGTATTCATTTCTAGGAAATAGAAATTCAATTCAGCATCCAACAAGAACTCCACGGTCCCTGCACCTTCATAATTACATGCTTTACAAACAGCAACTGCCGCTTCCCCCATTTTTTTTCGCAATTCGGGTGATAAAATTGCGGAAGGAGCTTCTTCAATTACTTTTTGGTGACGACGTTGAATCGAACATTCCCGTTCAAACAAGTAAACAACATTTCCCAATTGATCTGCGAAAACTTGTATTTCAATATGTCTTGGTTTCGTAACGAATTTCTCAATAAAAACAGCATCATCACCAAAAGAAGAGCGCGCTTCACTTTGAGCCATTTTCATTTGCTCTTCAAATTCACCTACATTTTCAACCAAACGCATTCCTTTTCCACCACCTCCGGCAGATGCTTTGATCAAAATCGGAAAACCTACTTCTGCTGCAATTTTTTTCGCTGCTTCAACATCCGTTATTGCTTCATCAACACCAGGAACCAAAGGAACATTGTAATTTTTAACTGCTTGTTTTGCTGAAAGTTTATCCCCCATCAATTCCATTGCTTCTGGAGATGGACCAATAAACTTAATTCCAGCTTCTTTTACCTTTCTTGCAAAACCTGCATTTTCAGATAAAAACCCATATCCTGGATGAATTCCTTCCACGCCCAATTCCTTGCAATACTTTAAGATTACATCTTGTTGCAAATAAGATTCAGACGATGGTGATTTCCCCACATAAACAGCTTCATCAGCTTCATGAACATGTGGTGCGTTTGCATCCGCATCCGAATAAATAGCTACAGTAGCAATATTCATTTTCTTCAGTGAGCGAATTACTCTTCGTGCAATTTCACCTCTATTTGCAATAAGTACTTTTTTCATACGAAATTTTGATGACTGTAAAAATAATGAAAGAGACTAAGTGATGAACAATAACTGGAATAGTTTATTAACTAATTCATCGAAATTAATTTATGGCAAAGGCTTAGGAACGGTATCTGGTTCAGGTTCCGTTTTCTCTTCTTTTTGTACAGGAATTGCCTGACCTTGGCCAGGAATATAATCTACAGGAACACGGTTTTTCCGTTTCGAATTATTCACTTTATTTTTCTTTCTGAAAATATTGGCAAAGAATTCGATAATTCGAGATTCTGAGAAATTATTAAACGATTCTTCATAATGCAAACCGATACCTTGTGTAAAATCCCCCTTATCCTTATTACTTAAAATTCCTTTGTCATTTGATTCATTGAAAATAGACACTCGGAAAGATCCATCTGGATTTATTAAATACTCGGCATTAAAACTTCCAATCAATGAATTGGTGGAAGTTCCTGTTGAAGTGTTATTGGAAACACCCAGGGAACTTTTCAATACGAAATTTTTATTTTTTCCAACAGCACGTTCTAGTCCAAATTGGAAATTTTTATCCCCTGTTACGGCATTGTCATTGTACCCTACATTCATTTTCACATCTTTTGAAAGCTGATCTAAAGCAGCATTAATCTGTTGTGTGATTACTTCAGCTACCGCTCCATAACTTCCATTTCCTGTTCCACCAACCCCCTGGAATCTATTCAACAAAAGCAAGGTGAAGAATTGTTTCTGCATTTCATCTTTATCTGAACGAATTTTAGCCAAAACTGACTTACCCGATTCACTCACATTTGGCACTTCTATATCTAAAGTGATTGAAGGGTTTGATAGTGTTTGCCCAATGTTTAGTACACATCGAACCTCTGATTTTGTAGTGGATGCCCCACCAATTTGTTCTCGATTCAATTCATCTAAACTCGCATTTACTTTGTAATATGCTTTAATTGCCAAGTTGGCATCATACGGATTTCCCATCCAAGTAATGGTACTTGGATTGTCTATTTCAAAAGTTTTCTTGATTCCACTCAGTGCAAAATCATATTGACCAGAATTAATAGTATACTGTCCAGTCATTTTAATTTGGTCAAACTGATCTACTTCTAAAACGAGATTTCCGCTACCTTTCGCTCGTATTTCTTCATTGGTTTGATCGTTCAAAATTAATCGGATAGCTGCATCTGGAGTTGCTGTTATATCCAATTTTAAATCAACTCCCGATAAATCCAGTTCTTTCTGTTTCCCAAGGGTATCTTTACTAAAATCGATGAAATCAAACTCACTAATCTCCTTGGCTCCATACATTGGCAAATTAACCTCTGTCCCTTTTTCAGTAACAGCAGTTACTTTTATTTCCGTATTTCCTTGTTCAATGGAGATGCTTGCATTACCTGTAGCAAATGCTTTTCCGTAATAAATAGTCCCTTCTTTATAGCCTGTATTTAAGACCATGAATTTGCTCACTGGCAACAATTGCCTATTACTTGTGGGGTCTCTAAATCCTGAAACAGATTCGTCAAAAGCAAAATCGAAATGCACAGAAAAATCTTTAAAATCATTATGAAAAATACTAGCTCTCGCAAAAGCTACGTTTCCTGCATCATCTGTTACTGGAAAATTACCATAAATACCATCGTTTTCGCCATCAAACTTTAGGGGACCGCTTAATTGATAATGAGTACCTAAAATCCCCACTTTTAACTCTCCTTTTTTGAGCAACAAATTACCTGTTATTTCAGGTGCATCTATACTTCCTTTGGCCTTAATAACCCCTTTCAAATATCCATCAATTCCAGAAATAACATCTGGATCCATAAATACATTTGCAAACGCTAAATTCATATCCTTGAATTCAAGGTCAAAATCGATATTATCCTTTTCTTTATATGGCAATACAAAACCATTGAAATCAAACGTTTGCAGGTCTTTATATTTCAAATCACCATTCAAGATAATTTTCTTCTCCAGATCTACCCAAATTCCATTTACGTGAACATCTCCAACCTCTTGTCCTTCCAGAAATAAATCATTCAAAACAAAATCACCATCCATTTTAATTTCAGTGAAAGGAGTCGCAATTCGAGCTTTACCATCTAAATTCCCTTCCATTTTAAAAGAAGCTCCCAATAAAGAAGTAAATTCTCCAATATGGAGTTCATTTGCAACAACATTCAAATAATCCTCTTCTTTTTCTGACAAAACACCATCCAAAGAAAGATATTGACTATCTCTTTCTAATTTCAAACTTGTCATTTTCAACTCATTCTTCGAATAGGATAATTGTGCGCTATTTTTAATGTCCCACCTGTTGTTTTTTACTGAAAAATAGGACGGTTTCACTTCAAAATCGAAAGAACCCGCTTCACGCACATCGAAAATAAAATCAAAGTCTGATGTATTTGCGACATCTTTATTCCAAATTAGATCAGTCTCATACACATTTTTTGTTCCGTTTAATGTCAATTCAATATTTTCAACATCTAATGAATCCCGAAGTTGTGATTTGCCCGCTATTAAAGTCAATGAACCTGTTCCTTTAGTAAATTCTTGATTTAATGAAACATTCGTCATGAAGGCATCACTTTTATCATTCATCAATTTGGCATAGCTAATTTTCGAAGACTGCAAATTCAATAATTGGTGATGTTCCTTTGAATCAAGTTGAATTTTAACAACAGTACCGTAAGCAACGTCTAATTGAGGAACAAAAATATTCAGAAAATCCTTCGAGTTTTTAACCGTTGCATTCACATCAAAATGATCTTGAGAACTCAGTCCTTTCGGAAATTTCTTAGGTGAAAAATAAGATGGAAAAGCATCCGAAAGTCCATTATTTACAGCAATTGGTACCGTAGTAAAATTAATCTTACCTGTAATATCGGCATCTATAATATCGCTTCTTATTTCAAATCGATCATTTTCCACATTGCGTTCGATATACAAACTTAAATCAGGTAATGTCAATTTCTTTCCTTGTTCAATAAATTCAATCTCACTTGCATTAATCAATCCTTCATAGGTATCAATTGAGGTTCCCTTTAAATCCAAATCCAATTTTCCAACAAATGACGATTCAGGATCTTTATCAAAATTCAAATGTCCTAAATTCGCTTTATCTATTTCAATATTAAAATCAAACTTTTGAACCTTAGAAACATCAATTTTACCATCAAAAGCCAAAACCAAATTGGGGTCGTTAATATTCAAATTAGCATCCAAAACATTATTAATGAACGATCCGTTTGTCACTTTAATATTTGAATAATTATAATCATTTAAATGAAACTTGGATATATCGCCCTCTAAGGTTTCCAATCGAATCATATCTTTCTGACCGACGATTCCACTCAAATAAACTTGACCAGCAACGTTTCCAAAAGTTGGATTATCCAAAAATTTCGCGAGGTTAAAACTATCTATCAGAATATCATAGTTTTCATCCAAGCTTCTATTAAAAGAATACCCACCTTCCTTCAACTTATTAAAAGTAAGTTCATTATCGAGTTGAACAGATCCTAAAACACATTGCAATCGATCGCTCTTTATCTTAAACTGATTTACAGAACCTCTTAAATAAGTGTTTTTTACCTCCGCAAATTCAAGTCGATCAACCATTTTATCAAAATCGATTCTTTTCAAGCCTGAATCTTTTGGCATTTTGATTGATTCTACATCCGTAAAATCAATCAATGCATAATCAATTTGTTCTTGAAACGAGGATGTAGAAATATTTCTAAAATCAGGTAACGAATAGTCTCCTCGAATAATACTTCTTGTCCCAAAACGAAAATCCAGCCCCTGAATTTGAAGATTTTTGACTTCTTTAGTTACTACTGCACTCAAGGAAACGACCTCATTCATACCTTCCAGAGCGGTCGCAAATATGGATATATCCCTAAAACTCACCCTTGAAGAGTCAAGAACAGCATCAAAAGCAACACTGTCCTCAAAATCATTAAATCCTTTCAAAGAATTCATCAAAAAATTCAGTTTAGAAGCATATACTGTTGATCTAGATGTATTTATAGCTACATCACTCAATAACAAACCTTTATCTGGATCAATGATGGCATTTGCGAAAAATTTATTCAGCCAAAACCCACATTTCTCTTGTGTTTGAAGCTGTTGAACCTGAAAGGATAAAATACCTTCCTCTTCTTTAAATTGAGCAATATGGAGAATCACATTATTAAAATGCAAATGATCATAATCCATTCCAAATTCATTGTAGGTCTTCCTGTAATCGTCATAGGAAACAGTAACCGTTTCAATATCAATATTCTCAATGGTTACTTTCGGTGGTTCTGATTTTGGTTTATTAGACTTTTTACCTGAAAAATAATCTGCAATAAACTCGTAATTGTAATCCCCATTCAACGAATCTCGCTCTATTTCAACACGTCCTTTGATTAATCCAACACTTGAAAGATTGATAGATTCTCCTCCCAAGTCAAACCCCTTCACTCGAACCATTATTTGCTCTAATGAAGCCAGGGTATCTCCCGTTTGATCCTCAACAAAAATGTCTTTCAAATAAATTTTATCAAAAAAAACAATGTCGATTTTTCCAATGCGCATTTCCGTACCCAATTCTTTGGATAAAAAATTAGTTGCTAAAGTGCCTAAATAGGTTTGAAATTGGCTGGTACGAATAGCAAAAGCAAAAAGTATGAGTACTAATAGTACCCATTCAAAAGAAATCCCTACTATTCTACCTAGTATTTTGAGTACTTTTGCCATGTATTATATACAAATTTAACAAAATTGAGTCATAAACCGTTAGTTATTCTTGGAATTGAATCATCGTGTGATGATACTTCCGCTGCTATACTCAAAGATGATACCATTTTATCAAATGTAACTGCCAGTCAAGCAATTCACGAGCAATATGGTGGTGTGGTCCCTGAATTAGCTTCCAGAGCGCATCAGCAAAACATAATCCCTGTTGTTGATGCAGCACTAAAAAAAGCGTCAATTCAACTGAAAGATATTGATTTAATTGCATTTACACAAGGTCCCGGATTGATGGGTTCTTTGGTTGTAGGAACAGCTTTTGCAAAATCATTGAGCTTGGCAATTAACAAACCGATGGTTGCTGTTCATCACATGCACGGGCATATTTTGGCTCATTTCATCAACGAAGGAACTCCAAAACCTCATTTTCCATTCATCTGTTTAACCGTTTCAGGAGGGCATACTCAATTGGTTCAGGTTAATTCACCTGTTGAAATGATTATTTTAGGATCCACAATAGATGATGCTGCCGGAGAAGCTTTTGACAAAACAGCAAAAATCTTAGGTTTTCCCTACCCAGGCGGACCTTTGATTGACAAATTTGCCAAAGAAGGAAATACAACCGCGTTTATCTTTGCCAAACCACAAGTTGATGGCTATAATTTTAGTTTTAGCGGATTAAAAACCTCCGTTCTTTATTTTATTCAAAAGGAAGTGGCTAAAAACCCAAATTTCATTGCAGAAAATAGAGCTGATTTATGTGCTTCTATTCAGGCTACAATTTTGGAAATCTTGTTCAAACAGCTTCGAAAGGTTGCTAAAGACACTGGAATAACCGAAATTGCAATTGCTGGAGGTGTTTCTGCAAATTCAGGGTTAAGAGCTAAATTAGAAGCTGAAGGCAAAGAAAAAGGATGGAATGTGTATATTCCAAAATTTGAATACTGTACGGATAACGCAGCCATGATTGCCATAGCTGGAAAGTTTCTAGCAGAAAACAATGATTTTGCGGATCAACAAATAAGTGCAAACGCTCGATTACCATTTGTAAAGCCATGACAGAAACGAATCTTCCAGAAGCATTTGTAAAGCGAGTTAGTAACGATCCGTTTCTCGGAACTGCCTTACTTGATGCATTGAATGCAGAACAACCCATTTCTATTCGAATGAATTCATTGAAAGGAGAACCTGTTCTTACAAATCTAGAAGCAATTCCATGGTCTAAAAATGGATTCTATTTAGCCGAAAGGCCAAGTTTCACCTTAGACCCTCATTTTCATGGCGGACGTTATTATCCCCAAGAAGCTGGCTCTCAATTTATCGATTCTATTTTAAGAAATATTGAATTACCGCTTCATCCAATCATTTTAGATTTATGCGCTGCTCCAGGTGGAAAAAGTACACTTATTGCAGATTATCTCAATGGTCGTGGATTATTAATCGCAAACGAAGTCATTCAAGCTCGATCAAAAATCCTGAAAGAAAACCTCACAAAATGGGGTACGAAAAATACGTTAGTTAGCAACAACGACCCCTCAGATTTTGAAGCACTAAAAAATCTTTTTGATTGTATATTAATTGATGCTCCATGTTCTGGAGAAGGAATGTTTCGCAAAGATTTAGGAGCTCGAAATGAATGGTCTGAAGAATCCGTTAATATGTGTGCAGCTCGACAAAAACGAATTGTGATGGACGTTTGGGATTCTTTAAAGCCTGGTGGATTTTTAATTTACTCAACCTGCACCTTTAACGAGCAAGAGAACGAGGAAAATGCTTCATGGATTCTCCAGCAAGTAGACGCTCAAATCGTGTCATTACAAATTCCTTCTGCAAAGAAAGGGCGAAATGGAATCGGACACTACGCTTTACCATCTGAATTAAAGACAGAAGGATTTTTCTTTGTGGTTATTCAAAAAAATGGGGAAGAACGCATTCAGAAGAATAAATCCAAGAAAAAAAGTACGTTAACTCGTATTAAACCAGAAAGCTGGGTCAGCGAATGGACTTCTATCACAGATTCTGAATTCATACAATGGAATAACTACCTGTTTGCAATTCCAGTTGGTCAATCCGAATTATTCGAACAGCTTCATTCCAATTTACGCATTATTAAAATGGGAACGGAATTGGGAGAGATTTCCCGTAAAGGATTGATTCCACATGAAGCTTTAGCCTTGGATCATTCCTTACTTTCATCTGAAATCCCTGATATCTCTTTAACGAAAGATCAAGCTTTGCATTATTTGAAAGGCGAAACATTCCATTTAGAAGGAACGCAAGGATTCAACACCGTTTCTTTTGAAGGAACCAAACTGGGTTGGATTAAACATTTGGGAAATCGGTTCAATAATTTGTATCCTAAAGAATGGCGAATCAGAATGCGGATTGATTAATTTTCAGGATGAAAGAAAGTCATTTTTCCTTTTTTCAAATCTCCAATAAAAATACTTGACTCCCCTAATTTCTTTCCAAACTTACCCGTGTTTTGATGAAGTAAAACAAGTTCACCATTGGCTTTTACTTCTTTGACAATTGCAAAATGTTTCTCCATCAATTCAAAATACTTCATTCCGTTTTGAGTACCTCCAAACTTCACATTCTTAAATGAGATCAAATCTCCTGGAGAAATACATTGCTTTTTGTAATCGTACACTTTCCCAAAAACATCATATCCATTCCAATTCGCATGGGTTTGATTCAATGCTAAACTAAGAACATCCCAGCATTCTCCTCTCAAAATCTTCTTTCCCATGTACGGTTCTAAAACTTTCAATATCTCTAAATTCAATGTTGGAATTGTATCACAACGTTGAATTTCTTGTGTCTTGCCATGGAAAGAAGACAAGAAAATGAATGCTAAGATGTTTAAATACTTCATGTTGTTTATGAAATTGTTATAACGAGGAAAAGCAAAAAGGTTAAAAAGAAAACCCCAATCCCTTTGCTTACAGGATTGGGGTTCTTGTATAGAACTTAAAAGTAGTCAGTAATTTTCTATTTAAGGATATTTATTGCGCCATTAAATGTCATCTTCTTATCCGAGTAAGCATCTTTCACTCGCGCTATCCAAGAATAAGCGCCTGCTTGTATACTCTTACCATTGTAAGTTCCATCCCAACCTGAATTCACATCATGAGTTTCCCAAACAACTTCTCCCCAACGATCAAAAATCAACAATTCAAAATTGAATTCATCAATCCCTGACACATAAAATTTCCATGTCTGATTGAACTCGTCACCGTCTGGAGTAAATGCATTCGGAGCGTAGAAAATGATATCACTATTCACAGATAAAATACGTTCTGCTGTATCGATACAGCCTTCAGGTGTTTCAACAATTAATTGAACCGTATAAGTTGCTACAACTCCTTCAGGGAAATGGAATGTTGGGTTCTCGTAAGTACTACTATTTGGTGTAGAACCTGGAGAATACCAAGTCCAATTAACGACTTCCGGACTGGATTTGTCTTGCATCTTCACAACTGTTTCAAAAATGGTAGTTGGATTTGACGAGAATACAAAATCAGCCACTGGATTGGCAATTACATTTGCAATTCCTAAAAACACACTATCGGTAATACATCCTTGAATAGAAGTAGTTAAAACACTAATCGTATAAATTCCTGCTTCTGTGTATGAATACGTTAAATCAACATCGCCAAAGAATGTTCTTGAATCTCCATTTCCAAAGTCAACAACAACAGAATCAATTTCTCCCCTATTCGTTGAATTATTGATAAATATGAAATCTCCAGGTAAACAAGAATACGGTTTATTGGAAGTATAATATGGATTAATTCGCGTTGGGAAATTAACAAACATACAGGAATCATGGGATGGTGAACCACACTGTTCTGTTAGTTCTACACAATACTGCGTATTGGTAGTTAAAGGATCAACGGTAATTGAAGAACCTGTACCAATATTGACCCCATTCTCTTTCCATGTAAAGGTATAATACGAATTTCCGTTACCTCCTGTACCTTGAGCAGTCAATGTAATGGATGATTCAGGACAAATGATACTGTCTGGTGTGATAGAAGAGACTTTCAATGCCATTGGCTCTCCAATCGTTGTTGTCGTTGTAATTACACAATTATTTGCATCTGTAATAGTTACCGTATGGGTACCTGCAAATAAATCATTTGCTAAAGGACCCGTTGATACTGAGCTACTCCAAGAATAGGTATAAGGAGCTGTTCCATTGATGACACTCACTTCTACAATTCCATCATTCGCACTATTACAAGTAACATCCACTTGATTAGTGATCGTTGAAACCATTCCTGGGATTTCTGTAACGACCACTTCAACAGTGTCTGTGCAACCAGTAGAAACAGAAGTAGAAACCACACAATGGTATGTTCCTGCTGTTAATCCAGTTGCTGTTTGAGTTGTTTGACCTCCTGCATCGTACCAATTGTAAAAAACGGTACCAAGAGGTGGTGTCATTGTTGCAGTAGCCGTTCCATTATTCCCACCAGGGCAAGAAACCAAAGTAGAAACACCACTAAATATTGCATTCGTATTTGGAACATTCACATTGATGTTTGCTGTACATCCTAAAGCATCTGTAACATGAACGGTATAGGGTCCAGAAACCAAATTAGTCGCTGTTTGTCCTGTTTGTCCACTAGGTGTCCAAGAATAAATAAAAGGGGCAGTTCCTTGATTTGTATTTACGGTTGCAGAGCCAACACCTCCAAAACAATAATCCGTTACTGCAGTTGCCGTACCTGTTACCGATGCTAGAGTAATAAAAGAAGTATCACTCACACCTCCAACCGCCGCATTACAGGCCGTTGCTGTTAAATAATACCCTGTAGTTCCTGGTGGATGTGTTGTGACATTCAATACGCCATTATTATAAGGGAAGGTTAATCCATTTGTACTTGCCCATTGAATGGAGTTATTTGAATTCGAAGTAACCGTATAATACTGTACAGTTGCTACTGTATAATTGGAGGTATTCGTCGATGAAATTGGAGTAAAGCGTTTCCCATCCTGATTAGCTGCCCATGCAGCATTATTTCTACCTGGAGTAATTGAAGCTAGCGTTCCTGCATTATTATGCAATCCTTGAATAGCCAAACCACCATTCCAAGTAGCACAATTGGGTTTTTGTCCAATCATCATATCAATCAAATTAGTTCCTTCGTAAAAAACCAAAGCTCCATAATAACACGTATTTAGACATTGAAATGCATTAACACTTTCAAATAAAACAACGAATTTACGATTTGGAGCAGTACCAATTGTTTGGTACTTAATAGGACCTACAGGAGGCTGAGACGGATTGATATCTGAGTAAAACAACATAGCTGAGTTTCTCGTTGTAACCAAATTTCCGGTTTGAGGTAAAGTCCCCATTCCTACTAAACTCCATGGACAGGCACCATTAGCATTAGCAGCATTGAAGCTCACCAACCCATTGGATCCAATGACACAACTTGTATAGTTTGTTCCATAGAAATTAAATGTAAATCCAATAGGAATAAGACCAGAATAAGAGTCATCCGACAATTGCGGAATTGTAATTGCATTGTCCAATGTGACACCTGAAGAAACCACCGGTGGTCCACCTGCACAATTCGTAATTTGAACGGTTGTTCCAGTGCAAATAGTAGCATCTTGACCAAGACAAAGTGTGACCTGAGCATTAACTATATTGCTAGACAACAAAATGAGGGCGAATAACGATATTAACTTCTTCATAATCAGCTGTATTGTTATAACTAAAACGATTAATTTAGTTGTCGGTTGCTTCAAGGTGAAATAAAAGCTAAAAAACTATGAACAAACCACTTACACGTGTTAATACCTGCGAATTAGTTCAAAAACAAACACGTTCATTTATTGCTATTTCTTCAAAGATTAAATAGCAAATTCAAACTTTCCTCAAAAGAAAAACCCCAATTCCTTAGATCGGAATTGGGGCTTCGTATAGAATTTAAAAGTAGTTGGTAATTTTCTATTTAAGGATATTTATTGCACCATTAAATGTCATCTTCTTATCTGAGTAGGTGTCTTTTACTCGTGCCACCCAAGAGTACGCTCCTTCTTTACAAGGTGCACCATTATAAGTACCATCCCAAGTGGAATTCACATCGTGAGTTTCCCAAATAACTTCTCCCCAACGATTGAAGATTAACAATTCAAAATTGAATTCATCAATTCCTGACACATAAAATTTCCATGTCTGATTAAATTCATCTCCATCAGGCGTAAAAGCATTCGGAGCATAGAAAATGATATCACTATTCACAGACAAAATACGTTCTGTTGTATCAATACACCCTTCAGGAGTTTCAACGATTAATTGAACAGTATAAGTTGCTACAACCCCTTCAGGGAAAGTGAATGTTGGACTCTCGTATGTACTACTATTCGGAGTAGAACCTGGAGAATACCAAGTCCAATTTATAACGTTTGGACTCGATTTATCCTGCATTTTCACAACTGTTTCAAAAATAGTTGTTGGATTTGCAGAGAATGTGAAATCAGCCACTGGATTTGCTATAACGTTCGCTATTCCTTGGAAAGTACCTGTTGTCACACAACCAAGATCTGAAGTAACAGTTACATCAATGGTGTAAAGTCCAGCCTCTGTGTAGATGTAATGAATACTGTCGTTTCCATAAACAACTCCCATATCTCCATTTCCATAGTGAACGATTACTGAATCAATCGGATCATCTTGATCAAGATTAGTTGTATCTAAATAAAACACTAAATCTCCTGGCAAACAAGAATAGGGTTTATTAGCGCGATAGATTGGAACAATTGGTGTTGGGAAATTAATTACCATACATGAATCCGTACTAGGAGAACCACATACTTCTGTCAATTCTACACAATAGGTAGTACTGTCATTCAATGGATCAACAACAATAGATTCTCCTGTTCCAATTACAGTACCATTTTCCTTCCATGTAAATGTATAATTTCCATTTGCAGCACCATTACCTCCAATTCCAGTAACATTTAAAGTTGTTGAAGCTTCTGGACAGATAATCTGATTGGAAGTTAAAAAGTTAATTTGTAGAGGATCTGGTTGAGTTAACGTTTCACTTGCTGAAACAACACAACCTAAAGCATCTGTAACTGTAACAGTACTTATACCAACAAATAAATCACTTGCAGTATGCGTTGTGGATGCTGAATGATCCCATGCATAGGAATAAGGAGGTGTTCCCTGAATTACAGCAACTTTTAAATGTCCATCATTTCCTGAATTACAGGATACATTAATAGTCTCTGAGAAGGTAGCTATCATTCCCGGAATTTCACTCACAGTAACATTTACCGTCCCCGTACAACCAATAGTTGAAGTAATAACACAGGTATAAGAACCAGCAGTTAAACCTGTTGCAACCTGTGTACTTTGCGCTGAAGGATCATTCCATGCATAAGATAAAGTACCTACTACTGGTGCCATTGTAGCTGTTGCAGTTCCATCAGAACCACCAGGACAAGAAACCAATGTTGAACTACTAGAATATGCTACTGGGTTTGCTCCCACTGTTACAGTAACTGTTCCAACACATCCATTTGACAAAGCAATTGTACAAATATATGTTCCAGGTAGTAAACCAGTTGCTGTTTTTGTCATTTGTCCTGCTGGATCATTCCAACTATAAGAAGCCGTAATCCCTGCTGATCCTCCTGCCATACTGAAATTTGCAGTAGCTGTTCCGTTATGCCCCATTGGACAAGATGCAGGTGTTGAAGTTGAACTATAAGATGCATTAAGATTAGCAACAGTTACTGTAGCTGTCGCTGGCGGAACTGGTTGTCCATTTGTTGGATTTGGAGATGAACCAATCGTTACTGTATATGTTCCTGGAGGAACATTGGTCACTGTTTGAGTAGTTGGATTTCCTGGAGTATTCCACAGATACGTATATGGAGCAACTCCACCATTAGGAGTTACCGTTACAGAACCGTTCGGCTGATTACAGGTTGCAGGTGTTGATGTTGCTGTAGCATTGAAACTAATCCCATTACAGTTCACTGTGCCAGAAGTAGGTGTAAGTGAAATAGTTCCTGACTGACCGCTATAGTTTGTAATCAAAATGATATAAATTTGTCCTATAGACGCATTTGGAATCTCTATAGTTTCAACTGAAGTTGATGAAAAAGAACAATCTACCATTGGTGATGAGCCTGTAATAATCGAACTACACCCTGCTGAAATACTAGTAAATGGCCCAAACACACCAAAATCCACATCAATCCCATTACCGCTGCCATTGGTTTGAGTTAGCTGAAGAGATATGTAACCATTACTACCTGCACCAATTGCAACCCAATTAGGATTCGGAGTTGAACCAAGGCAACCCCATGACCCCATCCCACTAGTTCCTGTACCACTTGGATAAGATCCGGAAGTTGTACAAGTTGAAGTACATGGTGCGGTTCCAGGCGTGATTTGTCCAAAAATAGACGAACTTGCCAATAGCAAAGCTATAAATTGAAATATTCTTAATGTTTTCATATTGCCAAATATCTTAGATAAATAGGGTTAAATAGAATATTCAACAGCATATCCTGTAATAATGCCGTTCAATGATTGAATTAGAAGTTCGAATTCCTCTTTTGTGAAAACTGCCTGTGATTCTATGCTTAAAGCAGTCACACCATCATTTAAAACAAACGAATTAATTCTCGGATCATTAGTTAATAAAGTCTCCAAAGAATTCTTTTGAGACACATTAATTCCTGCAAGTCCAATTACATGGTGTGCTTTAACACCAGATAATATGACAACACCATCTATCTTGTTTTGATCCATCTTGTTCTGAACATCCGTATTTGACAAATCATAAATTCGTTCATATACTTGTCCGAATGATTCAAAACTCAGGAAAAGTGTGGTAAATGCGATTAAAAATATATATTTCTTCATTTTATATTATTATGTAATACATGCAAAAAGACGTGATTATTAAGAATAGGTTGTCTCGAAATCTCTAAAACATTATCAATTTCCTGTTTTCAATAAACAAAACGCCCCTCAGAATGATTATATAAAGTTAACGGATAATGTTCTATAAATTATCTCTTTCATTTTTAAAATTAATTACATTTGCTTCGCATAAAACAAAAGCATTTATATATGTCAAGTAAATACCAAGCACAGATTGACGCTTTTATGGATAAAGTAAAAGCTACCAACGGTCATGAATCAGAATTTTTGCAAGCTGTTCATGAAGTTGCTGAAGCAGTCATTCCTTTTATGGAAGAACACCCTAAATACAAGACTGCGAAAATTTTGGATCGAATTGTTGAGCCAGAAAGAACAATTTTGTTCCGAGTTCCGTGGTTGGATGACAAAGGTGAAATTCAAGTAAATCGTGGATACCGCGTTGAATTCAACTCAGCAATCGGACCTTACAAAGGTGGACTTCGTTTCCATCCTTCTGTAAACCTTTCTATCTTGAAATTCTTAGGATTCGAGCAAATTTTCAAAAACTCTTTAACGACTCTTCCAATGGGAGGTGGTAAAGGTGGTTCTGATTTCGATCCTAAAGGAAAGTCGGATAATGAAGTAATGAAATTTTGTCAATCATTTATGACTGAGCTTTCTCGTCATATTGGTGCTGATACAGATGTTCCTGCTGGAGATATCGGTGTTGGTGGACGTGAAATTGGTTACATGTTCGGACAGTACAAGAGAATTCGTAATGAATTTACAGGTGTATTAACTGGTAAAGCTCGCAACTGGGGTGGATCTTTGATTCGTCCAGAAGCTACAGGTTACGGAACTGTATATTTCGCGAAAGAAATGTTGGCTACTAAAGATGACTCTTTCAAAGGGAAAATTGTAGCTGTTTCTGGTTCTGGAAACGTAGCTCAATTTGCTTGTGAAAAAGCAACTCAATTGGGTGGTAAAGTAGTTACATTATCAGATTCATCAGGATATATCTACGATGCTGAAGGTATTGACGCTGCAAAATTAGATTTCGTGATGGAATTGAAAAATGTGAAGCGTGGTCGTATTGAAGAATACGTGAAACAATTCCCTTCTGCGAAATTCGTCGCTGGAAAACGTCCTTGGGAAGTAAAAGCTGATATCGCGTTGCCTTGTGCTACTCAAAATGAATTGAACGGTGAGGAAGCAAAAGCGTTGATTGCAAACGGGGTTATCTGTGTTGCTGAAGGAGCTAATATGCCAACTACACCAGAAGGTATTGCTGCATTCCAAGCTGCTAATGTATTGTTCTCTCCAGGAAAAGCGTCTAACGCTGGTGGTGTTGCAACATCTGGTTTGGAAATGTCTCAAAACTCTTTACGTTTAAGCTGGACTGCTGAAGAAGTAGACGCGAAATTACACAGTATCATGGTTTCTATCCACGAAGCTTGTGTGAAATATGGTAAAGATGCTAAAGGAAATGTTGACTACGTGAAAGGTGCAAATATTGCAGGTTTCGTGAAAGTTGCGGATTCTATGATTGACCAAGGTTTGGTATAATCGAAAAAAAATATCCCGAAAACCGTCTCGAACTTTCGGGACGGTTTTTTTTATTTAAAAAGGTAGGGACGCGACGCATCGCGTCCCTACCTTTTTAAATTTTTGAATTTTCAATTTTACATTTTGAATTTAAAGTACATTTGCGTGCGATATTCATTATGGAAAAAGAAAAAACAAAACGATTGATTGATTTTAATCGAGATGGCTTTGACAACGAAGAGCTTGTCACTATTTATAAAGCAATTGCCAAGCCGCGATTGATCGAAGAGAAAATGCTTATTTTACTTCGTCAGGGAAAGATTACAAAGTGGTTTTCTGGTTGGGGACAAGAAGGAATTTCTGTTGGGTCAGCTTATGCGATGAAACAAGAAGAGTTTATTCTTCCAATGCATCGAAATTTGGGTGTGTTTACAACTCGTGGAATTCCTTTGAATAGACTTTTTGCACAATTCCAAGGGAAAATGTCGGGCTTTACAAAAGGTCGTGATCGTTCTTTCCATTTCGGAACCAAAGATTATAATATCGTTGGAATGATTTCTCACCTTGGTCCTCAATTGGGAATTGCTGATGGAATCGCTCTTGCAAATAAATTAAAAGGAAATGATCAAGCTACAATCGTTTTTACAGGCGATGGTGGTGCATCTGAAGGTGATTTTCACGAATCATTGAATGTTGCATCTGTTTGGGATCTTCCTGTAATTTTCGCTATTGAGAATAACTGCTGGGGATTATCCACTCCAAGCAACGAACAATTCCGCTGTAAACAATTTATAGACAAAGGAATTGGCTACGGAATGGATGCTTTTCAAGTAGATGGAAACAACATATTGGATGTTATTCGGACGGTTCGAAAAATCGCAGATTCTATTCGTCAAAAACCAAGACCTTTCTTGTTAGAGTTTATGACTTTCAGAATGCGTGGTCATGAAGAAGCTTCTGGAACAAAATATTATCCAGACGGAATTCAAGATGAATGGGCTAAAAAAGATCCTGTTTCAAATTTCGAAACCTATTTATTAGAGCAAGGCGTTTTAACGGAAGAATTAGTCGCTCAGATTCATCAAGATATCAAAGATGAAATTCAAAACGGATTGGACATTGCATTTGCCGAAAGCCCGATTGAACCAGATCTTCAAAGAGAACTAGACGATCTTTATGCACCCTTTGAGCAAAAAGTCATTTTACCAACAACTGATGAAAAAACAGAAAAACGCTATATTGATGCAATCTCAGATTCATTGAGAGAAAGTATGGTTCGTTATCCTGAATTAGTAATCATGGGACAAGACGTTGCTGAATATGGAGGCGTTTTTAAAGTTACTGAAGGATTTGTAGAACAATTTGGCAAAGGACGCGTTCGCAACACTCCTATTTGTGAATCTGCCATTGTAGGAGCTGGACTTGGTTTATCTATTGCTGGAATGAAAGCAATTGTTGAGATGCAATTTGCCGATTTCGCTACTTGTGGATTCAATCAAATTGTGAATAATTTAGCGAAGATTCATTGGAGATGGGGACAAAATGCAGATGTGGTAGTTCGTATGCCTACAGGGGCGAATACTGCCGCAGGGCCTTTCCACAGTCAAAGTAACGAAGCATGGTTCTTCCATACGCCAGGTTTAAAAGTGGTTTACCCTGCTTTTCCTGGAGATGCAAAAGGTTTATTAAATGCAGCAATTGAAGATCCAAATCCAGTTTTATTCTTTGAACACAAATTCTTGTACAGAAGCATTCGTGAAGACATTCCGAATGATTATTACACCACTGAAATTGGAAAAGCAGGATATGTGCGAAAGGGAGATGATTTGACTATTATCACTTACGGATTGGGAGTTCACTGGGCAATGGAGGCTTTGGATGCACATCCTGAAATCTCTGCAAACATCGTTGACTTAAAAACATTGCTTCCTTTGGATACAGAGACAATTTACGATTCTGTTCGCGCAACTGGAAAAGTAATCGTTTTACATGAAGATTGCATGACTGGAGGAATTGGAGGTGAAATCGTAGCATTGATCAACGAAAATTGCTTTGATGCGTTGGATGCACCCGTTAAACGAGTTGCTTCGTTAGACACTCCTGTTCCATTTGCAGTGGCATTGGAAAAACAATTTTTGCCCGCAGAGCGCTTGAAACAAGCTTTGATGGAATTGTATGAATTTTAAATAAAAAATATTGTAGGCACGCGATGCGTCGCGTGCCTACATATTACATGTTTTAAAACAAAACGGCGACCAATAATGGTCGCCGTTTTTATATATAATCAATTTGATTTTAATCCTTCACAACCGTGTACCCAGGATACTTTGATTTGTCGAACACAAACTTACTATCTTCGATTACTGGATTAGAAGTGAATTTCGTCAATGAATAAGTAGAAACCGTTCCGTCATTTGATTTCATGATTGCTTTCTTCAATTCATTATCTTCTTTCGAAATGTACAAGATTACTGTGTGGTAATTTGCTTTCTTCGGGTTTTTCGGATACAAATAAATCACATGTACTTTTTCACCGTTTAAGGTTTCTTCTTTGTCATATTTGTTTTTGAATCCAGATTCCCAAATAGTCAATAATTTCTTCGGATTGATTGCATCATCATCGTCTCCAGAAGCATCTGCTTCATAAACAGTTTTTTCTTCTTTTACGATCGACCATTTCTTCAAACCATTTGAAATCATCGTGTTTTCGCCATAAACTGCACTAAACTTATCACCTTTCACCCAACCTTTTCCTGAAAGATTGGTATTTGTACCATTTGAAGTATTCTTCACTGTAGCACTAAACTCAACGTAAAACGTTTTTAATGCTTTGATTTTTTCAGAAACCTTGTCAAGAATTCCTTGAGCTTTGGCATCCTGGCTATAAGATAACGAGCTTACGGTTAACGCCAAGCCTATAAATAAGTATTTCATGTTTCATTATTTTCTGTGCAAATATCAGAAATTGTGCCAAGAATATGACACTTCCGAAAAAATAAACCAATTGAAAAATGGAGAATTGAAAAGTGAAAGAAGTTAGAAGCTTCAATCCTGCTTAATTAATTCCTTTTGCGCGCAGGAATTCTTCCAAACTTTCCAAATCACTAAAAAGAACTTCTCGAGCCTTACTTCCTTGAAATGGTCCAATGATACCGTAGCCTTCAAGCTGATCTACAATTCTACCAGCTCGGTTATAACCCAATTTCAACTTGCGTTGCAACAAAGAAGCCGATCCTTGATTATTAATCACAACAATCCGAGCTGCATCAGCAAACAAAGAATCAATGTCATCCAAATCGACATCATTTCCATCTCCTCCATCTGCACCAACATATTCAGGAAGAATCAATGCTTCGGGATAAGCTCTTTGTTCACCAATAAACTTACAAATTGCTTCCACTTCTGGTGTATCTGCAAATCCACATTGAACACGAATTAAATCTTGTCCGAGGGAAATTAACATATCCCCTCGACCTATCAACTGATCAGCACCAGAAGAATCCAAAATTGTTCGAGAATCTATTTTAGACAATACGCGGAATGCAATTCGAGCAGGGAAGTTTGCCTTAATCATCCCCGTAATCACGTTTACAGAAGGTCTTTGCGTCGCTACAATTAAGTGAATTCCAATCGCTCGAGCTAACTGTGCCAAACGTGCAATCGGATGCTCCACTTCTTTTCCAGCCGTCATAATTAAATCAGCAAACTCATCGATTAAGACAACAATATATGGTAAATAATGATGTCCTTTTTCTGGATTTAACCTGCGGGCAATAAATTTCGCGTTGTACTCTTTAATCGTCCGAACTTCTGCTACTTTCAATAATTCGTAGCGGTTATCCATTTCAATACATAAGGAATTTAATGTCGCAACAACTTTCGATGTATCCGTAATAATTGCATCTTCTTCACCTGGAAGTTTTGCCAAGAAATGACGTTCAATTCTATTGTAAAGTGTTAGCTCTACTTTCTTAGGGTCAACCAACACAAATTTCACTTGAGATGGATGCTTTTTATAGAGAATAGACACTAAAATTGCGTTCAATCCAACCGATTTCCCTTGACCTGTAGCTCCAGCAACCAACAGGTGAGGCGCTTTTGTTAAATCAAAGGTATATGTTTCATTTGTGATCGTTTTACCCATTACGATTGGCAATTCGAAATCAGAATTCTGGAATTTCTCCGATGCAATCAATGATTTCATGGAAACCATGTCTGGACTGCTATTTGGAACCTCAATACCAATTGTTCCTTTTCCAGGGATCGGTGCAATAATACGAATTCCCAGAGCCGATAAACTCAAAGCGATATCGTCTTCCAAGTTTTTAATCTTCGAAATACGAACACCTGGAGCGGGAACGATTTCATAAAGCGTTACCGTTGGACCAACCGTTGCTTTGATCTTCGCAATATCGATTTTATAATGAGAAAGTGTTTCTACAATCTTATTCTTATTGTCTTCTAATTCTTGTTTATTGATTGAAACCTGTCCATTTCCGTATTCTTTCAACAAGTCAATTGGCGGCAACATATATCCAGAAAGATCCAAGGTCGGGTCGTAATCCCCATATTCTTGTCGAATCGAATTGAACTCATCATCCGAAAGTGTGGCGTCTGTAGCAGCTATACTCACTTTGAAATCGCCTTCCTCTTCTTCCGTATCTTCATCAATATCATCTACCTGATTTACTGGAACGAAAGGCTCTTCAACAGTTTTTTCTGCGCCAGCTTGAATCACAATAAAACTATCATCCTCTCCGTCTCCATAAGACGGATCTTCGTCTTCCTCGTCATCAAAATTCACTTCTGCAGCTTCCTGCTCCGCTCTAATTTGATCTTCTCGAATCGTATTTACCACATGGATATCCGTCACGGTTGCAAGAACAGGCTCATCATCTTCGAAAAATGAATCCTTCACTCCTTTTGCACGATTGAACCAAGCAACAATATCTGCATTAAATAAAACAACGAGAACAACCCACAATAGAGCGACAATTGCGATAAATGTTCCAAAGCTTCCAACTGTCAAACGAGACCATTGATTAATTGTAAATCCAAAAGTTCCTCCTAAATAATCAATATGCTCTACGAAATATCCTAGAAAAACAGAGCTCCAAACCATGAAAAGTGCAGATACTGCAATCGATCGTCTGATTGGCAATAATAGAATATTCAACATCCATTTGAAACCAATCAAGAAGATTATGAATGAAATTGCAAAAGACGAAACACCAAACCAACGATACATGAAGAGATGAGACATCCATGCTCCAAACTTACCCAACCAGTTTTGCACAGGTTCAGGATTTCCGTCAAACAAGAATGAAAATAGAGAAACATCTAATACACGGTCTTGATCTGCTGTCCATGTAAAGAAATAAGAAAAGCAAGATAAAAAGGTGAAAAAGGAAAATAGAACCATAGCAATTCCCATGATTGTTTTCACTCTTTTCTTATCAAATCGATTTGAAAAACGGTCCAATAGCGCATTACCAGAAGCCTTCGGGCTTTTCGTTCCTTTGCCTTTTGGTTCTTTCTTATCCTGATTGCTATCAGATTTCGCTTCTGTTTGTTCGCTTTTTTGTCTGTATTCGTTCTCCACTGTCATTCTTAACGAAGTATCTCACGAAGATAGATACATTAAACAGGGAGATTAGAGAGGTATTCATTTAACTATAAACAACCTACTGTTCATTAGTCGAATAGAAAACATGCATGAATTCTTCAAAGCTTATTCGCTTGTAATCAGATGGAATTCCAAATAAATCTCGGTTGACCACTTCGTCCTTTTTTTCAATCAATTCATAGTGAATCAATCCATCTTCAGAAGGAATGTAGTAATCGACTGCCAAGGTTTTTACTTCCGGATAAACTTGCAGGAATTTTCCATTCATTTTCTTCGCGAAATAACAATAGAAACCAACCGTATTGTCGTCCTTTACAAAATATTTTCGAGCCTTTACTCCTGCAATTTTCTTCGATCCAAATTTCTTTTTAACCGTATATCCACGACTAATTGAATCCGATTTTTTGGTCAAATCCGTTTGAATGGCATATTTATTTCCATCCAATTCTAAAAGCAAATAAGCTTTGTTCAATTGAATATTCCGGATATATACCTGAACTCCAAATTGATCAGTTTCCGTTTCAAGCCTTACAACAGTATCGTTTGTATAAATCGTTACGCCCCACGTTTTATAAACAACATTCGTATCAGGAATTGTAATACTTGCTTTGTATTTCAAAACACCCGAAAATGGCTTTTGTGCAATTAAATTGTTTCCAGCTAAAAATAGCATTATTCCCAAAAGGAGTACTTTCATATCATTCAAACGTTGCAAATAAATCATTCATTTTTTTCGTATACTCACTGTAGCTAATTGCAGTTCCTTTTGCCGGCAAGGTAAATAATCGTTTTTTAGACTCATCCATTTCAGGAATAAATTTAACTGCTTTATAATCCATGCGAATACCATATCGATCTACCGAATAAGCCAACAAAACTCCTGGAACTTGACCAAAAGAATTGTACCAATTGGGATTTTTAATTGCAATTTCATCGGTGTACCAAAGCGTGATCACATCCAACTTGTTCTTTTTATTTCGTGCAATTGCTTTCTTCACATTAAATCCTGCCAACGTATCGGATTCATCCACTAATTCTATTGCGTATTGATACTGTTCATCAAGCATTTGCTGAATCTCATTTGGAGTCAGTTTCGTTTTGAAAGCCTCTTCTCCATATTGAAAATAAATATCCATTTGCTTTTTGTTACAATCAAACAGTAAAATATTTTGAAGATTAGCCCTACTAATGTCATTCCTCACCACTCCATCTTTAAAGCTAATCTGCACTTCTTTAGGGAGGATGCTATATAAAAATGCATTCTTCTTGTGGTTTGGATAATCTGCTGAATAAATGATTGTGCCCTCTTTGATTTCTGGTTTATTTGAAGAACAAGAGCAAATGAAAATACTTAAAAATACAAACAGAATGGTTGAATGCTTTACAAACATATAATTCCTTTAATAAGAACTTAATACGCCAAATTGTTGAAAAGGTTTCGATTCCTTGGAAAACTTAAACGAGTAAGCGTAAAGCAAATATGTATTTTTGTGTTATTAACAATTTGTTATGCATCGGAAAATTGAAATCATTGTAAACAACTCAGAATTGACAGCTGGAACCAGAGGCGCATCCCTAGGCCCTGGAGCTATTATGACAGCTGCTCGAAAAGCAAACAGTCCATACTTCGGTCTTTATCCTCTGCACCCTTTACCTGATTTGAATCATTTTTTAGACCGTGAAAACGAAACAGAATTCGCGAAAAACATCATTCCCTACAAACAAGTTTTTGAATCAGTTGCAACAAAAACGCAATCAGTGATTGAAAAAGGTTCGTTTCCGATTATTCTAGCAGGAGATCATGGTTCAGCCGCTGGAACAATTGCTGGAATTAAAGCTGCTTTTCCAAACAAGCGTTTGGGAGTCATTTGGATTGATGCACATGGAGATTTGCATTCGCCTTACACTACTCCATCAGGAAATATGCACGGAATGCCTTTGAGTCTCTCTCTTGGGAACGATAATTTAGGATACCAACGGAATACACCTTCTGAGCAAACGATTCAAATTTGGAACGAGTTGAAGTTTAAATACACAAATGCTTCAAAAGTAAATCCAAGCGATTTGATATTCATTGGAGTTCGAGATACTGAACACGAAGAAGATCAATTAATTGCTGAAAACAACATAACGAATCACACCGTTGAAGCAATTCGCAAAGACGGAGCTCCTGCGATTGTTACTCAAACCTTAAAGCAATTAGAACCCTGTGATATAATCTATGTTTCCTTTGATGTAGATTCTATGGATCCGGAAATTACTTCTTTTGGAACAGGAACTCCAGTTGGAAACGGTATTTTTCCAGAAGAAGCGGAAGAAATATTAACTTTGCTAGCAAAAAATCCAAAAACAGTTTGCATCGAATTTGTAGAGGTAAATCCGTGTCTGGACAATAAAATAAACGTGATGGCAGAAACTGCTTTTTCTTTGTTGGAAAAGGTTTCCGCTGCGCTCAACAGTTAAAAAGTTCAAACAATGTTCAAAAAGTTCCAAAGGTTTAGTCGTTTCAATTTGAACATTTGAACATTTGAACATTTGAACATTTGAACATTTGAACATTTGAATAAAAACAAATAAAATAATACATAGTCCTAATGGAAGATTTAATCAAGTCAGCAATCATTGAAAAATCCAATAAAATACTTGGTTTTGAGATTTCTGACTCGCTAATTCAGTTTCAAAAAACAAAAAAAGAATTCGAAGGGGATACCACTTTGGTTTTGTTTCCTTTGATGAAGCTTGCTGGAAAATCTCCGCAAGAAATTGGAAAAGTGCTCGGTGATTTTTTAAGGGATGATATTCGTTGTATCAGTGATTATTCAATTATTGGCGGATTCTTAAACTTAAGTTTCCCGAATAATTATTGGACTCAGCAATTGAGTGAAATCGATTCAAATGCAACATTCGGATCTGCTGAGAAAAACTCGAAACCCGAAATCATGGTGGAGTATTCTTCACCGAACACAAACAAACCTTTGCATTTAGGTCATTTGCGAAATAACTTTTTAGGGTATTCTGTTGCGCAAATTTTAGATGCTTACGGTCACAAAGTAATTAAAACACAAATCATTAACGACCGTGGAATTCATATTTGCAAAAGTATGCTTGCTTGGCAAAAGTTTTCTCCATTGAATGAAAAAGGAGAACGCGAAAATCCAAACAATACGGGACTTAAAGGAGATAAACTTGTTGGTAAATACTATGTTGAATTTGACAAACAGTTCAATGCGGAAGCAAAAGAAATCATTGCTCAATGGAATGAAGGTCAATTTGATGGATTTCCAGAAACAACCGTATTAAAATACCAAGAATTTACAGATGCAAAAGTTGGAAAAGACGAGAAAGCCATTGCTGGTTTAGACGACAAAATCAAAGAATTAGCAAAAAATGAAACCTCCATTTTGCGTGAAGCAAAGGATTTATTGGTTCGTTGGGAAGGAAGAGACCCTGAAGTTTATTTGTTGTGGACAACTATGAACAGTTGGGTTTACGATGGTTTCAACAAGACTTACGAAAAAATGGGCGTTGAATTTGACCGCTTGTATTACGAATCTGACACGTTTATTTTAGGAAAAGATATCGTAAACGAAGGGTTGAAAAAAGGTGTTCTATATAAAAAAGAAGATAGTTCAGTTTGGATTGATTTGACTGGCGAGGGCTTAGACCACAAACTCCTCTTGCGTTCAGATGGAACTTCGGTTTACATGACACAAGATTTAGGAACTGCTGTAGATCGTTTCAATGATTACTCAGAACTAACAGGAATCATTTATACTGTTGGAAACGAACAAGATTACCATTTCAAAGTGCTTTTCCTGATTTTGGATAAATTGGGCTACTCTTGGGCGAAATCGTGCTTCCATTTATCGTATGGAATGGTAGATTTACCTTCTGGAAAAATGAAGTCTCGTGAAGGAACAGTTGTTGATGCTGATGATTTAATGGATGAAATTGTTCAATCAGCACAAGAAATGACAACTGAAAGAGGTCATTTGGATGGAATGAGTGAAACCGAAAGAGAAATACTCTACAAAACCATCGGAATGGGTGGATTGAAGTATTACCTACTAAAAGTTGATCCAAAAAAACGAATGATGTTTAATCCAGCTGAATCTATTGAATTAAACGGAAATACTGGTCCATTTATTCAATATGCTCACGCTCGTATTCAGTCTCTTTTAGGAAAAGCAACTGGTTTTAATTTGGATACAAACACAGAACTTGGTGCTTCTGAAAAGGAAATCATTAAACAATTAGCTCTATATCCATCTGTCATTGAAGATGCTGCGAAAACATATTCGCCTGCTTTGGTAGCAAATTACACATACGAATTGGTAAAACTCTTTAATCAATTCTACCAAAACGTGATGATCTTAAGTGAAGAAGATCAGAAACAAAAGGCAGTGCGTTTAACGGTTTGTAAAAACGTTGCTAAGGTGATTAAAAGCTCAATGAATCTATTGGGAATTTCGGTTCCAAATAAAATGTAAAAAAGGTGGGGACGATGCATCGCGTCCCCACCTTTTTTTTTAAACCTTTCCGCCTGTAATCAAGCGGGCTATTACTATAATGACGACCGCACCTACAGTGGAAGTTAAGAGAACGCCCCAAATGTTATCAGCGGGAAAAATATTCAGCAGGCCAAATAACCAAACTCCTACAAAACTTCCCAGAATTCCCAGAACAATGTTGAATAAAATTCCACCTCTTGAACTGTCCATGATAGCACCGGCTAACCAACCGGCAACACCTCCTATAATTAATGCCCATAACCAACTCATAACTTTATATTTTAGATGTGTACGATTGTAATATACCAAAATAGTTGAAGAACAGAGAACTGATTTACGAGTTTTAGCTTTCGTTAACAGAAAAATTACGGCTTACTTTGAACCGCCTAAAAAAGCATACATCAAGATATTTGCACCCATTTGTAGTGCTTGTTTACGCTTCTCTTCCGAATCGTTATGAACAGCTTGATCTTCCCAACCATCACTTAAATCTGTTTCTACCGTGTACAAGCAAACCAATCTGCCTTCAATGATAATTCCGAAAGCTTGTGGACGTTTTCCATCGTGTTCGTGAATTTTAGGCAAACCGTTGAAATCGTATTTCTGATGAAAAATAGGATGTGAAAAGGGTAGTTCTACCATTGAATTATTTGGAAACACTTTTTTCAGCTCTTCGCGAATAAACTTGTCCATCCCATAATTATCATCTATGTGCAAAAATCCACCTCCAACTAAATAATTTCTCAAATTTTCAGCTTCAGACAAAGAAAACACTACATTCCCGTGCCCTGTCATATGAATAAACGGATACAAACTCAATTCCGGGCTTCCGACATCTACATAAGGTGCTTCTTTCGAAATCGTGGTTCCTAAATTTGTATTACAAAATTGAGCCAAATTTGGAAGAGCCGTTGGATTTGCATAGTAATCACCTCCTCCACTGTATTTCAAAAATGCAATTTGATAACTTCCTTGAGTGAAAGAAATCGAAGTAAAAAAAAGAGCGGTAATTATAACTAATGCTTTCATGCTATTCAACTGTTAATTGCCAATACAGAAGCCACCATTCCAGCTGTTTCTGTTCTGAGGCGCGATTCACCCAAATGTACGGCTTCGTATCCGTGTTTCAAAGCAAGTTCCAATTCTGCTTCACTAAAATCACCTTCTGGACCAATCAAAATTCGCGAAGGAAATTTCAATTCTTTCACTGATTGCTTACTTCCGTTCATGCAATGTGCTAGTCCACCGTTTGGATTCTTAGCTACAAAATCCGAGAAGCTTTGAAGTTCCTCTATCTCCAATAAAAAATCGTGTTGGGCTTGTTTCATAGCTGAAATTGCGACGCGTTGCAAGCGATCTAATTTCAATTGAACTCGTTCTGATCGTTCGCAATTCAAAAAAGTAAGCTTTGTCGCACCAATTTCCACTATTTTTTCCACCATCCATTCCATGCGGTCTAAATTCTTGGTTGGAGCAATTCCCAAATGAAATCCAGATCCATCCCGCGTTTTCTGTTCCTTAGAAACAACTTTCACCGCGCATTTTTTTGGATGAGCATCTGTAACCTCTGCAGTTACAATCAACCCTAAGCCATTCAAAAGCAGGAATTGATCCCCATTTACGTAGCGTAAAACACGAATGATGTGCTTAGATTCTTCCTCTGGAAGAAAAAAAGTTTCGGAATTTGGAATTTCTACTAAAAAGAATCTTCTCATCAGTTGAGTATTTGAACCAACATTTCTTTTAGCAATTGACCATCAGAAGTAGAGCTATTTCCAACACCTTTTGCTTTCAAGTCGTAATTATGTAGAATTTCTACATTTCGAGCTAAAATTTTGGGGGGATAATTCGGACTATTTCGAATCAATTCTTTTGCCACAAACGGATGCAATCCAACAGATGAAGCAATTGCTTCGGGTGTTTTGGTTGGAGCAAAGTGAACCCGCATCATGTTCGTGAACAGCTTAAAAACAGATGGAATCACGACGATAATAGAATGATCTTTGGGATTTTTCTCAAAATAATCAGCAATTTGAAAAGCCTTCAAAGTATCTCTTATTGCAATCGCATTTACCAATTCAAAGACATTGTAGTCTTTCGAAATTCCAATATTCTCTTCAATATGAACATCTGAAATCTTCGTTCCTTTTTCGAGAACAATTGCCAATTTATCTAATTCATTGACGATCCGAGACAAATCATTTCCTAAAAACTCGCCCAATAAAGCGGCAGCTTTCGAAGTAACTTCATAGCCTTCCGTGCGAACATACGTCGAAATCCATTCAGTCAGATTATACTCTTTTACTTTTTCAGACTTAAAATTCACACCATACTTTACAAGTTCTTTGGTGAATTTCCGCTTTCCATCAAGAGCTTTGTATTTATGACAGATAACAAGAATATTACTTTCCACCAAATTCGGAAGCAATTTCTCCAATTCGTAAATATCTTTTAAGTCTTGAGCTTCTCGAACCACAACTACTTTACGTGTGCCCATAAACGGAAAACTACGTGCCTCACTCATGAGCGTCAACGCATCAATATCTCTTCCGTAATAAATTGCCAAGTTGAAATCCTTTTCAGATTCATCCACAGCATGCTCAATCAACGCATCTGAAAGCACATCTATGAAGTAAGGTTCCTCACCATGCAACACATACAAAGGCTTAAAATCGCCATTTTTAATGTCCTTTAGAAGAGCTTTGTAATCCATCTTTCAAAATTACGAAATATCAATTACGAATGTCGAATTACGAATGCCGAATTATGCGTTTTACACTTTCGAGCATTAAAAAATCAAAATTGATTGTCATTTTAATAGATAACACCAATTAATTCGTAATTAGGCATTCGTAATTCGTAATTTTGCATGATGTCGTTTCCTTCGTTGAATTTGCCTCCAGCACAATTAAAGCTTTCCAAAGAAAAAGAAGTGTTTTTCGTTTGGTGTATCATTCGCAAAAAGAAATTACTTCTCACACCAGAAGAATGGGTTCGACAACACGTCATTCATTACCTCATCAATCACAAAAAAACACCTATTGAACGAATTAACAGTGAACATTTACTGAAAATAAATGGTCAGAACAGACGTTGTGATGTAGTTATTGTTGACAATTTTGGAAATCCTAAACTAATCATTGAATGTAAAGCTCCTGAAATTTCACTGGATGAAAAGGTGTTTTTACAAACAAGCAATTACATACAAAAAAGCAAAGCTGCTTATTTTTGGATGACGAATGGAATGAACCATGTAATTGTAGAATGTAAAAAACCAGATGTGTTTTTGGAAGAGTTACCTGAATTATAATTCCTGAAATTATTTTACGAAACACGCGTAAGGACGCGAGGCTTCTCGTCCCTACGCGTGTTTCGCTTCGAGTTTGAATTCGCTCGTTGTATGGAATACTAAATCTGGATAATCTTTCTCTGCCATTTGAAGCAAGAAGGAAGTTTCAGCTAAGAAAACCAAATTTCCATCTTTATCTTTCGCTAAATATTGAGATTTCGCACGCATGAAATCGTTCAACTGAGCTTCATTATCAGTTGTAATCCAACATGCTTTGTGATAGTTTTTAGGGACAAATCGACATTTCGCGCCGTATTCATGATCCAAACGGTAAGCAATTACTTCAAACTGAAGTTGGCCAACCGTTCCTATGATTTTTCTGTTTCCCGGTTGTTGAATAAACATTTGTGCAACTCCTTCATCCATCAACTGAGAAATTCCTTTCTCTAATTGCTTGGATTTCATTGGATCTAAATTCTCTAATTCTTGGAAAAGCTCTGGTGAAAAGCTCGGAATTCCTTTAAACATGAAATGTTCTCCTTCACTTAAGGTATCTCCAATTTTAAAATTTCCTGTATCGTACAAACCAATCACATCTCCAGGAAATGCTTCATCAATCACACTTTTATCTTGAGCCATGAAAGACGTTGGATTCGCGAATTTGAATTTTTTATCCAAACGGACGTGATTGTAGAAAGTATTTCGTTCAAACTTCCCAGAAACTATTCTTAAGAATGCAATACGATCGCGGTGTTTTGGATCTAAATTTGCGTGAATTTTAAACACGAAGCCAGAGAATTTTTTATCGGAAGGTTCAACACGTTTCAAATCAGTGTCTCTTCCTCTTGGAGAAGGCGAAATACGCACAAACGTATCTAACAATTCTTTCACGCCAAAGTTATTTACAGCAGATCCGAAAAATACGGGAGCAACATCTCCAGAAAGATATTCTTCTCGATTAAACGCATCGTAAACGCCTTCAATTGTCTCCAATTCTTCTCTCAATTCTGCAGCAGGCTTATCCCCCACTAATTCATCTAACTCAGCTGAGTTAATATCTGAAAGTGAAACGATATCGGTAGAAATTTTTGTTTTATTCGCTGCAAATAAATTGATATTCTTATCGTAAATGTTATAAACACCTTTGAAACGATCTCCCATTCCAATGGGCCAAGCCAAAGGGCGAACGTGAATATCTAGGGAAGACTCCAACTCATCCAACAACTCGAATGGATCTTTTCCTTCACGGTCCATTTTATTGATGAAAATGATCACTGGAGTTTTACGCATCCGACAAACTTCCATCAATCGCTTCGTTTGTTCTTCCACACCATTT
The DNA here is from genome assembly GCF_000194605.1 of Fluviicola taffensis DSM 16823. Classification (NCBI taxonomy): domain Bacteria; kingdom Pseudomonadati; phylum Bacteroidota; class Flavobacteriia; order Flavobacteriales; family Crocinitomicaceae; genus Fluviicola; species Fluviicola taffensis. The sequence goes on from NC_015321.1 coordinate 611,648, forward strand.
GCGCAGTCGATTACCAAAATAACGCTATCAACAGCAGTCAATGTTCGGTAAGTATCTTCTGCGAAATCCTTGTGACCAGGAGTATCGAGAATATTGATTTGTTTTCCAGAATATTGAAAAGCCATCACGGAAGTAGCAACCGAAATTCCACGTTGTTTTTCAATTTCCATGAAATCGGAAGTAGCCGTTTTCTTAATCTTATTGTTCTTAACAGCACCCGCAGATTGAATGGCGCCTCCAAAAAGCAACAACTTCTCAGTCAAAGTTGTCTTACCTGCATCGGGATGCGAAATAATACCAAATGTTCTGCGCTTTTCAATTTCTACGTCGTTGCTCATGGCGCAAAAATAGTTCAAAAAATTTAAACGAGTTCAAATGGTTCAAGGGTTCAAACAATTTCAACTTTTGAACATTTTGAACTTTTGAACATTTGAACCTTATTTCAGCTGGTAAGAAAGAACGATTTCGTGAGTTCCGTTATTGGTAATTGAACCCACATGATTATTCAAATAAAACTCATAGGTGTAACCTACTCTAAATTTACCCAAAATATCATAACCAATCATTGGACCAATTGCGACCATACCACTAAAATCAGGAAACGAAGACGTACATCCAAACCAGAAGTTTTCCTTAAACCTTGCCTCTAGTGCAATAATGGTCCCAATGGTATAATAATTAACATACGTCTGAAGTCTAGGGGTTAACTTCCACTTTTCTCCCAAACCGAAGGCGTAATCTGCAAATAACCAAATCTGAGGCCGCTGTTTAATACTGTAAATTGAATCTCTGAATGAACCACCATTCAACTGTGTCCCACTCAAACCAACATTCCACTTTTCTGAATGCAAAGCAATTCCGAAGTCACATTGGAAAACAGGATTATAGGTTCTATTTATAGCAGCGGGATCTGGAATTTGAGAAAAAACCAACTTTGAAAAGTCAGTTTTTAACGTTTTTATTCCGCCAGATGCTCCAATTGATAAAAACATCTTTTTAATCGGGATGTGGTACGCATAGGACAACATAGCACTGTGTGATTTAGTGTAACCAATCACGTCGTATTCATAACTGGCTCCAATACCACTGTTAATTTTGTCGATTTTCGCGGCATAATTTGTCCATAAAGTTGTTGGTGCTCCATTAATTCTTGTCCATTGATTTCGCCACTGGACGTTTGCATGGTGCTTGTAAATTGCCCCCGTCATTGCAGGATTAGTATGCATGTATTGATTCCAGAAAAATGAGGATCTTGGTTCTTCTTGTGCAATAGAATTAATAGATAGAATCAATCCAGATATTAAGGTGATAAAAAGGCGTCCCGGATTACCAGGATGAATAGTTAAGTTCATTCATTTTCAATTTAGATTGCTAACATAGTAAAAACAGATTAATTATCTTCGTCCAATGAAAGTTTCTATTCATCCGTCTTGGGAAAAAGCACTTCATCATTCATTTGAAGCCCCTTATTTTGAAAATTTAACCCGTTTTGTAAAAGACGAGTATGGTCGATTTTCCAATCAAATTTTTCCAGAAGGAAAATACATTTTCAGGGCTTTCGACAGCTGTCCTTTTGATCAAATCAAAGTGGTAGTTTTGGGACAGGACCCATATCCTACCAGAGGTCACGCACATGGATTATGTTTTAGTTGTGATTCTCATGTGCGTCCATTACCAAAAAGTCTACAGAATATTTTCAAAGAACTGGAAGCCGATTTGGGAATTCCCGCTCCACCAAATGGAGATTTGAATCATTGGGCGAATCAGGGAGTTTTGCTGTTGAATTCACTTTTAACCGTACGTGAAGGTCAACCACTTTCTCATGCAAACCAAGGTTGGGAAAAATTCACGGATGATGTGATCCAGAAAATCAATGACGAGTTGGAAGGTGTGATTTTTGTTTTGTGGGGATCTCCTGCTCAAGCAAAGGCTTCAAGAGTAAATCCGAATAAGCATTTCATTTTGAGAGCACCTCATCCATCTCCCCTATCTGCATATCGCGGATTTTTCGGAAGTAAGCCTTTTTCAACGATTAATGGGATTTTGACTCAGAGAGGGAAGACACCAATTAAATGGGCTTAACTTAAGTTTCTTAATGCTTTTCACCAGGATGAAAGTCATCTTTAAAATTTTCCCACGGAGGAACACGGATTCGTCTGCTGAGGTGGACGAACACGGGCGTTTAAAACACATGCTTCCGTGAACTTCAGTGCTCCTCTGTGGGAGAAAAATAAGTAATACTTTTATTGTAGTTAAGAAATCTATTTGCATTTCAAAACTTTCCCCTCGTTACTTCCCTTATCTTTTGTTATAAAAAAGTACTTTTGCACCAATGAAATTGCAAAATGATTTAATCTTACGCGCTGCAAAAGGCGAAGATATTGAACGTTACCCAGTTTGGTTAATGCGTCAAGCGGGAAGAATATTACCAGAATACCGTGCAGTACGCGAAAGTGTGAGCGGATTTAAGGAGTTGGTTGAAACACCGGCTTTGGCTGCTGAAGTAACGATACAACCTGTAGATATTTTGGGGGTTGACGCCGCAATTATCTTTTCAGATATTTTAGTAGTTCCTGAAGCGATGAATGTTCCCTACCAAATGATCGAAAAACGCGGTCCTTGGTTTGAACATACGATTCGTTCGGAAGAAGAAGCAAAACGATTGGAGTTTGATTTTGATATCGAAGATCGATTGGGATATGTTCTCGAAGCAATTAAACTAACAGTAAAGCAATTAGACGGAAGAGTTCCGGTAATTGGATTTGCAGGAGCACCTTGGACTATTTTATGCTATATGGTAGAAGGACATGGCTCCAAAACATTTAGCGAAGCACGGAAGTTATTGTATACCAATCCAACTTTGGCACATCAATTGTTACAGCACGTTACAGATGTTACAATTGCTTATTTAAAAGCACAAGTTAAAGCTGGAGCAAGTATGATACAAGTTTTTGATTCATGGGCTGGAATATTAGGAACAGAACAGTACGCGACTTTTTCTCTTCCTTATTTGTCTCAAATAGCTTCGGCTATTGAAGATGTTCCTGTTACCTTGTTTTCAAAAGGAGCAATCACTTCTATCCCTGCATTGGCAAAATTAGATTGTAATACAATTGGGCTCGATTGGAACATGGATGTTGCAGCAATGAGAGCTTTGGTGGGCAATTCAAAAACCTTACAAGGCAATTTAGATCCTTGTGCATTATACGGTTCTCATCAAAGTATTGAGTTGGAAACAATAAAAATGTTAAATTCGTTCGGCAATAATCAAAGACATATTGTAAATTTAGGCCACGGTGTTTATCCGGATGTCGACCCAGAAAAGGTAAAAACATTCATTAAAACTGTAAAATCTTATGAAACCAAATAGTATGAAACTAAAACAACTTGTTGCATTCACCGCATTAATTGGCTTGCCACTTTTTGCTTCTGCACAAAAAGAAGATAATCTTGTTGATAATGGCGGATTTGAATCAAGTACTGGGAAACCAAAAAAAATAGGCCAAATTGATTTAGCAACGGGATGGATATCTCCAACTGGTTCTAGAGCTGATTATTTTATGAGCGACTCAAAACTTCCGGATGTTGGAGTTCCTGAAAATGCGTTCGGAAAAGAACAAGCGAAAGAAGGTGAAAACTACGCTGGAATTGTAGCTTTTTCGTATGGTAATAAAATGCCTCGATCTTATATCATGGCAAAATTGAAAACGCCTTTGAAAAAAGATGTCACTTATTGCATTTCTTTCTACGTTTCCATGTCTGAAGCTTCCAAATATGCTTGTAATCAAATTGGAGCTAACATTTCGAAAAAAGCATTTGGAACAGATCAAAAAGTTCATTTAATTGACCAGACACAAATTCAACACCCAGATAACAAAGTATTTAACGCTACTTATAACTGGGAAAAAGTATGTGGTTCTTACAAAGCTGAAGGCGGTGAAAAATTCTTGACTATTGGAAACTTCACTTCTGATCAAGACACGAAATACGAAACAAATAAAAAACCGAAAGATTCAAAAATCACTCAAATCGTTGCGGCGTATTATTACATCGACGAAGTTGTTGTAACAATGTTGGATAAAGATGGTGAATGCAAATGTTATACAGATGACAAAGACAAAAATGAACAATCTACAACAGTTTACATGAAACAAGTTGCTGATAACGATAAAATGTCTACAAAAGATCGTATCGAAAAACAAGAAGTTTATTTTGGATTTGGAAAAACATTCCTTACTCCACAAGCGAAAGCAGCTTTGGATATCGTTGCAAAAGTAATGACTGAAAATCCTACGATGTCAATTACAGTTATTGGGTCGAACAACGAAGAAGAAGATAAATTGGCAGAGAAAAAAGATTTCTATGCTGATATGGATACCAAACGAAATCAAGCAGTAAAAGAATATCTACTTTCCAAAGGAATTAGTGCTACACGCTTGAAATCTGAAAGTAAAGGCAATGAAGAACCAAGTCCAGAAATAAAAGAATCAGACGATGAGGATTTGAAATTAGCTAAGAACAGACGAGTTATCTTTAAGGTTAACTAGTCTTTACTCAATAACGAATACAAAAACCATCAGTCATTGGCTGGTGGTTTTTCTTTTATTATAAAGTTTAAACTATTTCCACCAATGAACTTTCTCTATGCAAAACACTTTTCCTATTTACAGAAAACTAGAAGGCTTCAATCGTTTTTATAAGATTGAAAGTGCTGATTTATTTATTGAAATATCCATCCGGAATGGCATTCCTCATTCGGAAACAATTCAAGCAATTCAATTTCCAGAAAAGCTTCGAATTCAGGATATGATTGCATTCAACTTCAATTACGTGGAAATGAGTGAAGAGGAGATTGCAAATTATTTCAACTAAAAAATCCATCCGTCTCGATTTCTCACGAGAGCGAATGGATTCCAAATTATTTTCTAGTTTCTTTAGTCCAATACAATACGAGAAACTGCTGCTCCCATTTGAATAAAATACACTCCTTTTTTTGCAGTACTTAAATCCAATTCAGTTGTTCCAGCAGAAATAGTTTGCTCCAAAATCACTGACCCTTTCAAATCTAAAACCTTTACCAATCCTGCATTTCCTCCTATAAGCTTAATCAATCCATTGGAAGGGTTTGGACTAATCGTAAATTCGGGAACAGTATTCTTAGCTAAACCGAGTGTAGCTGGATTGGAATGATTCCATTTCCGCAAGAATAACCACACTTCAATCATTTCAGTAATATCATTCACTGGTTTATATAAATAGACATGATCTGCTCCATTGAATCTCCACAACTCCAAAGATGCCGTTGGATTACAATTGTCATAAACAAAACGATCAATCGTAATACCATCATTTGCTACATCTGGAAGTCTTGTAGAATCTGCCGTTGCATCACATCCATGAACACCTCTCCAAAAATTAATTGTTTCAGGAACTAAACTCAATGAAGGCAAAGCTGATCCATCATAAGGAACTGTTCCGTCTGCTGTTCCATGTAAATGAATGACAGGAGTTTTATAGGAAGGAACACATGAATTAATATCTGAAGTTGGCATTGTTCCTGCCATTGCTCCAATTGCAGCAATTCGATTATTCATCAAACAAGCCATGTGGTGCGACATAATCGAACCCATCGAGAAACCAGTTGCATATACACGCGCTGGATTCACATTGTAATCTGCTAATCCTTTGTTGATTAATTCGTGCATAAAACTAATATCATCAGCCGTACTTCCTAAAAGTGTTCCGTTATTCCATCCTGCTGCGCCAAAACCGTTATTCAATGCTTGTGGATAAACCGTTATTACACGAGCTGTATCCGCAATGTTGTTGAACCCTGCACCAACCATATCGGTATTTGTACCTCCCAATCCATGCATAATGATAATCATATCTGGATTTTCTGTTTGAGCATTAAATCCTACTGGAATGTATAATTTGTAAGTTCTGGTAACCCCTCCAATAGAAATGGTCTCATCGGTGAGTTGACTAAATGCAAGAGAAGCGCTAAATAATAACGCAAAACATGTAAAGATTTTATTCATAGTAGATTTTTAACCAAAATTAATTTAATTTTAGTGACGAACAAAAATACAGATAACAGGTGTATAAATTATCCAGTTTGTTGATACTACTTTTACTGCTTATTTCTTGTACGCTTACTGGCGAACAGGAGAATCGACTGAGCAAACAACTTTCTAAATATATCAAGTCATACAACACCCATAACACACTGGAATACGCTGGGTTAACACATCCATCCGCTGTTAAGTACTATACAGCTCTGGGAGATTCTAATTTTATAAATCATTTTGGATTAGATATTGAAAATGAGGGTGCAGAACTTGATAACCTGCTTTATCGTGAAATGAAAACAGACGGAAATTGGATGGAACGGAAATATACCATTGAACGGAAAACGATCGAAGAAAATAACCGCTCTTACGAACTTTATGCTCTATCCTCGGATGGAGGAGACAATTGGTTTTTCCTTACTGAAGACGATTATTTTCTCGATAAAATACCACTAAAAAAACGACTATTCTCCAAGTAATTCATGATTCGACTTTCACTACTTCTGCTATTATTCACTTGCTCCGCTATCCATACGTTGAGTCAAGGGTGGAATCCCGTGGGTTCTCGATCTGCTTCATTGGCAAATACCAGTGTTTGTTTAGATGATGTGTGGGCATATCATCACAATCCGGGAGCTGCAGCTTCTATTAAAACAATTTCGATTGGAACTTATTACGAAACCCGATTTTTGACTAAAGAATTACAAACGCAAGCTTTAGCCCTTGCCATTCCATTGAAAGTTGGAGTAATTTCGGCTGGAGCACAATTTTTCGGTTACCAACAATATCGAAATACCAGAGCAGGATTGGGTTATAGTATGAAATTTACAGACTTCCTACAAGTTGGCGTTCAGGGAAATGTACAAGCACTGAGATTAGGTGGAAATTATGGTTCTACAATTAGCGGAACGATAGAAGCAGGTCTTTTGGCGAAAATTTCGGAAAAATGGAGTGCCGGAGTTTCGGTTATGAATATTGGACGACAACGCATCAATCCAATATCCGATCGTTTTGCAACCGTTTTACGTGCAGGATGTCAGTACAAACCTTCCAAAAAAGTGTCAATTTTTGCAGAAGTTGAAAAACAGGTAATTACTAAAATATCCTTCAAAGGTGCAGTTGAATATCAGCCTATTGACGCTTTATACATTCGATTGGGAGCTCACAGTGGTCCCATGGAATTTGCATTCGGATTAGGATATAAAATAGCTGGATTTTCTATCGATTTGGGATCCAAATACCACCAAACACTCGGTTGGTCTCCCAATTTTGGCTTAAACTACCAATTCAAAGAACATGCAAAAAAATAGACTCCTCCTTCTATTTTTCAGCATCCTTGGTTTCTGGAGTTACTCCCAAGAACGCAGTGAAATCATCCAACAACGGGTTGAATTTATTGCCGAACAATCGGAATCGGAAGAATTGGATTTGACCAATATCTTTGACCAGTTGAATTACTTTTTTGATAATCCGATTAACATCAACAATACCAATCCTGACGAGTTACGTTCATTGGGACTCTTAACCGAAGTTCAAATAACAGATGTACTTTTACACATCGATCGCTTTGGTAAATTCATCAGTATTTATGAGCTTCAATCCTTGAAATATTGGGATTTGAATACCATTTACCTCGTTTTACCTTTTATAAAAGTTGATGATCGTCTGGATAATATCCATATTACATTCAAAGACGCTATCAAAAACGGAAAAATCGAATGGTTCACCCGTTATCAACGAACTCCTGAACGAAAAAAAGGATATACACCTGTTTCCGATTCAATTCTCAATAGCTCGAGCAGCTACTATCATGGAAATCCAGATCGGTATTACACTCGTTTTAGATACACGTATCGAACGAATATCAGCTTAGGGTTTACGGCAGAAAAAGATCCAGGGGAAGAATTTTTTAAAGGCTCTCAAAAAAATGGATTCGATTATTATTCCTTTCATGCTTTTTACAAAGGAGGGAAATACATTCGTGCGGTTGCTGCAGGAGATTACCAAATTCAAATTGGTCAGGGTTTAAATACTTGGAGTGGTTACGCTTTTGGAAAAAGTGCAGATATTTTTTCAACTAAAAAAGCTGCTAATTTATTACGTCCTTACACTTCCGTAGATGAAAATCGATTTTTTCGAGGTGGAGCGACAGTTCTTGGATACAAAAAATGGAATTTACTCACTTTCTACAGCAACAAAAAAATTGACGGATCGGGAATCAGCGATTCGTTAACAGACGATTTAGAATTCGTTACAACTATTGATTTATCTGGCTTACACAGAACGAATACAGAAATCGCGAAGAAAAACAAACTTTCCGAACAAGTAATCGGAAACTATTTAAGCTACAACTCCACCCGTTTCAATGCTGGGATTGCTGTTGTAAATCAACAATACAATCAACCGCTTCAACGCGACACCCTTCCTTACAATTTATTCGCGTTTAGAGGAAAAAATACCACTGCAATTAGCGGAGATTACAATTTTGTTTTACGTAATTTCAACTTTTTCGGGGAAGTTTCCTACAGCACACACTCCAAATCATTTGCCCAACTTCATGGCGTTATGGCTATTTTAGATCCGAGCGTTTCTATTTCTGTTATTTACCGCAATTACTCCAAAGGATATTATTCATTCTACAACAATGGCTTTTCAGAAGGAAGCAATACGCAAAACGAAACAGGTTTATTTTCAGGAATCAAGGTAAAACTTGCCCCGGCATGGTCGGTGAGTTCTTATATTGACTTTTTTAAATTCCCCTGGTTGAAATACCAAGTTGATGCGCCTTCAAAAGGCTATGAATTTTTAGTTCAGCCGACCTATAAGCCAAATAAAGTCTTTGAATTGTATGCGCGTTTCAGACAACAAGTTCGTCAGAAGAATTCAAGAGATTCAGACGGGACAATTACTCCGATAGAGAATGTGGTTCAAAATAATTACCGCTTAAATATGAGTTACAAAGTATTGGAAAGCTTCACATTGAAAAGCAGAGTGGAATATGTAACCATTAATCGAAAAAGCAACAAACCCGAAGATGGTTGGATTTTCACACAAGATTTACTATTCAAACCCAAGAACTTGCCTTTCGATGTAACACTGCGTTATGCCTTATTTGAAACGGATAGTTACGATACGCGTATTTACACTTTTGAAAACAATGCCTTGTACGTATTTTCCATTCCTGCCTATTATTATCAAGGATCAAGAGCTTATGCACTCATCCGTTTTTCCTTCCTGAGACATTGCGACTTATGGGTTCGCTACGGAGTATTTTTATATTCGAACAAAAATATCATCAGTTCTGGTCCAGAAGAAATCAAAGGATCTAGAAAATCGGATATTACGGTGCAGTTGCGGGTGAATTTTTAGAAGGTTGGAAATTGAGTATTCCTTCGCGATTTTATTTAACCAGATAATCTAATTTTAGCGTTCATATTAATCTCCTCAAAATCTTTATGTGTATGTTTAAATTTCAAACTGCGAAGAACAATGAATCCAAAAAAGGCTTCCTGGTATTTTTTAGTACTACTTATTCTAGCTGGTGAATCCGTATTCATTCTTCCCTTTGTTCTTTCGCGTGTTTTTCGTCCAATTGTATTGGAAGCATTTGATTTAGATAACATTGAATTAGGACTCTGTTTCGCTGTCTATGGAATTGTGGCTTTATTGTCATATCTCTTTGGAGGTCCGCTAGCTGATAAATTTCCTCCACGAAAGTTGATTGCAGTAGCATTGTGGATGACCGCTCTAGGAGGCTTTATTTATGCAACATTCCCAGGTTTCAATGCCTTGAAAATCCTTTATGGTTATTGGGGATTTACGACCATTTTCTTATTCTGGGCACCAATGATAAAAGCTACTCGCGTTTGGGGAGGGGCTACCTCACAAGGGAAAGCATTTGGTTTTCTGGATGGTGGTCGCGGTTTGGTTGGGGCTTTATTCGGAACAATGGGAGTTATTGTTTTTTCATTTTTTCTTACTTCAGAAATTTCCCATGCAACAATTCAGGAAAGTAAAATAGCATTCAAACAGGTAATTCTCATCTCTTCTGGAATTGTGATTGTTGTTGGAATATTGGTTTGGTTTTTCATGAAATTGGACCCCAAAACAGAACAAGAACTAAAACTAGAACAAATAACCTTTTCTCAAATCAAACAAGTATTGCGTTTGCCTTCTGTATGGCTACTAATGATCATCATTTTATGTGCTTATGTAGGCTACAAAATAACGGATGTCTTTTCGTTATATGCACAAGATGTGATGCAATATAATCAAGTTCAATCGGCACAAATCGGCACATTTTTATTATTCATTCGTCCAATAATTGGTGTATTTATTGGCATATTAGCCGATCGTTGGAAAACTACTGCATTATTATTCGTGAGTTTTATCATTACATTTTTGGGAGCTCTTCTATTGGCATTCGGCTTGATTTCTGAATCTACTACTATTCTATTCTTAATCTCAATTTTGATTGTAGCAAGCGGTGTCTATGCAGCTCGTTGTTTATATTTTGCCGTCATGGAAAAAGGTCAGATTCCTTTGAAACTAACCGGAACTGCTGTGGGATTAATTTCACTCGTTGGATTTACTCCAGATATCTTTGCTGGACCCGCGATGGGGTTTCTATTAGAAAATTCAAAAGGCGCGAGTGGACATCAACATGTGTTTTGGATGCTCGCTCTTTTTTCTTTAATAGGTTGCGTGGCAGCTTGGCGGTATTTTAGGTTGTACAAAAAGAACGAATAATACCTCCCTCGCATTTCTCTGGAAACAAAACAAACACTCAGTAATAGAAGAGTGATTGTTTATTTTTAGGTATTCAAAAGAAAAAACCAACCAAAAACAAGATAAGTCCGCCAAAGATCATAATTGTTGTAACTAACAACATCCATTTTAAAAAGGAGATGACCAAATCATACCGTTCCTTGGTTTCGCTGTCCTGAATTTCCTGAAGAATCTTTCTAAATCGAAAAATAAATCGAATTACTGGGAAACTTTTTTTGGTTTCCCCTTCCTCTTCTTCTTTCTTATCACTTAATTCTTTTAAATGCGCAACAATCTTATAATAAGAAAACGCGAAAATGAGTGTGTTTAGACTCAAACCTACAATCATCAGTAAAATCCCTATTAATTGCCCTGTGTTTATTTCAATCTCCATAAGTACTTCTATCTAATGATTTATACTAAAAAACGAAGCTCAAAAAATGAACTATTCCAACATGTATTAAATGCCCGATTTCACATTCAGAAGGTAAAACATTTGTGACTAAGAAAATTCTATTTTTTGTTAAAAGAGCTGAATGGTATATCAACAACAAAGCGCAGAATTCGAAAATACAGTCGCCAAATAATCCTAAATGATTATCACAAGGCTTTTTCCATGAGATCCAATGTCTTAAATTTAAGAGATATGGCAACTTGCCAAAAACGAGCGATGAGACATTTCATCCATTAAATTTTGACCTATGAGAACAAAAAACGAATTCAAAGACAGACCAGATAAAGGAGAAGGAAGTGATCACGATTCGATGAAAACATTGTCCTCAACTACCCGAAAATTATCGCAAGAAGGTTATATCACTCAATTTAAAGCATTAAAAAACGGATTGGAATCACTGGAAACACATAAAATTTTTGTCCCCGATGAAGTAAAGATTATTAATTTTTACCGTTTTGAAGGAGAATCAGACCCCTCAGACAGCGCTATTCTATATGTTATTGAAACCAGCACAGGTGAAAAAGGAACCCTCACCGATGCTTACGGTGTTTACACCGATCAGAAGGTATCCGAGTTTGTGCAACAGGTTGAAGAAATTCATAAAGCAAAAACGAACCCGCCAATAGATGGCAGACCAGAGGATCAGGAGGCGGGATAAATGAATAGCAGGCTATATTACCGTATTATCAATCGTATAAAAGACCTCGTTAAGTTTGGATTTTAACAATCACTTTCGTAACTTGCGCAAAAATCACTTTCACTTATAACTAATCTGCGTAAAAGTCCCTTTGACACCTAGTTAAAGGTGAAATGTTCTATAATTAAAACGTTAGAGAGTTATGAAAAAATTATTCCTTTTAACCATTATCGCTATTAACATCACCCAAGTGACAGCTCAGGTGAAGATTGGGGACAATCCCAATGTGATTAATGCCAATTCCATGCTTGAACTTGAGAGTACCAACAAAGGTTTTCTACCTCCAAGAATTCCGCTCAACAGCCTTACAAGCACTGCTCCAATGACAGCTACAATTGCGGAAGGCACGATAGTCTACAGTGATGGTGGCACACTTCCTGACGGATACTACTATTGGAATTCCACAAGATGGGTATTGCTAAGTACTGCTCGTGACAACTATGTGCGTGTAAGATCTGCGGCAGACTTTCCTGCACCAGTGGCAGGCGTTATAACACTTGTGGCTGGTGTCGAATATGAGATCAATGGAACAATTACGTTAACGAACTCCATAAACTTGAATGGCTGCAGTATAAAGGGGGAAGACTCTGCGAATGACAAACTTGTCTATACTGGAGCGGGTTCAATGTTTACAGGTAATAAAACCGGAAACCTACGCTTCCTTACAATGACGGCTTCTTCTGGAAGCGTATTTAACATTGATGCATTGGCAACGGCTCAGAATATGATCGTACAGAACTGTTTCTTTTTGGGCTGCAATAGTATCGGAACGATTGCAGGAGTTGGTGGAACAGTTTTCTTTGCAACTGTGGCTTATTTCGTGAACACCAACGGTATTACTTTTCAGAACGACAACAATGTGGTAATGAACAATACCCTTTGGGATGTCTCTAACTCTAATATTTACGAACGTTTTATCGGTACTTTCAATGTAATCCAGTTACTTGGTGGCGACCGATTGACAACTTCCACAAACTCAGCAACAGCACTTCATATTAGTGGTATTACGAGTCTTAATTCAGGATCAGCCAAAGTGATCATGTTCGTTGGTACAGGAGCTTATGTAACAGGAACATTTACGAATGCCTGGGAGGTTGAAACAAGTGGGATAAGTACACAGAAAGACGACGTTGCTGGTGGAAATATGTACTTAACCACACCTGTAGCCACAACATTTGCACTTGCGAATACACCTGTAAAGGTTTTGGGCACAACTGCTTCGGCGAGTCTCTACCGCGCAACACACCCAACCAGTAACCGACTCACTTACACTGGAAGCAAAACACGCTCATTTTTTATTTCAAGTTCATTGAGCATCACGCAACCAAGCTCCAACCGTTATTTTTCATTCTATATAGCAAAGAACGGGGTGATTATCCCTGAATCGCGCCAAGATGTCAAAGTAGTAAACAGTACGGATCAGGTATCTCTAACAATTTCCTGTCGGGTAACACTGGCTCCAAATGACTACATTGAAGTGTGGGTAGAAAACCAGTCATCTACAACAAATATGACCGTCCAGACCATGAACCTATCGATGGAATAAAAAGCCGAATTATGAAAAAGATCATTATTATAGGGTTCGTTTTTTTCGCCGGATCTGCGGAAATCCGAGCACAACTAACAAATTCAGGCAATATCCGAACATTCGTAGGGGCAAACGTTACCATTTATGGCGACATGACCAACAATGGAGCGATTGCCGATTCAGGGACGCTGGTTACGCTGGCAGGATCCAGCCTGCAAACAGTTAGTGGCAGCGTTGTAACAACGTTAAACAATCTGCGGTTGAATAACACTGACGCAACGGGTATTACACTTGCACAAGCATTGAATGTACGCGGAACATTGACTTTTTCGGACGGTTATCTGAATACAACGACTGCGAATATACTGACGATGACAAATACATCAAGTGTCGCTTCAGTTAGTAATACCAGTTTCGTTTCTGGCCCGATGGTTAAAACTGGAAATACAGCCTTTGTCTTTCCTGTAGGAAAAAATGTAGTTTACGCACCAATTGCCATTACTGCACCTGCAGCTGGAACAGACCAATTTAAAGCGGAATATTTTCAGATATCTGCTAATCCGCTTTACAATACTTCAAGCGTTGAACCTTCACTTCATCATGTGTCAGACTGTGAATATTGGATGCTTGATCGCGTCACAGGTTCTTCTAACGTATCAGTGACATTAAGTTGGGACACACGCAGTTGTGGTATCACTACCCTTTCCGACTTGCGCGTAGCGCGATGGGATGGAACCCAATGGACAGATAAAGGAAATGGTGGGACAACTGGGACAACTACTGCTGGGACTGTGATTTCTTCAGCAGCGGTTACTGGATTCGGACCATTCACTCTTGCCTCCATAACTGCAACAAATCCGCTGCCAGTAGAACTTCTGACTTTTGCTGCTCATTGTGAGGACGAACAAGCAGTTCTGCGTTGGAGCACTGAAAGTGAGTTTCAAAATGACTTTTTCACCATTGAAAGCAGTTTTGATGCAACCGATTGGAATACCATTGCAACTGTTGCGGGTACTGGAACCACAACTATGCTGACGAATTACACATGGACCGATCATTCAAACCCACGCAAGGAAATGTATTATCGCTTATCCCAAACCGATTATGATGGTGAAACAACAATTCATGATATTGTTTACTTCAAAAGTTGCTCCTTACCAGAAAATTCGGTGAGTATTTACCCAAATCCAGCGAAAAGTATTGTCAATATTCTGACAGAAGAAAGTGTAAGTGCCATAACGGTGATGAATTCTGAAGGAAAAAAGATAAACACACCTATTGATGTAAAATATAAACAAATTGATTTTAGTGAAATACCGAATGGAGTTTATCTTATTCAAATCACGACTAAAAGTGGAGTTTTCAACAAAAACGTGGTAATCTCGCGAAATTGATCTTGAAATAAAATATAATTGAAATGAATTATCTCACAGGTTGGGATGATCCAATATTTTTTTAGAAACATTTTATCACGCACTTTGTAAAAGGAACAAAACTAGAGCATTTAATAAACTCTATTCTTTTCTAAACTTACCGTTTAGAAAAGAATAGTATGAACTCATAAGTGTAAAAATTTCAATAAAAAAACGAGGATGACTTCATCCTCGTTTTTTTATTCGGTTTGTTTTGGATTATAAATCAAATGCTTTCTTTACCTCCTCATAATTTGATAAATCTACATTTGGATTTTGTATTGATCCAGAAGATGAAATTGCTACTACTTTGATTTTTGCCATGGAAGATCCGGGATTCGTAGTTGCTCCGTCATCATCTCTCCTGTTCACAGTTACAGATCCTGTTTCATAGGTATATAACATGTGTCTTGTATAACCATTATACAAATAAGAGTACGGAAGTGCATAAGTTGTTCCGGAGATATCCATATAACACAATACCGCACCACTCGCAACGATATCAGCAGTAATAATAGAACTATTTATAGTGATCGAGTATCCAGCTGCTCCGTCACCTGTCCAATCCGCTGCTACTGATGAAAATGTAACACTTTTAACATTCGCATTTCCATCCGCTCCCGCCGGACCAGTCGGACCAACTACTTCTTCTTTCTTACATGCACTCAAAAACGTGGTTACTACCAATAACCCAATCATAATTGTTCCAATTTTCTTCATAGCCATCTCTCTTTTAATTTTTGATTATAACTTTTGTGATTTCAAATTACAACCATTTTATTTAAGGCACTAAGTAAACTTTGAATTTGATCAGACTTTAAATCACTCTAAATCAACGCACCTGTATGTTCAAGGTTCATAGCTTCCGAACGACTTGGTCTTTCTATCTTCAAAAGATTACCACTGAATATAAGGACTTGTTGTTAATACAAATATTCTTACTTTGTTGTGTTATATAAGTTCGTCATTACCCAAAATAAACCTCACAATACAAGAGTTCAGCGGTTTCGTTATATAGAAAGGAATACGAGGAATTTGCTGGGTGTCTGTATTTTTGCTCTGCTCCACTAGGGTAATTAAAATGCTTCAGGTTGTTTGATAGAATTATTCCTGAATTCGTTGTAGTTTTACAACACAAAAAACATCCATTGAAGCAGCTTCTCATTATAGACGACGAAGAAAAACATCGTTCATTACTTGCCCGGATTATTCGATCCGAAGGTTATGAAGTATTTGAAGCTGGTGACTGTGAATCGGGACTAAAGAAATTGGCTCAAAAGGCAATCAATGTGATTTTGTGTGATGTAAAATTGCCAGACGGAAACGGCATAGATCTGGTGCCAAAAATCAAAGAACGCTTTCCGGATGTGGAAATCATTTTGCTCACTGCCTTCGGAAATATTTCTGATAGTGTGCAAGCCATGAAAGATGGAGCATTCGATTACATTGTCAAAGGAAATGACAACGACAAAATTATTCCTTTGCTTTCACGTGCATTTGAAAAAGTGGAGCTCAGAAAACGAGTGCGTGATTTGGAAAAACGCGTAGGCAAAAAATATACATTCGATTCCATCATCGGAAATTCGCCTTCTATATTGAAAGCAATCGAACTCGCACGAAAAGTTTCTACCACAGATGCTACGGTGTTGCTTACTGGTGAAACTGGAACTGGAAAAGAAGTCTTTGCTGAAGCCATTCACTTTGCAAGCGGTCGATCAAACAACAGTTTTGTAGCACTCAATTGCAGCGCATTTAGCAAGGAGATTCTCGAAAGTGAACTATTCGGCCACAAGCAAGGATCATTTACGGGAGCAATTAAGGATCAAAAAGGATTAATCGAAGAAGCCAACGGCGGAACTCTTTTCCTGGATGAAATCGGTGAAATGCCCTTGGAACTGCAGGCAAAACTTTTACGACTTTTGGAAACTTCCGAATACCTGAAAATCGGTGACACAAAACCAAGCCATTCCAATTTCAGGTTGATCGCTGCAACAAATAGAGATCTAAAAAAAGAATCAGAGGAGCAGCATTTTCGTTCCGATTTGTATTTCAGATTGAATGTTTTCCAGGTTGAACTGCCGTCGTTAAACAGTCGTGTGAAAGACATCAAACCATTAACCAAGCACTTTGTAGAGCAATTCTCGGCAAAATCGAATCGGAAGACTTTGGGAATTGACGAGGGTTTCCTTGAAAAATTAAGTTTGTATTCCTGGCCTGGAAATATTCGGGAATTAAAAAATATCGTAGAACGTGCTGTTATTTTAGCAGAAATGAATACATTGACTATAGATGATCTTCCTCCTGAAATTCAATTTATTCAGGAACAGAAAAACAATACCTTATCCGCTTTTTCAATGGCAAGCGTGGAGAAATTGCACATTCAGAAAGTATTGAACCACGCAAAAGGAAACAAAGCGGAAGCTGCACGTTTGTTGGAAATCGGTATTGCTACGTTATATCGGAAAATTGAGGAGTACAAGTTATAATTTCTTCTGGTTTTAAAAATACGTCCTCATTTCTTCAAGAGCGTTTTTAGGACTTTGCGTTCTTACACTCTTTGCGGTTCAATATAACCGTGGGAATTAACCGCAGAGCAGCAAAGGCCGCAAGGGGACTTCAACTTAAGAGCTATCATTTTGAGAAGAGCCTATCATTTTGATAGGCTTTTTTTGTGCTCCAAATTTTTGGCATTATCCAAAACCCTTATAAATCAACACATTGTTTCTGTATGCCATTAATTGGAACAGCAATTGGCATAGCGCATTAAAATTTTAAACAATGATGCGTAATAGAAACAACTACAGACGAATGAATCATTTGGCTGAATTGACAAAACAGTATGTGTTGAAAGGGAATTTCAAACGGGTGAATGATTGCTTCGCAATCGCTGAACACCAGTTGAGAACCGGGAGCTCAGAAATGAAAAATGCGGTGGTCAATGGGTTCTTATTTTCCTATAGCTGCTTCATGGAAATGAACAGAGCTGCTTTGAACATTCCCCTTCCGGAATTATTGGAGAAAGAGTACGTAAAGCAGGTAAACGCTTTCGGAGTTTAAACGGATGTTTATGGAAGCGACACTATTTGGTGGATTAACACTCCTGCTCTTTTGGCTCTGTTACAAAGCCGTTCATTTTTTTGAAAACGTATAATTATGACAGCTCTATTTATTCTTGCGATAGCCGTATTTATTTACCTCGGTTACGTGCTTCTCAAACCTGAAAAATTCTAACTCATGAATACCGAATTATTTGGCGTTATTGCTATGTTCATCCTGACTGTTGCCATTGCTATTCCTTTGGGAAGGTATATCGGAAAGGTTTACTTGGGGGAAAAGACTTTACTCGATCCGATTTTCAATCCGATTGAGCGTTTTTTCTTTCGCATCAGCGGTTTGGACGGAACCCGTGAAATGAACTGGGAACAGCACATTTACGCGCTCCTTGGGATCAACCTAGTTTGGTTCTTCATCTGTTTTTTACTGTTATTGAACCAAGGCTGGTTGCCTCTGAATCCAGACCACAATCCTTCGATGTCTCCCGATCTTGCTTTCAATACCACGATTTCCTTTCTGGTAAATTGCAACTTGCAGCATTATTCAGGCGAAACCGGACTTTCTTATCTCTCACAAATTGGTGGCATTATGTTCCTGCAATTTGTTACAGCCGGAACAGGAATGGCTGCCTGTGCGATGGTTTTCAACGCCATGCGCAACAGGCAAAGCGACCAGCTGGGGAATTTCTACAATTACTTTATAAAAAGCTGTACACGTGTGCTCTTGCCGGTTTCATTTGTTGCTGCAATTATTTTGGTTGTAAGCGGTACGCCAATGACCTGGGAAGGAAAAGAAACCTTTACTACGCTTCAGGGAGATGAACAAGTTGTTTCCCGCGGACCGGCGGCTGCAATGGTGGCCATTAAACAAGCCGGAACAAATGGCGGGGGCTTTTTTGGAGTCAACTCTGCACATCCTTTGGAAAACCCGACTTACCTCACAAACATGGTCGAAAACATCCTGATCGTATTGATTCCAATCGCGATGGTTTTTGCTTTGGGTTATTACCTCAAACGAAAGCGAATGGCGTGGATGATCATGGGAGTAATGACAGTCGGATTCCTGGCTTTGTTCCTACCATCGATTACTAACGAAGTAAAAGGAAACCGGGCAATTACTGAAATGGGAATTGATCAATCCAGTGGAAGCATGGAAGGGAAAGAAGTTCGTTTTGGAGCAGAAGCATCTGCCTATTGGGGAATTACGACCACCGTTACTTCAAATGGTTCCGTGAATGCCATGCACGACAGCTTTACACCGATCACAGGCGGAATGGCAATGCTCGGAATGATGGCTAATTCGTTCTACGGAGGCGTTGGTGTCGGATTCCTGAACTTCTACATCTTTATCATACTTGCTGTCTTCCTTTCCGGATTGATGGTTGGTCGAACACCTGAATTCCTGGGTAAAAAAGTGGAAGCCCGAGAAGTGAAAATTGCAGCTTTCATTGCAATTCTTCATCCTTTACTGATTCTGGCAGGAACTGCACTTTCAGCCTATTTTGTTTCTCACAATACGCAAATGGGATATTGGTATGATGGCAAAGCTTCCGGCTGGTTAAATAATCCAGGACATCACGGCTTTTCGGAAATGTTGTATGAATATACTTCGAGTGCCGCCAATAACGGAAGTGGTTTTGAGGGATTGGCAGATAATAACCCATTTTGGAACATGACCACCGGAATCGTCATGTTGTTAAGCCGTTATTTACCAATCATCGGGCCTTTAGCGATAGCGGGGTTACTTGCCGGTAAAAAACACATTCCCGAAAGTGCAGGAACACTGCAAACGGACACACCAATTTTCGGGGTCATGATCTTCGCGGTGATTTTCATCATTGCAGCATTGTCTTTTTTTCCCGCACTTGCATTAGGACCATTCGCTGAATACTTCAGTCAAATTCATTAGAAATCATGAGCAATCAACAAATATCTTTATTTGACCGGCAGCTTGTTAAAGATGCCCTCAAAGAGTCTTTCATTAAATTGAAACCACAGATCATGTGGAAAAATCCGGTCATGTTCACGGTGGAAATCGGAACAGTGGTGATGCTGGTAGTCTGTATTTTCATTCTTTTCGGAGCTGGAAATCAAGGTGGTTTCGGTTACAACATAACCATCTTTCTAATTCTGCTCGCTACTTTGCTTTTCGCCAATTTCGCAGAAGCCCTTGCAGAAGCCCGAGGTAAAGCACAGGCAGATAGTTTGCGCAAAACACGTGAAGAAACTCCTGCAAAACAGGTGTTGGAAAACGGAGAAATCCGAAATGTGAACTCTTCTCAATTAAAAAAAGGAGATGTCTTTGTTTGTGAAGCTGATGATATTATTCCTACTGATGGGGAGATTATCGAAGGGATTGCAACCATTGATGAAAGTGCAATCACTGGTGAATCTGCTCCTGTGATTCGGGAAGCGGGTGGTGATAAAAGCAGCGTGACCGGTGGAACAAAAGTGCTATCTGACAAAATCAAAGTTCAGGTGACAACCGAACCAGGTGAAAGCTTCCTGGACAAAATGATTGCATTGGTTGAAGGTGCAAGCCGCCAGAAAACACCGAATGAAATTGCGTTAACCATTCTTTTGGCAGCGTTCACGCTCATCTTTATTATCGTGTGTGTTACTTTAAAGCCTTTTGCAGATTACGCAAATGCCCCGATTACTATTGCGGCATTCATTTCCTTGTTCGTTTGCCTGATTCCAACCACTATTGGAGGACTGCTTTCTGCCATCGGGATTGCAGGAATGGACCGTGCATTGCGCGCTAATGTCATTACCAAATCGGGAAAAGCAGTAGAAACTGCCGGAGACATTGATGTACTTTTATTGGATAAAACGGGAACGATCACAATCGGGAATCGAAAGGCAACCGCCTTCTATCCATCCGATGGTCAGGATGAAAAGCACCTGATAAACTGTGCGGTTTTATCATCTCTCAAGGACGAAACACCAGAGGGAAAATCGATTTTAGAGCTTGCTCAGCAGTTGAATTGTGATGTAGAGACATTGCGCAAAAATGCAACAGCAGCAACGTTTATCAAATTCACAGCAGAAACACGCAGTTCAGGAATTCAACTGGAAGGAACAACCATCCGTAAGGGAGCTTTTGATGCCATTCGCAACATCGTAGAATCCACCGGAAATACTTTCCCAAGTGAAACGGTAACAGACGTTACGACTATTTCAAGTAACGGTGGAACTCCATTGGTTGTCTGTGAAAACAATCAGGTAGTTGGAGTGATCGAATTGCAGGATATCATTAAACCAGGAATTTTGGAACGTTTTGAAAGACTACGCAAAATGGGAGTTAAAACAGTGATGGTAACTGGAGATAATCCGTTGACAGCCAAATTTATTGCTGAAAAGGCGGATGTGGATGACTTCATTGCAGAAGCCAAACCGGAAGATAAAATGGCGTACATCAAAAAAGAACAGGAAAGCGGAAAGCTGGTTGCCATGATGGGAGACGGTACGAATGATGCTCCGGCATTGGCGCAAGCTGACGTGGGCGTAGCAATGAACAGCGGCACGCAGGCAGCAAAAGAGGCCGGAAACATGGTGGACCTGGACAACGATCCGACAAAATTGATCGAGATCGTTGAAATCGGGAAACAACTTCTGATGACACGCGGAACACTGACAACTTTCTCTATCGCAAACGATATCGCAAAATACTTTGCAATTGTCCCTGCCTTGTTTATTGCGGCCATTCCATCTTTGGAGGGCTTGAATATCATGCACCTGCACAGTCCTGAAAGTGCAATCCTTTCAGCGGTGATTTTCAATGCGATCATCATCCCGGCATTAATTCCGCTGGCATTGAAAGGAGTTGCCTATAAGCCAATCGGAGCAAGTGCAATTTTACGTCGCAACCTGCTTATTTACGGATTAGGAGGTGTGATTATTCCTTTCATCGGGATCAAATTACTGGACTTATTTGTTTCACTCTTCATTTAAAAAATAGAAATCATGATAAAGAAAATTATCTCAGTTAACATCTTCACTTTCTTATGTATGATCCTGCTTTCAGTTGCTTATCCGCTTTTAATTTCAGGAATCGGGAAACTGGCTCCAGGACATGGGAAAGGCAGAACCGTTTCATACAACCGAAAAACCGTTGGTTTCGCACAGGAAGGTCAGCAATTTACAGCGAATAACTATTTCTGGGGAAGACCTTCGGCAGTCAATTATAACGGAGCTGGAAGCGGTGGAAGTAACAAAGGACCTTCTAACCCTGATTATCTGAAAGAAGTAGAAGCTCGTATTGACACTTTCCTTCTGCACCATCCTTACCTGGACAGAAAAGCGGTACCCGCAGAAATGGTAACTGCTTCCGGGAGTGGTTTGGATCCGCACATTTCACCCAAAGCAGCAGAAGCACAGATCAAACGTGTAGCGCAGGCAACTGGGTTGAAAGAGCAGCAACTTCGTTCACTAGTCGAAAAACACACTGGAGCACCTCTTTTAAATGCCCTCGGACCGAAAACAATCAATGTGCTGGAATTGAATCTCGCATTGAAAAATCTTCAAATTAATAAAAAATAACATGAAAAAAATCACTACGTGTATTGCGATCGCGATCAGTTTACAACTTGCTGCTCAGAAAAAGGAAGAAGCAGAAAAAATTCCCTTCGACGGAATTGACATGACCTGGCATAACGGAAATGACCGCCGGGATTCCACTATCTGGAATACTAAATATTTCACACCAGTTATTATGGTTGATGTGAACTACAATTATTCTTTCAATAACCCAATCGACAATACGGTCGTTGGATCAACAGCATTGGCTCGTCACAATGAAATTCAGTTATCTTCTGCAAATTTGGGAGCAGATTTCAACTATAAAGGTGCGCGTGCGCGAATTGTTACTCAATTCGGAACCAGATCGACAGTCGTTCCGCGAAACGATTACAGTCCCTACAAAGGACAATACGAACTGGCAAATGTCTATCGTTATCTAAGTGAAGCTTATGCAGGGTATCATTTCAAAAAATGGTACGGGATCAATGTAGATGCAGGTATGTTCATGTCTTACATCGGGTTGAACTCTTATTACCAAAATGAGAACTGGGAATACCAGGCTTCTTTTACCTCAGACAACACACCCTGGTTTTTCAACGGTCTGCGTGTTCAGATCTTTCCTTCCAAAACGCTTAAAATTGAGCCTTGGCTGATTAACGGATGGCAGAGTTACGGAAAGTTCAACGCAATGCCTGGATTTGGTGCGAACATTACCTGGGTTCCAAACAGCAATGTTAAGTTATTGACGAATGACTATTACGGTACGGATGCAGCAGGATTGAAAGACCGCAAACGTTTCCACTCAGATAACAGTTTATTGGTAAGATACTATAACAAACCAACTTCAAAAGGAATCAGCCGTATGGCATTCTCTTTAACAGCTGACTTCGGTTTCGAAAAAGGTAGTGGTGTAAATGGATTGAAAAACGGAGACAGCGTTGCGGGTCCTGCTCAATATTTTGCAAGTGCCATGTTCTACAACAGAATCTGGTTCGGGCAAAATAAATTTGCGTGGACCATTGGTGGTGGAGTTATGACGAACCCAGGGCGTTATTTGGTACTTTACCCAACAGGACAAGCTAGTCCGCTTCCTGATCCAAATAATCCGACACAAACTGCCGGAGCTTATCCTTTTAGCGCAAATCCGGGGGATCAGTTCAGAGGTTGGGACGTATCCACCAATTTCGACTGGATGCCTAACCAAAGTATTACCTTCCGTGCAGAATTGATTCACCGTCAGTCTAGTGTTCCATATTTTGCAGGACACGGAGGAGTTACTTCACCAACAGGTTACAGTACAACGCCGCTTCCATCGGATTGGAGACCAGATTTAGTAAAATCTGAAACACGTTTGGTATTCGCAATCTTATTTAGAATATAAGTGTGAGTTAAAAGTTAATATTGGTTTAAACAGTCGTATCTTTAGGGGTGCGGCTGTTTTGAAGTTTAAAGTCGAACTCAGGTTCAAAGCTTGTTATGACAGAAAAAGAAAATAACGTCCAGCATTTCCTTGACTTAATCAAGCGATCCAGAAGAGGGAAATTCAAGATTTATATCGGAATGAGCGCCGGAGTTGGAAAGACTTATCGGATGCTCCAGGAATCTCATGCCTTGCTTAAAAGCGGTATTGACGTAAAGATCGGTTACATTGAAACACATGATCGCGAAGAAACCCAATCACTTTTGGACGGGTTACCCATTATTCCGAGAAAACATGTTTTTTATAAAGGGAAAGATGTAGAAGAAATGGATCTTCAGGCGATCATTAACCTCCGACCGGAAGTAGTGATTGTAGATGAATTGGCACATACCAATATTGAGGGGAGCAAGAACAAAAAGCGGTGGCAGGATATTTTGGATATTCTGGAAGCTGGAATCAACGTCATTAGCGCTGTAAATATTCAACACATAGAAAGTCTGAATACTCAGATCCGTCAAATCACCGGAATTGAAGTAGAAGAACGCATTCCGGACAGTGTTTTGCAAATGGCAGATGAAGTGGTGAATATTGATTTGACGTCTGATGAGTTGATCACCCGCCTGAAAGAAGGTAAAGTCTATAAAGCCGACAAAATACAACGGGCACTAAGTAACTTTTTCAGGTCGGAAAACATTCTTCAGTTGCGCGAATTGGCGTTGAAAGAAGTTGCCAGCCAGGTGGAGCGAAAAGTGGAAATAGAAGTTCCCTCCAATGTTTCCTTCCGACATGAAAAGCTATTAGCCTGTATCAGCAGCAATGAGAAAACGGCTAAGAAAGTGATCCGAAAAACGGCACGTCTGTCCCGTTACTACAACAGTAAATGGTTTGTCCTGTACGTCCAAATACCTGCTGAAAATAACGATAAGATTCCTTTGGATAAACAACGCCATTTGATCAATAATTTTAAATTGGCAACCGAATTAGGAGCGGAAGTCATTCGCCTGGAAGCAAAAAATGTAACGGATGGGATAATGCAGGTTGCAGAAGAAAAAAAAATCACCACCCTTTGTATCGGGAAACCGCATTTCAATCTGCTCAAGATCATCCTTGCTACATCCATTTTTAATAAACTACTCACTAAATTAGTTGCTTCGGATATTGATTTAGTTATACTTTCATAAGACAGAACAAAACAATGAAAATAAAAACAAAGCTTACGCTTGGTGTTGGATTACTCCTTTTGCTGATTATTCTGCTTGCAGTTGTTTCCGCAGGATATGTCCTCGCATTGAAAGAAGATACCAACAACATATTGGTTGCCAACTACAACAGTCTGGATTATTCCCGGAAAATGCTTTTGGCAATTGATGAAGAAGAGAATGACAAAACTGCTGAAAAACGTTTTCGTGAAAACCTCGCACTTCAAAACAAGAATATTACAGAAACAGGTGAACGGGAAATCATGGAGCGTTTGAATGACCACGTTCGCCAAATGGGCAACAATTTCACAGTAAAAACCCAGATACATCAGTTGGTTCGGCAGGATTTGTTAGAAATCATGCGGCTCAATATGAGTGCCATTCAGCGTAAAAGCGATTTTGCCAATCAATCTACCAATAGTGCGTTATTCTGGATTGTAGGAACAGGCAGCGCTTGTTTCCTGATCGCATTCATTTTACTGGTTCAATTGCCACGGAATATTGCTCGCCCGATCAAGGAATTGACAGAAAGTATCCGACAAATTGCTTCCAGAAACTATAAGCAGCGTGTTGCCTTTGAAAGTCACAATGAATTCGGTGACCTGGCAAAATCTTTCAATATCATGGCTGAAAAACTGGATGAATACAACAGTACCCAACTGGCGGAAGTCCTTTATGAAAAAAAGCGCATTGAAACCCTTATCAACAGTATGAATGATCCGGTGATTGGATTGGACGAAAACAATCTCATCATGTTTGTGAATGATAAGGCGATTAACATTCTCGGATTATCCAAAACAGATTTAATGGGGAAATCTGCACAGGAAGTTGCGCTGTCTAATGATCTTTTGAGGTCATTGATTCGAACTTCGATAGATTCAACGGACAAAGAAGGAAAACATGCTGCACCCATTCGTATTTTTGTCAATGATAAAGAACAGTATTTCGAAAAAGAGCAGGTTACCATTTCAATCACACCAACCGGAGAAAGCGAAAAACACACCATTGGTGATGTGATTATTCTTCGGAATATTACTTCTTTCAAAGAATTGGAATTTGCCAAAACCAATTTTATGGCAACTATTTCTCATGAATTAAAAACCCCTATCTCGTCGATTAAAATGAGCTTGCAACTCCTTGAAAAAGAAGCTGGAGGAATTGTCAATCCAGAACAGCTGCAACTCATCCACAGTATCAAAGAAGACAGTGACCGACTTTTAAAGATCACAGGCGAACTGTTGAATTTATCCCAAATCGAAACCGGAAATATCCAACTAGTGCTGCAATCTTCTAGTCCACACGACATGGTTTCACATGCGGTTGAAGCCGCAACCAAAGAAGCAGAACGTTATCAGGTAAACATTCAGGTCAATGAAGCTGAAAAAATTTCTGAAATCTTCGTAGATATGGACAAAACACAATGGGTGCTCATCAATTTACTGGTTAATGCGATTCATTATTCACCTATTGGCGGAACTGTTACGGTTAGTTTAGAACAGCAAGGAACGAGTGTGCGATTTGCTGTAAGCGATAAAG
The DNA here is from genome assembly GCF_000194605.1 of Fluviicola taffensis DSM 16823. Taxonomy (NCBI): domain Bacteria; kingdom Pseudomonadati; phylum Bacteroidota; class Flavobacteriia; order Flavobacteriales; family Crocinitomicaceae; genus Fluviicola; species Fluviicola taffensis. The sequence goes on from NC_015321.1 coordinate 638,306, forward strand.
GCAAAGGGATTGATCCAAAATACACCACGCGCATATTTGACCGATACTTTCAAGTACCAGGAAGCAGCAAATCAGGAAGTGGGCTGGGATTAGCTATCTGTAGGGAATTTATCGAAGCACAAGGAGGTACGATAGATGTTGATAGTCAGCTAGGAGAAGGTAGTACATTTTACTTTCTGATTGAACAAAAATAATCCGTCATAAATCCATTCCTTTTTGTTTTGATGAAAAGAGTGAAATCTTTATAAAATCTTTATACCTACAGAGGTACTTTTGCAGGTGATTCCTACGAAGGGAATTCAATAAACATTTATTCGTACACCATGTCAAAAAACCATCATCACGCACTTTCATTCGCGGGATTGATCATTACAGTCGGAATTATTTTTGGAGATATCGGAACTTCTCCACTTTATGTGTTAAAGGCCATTGCAGGTGACCGGGAACTTACAGAACAATTGATTCTGGGCGGGTTATCCTGTGTCTTTTGGACACTTACACTTCAAACCACCATTAAGTATGTAATTATTACACTTCGGGCCGACAATAAAGGAGAAGGAGGAATCTTTTCGCTGTATACGCTTGTGCGGCAGCGAAAGAAATGGATCGTAATACCTGCAATGATCGGTGGGGCTGCTTTGCTGGCTGATGGTATTATTACACCGCCTGTCTCTGTATCATCGGCAATTGAAGGATTGACTTATCTATACCCGGAAATCCAGACGCTGCCTATTATCATTGGAATCATTGTCGCAATTTTTGTCATACAACAGTTTGGAACCTCGGTAGTAGGTAAGGCATTCGGCCCGGTGATGCTGATTTGGTTTTTGATGCTTGGCGGGCTTGGAATCATGCAACTCGCGACCGATGTTACTGTTTTAAAAGCGTTGAATCCTTATTATGCGTATGATTTATTGGTGAATTACCCCCAGGGCTTTTGGTTATTAGGAGCTGTTTTTCTTTGTACAACAGGTGCTGAAGCCTTGTATTCGGATCTTGGACATTGCGGGAAACAGAACATCCGGGTGAGCTGGATATTTGTGAAAACAATGCTTGTGATCAATTATTTCGGTCAAGGGACATATTTAATGCACAATCTTGGAAAGACCGTAGGGGGAGAAAATCCGTTTTTCCTGATCGTTCCGGACGAGTTCCGTTTGATTGCCATTATTATTGCAACCGCTGCAGCAATTGTCGCTTCACAGGCCTTGATATCGGGATCGTTCACGCTTATAAACGAAGCAATCCGTTTGAACTTATGGCCAAGAGTTCAGGTACGCTTCCCATCCAATATTAAAGGTCAAATTTACATCCCGTCTGTGAATTGGTTCATGATGCTGGGGTGTATTGGTATGGTGCTCTACTTCCGAAAATCAGAGAATATGGAAGCAGCTTATGGACTATCCATTGTGCTGGCAATGATCAGTACTACTGTGTTGTTATATTTTTACATGGTCCGCAGACATTGGAATCCGATCTTTCGGTTTACGCTGACAGGAGTTTTCCTGATCGTGGAAGGTGGGTTCTTGATTGCTCAAGTTGATAAATTTCCACACGGAGGTTACATTACCCTCATTCTTGCTGCAACCTTGATTTGTCTCATGTTCGTGATTTTCAAAAGCAAAAAGATTCGAAACAGCTACGTGGAATATGTAAAGATTAAATACTATTTGCCATTACTTCAAAAATTGTCCATAGATGATCAAATTCCAACCACTGCAACGCATTTGGTTTACCTGACCAGTTCGGAAAGGGTTGACCAGGCAGAATCCAAAATATTTTATTCTATTCTGGAACAGCAGCCGAAGCGAGCCGAACGTTACTGGTTTGTGCATGTTATTACTACTGATGAGCCTTATACGATGGAGTATAAAGTAACGAAGCACGATGAAAACGATTTGATTCGCATTGACTTCAGATTGGGTTTCAGGGTACAACCGAAACTAGATATGATGTTTCGACAAGTAGTTGGCGAGATGGTAGCAGCGAAAGAAATTGATATTCAAAGCCGCTATGCTTGTGAGTATCACAGAAGTGATAAAATTGGAGACTTCCGTTTTGTAATCATCCGTAAATTTCTTTCCAATGATAATGAGTTACCTTGGTTCCAAAAGATCATTATGAATATGTACTTTTTCATAAAAGGGCTTTCTTTAACTGAAAAGAATGAATTCGGACTGGATCCAAGCAGTTACGTGGAAGAAAAGTTTCCTTACGTAATATCGAAGTCTACTCAGTTAACCATGAAACGGATTGATTAATATTTAAATAGAATGTTCCCATGATATTGAAAGTATGATGTCATTACTTAGTGAAATAAGGTTAAAGTAATTCTTGTGGCAATTTAGTATCCGAATTCCATCGGAGATTTCTTACATGAATACATAGAAGCATGAGTAAAGCTGAAATTTTGATTATAGACGATGAACCTCATATTCGCAAATTGCTTGAGATTAATCTGGAGAGCAATGACTATAAGGTAAGTATGGCTGAAACAGGTCAGGAAGGTTTGTTGAAAGCAGTCAATCATCCACCGGATCTTATTATACTTGATTTGGGCCTTCCGGACAAAAACGGGCATATTGTACTGAAAGAACTACGGGAATGGTATGGTAAACCAATTATTATTCTTTCTGCCCAGAATGAGGAAGAAAGTATCGTTAAGGCACTGGACAACGGAGCAAATGATTACCTAACCAAACCTTTTCGATCTCAGGAATTACTTGCTCGCATACGTTCGGGAATTCGTCATTCAGAATCCCAGACCGTTATTACTACCATGGAGTTTGGTGATATTGAACTGGATTTGACGGCACGTGTTGTTAAGAAGCGTGGACAGGAAGTAAAACTAACTTTTACGGAATATTCGCTATTGGTTTTGCTGGCAAAATATGCTGGAAAAGTACTGACTCATCAGTTTATTTTGAAAGAGGTTTGGGGACCTGGTTATCAGATGGAAACGCAATACTTGCGTGTATTCGTAGCTCAAATTCGTAAAAAAATTGAGGAAAATCCAAATGACCCCAAGCATCTTCTAACAGAAAGTCGTGTTGGTTACCGGTTTATATGATCTTACTAACAAATGAACATGCAACTCACCAAAGGTTTATGAAATATTTAGCACTCCTATTTTTGATGATCAATGGTCATTTATTTAGTCAGGTAGTCAATACGGGGATGACCGCGAATTATGACTCCTTGGAAGTTGGAAAAATAAAAATTGGAGGTTTAATTGACGCTTACTATGGCTTCGATTTCAATCAGCCCGAAACTTCCGACAGACCCTATTGTGTTTCATCTCCTCGTCATAATGAAATTAATATAAACCTGGCATACATTGAATTGCAATACATCAATAAACGTGTACGCGGAAGATTAGTTCCCGGATTCGGTACGTATATCAACTCCAACTATGCAAATGAAAAAGGCAGCCTGAAATACCTGATTGAAGCAAATGTAGGTGTGCGTCTTTCTAAAAAACGTGATATCTGGATTGATGCTGGAATTATGGGGTCACCTTTTACCAATGAAACAGCTATTTCCAAAGATCACCTGATGTACACACGTTCATTTGCCTCGGAATACGTACCCTATTATTTGACCGGGGTAAAAGTGAGTCTTCCGATAGGAAAGAAAATAAAAGCATACGGATATATTCTCAATGGCTGGCAGGTAATAAGTGACGTTAATAATCCGCTTTCCGTAGGAACTCAGATTGAATACCGGCCTTCAAAGACCGTATTGATCAACTGGGATACTTATGTTGGTGATGAATCTTCGAAGTTAGCACCAGAGAATCGAACACGCTATTTTACAGATGTATATTTGATCTATAACTCCACAAAGAAATTTTCAATGACCTCCTGCGCATACATTGGGGCGCAAGACAAAAAAGATACACTTAACATGAAATCCAGAGCTATTTGGTGGCAGGCTAATGTGATAGCCACTTACCAGTTTACCAAAGCTATTTCATTGGCAGGTCGGATTGAATATTATAATGATCTAAAATCCGTACAAGTTGTTCCAATTACCTCTGCAAAAGGATTTGATACTTATAGTGCAGGATTGTGTTTGAATGTAAAAATTGGTGACAATGCACTTTTCCGTTTGGAAGGAAGATCGTTTTATTCAGATCGGAAAATGTTCATCGATAAAAACAAACAGGAAACAAATAGTAGCAACTTACTAATCACTAGTCTGACAGTTTGGTTTTAGTGTACATCATTACTTCAAATTTGAATACTTTTTTGAGTTTTTAAGCTGAAAATGGTAAATAGAAGGAATACACAAATTTATGCGTAGTCTCCAATTTTTGAGATTGATTCCAGAATTTGTTCTTGATCATTAATAGTTAACCAAGGCTTTTCGAAAAGCGCAAATTTACTATTTAAATCTATTGAGGTAATTCTCATTCACCCCCGCGAAAAATCCACGGAGGTTCTTTTCGGGGTGATAAAACGACAGATTTAAAGGATTTAGAGGATTTCCCAAAGGAACTTTATATAAAGCAAAAACCCTAGAGTATTTGATACACTCTAGGATTTTCTAAGCTTAAAATAAGCCATATCTACTCTAACGAAAACATGATTACTTAATAGTCAAGATTATACTTCTCCGTCAGCATGGCTATAATTTCGTTTTGATTCTGATTGGTTTTACTCAATGCATTGTATTCATTTTGAATTTTCACTGCCATGAATGTATCCTCCCAATGTATGGCATTATTTGGGCAGTATTCCTGGACTATGTCTTTAAACTGTTTAACATATTGAGCATCCGTGATCGTCTTTGTAAACAATTGAAGCGCCCAAGTTGAAACACTTTTGATAATAATATTTTCGGAATCTTTCCCTCCTATTTTCCAGTCAATTCTATTTCCTAACTTCTTAAGAGAAATGCGATATGAAAAATCCTTATTCGTGATAGAGATGCTTAGGATATCGTCTTTAAGAGTATGATTTATCATGATGTTTCAAAATTATAATTATTGTTTTGGTTAGTTTATGCATCGACGGTACAAATGGTCTACTCTTCAACTTTGCCTAAATCTTTAAAAAATTTTCCATAAAAGCAAAACCCTAGAGCATTTGATACATCTTGAAAATTTCTAATTAATTAATTTAATTCTCTTCACGAGATCAATCGGAGCAAGATAAAGTTTCAGAATTCCCTTATCACCGACACCTCCTGCCAGAACGTGTCCTACTACCTTGAATTGATCATCAACAACTGGAGCACCGCTCATACCTGCTGGTTCAATATTGGAAGAGTCCATAAAAACCTCCATTTGATCCACAACTGTATACTGCTGAAATGTTCCAAAATACTGCTTTTGATTACATCCAATATCAGAATATTCACATGCAATTATAGATACGCGATCTCCTTTCTTTAAACGCTTGAAATTTGGTTGAAAAATTCCAATTTCCTTTGGCTTATCTTTAACTCTCAACATGATCAGATCATCCATTATTTCATCACAGTATAATAAATCTGTTGTTTCAATAATTTCTAACGACAATTGACTTGTTCTTGAAAGCCCATACCAGAAATTAACACTGTCCGAATATGTTTCCAAATCTAAGGCTGGGCTAAATCCCATAGCGTCTCTAGTAAGGTGTTTAGCCGTCACAAGATAAGTTGAATCATACAATTCAAGTAGATAAGAAGATGCTCCTGTTGCCAAACCACGATTTTTCATACTAATTTGATTCGTCAATAAGTATTGTGTTTGTTGAAGTTGCGAAAAATAAAAAACTTTCGCTTTTTTTTCGCTTGAAGAGCATGATAGAGTAATCCCAATAAGTAGGAAAAATAGAAGGTTGATTTTATTCATAGCTGCTAAATTTAGGTAAAAATTGAAGAGCTTTTGAGTTGTGAAAAATTTATTTCGCCCCCCCCCTAACAACCCCTGGCCTAAAAGCAAAAACCCTAGAGCATTTGATACACTCTAGGTTTTTCTAAGCTTATAGCCATGTAAGCTATTTTCTTCTAACGTTTTTTAGCGGTCTGGATGGAGCCAGAGTACTATTTCGAAATGCTTGATATCGAAGACTTTTGGATAATCAATACGAAACAATTGTGAAGCAAATTCACTTGATCATTCCAGGAACAACTTACTAACTTCAGCGGTATTCAAGGCCCAACTCATGTCATACACTTCATCTGCTTTTTCAACATCTTCGATGATAGCTAAACCTTGTACATCTGCTTTCATGTTCAATAAATCTCCAATCTTTAACTTAGCATCCAATTTGTTCAATAATGCTACTAACGTCGAAAGATTAAAATCTTGAACTACTTGTCCTCCAAAGCTCATTTCTAACCAAACAATTTCTCTATTCTCTACATCCAGAACACCAAACACCATCCCTTTTGTAAGACTTTGTTTAATTCTCACCTGATGTTGCACAGCTGTAGGGTCATAAGCAACTCCACTTGAAGAAATCCTCATTGGAGAGTTACTGTTCATCCAACCAACTACCACGTTTGGAGCCAAACTGCCATTCGAATAAGCATTACAAGTGAAACTCACATATTTTGCTCCTAATCGAGTTAACTCATTCAAATCAACATCAATGTATTCAGCAGTTCCTGTTTTATCAGGAATGCTTTGAATATCTCCGCTATGCTTACAACCTGGTATCACAAGTTGTGAATAGGAACAAAATTCATTCTTTTTCTCATAGACTACTCTACAACTCAAATCCATATCAAGGTGTTGAGCCGGAAGACCTTCTCCCCACTGTAAGAATAAACGAACAATATCTCCTTCAACTTTGAATCTGGTTCCCATTAAAGCACCCGGTAAGTCTTGAAGATGTTCACTTCTGTCTCCAATAGCTATTGGAATATTAAATAATCCTTTGTCAATATACATTGTGCTATTCGTATTCTCCACTTTACTCAAATTACTTTTGATTACTTCTAAACTCAAGGACTGAACTAATGACTGCATTCTTTTCAATTCCTGATCAGTATACAATTGAAGTAATTTATTTGAAGGAATATTCTTACTTGTTCCTCCCAATGGTTTTACAGTTCTTGATGAACTTTTATCGAAGTATACTTCAGCATACATATTCAAAGTGAAAATCAAACGTGCAGGAACTTTACCCATTACTTCTTTGAAGTGTTTAATAGACACATCTGGTCCGAACCATAACATGGAAGAAAACAATGATCTGGCAAACAATCCCGGTCTCTGCTTTAATAAAGCAAAAGTAACTTCGGCATCTGATTTCAATTTATGCTCATTTACTTTACCTTGCCATACCTCGTATTTCTCGTTGTAAAACGTATCCAATAATTCAGCTAAGTTTTCAAATCCTTTTCGCTTGCTGTATTCAGCCAATCTCAATGCTCTGATTACTCGAACCCAGATACTTCTTTTGGGGTGCATCATTTCACATTGGTCAACAATGTCTAAGGTTAAATTATTTAACCACGTCGCATATCGTTGACATTCACTTCTAGTATACTTTAACTTCAAATCAGCCAATGATTTAATCTTTGTCTCCATGCTCTTATCAAGCTGAGGATGTACGTTTTTCGCATTCTTCTCTAAACGATTCACTATTGTTTTTGGTTCGATAATTTGTAAAAAACCAGTATGATTATACCATAAGTACCTCAATATGTCATTAGGTGTTTTGAAAAACTGACCCGCCAATTCTGAATGATCTTGTTCAACGAGAACGTCAATAACAACCATCAACGTTTCCTTTATCCTAACTTCAACACCTGATGGAATGTCGAAATGTGTTATTAGGACTTTAAGGTCGTCGACTTGGGTAGCATCTAAAGCAACAGGCGATTCCAAAAGACTCATTAAGTATTTTTTCAAATCATCTTCTGTCCACAACTCCAATGTTTTCAATTTGTTCCCTCCAGAAGTATAATCCAACTTATCGAATTCAAATGGGGTTCCACAGAAAGGACAACCATTGTATCGTTCAATTGGAAACGTATTGTTCGGAATTAAGTGTCCACAAGGGAGTTTGGTTCCTTTGTTGGTTTGAAAAACATTGGCGAACCAAGTAATAATATGATCAACAACAGATTCTCCGGTTGGTACATTCCATTGCTTTACTAACGGCGTCCAGTTCTTGTTTACGCCTGTAACCTCTTTCAATAATTCAAACAACTCCAATTGTGTCTTTGGAGAAATTCTATTCACCTTGTTTAGCAAATCTTCGGAAAAAGTATATCCCAACTTCGAACAATTCGCTAAAAGCACACTTGTTGTTTCGTTAATATGTTTAGCGCCATCACTTACAATCCACTCTTGAGGGATCACAATGGCATTTTTTCTAATCGATACTTTTAATAAATCTGTTTTCATAATTCTAGTTTTTAAATTTTAATAATCAGGTAATTTTGTTTCTCTGTCATTTCCTATAAGTGATGGGATATACCCAAGAAGTAAGAAACAATTGACCATATTATTTTTATGGGTAATTCATGATCTAAATTCAACCAGTCGCCCTCCGTTTGAGGCGGAGACCAGGATTCGAACCTGGACAAGGAAGTAAGATCATGTTGACCCATTTTTTCAGGTAATTAACTAACTCTCAAAGACGGACTCGAACCGTAAATACCAATCTGTAGTAAGTTAGTTTTGACCTTAATAGTGAGGCAGGTGGGATTCGAACCCACAACCTGGGCATTAGGAGTGCTGAAGTAAGCTTTTATTGACCATTGGTAATTAAAAAGCTAACCTGCTCTACCAACTGAGCTACTGCCTCGATTAAGGAGGTAATTGAATAAGTCAGATACGTGACGGATAGTTTTTGAAGTAACTTATTCTTGACCTGCAATATTTAAAAGAACGTTTTGCCTTTCGACATAACAAAGATTAATACCTACTGCGCAATTATTCTGCGTAGATAAAATCTTTTTTTTTACAGGAATAACTAAACCCCTAAATTGTGAAACAGACAGGATTCGAACCTGTATCTTCGGATCTTCAATCCGGCGCATTGACCTCCCGATAGCTATCGGGATTGCTACTGTTCCAATTGTACGGAGAGAGAGACTCGAACTCTCAAAATTCTGTTCCTAAAACAGACGCGTATACCATTCCGCCATCTCCGCATTTATTGTGTCTCAACAAATTCAAGTAAACTTGATTTGCTTACTTCGTCTGAGAAGCAGGATTCGAACCTGCAACCTCCCGCGTCCAAGGCGGGTAAAAACAACCATCGTTATCTTCCCAGTAATCTGGCACTGATTCCGAGTATTCGAAACGAACAACTCAAGAGACAGTTGAGTGTTCTGGCTAAAAAGCCACAGTGCCATTGTGGAAGTGGCAGGATTCGAACCTACACGCTCCGAAGAGACCAGATTTACAGTCTGGCGAGCCAACCAATTGCTCAACACTTCCATTAAGTCGGATAGGTAGGATTCGAACCTACGTACTCCTCATCCCAAATGAGGCGAGATAAACCTAACTCCTCTACTACCCGAGTAAAGAGACAAGAATGAGATTCGAACTCATAAAAAACGGATTTGCAATCCGTTGCCTTAACCATTCGGCCATCTTGTCTTTTGCGGAGAACAAAGGAATCGAACCTTCATCACGTTGCCGTGAACTCACTTAGCAGGTGAGCGTAACAAACCAATATTTACCTATTCTCCTTTCCTGTTTTTGGCGCATAAAAAAAGCATCTCAGGGAGGAGATGCTTGAATAAGATTATCTTTTTAATGATATATCTATTCTATTAAAACATCCTCCCGAATATTAGTGTGCGCTTTCGGACTACAAAATCGTTGTGCCGGATAACACGGCAGCGATAACGGCTGAAGTTGTATATGTAATTCTATATGTGTCATTTTTCTAATCATTTTGTCATTTCAATTCGACGGTGCAAATATTAGTATTCCTTTTCAATAAACCAAACAAAAAAACGAAATCAATCACCTGTAAATCAACTATTTAACATCATTTTTAGACAATAGAATTCTACCCCACTTATTGTGAGTATTGTACATTTTTTCCAATTGACTGTCTCCCAATTGATTCATGTTTCAACTACGCTTTTTCTATATCTATTATTTATCTTCTCATTTCTGAAAAAAAAATCAAAAAAAAAGCGTCCAAATTATGGACGCTCGTGTTATTATCTTCAATTATTCCTTATTTCTAACTCCTATTGATTGAAAAAATTGCACAAAGCGTCACCATGTCCTGAAAATAACTCGGACAGAAACTGTAATACAGCGAGGGTTGTGACATATGTTTCATTCTTTCAATCATTTATTTCATAAAATCTACAAGTTGACGTAGAATCACCTTGATAGTTGCTCTACCTCCGAATAGAATTCTTTTCTAATTTGGATTAAAAGTACATTAATTAAATCTGTATCCGGTTGGTTTGGAAGCGATGAATGGCGATATAACTCTACAAGTTCTGTTTTCAATAATTCAGCTTTTTCAACCAATTCTTCATATCCATACTTTCCATCTTTTATCTCAAGTAAGTATTCACGATCTGAACGTTCTACAATGATGCTTCCTTCAACCGCTATTTCCTTAGCCATGTGCAACAAGCGAAAGGTGTGCATCATATTTTTTGAATCATAATTTTTCCCATGAACGATTGTGTTGGAATAACGTTCTTCATTTCGTTTTTCTACCCAATCCCAATATTCTCGGTACTTCTTACAATAGGAAGAGTAGCCATCTTTATTGAAAAACAGCATTGCAATAGGCATTTCTCCTTTTGGAATGTTACTCAGGTTAACATCATTGGATAATTCATTCCTGGCAATTCCTGAAAAACTCCATTCATTTGAAACATACAAGTTGTAACAGTCTCTCATGTGCGGAATTCGACTGAGTCCACAATTAGTTTGATCTAATTTCTGAGTTCCAAGAAACTTTTTAAGTTCCACAGACTTTCCGTTATCGAGTATAAAACAAAAATCCAGTATCGATTTCCGTTCCTTTTCCATTGGATTCACAATCTTCTTTTCTAAACCACGTGCCTTTTTTATTTGTGAATAAGCGTAGTTAGCAAATGAGAACTCACACTGCTTACTTAGAAAAATGTTCATTGAAATTGTTTTAAAAAGTGGATGTTCATGCAAAATACAGCGTTCTGGCACATTTAACATCTCCAAAATATTGGGATTGTTGCTCGCACATAAATCAATGAACTTTCTCAATTCATAATAAACAATATCATTCGATTCATTATTTACTTGACCAATGTATTCCAAGGAATAGAAATTATCTACTGGTAAGATAAAAACACCGCGAATATCTGTATCAGAGTTTGGCGTATCTAATCCATACGCTCTGCTGCCACTAATACATTCAAAAATGATGTGTCCAGATTTTTTTAGCTCGTCAATAGTCATGATAATTGATTGATGAAAAACCGTTCAAAATCAGCAACATTTGCTTTTTTAGCCTTGATCGAGTCTTTCAAGTTATTATTTTCCAGAACAATCTCTTTTACTAAAGCGATTAATTTGTCGTCAATAGCAGAAAATCCGGATTCATTCGTATGTGCTTTTCGTGCGATAAGCTTATCTAAAAATTCGGCATTTTCTTCATCAATGAGAGAATACAAATCCTGAAATAAAACTGGCGGTATTGTTTCATGTTTTAAGATCCAATTCGCACAAAAGGCTGTTCTAGTCGCATAGAAAAAAGCTTTGAGTTTGAGTTCCTTTGATTCCAATTGTTCATAGAAACCTTTGTTCATGCTATGATAATGGTAAAATCCGGCTATTGGATTGAAATTTTCGATTGCCAATTGTTTCATAGCCTCCAATGTTCCACCACGATTTATATAAACAATTGGTGAAAACAACCATCCTAAAAATGAAGCATTCGATTTTGCCAATAGTAAAGTTGCTTTTTTCAAATCCCAGCCTGAGCCATCTAAATCATCTTCCGTCATGAACTCGATGCTATCTTTTGAATCCCACAAACTCAGATAACTCTCCATTTTTCGTTTGTAAACAAAACGAATGTCATAATCTGAATCAGGTGAAGCAAATCCCCAGGCTCTGCTTCCAGATTCTACGGCAAAAAGAATTTCAACATTGTGCTGAAGTTCTATTTCTTGCAATTTTTGAAGTATTTGATCTTTCATGAGTTCATTTTATTATAAATCCCTCATGCCGAATTGCACAAGGGAATCTGTTGTTGTTTTTTGTTAAGACAAAGTAAGAAGTCGTCTACGCAATTATTCTGCGCAGTTTAAAAATTCTCTATTTCCAAAATTGAAACCATCTTTTATTTTCAGTCTCAATCTCTTCAATCGCTGGTTGTTCTGGAATTACGTTATTAAATTCTACTCCATTTCGGAGTAATTGAATAGATTCTTCAGCATCCAATTTCTGCAATTTCTCTAAGAAAATTTCTGCATAGCTGAAAAGCTCGTTTTTCACCTGTTGTTTGTCGGCATATCCGTCAAGCACCAGGTCCCAATCATCAGCCAAATAATAAATTTGAGAAATCAGTGAATAATCATTGTTCCAATCATGGAAATAACAAACGTTTCGAATGAAATTTTCAGCTGCCTCATCCGTTTTAGTATCCAAATACACTTCACAATTGTATTTTACGATTTGAACTAAACATTCTTCTTTATCAAAATGATTGAAGCAAAACTTTTCCAATTCCGTAAATGCATGTTTAGACTTTAGATTAATCGTTACTAATTCAAATATCATTTCGTTTTCCAATAATTGACTTTTAATATAATCGTCAGTATAGAGCCAAGTCTCAAATTCCTCCAACGAAAGCGTTTGAGACATTAACTTGAATAACATTTTCTTTAGTGTTTCCATTTTTTTGTTGTTACGGTTTCGCTTACTATTTATCAGCGTTTGCAAGTTTTTTCTTTTTCCAAGGAGCATTTTTCTCAAAATCTCCAGCCATAATACAACCAAATGGTTCGACTTCGTCAATCACGGTTCCCAATCCGAACTCTTTCATTTGGCTTCGAACAGTTGCAGCACTTTTATAAGCACTCGGCAATTCAGTAATATCTATCTCATTAGAGAAAAAACGCACATCCAAGCCTTCCGTTTCTTCTGCAAAGACAGCTTCTATCGATTGTTCACCTTTACTTTTTCTATGTGCCGTTCTACTTATATTTCTTCCCGCACCATGAGGAGCAAATCCAAGATTGTTAGCCGTTGTTTCTCCGTCGACAATTAAAATTGGTTCCGACATGTTTAACGGAATCAATCGTGGACCAGTAATATCATTCATAAACTTACTATCCAATGGCGTTGCACCTTTAGCATGATAAAATAAATCTCCATCCTTGAACACAAAATTGTGCTCATTCCAGAATCTGTTCTCAACAGTTGCTCCTGTTTCTGTAGCAATTAAATCGTGAATTGTTGAATGATTCAACTTCGTCCATTCTCTAATAATTTGCAACGCATTCCAGTAATTCTGTCCTTCTGCTGTTTCAAACGGAATCCATGCATTTTGCTTCATTGTATCAGGAGATAAATCTTTTCTGAAATTTTCAGCAACATACATTCCCTGTTCATACAACTTCGCTCCTGGAGCTCTTGATCCATGATGAGTAACTACCACAGTGTTTCCAGTTGATTTTAACTTCCCAACATATAAGAAATGATTTCCATCTCCTTGAGTTCCTAAATGTTCTTGTGCCAACGACAACATCCTCACAGATTTCAAAAATGGATTCGATTCAAACTGTGCAATCAACTCAGCCGGCAAAGCAAATTGTTTTCCTCTCGGTCGACCACCTGGACCAAAATGAGTACAAGCATGTGCAGCGTCTAAAATTGTTTTAGGATCCGCTTTACCGAAATCTGTCAACATTACCGAGCAACAAATATCCGCACTATGCATCCCAGGATGAATAGCATTTTTTGCTACTGCAACACCGCCAACTGGAATCAACCCGGTTGGACCTGTCGGACAAGCATCTGGCATAATTGCTCCTCCAACAATCGTTGGTGTCTTCATTAACTGATTCATTGAATCAATTACTTTTGCCACGTTATCAATTTCCAATTCATTTTCAGCTTTGATATTAATTGCGAATTTCGCTGGCTCAGATTTCAATGGAATCGGATCAGGTAATCTGTATTGTTCTAGGTAATTCAACATTTCCGTTTCACTCAATTCATTTGTATTAATATGCTCGATAGCATCCTTAAACCATTTACCCGGTCTGAATCCTAATTCGATAATTGTATTTCCGTCAATTTTCATTTTTCCTCTTTTTTGATTACTCCGCCAATCCCATTATTGACGGAGGTTCTTCTGTGTTTGTTTCTAAGAACAATACAAAGATTTAACTCAACTGCGCAATTATTCTGCGCACATTTAAAAAAGAATTAATTTTAGTTCATGGCACAAAACAAAAATGCACTAATTCGTTATAGAACAATTGATAAATGTTTACAAAACAGCTATCGAAATTGGACATTGGAAGATTTGATTGAAGCGTGTTCAGACGCATTATATGAATACGAGGGAAAAGATGCAAACGTTAGCAAACGCACCATTCAACTCGATATTCAATTAATGCGAAGTGATAAATTGGGCTACAATGCTCCGATTGAAGTATATGATAAGAAATTCTATCGTTACGAAGATCCAGATTTTACAATTACAGATATTCCATTGAATGAAAATGATATGCATGTGCTTTCAGAGACAGTGGAAATGCTAAAGCAATTCAAAGATTTTTCATTATTCTCAGAGCTGGGAGGAATCATTCAACGGTTGGAGGATAAAATTTATACAGAAAAAACACATCGACCAGCAATTATTCATTTAGACAAAAATGATCAATTGAAAGGGTTGGAACATTTGGATGTTTTGTATCAGGCGATTCTCAAGAAGATGGTTTTGAAACTTCGCTATCAGTCTTTTAAAGCAAATGAAAGTTCTGTAATTACTTTTCACCCGTTTATTTTGAAAGAATTCAACAATAGATGGTTTTTGGTAGGTAAAAAAAATAAAAAAGGTAACATCCTAACTTTTGCCCTCGACCGAATTATTAGCATCGACTACGATACCAAATTGGATTATATCAACGAAAATTTTGACGGTGATGCCTTTTATAAGAACACCATTGGTGTGACAGTCTTAGATGAAAAACATATAGATCGAATTGTATTAAAAGTAGATGAGAAAAATGCACCCTATGTTCTGACAAAACCTTTACATCATACGCAACGTGTGAAAGAGACATTGAACAATGGTGCAGTAATCATAGAACTTTCAGTTCATCAGAATTTTGAATTGGAACGATTGATTCTTGGTTTTGGAGAAGCTATGCAAGTGTTGAAGCCTATTTCATTGAAACGCAGAATTCAAGAGAAGTTTCAGAATGGGTTGGATATGTACAATTCACAATTATCAGCTTCTGATGCTCTTGCTGCAAGTAAGAAATTGGTCAAGAATGGTTATTCTATTCTCAATGATCTTTATACAAGGAACGAAATTCGAAAAATAGGAAAAGAACTTCATGATTATTTCGCTGACAATAATGAATCAACTTTTGGAAAAAGAACCTTACTCAAAGATATTCCTTCCTTAAAGGCATTGCTTTTTAATGAAAATTTAGAGCGTTTAGTAAGAACAATAGATCCGGATGCTTTTCTGGTAAAGGCCATTTATTTTGACAAACCAGATGATTCCAATTGGTTCGTCAGTTGGCATCAAGACGTTCCAATTAATGTTCAGGAGAAAATTGAGACCGATGGATTTACATCCTGGACCAAAAAGAAAGAAATCAATTCAGTTTGTCCACCAGAGGAATTTCTCCACAACATCTTTACGATTCGAATTCATTTAGACATTACTACTGAACAAAATGGGGCATTAAAAGTCGTTCCAGGTTCACACACTAAACGATTTACTGATGATGAATTAAGTGTTATTACTGCAAATACTCGCCCAGTACTTATAGAAGTAAGAGAAGGAGGAGTCCAGTTAATGAAACCGTTGCTCTTACATTCATCTTCTAAGACACAGAATCAAAAACGAAGAAGAGTGATTCATTTAGAGTTTAGTTCTCTTGATTTGCCAAATAAACTCGAATGGTTGGAACGCGACACTTTCTAAATATATCATCTAGCAACTACAAATATTTATAAAATTCCCTTGAACATTGACGAAGCAACAATATTATCTAATGTTCACTCATCGGTATTTTCAATAAGCTTACTTTCCAACTCAATGTTCTTAATCTCATCACCAAACTTCGAATAAAAATCTCTTTTGCCATATATTTTTACTTTACTATCAGTTGAAAATATGTCATTTAACTTAGAAACAAAATCACCTGGTGGGGATTCTCTCAGTTCAAACCTGCATATCGCAAAGCACTAACTGATAAAGTACCCATTCTCTATCAAATCTCGATTTTAATCTGTTGAATCACCTAAAATAATGATTATCAACAATCAAACAACTCACTTTGAAGGTGGAAATATAAAAGATGTGGGATCAATCACAAAAGTTGGGGAGGAATTTGAATAGAATTTAGAACTTTGGAAAAAAAAGCGATTGGATCCACAAATTGAACTATTGAAACTGGTACTTCCAGAGTTATTGGTTGATTTCTTTGACTTCATGAAAGTTGAAAAGCAAAATGAAACGTTGCATCTTTACTTTGAAGAATTAAATAAACCACCAACAGAGCATCTTCATAAAGAATTAATCTCTAAAGGATTCCATGATGAAATTACGATTCAGGATTTTCCACTCAGAGGTAAACATGTTTTTCTGCATGTAAAGCGCAGAAGATGGACTGATAAGAACACCAAGGAGATTGTTCAAAGAGATTGGAATATCGTTGCTAAAGGTACTCGCATGACCGATGAGTTTGCCTCTTTTTTAAAACAAATCAGTCGCTTCTAAACCGTTCAGCTGTCATACTATTGGTTCATTTTATGGTGTCAAGGGTAAGAAACTACAACGACAGCATAAGGATTGGTTAAGTGATTTTAGGAACTGGGAACAGCTTGCTCATGCCAAAGAGTATTTACTTTTTACCGATAATATTGGAACTCATTTATCCCTGGATGAAACCTCTCTATCTCAGGGTGAGCTTTACACCATCATCACCAACAAAGCAGCCAAAGGAAAACAAGGATCCATTGTCGCAATTATAACAGGAACCAACTCCGAATACATTACAACAATACTTCAAAAAATTCCACTAAAGCTTCGTAAAAAGGTAGTAGAAATAACTCTGGATATGGCTGGAAGCATGAATTTGATTGCAAAAAGAAACTTTCCAGATGCTGTGCTTGTTACAGATCGTTTCCATGTCGAAAAACTAGCTTTGGAAGCCGTTCAGGAGCTTCGCGTAAAGCATCGATGGGAAGCGCTCGATGCAGAAAATGAAGCCATTGAAAAAGCAAAGAATCAAAAGAAAGCATACCATCCTGTTATCCTTGAAAACGGAGATACCATCAGGCAATTATTAGCAAGAAGCAGATACGTACTTTATAAAAAACCTTCTAAATGGACCTTCAATCAAAAACAACGAGCGGAAATCCTATTTTATCTTTATCCAGATATCCAAATAGCTTATCAACTAGCACAACAACTGAAAGGGATTTTTGAACAAACCAAAGACAAAATTTACGCTTACACCAAATTGGCCAAATGGCATGAAAAAGTAACTAAAGCTGGTTTTAAATCTTTCAACTCCATATCTAGAACAATCCAAAATCATTACAAAACAATCCTCAATTACTTTGATAACCGAAGTACAAATGCTTCCGCTGAAGCATTTAATGCCAAAATAAAAGCATTTAGATCTCAATTTAGAGGTGTTAGGGATATCCAATATTTTTTATTCCGATTAACGCAAATTTATGCTTAGTCCCCAGAATTTGGTCTTGATCCAATTTGGTCTTGATCCGAATTTGGTCTTGATCCATTTTATTCCGACCCCTCTAACGACCCCTGGTCTAAAAGCAAAAACCCTAGAGCATTTGATACACTCTAGGGTTTTCTAAGCTTACAGCCATATAAGCTATTTTCTTCTAACGTTTTTTAGCGGTCTGGACGGGACCGACGAGTTATTGCAAATCTCCCTATTTATAACGGTTTAAGCAGTGTTCACTTTTACGTGTTCGCTGATTTGTTCGCATAATATCAATTTTGTTTTACTTCAATTTGAAAGAACGAATTCATTAATAAAGATACGCATTAATATTTCTTGATGCGAATTAAGGTGTTGAATTATCTCAAAAAACATCAAATAAAATCGAAATAAATGAATCTCTGGTGAGTTGATATTTCAAGTTTCGATGATTTGAAATAGTAGTTTATTAAAAGTCAAAACCCCCAAGAAATTTGATACTTCTTGGGGGTTTCTAGTCCCACAGCCATATGGGCTTTTTCTTAAATGTCTTTGTCTAATTGCTTAGACGTGTGCAAAGATAGGTAATTATTTATGAATTGGTGCTATTTAGTAAATAATAAGTAGAATTTCATCCAAACTCAAGCCCATATAAGTGCAGAATTCGGAAATGGAAACTACTTGATGTTCGGCTTTCCCTAGGTGCTTTTTGATGCGCTGAATCAAGTAGCGAGAATACCTCTCACTCCTACCAGTAATCAACATTATATCTTTTGGATATATGACTAAGCGTTTTTCTTTCATGATTTCATATACTATCCATAGGTAATCCATGGGGAACCTTGGGTGAATCTATACACAAAATTAAGAGGTATTTAAGGCTTTTCAAGGTGCAAAAAAGGTACAAAACTGCATAAAGTTTATGAACCGGTATAGGTCTATTGCAATGCTCTTAGAATCGTTGAATGTTTGTCTTATCAAACACCTTCGCGAATGTTTTTACTCGAGTAAGCTAAGGTGTCTGAGAGGTGAAATGGCCTACCTAACGAATCGGTCAACTAGTAAAAACATGAAATAATGGCAAGACAAACTGGCCTTATTAAATTGAAAGGGACATTGGATAATGTCAATTTCTACAAATCGAAAGATGGGAACCTTGCGCGCATGAAAACGTCTGTTGACGGTAAGCGCATTGCAAGTGATCCTGCCTTCGTCCGAACTCGTGAAAACAACAAGGAGTTTGGTACGTCAGCAATTGCTGGTAAGCTTTTGCGAACTGCTTTACGACCCTTGATGCAAAGTGCAAGTGATGGTGGAGTAACTGCAAGAATGACGAAAGTGATGACCATGGTTAAGAACTTTGACACTCAAGGTTCTCGTGGTGGACGAAACGTTGCAGCTGGAATTGTTAATCCTGCAGCAAAAGAGCTATTGAAGGGTTTTAACTTCAACGAACGTTCTGCAATCGGAAGTGTATTCTTCAAACCTTTTCAGGTGGACACGAATACAGGAGCAATTACAATTACAGATTTGATTCCAATCAATGATGTAGCTTTTCCTCAAGGTGCAACTCATGTATCACTAAAATGCGCCTGGACAAAAGTTGATTTTGTGACGGGAGTTAGTAACACCCAAATTTCTCCGGAATCAAACTTACCGATTGATTCAACATCAGCAGATGTTACCCTAACACCTCCACAAGCTCCAACTGGACAAGGAACAGACATCTTTGTTCTTTGCTTGGAGTTCTTTCAGGAAGTAAATGCAACACAGTATTCGTTGAAAAACGGTGCATTCAATGTGTTATCGATTGTTGAAGTAAACTAAACTATTGAGTCATGAAAAATTCAAATTTAAAGGGCCCGAAGTTTAAAGACAATTTGAAGTCTTACTTCTCTCGAGTGGCAAGCGAAACACCTCCATTCTTCAAGAAATTGAGATTGATTGGATTGGTATTGGCAGCTGCAGGTACTGTTTTGATTGCAGCTCCTGTGAGTTTGCCCGCAGGTGTAATTGCATTTGGTGGATACATGTTAGTTGCGGGTACTGTTGCAACTGCCATGAGTCAAGCAGCTATTGTAGAAGATAGCGAGGAAAAGTAAATCAAGTTATTAATCCAAAGTACCTAGTATCCGTCAAGGCGGAACTAGGTACTTTAAAAATTAAAAGTATGAAAGCAGAAAATTGTGCGAATAGCAACTTAAGTGTCAATATCAAGACACGACGTAAACCACGCTTTAAAGCTGGAGCGGAACTTTCAAGTGCAGTGAACCTTGTTGCGATCGATGTTAATGAAGAGTTGATTGAAGATACAGAAGTGTTTGAAATCAGTATCAAGTTGGACACCACACGTTGTTCGCGAGAGGATTCTTGCCCTAACTAATTCCAAAAACAATTAGCAATGACACCTCATCAAGACACCACAACAGTTGCAGGAACGGTTACAGGTACAGTGTTTACTATTGCTGCGAACATTGATTCGCAAGATTTTTCAAAAACAGTTATCCTGGCATGTGTTGGCGCTGTTGCCAGTTTCATTGTTAGTTTGATTCTCAAGCGGATTTGGAAGTATTTATCGGAATAAAATAGGAACGGCACTCGAAAGGGTGCCGTTCCTATTTTAGATTCTTATTTTGAATGATGTTATCAGCAATAAGGTTAATGATTGGATTAACAATATTTTCATTCCAATTTTTTTCACTATAGACAAGTATCTTACAATCCTCATGTTTTAAATTACTATAAATTCGAAAGGAACTATTGGCAACATGGATTTCATTCTCAAACATCAATAGGCAAAATTGATCCATTATCAATTTATAAACGTCCTTTCTATGTGAGGCAAATATTAAATTAGATGATGGGTCTTCAAATGAATCAGATGATATTATTGTTAAAGGAAAAAGAGGTATATTCTTATTTGAAAGATTTATTAACAATTCTGATTTATCAACTGATTTATGTTCGAAAAGTGAAGCTCTAATTTCTTCCTCAATTTCACGATTGATTTTAAAACTATTAAATACAGAGTGGTTAGATACGCTACTCCTCCAGAAAATTGAATAAATCATTAATCTAAATATTTTACTATTTGAAGAAACGCATGAAATTATGGAATATTCATCGTCAAATTGCTGTTTCA
This sequence comes from Fluviicola taffensis DSM 16823, assembly GCF_000194605.1. Lineage (NCBI taxonomy): Bacteria > Pseudomonadati > Bacteroidota > Flavobacteriia > Flavobacteriales > Crocinitomicaceae > Fluviicola > Fluviicola taffensis. The sequence continues at coordinate 659,286 of NC_015321.1, forward strand.
AAAATTCACCACTTAATACCTTATCTTTCCACTGATTTAAGACATTTACACAAATGGTTTCCAACAAACCAAAATATGTTTCACATCCTGGGCATAGAATATAATTTTCCTTTGGCGAATCTTGTATTGACTGAGGTGGATGGTTAATTGGATATTTAGAATTTACTTGATATCCTTTGTTTCCAGTATCTGAAACGAAAAGTTTTCTAGATAAAGATTTAGGAAAAATATGTGAATTTGTTTTCGAAGAGTTGTTTAACTTGCAGAGTAAGCATTCATCACTAGGTTTTCTCATAATCAATTATTTGTTCTCTAATATATTATTATCTATTTATATAAACCCAAAAGAAAAAGGAAAAAAGAAAGCCTATTCCAAAGGGGCTTTATGGGTGAATGCAAGGTTTTTGCAAAAAGATATTCTTTTCAGTTTTCTGAATATGTTTTTGCAAAACCCGAAGGGCTTGACCTTTCAGCACACAGAAAGGATCTAACTTTGCTTTGATTTTTTTTATTTCTTCGATTTCAAAAACAGGCACTAGAGATAATACCTTCTTTGAATATCTGAAATTTCTTTTTGCTGCTTGGCAACACACCACTGATATAAGTTTAGAAACATTTGACGCCGATTGGAACCTGGAACACATTTTGGAACTTGACGACGGATAAAGCGCATGTGGATTGAAAACTCTTTTTGAGACATAGATGCCAAAATGGATTTGATAACTGCTGGATTGATGTGATACATGACTTTTTGGAAAAATGGGGAATGTATTACAGCGAGACAGTATTACTGGAAGTGTTTGGAATTATTTAGCGCATAGATTTCGCAGATCTATACATATTGTAATATTTATGAAGTTTTCAGATTACTGAATTTTAAGCATCGAAGAATAATCTGGTAAAACAGCCTTGAGCGTTGCCGGTGGAACAAGGCAACAGGCGAACAGCCAAAGGTTCACCGGAGGCTGTGAAGCAAAACGGAATGTTCTTGAACGACGCGTAGCATAGTGAAAAACATGGAGTGCGCGAGCCACCTGCGAGTTGAGCGAAGGTGAAAGACAGAAATGGGCCCCGTACATACGGGGAACAACTGGCGACCTATGCAGGATGCACAAGGTTTTGGCGCATGTTTTTGTTGACCAGCTGTTTGACTTTATGCGAGGAACGAGGAGAAGACAAAGTGCTGGTGTGTGAGCGAATGCGGTTGAAAGTGCGGAATGCAATGGAGCACTGAGACGGCATGTAGTGGTGGAAAAGACAAGTATATGGAAGCTGAGGCACGAAAGCTGAACATATTCTTGTAGCGGGAGCGCGAAGTTGCTTAACGAAAGAAGAATTGACTTGGGGCCAGTTTACGGACAAGGAAAGATGAATGAGTTTAAGCTACTAGAGCGCGTGGGCACAAAAACTGTGACAAATACCGTAGCCTGAGCGATTTAGCAGGCGAGCACAACACAAGTGGCGGTGACACCCAATGAAACAACAAGGAAGGGAGTGACGGCTTACTTTCGCGTAGCTTCAGCGAAGCAAAGGACTAGCTTCCCTGACTACATTATTGGGACCTTCTTCGCCAAGGCTACGAAGGCAGAAGGATGGGTGGCAGAGTAGCCACTACTGACGACGCTAGCTGAACAGGCAAAGATTACAAATGAACAGCCAACTACGAATTCTGAGGAGCTGGCAATGTGAATGCTAAAAAGCAAGCCCGGACTTCGGCAGGCTCAGCCACCGAGGCCGCTTTGTATAGGCTTGCGTTTATGGAAACTGAAGCTGTGAAGATTAGGAGGAAGACCGCTTTTCCCGGAAATTCCACCAGTACCTACAAGTAGGTTGTGTGCTGTAATTTGTCCTGTGGAATTTGCATCGTCATGGTTCCAGAAGGCAGGGAAGCCAATGACACCATCTTGAATGTATACACCCATGAAATCGTTTGGGCGACCATCAGCAGTTGCTTCTGGGATATTAGTATTTTTACTTAAGTCAAGTTTAGCACCCGTAAAACCAATTGTAAATCCAGAATTGGCAATCTCAGACTCTGTAAAAGATAGACTCCCAATACTATCAAAGTGAAATCCAGTTTTTGAATCTACTTCCAGACTTCCAATGTTAAAAGTCAATAGCGACTTTGGTATCAATGGGTCTAAAGGTTTAAGAATTTTTTCAGGAAATTCAATCGCTGCATTGAGAGATTCAAGAGTGAAGTTAAACGATGGAACTATTATTTCAAGTAATCGGTCTTCATCAATTCTGTTCAGCCACCTTTTGAATAGCAGTTTCAAATTTTCCCAAAATGAATCAATTGATATATTACCGCCTAAAAAAACATCAAATATTACCTGAAACAATTCAATCTCTTGTTCTTCAAATTTAACTAGAATCTCCAAAACGGAATCATTCAAATTAAGTCCATTTGTCAGATTTAGCTGATAACCTGTGGAATTATATACATTGAAGCGATCAGAAAACTGTTGTATAGTATTGTTTCCTGATATAAAAGCACTTATAACTCCTGTTAAGAACTCAGCATCAGAAATTTGCGCAACATCTTTAAACACATCGAAAACTCCTGAAATGGTATTCCCAAAGCTGCTAAAATTAAAGTTTCCTTTGTATTTCAGTATTTCCCATTTGTAGCGAAAACTGATAGGAAAAGA